>JAPJQL010000059.1 GCA_030825115.1 Lachnospiraceae bacterium
GGGGTAATGTAGGGGGGGACGTCAAACGGAGCCGCCACATGAAAGTAACGGCTCCTGGATTTTACAAAAGTTTTGTGACAAAAAATGGTATCAGACATTAAACCGAAACAAAATCACATCCCCATCCTTCACCACATACTCTTTCCCTTCAATCCCCACAAGCCCCTTCTCCTTAGCCTTGGCATACGTCTGGCAATCCAGCAGGTCCTGATAATTCACCACCTCAGCCCGGATAAACCCGCGCTCAAAGTCGCTGTGGATCTTCCCGGCCGCCTGCGGCGCCTTCGTGCCGACCTTGATCGTCCAGGCCCTTGTCTCATCCTCGCCGGAAGTCAGATAACTGATCAGCCCCAGCAGCCGGTAGCTGGCGGCGATCAGTTTGTCCAATCCGGACTCCGCAAGTCCCATCGCGTCCAGGAATTCCTTCTTTTCATCGTCGTCCAGTTCCGCGATTTCCTGCTCAATCTGGGCGCAGATGACAAATACCTCGGAGTTGTTTTCAGCGGCAAAAGCCTGGACCTTAGCCACATATTCGTTGGAAGCGCCGTCGTCGGCCAGATCATCCTCAGCCACATTAGCCGCAAAGATCACCGGCTTGCAGGTCAGAAGATTCAGGGAGTTTACAAATGCCATGACATCATCGTCGTCGTTCTCATAGGCACAGGCAAGGCTGCCCTCCTCCAGGATCGCTTTTAATTCCTTTAAGATCGCCAGTTCCTTTGCCAGCGACTTATCATTGTTCGCCGACTTTGCGGTCTTTGCAATCCTTCTCTCCAGAATCTCAATATCAGAAAAGATCAGTTCCAGATTGATCGTCTCAATATCCCGCAGCGGGTCTACACTTCCTTCCACATGAATGACATTGGGATCTTCGAAGCAGCGAACGACGTGTACGATCGCGTCTACCTCGCGGATATTTGCCAAAAACTGGTTTCCCAGCCCCTCGCCCTTGGATGCGCCCTTTACCAGTCCGGCGATGTCTACGAACTCGATCACGGCAGGGGTCACTTTTTTAGAGTGGTACAAATCCCCCAGCAGTTTCAGCCTGTGATCCGGCACCGGCACGACGCCTACATTCGGGTCGATGGTACAGAACGGGTAGTTAGCGGATTCCGCGCCTGCTTTGGTCAGGGAGTTGAAGAGGGTGCTTTTGCCTACGTTTGGCAGGCCTACGATACCTAATTTCATACGATGATACCTTCCTATCTTAATATGTTTTCAAAATCTTTCTAAAATGTTCTCAAAGTTTTACTTGATTTTCATGCGGATTAATTGTAGCATAGAATTTGCACAATTAAAAGACCTAAACCCGGTAAGAAGGGAAAAGGAAGAAAAAAACCCGAAATATAGTTGGAAAAAGTCTGTGCATGTCGAAATATAGCGAAATAAGTCGTCCGATTATGTTTGATTTTTGGGTATTTTGAAGGTAAAATAAATTTAGCATCGAAAGGAGAATGCAAGATGGAAGGAGTTGATATTAGTTTCGTACATCTGGGAATCGCGATACAGAATTTACGGAACAGTATC
Organism: Lachnospiraceae bacterium; assembly: GCA_030825115.1. Lineage (GTDB taxonomy): Bacteria > Bacillota > Clostridia > Lachnospirales > Lachnospiraceae > Brotaphodocola. Next base: position 1,528 of record JAPJQL010000059.1, read on the forward strand.
TCTATATTCGGATTTCAGGTTGCCTACTACGGGATTATCATAGGGCTTGGCATGTTAGCTGGAATCTGGGTGGCACAGTCAGATGCAAAAAGAAGGGGACAGGATCCGGAGATTTATCTGGACTTTGCATTGTATGGAATTATTTTCTCCATTATGGGAGCCAGGATTTATTACGTAATATTTGAATGGGACTACTACAAAGATAATCTCCTGCAGATATTCAACCTGCGTGCAGGGGGTCTTGCTATTTATGGAGGCGTGATCGCGGCAGTCATCACTTTGACGGTCTATACCAAGGCGAAAAAGCTGTCATTTTTCTCTATGGCGGACAGCGGCGTGCTGGGATTGGTTACCGGTCAGATTATCGGAAGATGGGGAAATTTCTTCAACAGCGAAGCGTTTGGCGGGTACACGGACAACCTGCTTGCGATGCGGATCAAGCTGTCCCTGGTGAACGAAAATATGCTCAATGACGATGTGCTGAACCACCTGATTGTGGAGAATGGGATTAGTTACATCCAGGTGCATCCAACTTTCCTGTATGAGTCGCTCTGGAATGCAGGCCTCCTGTGTTTCATGCTCTGGTACCGCAAACGTAAAAAGTTTGACGGGGAGATGCTGTGGATTTATCTTCTTGGATATGGAGCTGGCAGATTCTGGATTGAAGGGCTGCGTACCGATCAGCTGCTGTTCTTTAACACCGGAATTGCGGTATCTCAGGCGTTATCCATGGTATTGATTTTGATTGCGGCAGCCGTGTTGGCATACCGGCATGCGCTGTTGGCGCGAGGAACTAAAGGAGAAGCGTAGATGAAAGTTTCGAAAGAAGAATTAGTGCAAAAGATTGAGCTGACAAGGGCAAAACTAAATAAAAGCATTGATTTAAAAGAAAAGTACGAAGAGATTTATCGGCACAGCGTAGAGTTGGATCGGTTGATTGAACTATATATAGTAGCAGGATTTTGACCTTTGTACATATCTAGAGGCGGTTGCAGAAAGCTTGCAGCCGCCTTATTTTTTTGCCGCTTTTTCTTTAAAATTCTTTAAAATTTCTTGCTATTTTGCTGGCGATGTACTAGAATAGAACTACCAAGTGGTGGAAAGTGGTACAAAGTGGTAAGAAATGGTAACAAGGTGGCGTAAGATGGCAGCAGGTGATTATGATGTTCATGGGTGAATATAATCATACGGTAGATGCGAAGGGCAGGTTGATCGTTCCTTCCAGGTTCAGGGAACAGCTGGGCGAAGAGTTCGTGGTTACGAAGGGACTCGACGGCTGTTTATTTGTCTATGAGAATACCGAATGGAAAGCCCTGGAAGAAAAGCTGCATGCCTTACCACTCACGAACGCCAACGCCAGAAAGTTTTCGCGCTTTTTCCTTGCAGGAGCCACCACCTGTGAAGTGGACAAGCAGGGACGGATCCTGCTTCCCGCAGTACTCAGGGAATTTGCGAAGATTGACAAGGATGCGGTACTGGTAGGCGTAGGCAGCCGGATCGAGATCTGGAGCCGGGATAATTGGAACCAGTCCAATACGTATGACGATATGGAAGAGATTGCAGAGAATATGGAAGGTCTTGGAATATGACATTTGAACACAAATCTGTACTGCTCTATGAGACAGTTGACAGCCTGAACATCAAACCGGACGGCATCTATGTAGATGGTACGCTGGGGGGAGGCGGACATGCCTGGGAAGTATGCAGACGTCTGGGTGAGCAGGGGCGTTTTATCGGGATAGACCAGGACGCGGATGCGATCCGGGCGGCCTCTGAGCGCCTGAAAGAATACGGGGACAGGGTCACCATCGTCCGGAGCAACTACGAACATATCGCGCAAGTGCTGAAGAATCTGGGGATTGAGCAGGTCGACGGGATCTATCTGGACCTTGGCGTTTCATCTTATCAGCTGGATACGGCGGAGAGGGGATTTACCTACCGGGAGGATGCGCCGCTTGATATGCGGATGGACCAGAGGAATACCCAGACTGCGGCGGACATTGTGAATACGTACAGTGAAGCCGAGCTTTACCGGATGATCCGGGATTATGGAGAAGATAAATTCGCTAAAAATATAGCAAAACACATTGTGAGGGTTCGGCAGGAGAAACCGATTGAGACGACGGGAGAGCTGACAGAAGCAATTAAGGCGGCGATACCGATGAAAATACGGGCCGTTGGCGGACATCCTGCGAAAAAGACCTTTCAGGCGATCCGGATTGAACTGAACCGGGAGCTTTCTGTCCTGGAACAGTCGATCGATACGATGATCGATTTGTTAAAGCCGGGCGGACGGCTGAGCATCATTACATTCCACTCTCTGGAGGACAGGATTGTGAAGGTGCGGTTTCGGGACAATGAGAATCCATGTATCTGCCCGCCGGGATTTCCGGTGTGCATGTGCAAAAAGGTCAGCAAGGGAATGGTGGTTACACGCAAGCCGATCGTGCCATCCGATGAGGAGATAGAGGAAAACAAGCGCGCGAAGAGCTCAAAGCTCCGGGTGTTTGAACGGAGATAGACAGGAGACGGTCTGGGGAATCGCGCTCCGCAGGAAAAAAGGGAAAGGGAGGAATGGGTATGGCTGCAAGAAACAGGCGACCGGTACATGCGGCACAGGCTGCTTATGTACACGGGAATACAGTACGAAAGACCGAACCGGCTTATGCACCGCAGAAACCACAGCGGGACAGACAGGGCCGTCCGGCGATCAACCATACAGTCAGAAGGAACCAGGAAAAAGCACTTCATATGGATTTGCCATATGTGATCGTGCTGACGCTTGCGGCGCTCTGTGCCCTGTATCTCTGCGTCAGCTATCTGCAGGTGCAGTCCTCCATTAACGCCAGGATCCATCACATCGAGGAACTGGAGCGGGAACTGGAACAATTGAAGTCTGAAAATGATGCGTTGGCAACAAGAATCAATACTTATATTGATTTAGACCATGTCTACAAGGTGGCAACAGAGGAACTTGGGATGGTATATGCGAACAGGAATCAGGTCCTTCTGTACGACAAGACAGAAAGCGAGTATGTAAGACAGTATGAGGACATCCCAAAACACTAATCACAATACAAGAAAGAATACAAAACAAAACACAAAACAAAACCCTAAAAAAGTGTTTACCAGATACATGCAGGAAAAGCTGGCGATTACGGTCATCGTAATTACGCTGGCTTTGTTTGCATTGATTTATGTGCTGTACAGCATTATCCAGAACAATAAGGACAGGTACAATCAGATCGTGCTGTCCCAGCAGGATTATGACAGCCGGGTGATCCCCTACCGGCGCGGGGATATCGTGGACCGCAACGGGACTTATCTGGCGACGACGGAGAAGGTATACAACCTGATCATCGACCCCAAGCAGATCATGTCAAAACCGGAGGATTATCTGGAGGCATCGGTCGCCGCTCTGACGGTCAATTTTGGCTACGATGCCCAGACCATGAGAAATTTGATCACGGAAAATCCCGACAAGCAGTACATCCGCTATGAAAGGCAGCTCTCCTACGACCAGAAAGAGGCATTTGAAGCTTATCGGAAAGAGGTCCATAAGAGGAACAGCGAGGCGGATTCCAAGGCGAGGATTCGCGGCATCTGGTTTGAGGAGGAGTACAAACGGGTATATCCCTACAACAGCCTGGCGTGCAATGTCATCGGCTTTGCGACCAGTGACGGAGCGGGCGGAAACGGCGGCATCGAACAGTCCTACAATGAGTCGCTGATCGGCACCAACGGCCGGGAATATGGCTATCTGAACGACGATTCCAACCTGGAAAAAGTCATCAAATCTGCTTCCAACGGCAATACGGTGGTGTCTACGATCGATGTGAATATCCAGAACATCGTGGAGAAGCACATCCGGGAATGGCAAAACGGGATGGGGTCTGACAGGATTGGCGTAGTGGTGATGGACCCGAACAACGGGGATGTCCTGGCGATGGCAAGCGACAGCATGTTTGACCTGAACAATCCAAGGGATTTAAAGGGCAGATATACCGATGAGCAGATTCGGGCGCTGGGTGAAAAAGAGGCGATGGAAACTTACAACCGCCAGCATAAGGAGGGGACTCCGATCACCATCAGCCAGGTATCTTCCCACTATACGGCGGACGAGATCATGTCTTTTGGCCAGCAGGTGGCATGGAACCAGGTATGGCGGAATTACTGTATCAGCGACACCTATGAACCGGGCTCGCCGTCCAAGATATTTACCGTGGCGACAGGGATGGAGGAAGGGCTTTTGAGCGGCAACGAATCCTTCTTCTGCGACGGATATCAGGAGGTGGGCGGCTGGAGGATCCGGTGCGTGAAGCGATCAGGACATGGGCATCTGACGGTGGCGGAATCCCTGATGCAGTCCTGCAACGATGCGATGATGCAGATGGCGGCGATCGAGGGCGGAGCCAGGTTTGCCAAATACCAGAAAATATTCGGCTTCGGTCAGAAGACCGGAATCGATCTTCCGGGCGAGGCAGATACCAGCTCACTGATCTACGATGAGACGAATATCAAGCCGTCTGACCTGGCGACGAACTCTTTTGGACAGAACTATAACTGTACGATGATCCAGATGGCGGCGGCATACAGCTCTGTCATCAACGGCGGCTCCTACTATGAACCGCGGGTGGTGAAACAGATTTTAAATGAGCAGGGTTCTGTGGTAAAGAAGTTAGAGCCCAGGCTGGTGCGGGAGACCGTGTCGGAGAACACCAGCAGCTTCATCCGGGACGCCCTTTACAGAACCGTGGAGGAAGGGACGGGGGGTGCTGCGGCCGTTCCGGGATATGCGATTGCAGGAAAGACGGGAACAGCCGAGAAGCAGCCGAGAAGCCTGAAAAATTATCTGGTTTCCTTCTGCGGGTTTGCCCCGGCAAACGATCCGCAGGTGCTGGTATACGTGACGATCGATACACCCCACACGGATGATCAGCCCCACAGTTCCTATGCCAGCGAAGTATTCCGAAAGATCATGGAAGAGATCCTTCCATATATGAACGTATTCCCAAATGTGGATTTTGACGATCCGCAGGATGATGTATCATCACAGCTTCCGGAGAATGAGGGAATCACAGACAACAATGCCCAGGGACCGGATGCAACAGAGGAGCCGAAGGTCTATGAGACAGAAGAGTATGTAGACCCGGATGCCGAGGACAGCGGGCTGCCGGACAGTGTTCCGGGCCATGCTTCGGACGGCGGGATGAATCCGGGCTATCCGTCAGGGATGACGGAGCCTGCGGAGGAGACGGCAGGCACTACTGCCCAAAAGACGACGGAGGCGGCGACAACCGCCAAAAAGACGACAGAGGCAGCGACGACTGCAAAAAAGACGACAAAAGCCCCGACGACCGCGAAGAAGACGACAGAGGCTCCGACGACTGCAAAGCGGACCACGGAGGCCCCGACCGAAGCGCCGGAAACGACGCGGCAGACCCAGGCAGCGACAGACCCTGCGCCGGACCGCAATGAGACGCAGGAGGGGAACGTTCCGGGTGAGATTCCGATCGTTGTGCCGAATCCGGGGGCGTAGGGGGCGGAGAGTGGGACGGCTCATCTTCTTGTATGACTTTTGGCCATCTTCTTGTATGACCGGGGGTCATACAAGAAGCATCGGAGGTTCCTCCGATGGGAATATGGGTGTGAACCCTCGCTTACAAGCGAGCTTGACGCGGGGGTTCACACCCATATTCCCGCCGTCCGGAACAGTTGTATCATATTTTTCAACCCGGTTCATATATTATAACAATGAGCTTTGCAGGAGCCGGTGATGAATTCTAATCAAACCCACCATAGGGAAAAGATAGCCATCCTGTGCTTTCTGCTGTGCATCTGCATGGCAGGTCTCATGGGGCGGCTTGTTTTTCTTATGATGTACCGTTCTGAACATTACAGCCAGATGGCGGAGGACCTGCATGAGCGGGAACGCACGATCAAGGCGGCGCGGGGGAATATCGTGGATGCCAACGGGGTGGTGATCGCCACCAACCGGACTGTGTGCACGATCTCCGTGATTCACAATCAGATCAAAGAGCCGGAGACGGTGATAAAAACCCTCTGCGAAGAACTCGGACTGGAGGAGGAAGCCGTGCGGAAAAAGGTGGAGAAGCGCAGTTCCCGGGAGATTATCCGCACCAACGTGGATAAAGAGATGGGGGACAAAATCCGCAACGTCCATCTTGCCGGCGTCAAGGTGGACGAAGATTACAAGCGCTATTATCCCTATGACTCCCTTGCCTCCAAGGTGCTTGGCTTTACCGGAGGAGACAACCAGGGCATCATCGGGCTGGAAGTCATGTATGAACCGTATCTGAAAGGCATAAACGGAACCATCCTGACGATGACCGACGCGGCGGGAGTGGAGATCGAGAATGCCTTTGAGGACCGGGTGGAGCCGGTTGCAGGCAATGACCTGCATGTCAGCCTGGATGTAAATATCCAGCAGTATGCCGAACAGGCGGCGTATGAGACGATGGAAAAAAAGCAGGCGAACCGGGTGTCCATCATCGTGATGAACCCGCAGAACGGGGAAATCTTAGCGATGGCAAACGCCCCGGAATTCAATTTAAACGAGCCGTTTACGCTGAATAGGGAGGCAGATGCGGGGATTTCGGCAAAGGAAAAGCAGGAGCTGTTAAACCAGATGTGGAGAAATCCCTGCCTGAACGATACCTATGAGCCGGGGTCTACGTTTAAGATCATCACGGCGGCAGCAGGCTTAGAAGCCGGAGTCGTAGGTCTTGACGACCGGTTTTCCTGCCCCGGGTTTCGGATCGTGGAGGACAGGAAGATCCGGTGTCACAAAGTGGGGGGACACGGCGGCGAGACATTTCTGCAGGGGGCTATGAATTCCTGCAATCCTGTCTTTATCGATGTGGGGCAGCGGCTCGGGATTGACAACTACTATCACTATTTTGAGCAGTTTGGGTTAAAGCAGAAGACCGGCATCGACCTGCCGGGCGAGGCGGGGACTATCATGCATAAAAAGGAAAATATGGGACTTGTGGAGCTGGCGACCGTATCGTTTGGCCAGTCCTTCCAGATCACGCCGATCCAGCTCATCACGACCGCCGCCTCCATCGTAAACGGAGGAAACAGGATCACGCCCCACTTTGGCGTAAAGGTGGTCAATGAGGAGCAGGGGACGATCCACCGGTTTGACTATCCCGTAAAAGAGCATATCGTCTCGGAGGAGACGAGCGCGACGATGCGGTTCATCCTCGAACAGGTCGTGGCGGAAGGGAGCGGAAAAAAAGCCGCGATTCCAGGATACCGCATCGGGGGGAAGACGGCGACATCGGAAAAACTGCCGCGAAGCCTGAAAAAATATATTTCTTCTTTTATCGGTTTTGCGCCGGCGGACGATCCGCAGGTGATCGCCCTGATCACGATCGATGAGCCCCAGGGCGTTTACTACGGCGGAACCATCGCCGCCCCTGTAATTTCCGATATTTTTTTGAATATCCTGCCGTATCTGGGAATTGAGGCAACACAGGAAAACAGTTGATTATTCCCTTAAAAAGACGTATACTATAGGATGTGAAAATACGTACAGATACATAAAAGACAGAGGTGCGACATGATTAATGAGACGATACTGGCGATCATCATCGCCTTCGCAATCAGCGCGATTTTATGCCCGGTTGTGATACCATTCCTTCATAAACTGAAATTCGGACAGCAGGTGCGAAACGACGGCCCGCAGGCCCACCTGAAGAAGCAGGGGACGCCGACGATGGGCGGTCTGGTGATCCTTACCAGCATCGTCATCACATCCCTGTTCTATATCCGGGAGTATCCGAAGATCATCCCGGTATTATTCATGACGGTGGGATTTGGGATTATCGGCTTTCTCGACGACTATATCAAGATCGTGATGAAGCGCTCCGAGGGGCTGAATCCGAAGCAGAAGCTTCTGGGGCAGATTGTGATCACCGGCATCTTCATCTATTACCTGCTGCATTCCGGCGAGGTTGGGACGACGGCGCTGATCCCGTTTACCGGCGGGTTTGACGATGGATATTTTCTGAACCTGGGAGTGCTGTTCATCCCGTTCGTGTTTGTCGTGGTGCTTGGAACAGACAACGGCGTGAATTTTACGGACGGATTAGACGGGCTTTGCACCAGCGTCACGATTCTGGTGGCGACGTTTTTGACAATCGTGGCCCTGGGGGAAAAGAGCGGCATCAGCCCGATCACCGGCGCGGTGGTGGGAAGCCTTCTGGGCTTTTTGTTGTTTAATGTTTATCCGGCCAAGGTCTTTATGGGGGATACCGGTTCCCTGGCTCTGGGCGGGTTTGTATCGGCAAGCGCGTTTATGATGCAGATGCCGTTCTTTATCCTGATCATTGGCTTTATCTATCTGGTGGAAGTGTTGTCCGTGATCATGCAAGTCACCTACTTTAAGGCGACTCATGGGAAACGGATATTCAGGATGGCGCCGATCCATCATCATTTTGAACTTGGAGGATGGTCAGAGACCAGGGTGGTGGCGGTATTTTCTATCACGACCGCGATCCTTTGCCTGGTGGCTTACTTAGGATTATAGCCGCGTAAGCGCCTTTTGGCAGGCGCCACGTGCTCGCAACGAGGAGGAAAGAGACATGAGCGATCAGAAAGTTTTAGTAGCCGGAACCGGCAAGAGCGGCATCGCTGCCGCAAAGCTTCTTCTGGAGATGGGCGGAGAAGTGGTTCTTTACGACGGGAACAGCGGGCTTGACCCGGAGGCGATCAAAGAGAATTTCGATGAGGGTGCAAAGCTCACTGTTGTGCTGGGAGAGCTTACCAGACCGGATCTGCTGGGGGTCGAGCTGTCGATCATCAGCCCGGGGATTCCGCTTGACGCGCCGTTTGTTCCTGTGTTGGATGAAGCGAAGATTCCGATCTGGAGCGAAATCCAGCTTGCTTACCACGTGGCAAAAGGGAAGCTGGCGGCGATTACCGGCACCAACGGAAAGACGACGACGACGGCGCTGGTCGGGGAGATTATGAAATCCTTCTACGAAGAGGTGTTCGTGGTGGGGAATATCGGGATCCCCTACACGGAAACTGCGCTTAAGACGACAGACAGTTCCGTAACTGTGGCGGAGGTTTCCAGCTTCCAGCTGGAGACGATCATGGATTTTCACCCGAATGTCAGCGCGATCTTAAACATCACGCCGGACCATTTGAACCGCCATGGGACGATGGAGAACTATATCGAGGTGAAAGAACGGATCGCATCCAACCAGACGGAGGACGACTGGATCATCCTGAATTACGACGACGCGGTGCTGAAGGAGTTCGGCGAGGATAAGGCGTTGAAACCGAAGGTGACATTCTTTTCCGGCTCGCAGGTGATAAAAGACGGACTGTATCTGGAAGACGATGTGATCTATTACAACCACGGTGGAAAGACGGAGGCGCTTTTAGAGGTTGACGAGATCCAGCTTCTCGGCCGTCACAATTATGAGAACGTGATGGCTGCGATTGCCATCAGCATCCACATGGGCGTGCCGATGGCGTCGATCCTCAAGACCGTGAAGGAGTTTAAAGCGGTGGAGCACCGGATTGAATTTGTGCTGGAGCGCGCCGGGGTGAAGTACTTCAATGATTCCAAGGGAACGAACCCGGATGCCGCGATCCAGGCAATCCATGCAATGCCGGGACCTATCGTGCTGATCGCCGGGGGCTATGATAAGCAGAGCGAGTATGACGAGTGGATCGAAGCTTTTGGCGATAAGGTAAAATATATCGTGCTGATTGGCCAGACCCGTGACAAGATTGCAGAATGTGCAAGGCGGCACGGATTTACCGAGATCATGTATGCAGAAGATATGGCGGAGGCGGTGCGCGTCTGCGCGGCGTATGCCAACACCGGGGATAATGTACTCCTGTCCCCTGCCTGCGCGAGCTGGGGCATGTTTGACAACTATGAGCAGCGCGGCGATGTGTTTAAGGAGTGCGTAAGAAATCTGTAGGAGGAAGCCTATGGCGAAGAAGAACAAACCGAGGCGGTTCTATGACTACAGCCTGCTGTTCTGTATCATATTCCTGACTGCTTTTGGGCTGGTCATGATATACAGCGCCAGTTCCTATACGGCTCAGCTCAAGTTTGGCAATGCATCGTATTTTATGATGCGCCAGCTCAAGATTGCAGCGGCCGGCCTGGTGCTTGCGGTCATCATTTCCAAAATGGATTACCACTGGTATGCCCGGTTTGCAGTCTTTGCATATGTCCTTTCCTATGTGCTGATGATCGCCGTTTCCCTGGTGGGGATTGAAGCAAACGGCAAGAAGCGCTGGCTGGGCGTGGGAAGCCTTTCCTTCCAGCCCACAGAGTTTGTAAAGATTGCGCTGATCGTCATGCTGGCGGCTCTGATCACCCAGATGGGAAAGAGCATCAACCAGTGGAAGGCGATGGCGATCGTCATGGGACTGGCGCTGCCGATTGCGGCGATCGTCGCGGCCAACAACCTGAGCTCCGGGATCATTATCGTGGGAATTGCATTTGTCATGCTGTTTGTGTCATGTAAGAAAAAATGGCCGTTCTTTCTCTGCGGCGGAGTCGGAATTCTGACGATCGCCACGGCAGGACCGCTGGCGGTGGCGCTGGAAAAGATCGGTCTGTTAAAAGCTTATCAGCTGGAGCGTATCCATGTGTGGCTGGATCCGGAAGCATTTCCGATGGACGGAGGGTTTCAGGTGCTCCAGGGGCTTTATGCCATCGGCTCCGGCGGGCTGGTCGGAAAGGGACTCGGGGAGAGCATCCAGAAGATGGGCTTTGTGCCCGAGGCGCAGAATGATATGATATTTTCCATCATCTGCGAGGAGCTGGGGCTTTTTGGGGCGGTATCGGTCATCCTGATCTTCTTGTTTATGATCTACCGATTCATGCTGATCGCAAACAATGCGCCGGACCTTTTTGGCGCGCTTTTGGTGGTGGGGGTGATGGGGCATATCGCGATTCAGGTCATCCTGAACATTGCGGTTGTGACCAATACCATACCAAACACGGGGATTACGCTTCCCTTTATCAGCTATGGAGGAACGTCGGTCCTGTTCCTGATGATTGAGATGGGCATGGTACTCAGCGTGTCCAACCAGATAAAACTGGAAAAATAAAAACCAATCTCATACCTTTTACATAGGATATAATATGAATGTGAAGAAACTATAGGGGGTATCTGATTGTCTGTGATTCACGTCCACGGGTTACATTCCTTAAGAGGTGAGATAAACATACAGGGTTCCAAGAATGCGGTGCTGCCGGTGATGGCAGCATCTCTGCTTCACAGGGGAACCACCGTGATAAACAATGTCCCCAGAATACAGGACGTGTCTTGTATGATGGGGATTTTAGAGTATCTGGGGTGTATCTGTACCCTGGATGGACATACGCTGACAATAGATACAAGAGAGATGTCTTCCACCCGAATTCCAGATTCCCAGGTAAAGCAGATGCGTTCTTCCATCATGCTGATGGGGCCGATGCTTGGAAGGCTGAATGCCGCCGTAACCTGCCGGCCGGGAGGATGCTCGATCGGAAAACGGCCGATCGACCTCCATCTCTATGCGCTCCGCCGCATGGGGGCGGAGATCAGGCTGGAGGGGGACAGGATCACGGCTTCCACGGTCGGGCTTACCGGGGCGGAGATTGATTTTGCATATCCCAGCGTCGGAGCTACAGAGAACGCCCTGATGGCTGCGGTTGCGGCAAAGGGGACGACCTGGATCCGGGGAGCCGCAAAGGAACCGGAGATCATGGAGCTGTGCCGTTTTCTTACCGCTATGGGCGCGCGGATCGACGGGATCGGGACCGACACGCTGCGGATTGAAGGACAGCGGCCGCTTTGTGATATCGTGTTTGAGGTGGCAGGCGACCGGATCGTGGCGGGGACTTACCTGGGGGCTGTCATGGCCGCGGGAGGAGACGTCATGCTGGTCAATGCCCCTGCCCACCACATGGAAGAGGTGCTGTGCGCAGCCCGGCGGATGGGGGCAGAGATCACTGTCACCCCGGACGGCGTGAGGGTCTGCATGGAGGGGAGACCGGGGCCTGTGGAGATACGGACAGGGCCTTACCCGGAGTTTCCGACAGACTTACAGTCGGTGATGGTGGCGGTGGCTGCGGTGGCGGACGGGGTATCTCATATTGAAGAAACTGTTTTTGAGGGAAGATTTGGCACGGTAAAAGAATTGCAGAAACTGGGCGCGCATATTATAATAAATGACAGGACTGCCGAGGTAACCGGAACCTGGCCGCTGGCGGGCGGGACGGCATGTGCGGGG
>JAPJQL010000060.1 GCA_030825115.1 Lachnospiraceae bacterium
ACATTAACCCTACCCATTATTTAATTTTTAATACATCATTAAACATTTTGTCTATATCTGCAGTCGTTGCTGATTCAGGTAAATTCAAAGGAGCAAGTTGCCCGTAAGAAATAAGCCATGTTTTTTCATGTGATTCATCTTTAAAATTTAAGCTGTTTTGTTTGAGTGCTTTTGCAAAATCTGAAAGAACATAAAAAGTTTCACTTGTTCCGTCTTCTTCAATCTGAGTAAACAAACCATACTGAAAAAGAGAGGATATAATGGCATTATTTTTTTCTTTAAAATCGTATTTACATTTTTCAAGAAAGAATAATTCTTCTGGTGTACAAGTAGAAAGGAACTTACAAAGCTTGAAGTATAGTGTACTGTCTAAATCTGTGGAGAGGAAGCACCTTGTTAATTCCGCGAAATAGTCTATTTTTAAATCATCATCCAGGGCGTTAATAAGATGTATCTGACGTTTGACAAAGATTGTATATTCTTTGTTATCCTTGCTAAATTTTTGTGCCATCTTGACTTGTTCTTCAAAACTATGAAATGTCCCTGTAAGAAAACGTTTCATTTTGCCCCAAAAGAGGGCTGTTGGCATATGAAAAATTAGTTCTTTTATATCTTTTCCTGCTGATAATGCAGAAAAAGGATCTTCTGTAATGACTGCTTGTATTAAATTCCAAAATCCGTCTCCTGCATAGTTTTGCAAATCATCATTTTTTAAGATAGTGGTTAGTGCTTCAATTTGTTTATTAAGCATATTTATCCTCCGTTTTTCGTTGCTTATTGTATCAAAAATACTATTAAAATTAATAGTTTACTGCGTTATCCAGTTTCAGGATTTCATGCGTATAAGTATCGGCTGTTTCATTTATGGTCGTACATCTCCATTTACATCATACTACGCTGCCAGGGAAACAGGCTCTCAGCTTCTCTCCCAAAATTCCTCCACAAACTCCTGAGCCATATCGCTGGCCAAAGAAAACTGGTTGATAATCATAGATAACGCATCCGTCTTGGAACCTCCCAGCTTCTTACAGGTTACAATCACTGCCTGAATCCCTGCTCTGATTCCCTGCTCAATCCCACGTTCAATCCCCTGTTCGATTCCCCGTTCGATTCCCTGTTCGATTCCCTGTTCAAATCCATCCGCAAAAATCATCTGCCCTACTTTTGTCATCTGCATCTCCTCCTTCACACGTTCGCGATACGCCTCATCAATTACCTTATCCGAAAAAGTAAGAATCCCAGCCAGCGCCTGGACCGTCTGACCCCGGTCCGGTATCTGCTTTGCCAGCTCTACCGCCCTTATAATGACCTCCTGCTTCTTCTCCTTCCCCTTCACGGTGAGCGGAAGCACCATCAGTTTCATCAGTTCTTCTTTGGAAAGTGTCTCATGCCGGTGAACCTTCTCCTCCAGATCCCGGTATATCTGCTCTGTATCCAGGTTTACCAGAAACGCGGACTCCACATTCAGAATCAGCCCTTCCAGATCATACACGCTGTCTGCACACTCCACATCCGCCGTATAGATGACCACCATCTTGATCCGTTTCAATTCCCCCAGCTTGTTCTGGTTTGCATAACGCTTAATGACCCGGGCTATGTAATTGATATACTTCACAAAATTCTCCCGGTCAAATTCCGATTCATAATCCAGCACTGCCAGAGAGCCGTCGCTCAGCAAAAACAGGTTGTCCAGACGCAGTTCATTGCTTTCGATTGCCGGAAGGTTCGTTGGCAGTATGCCGACAATCTCCAGGTCCGGCCTTCCAAACGGAGCCAGGCTCCTGCCGATCAGGGCTTCCCCTGTCACTTTTGACGCAATATCCTTATTCTGGTATGCAATATCTCCCATATATCGATTCCTTTCTTTTAGTATACTCCATTTCTTGGGCAGACTGCAAGGTAAAATACATTCTTCTCATTTTTCCCCTGTATCCTGCTGTTCCTGACTTAAAGACCGGTAACTTCTGGCGAAACGCCAGCTTTGGATGGGTTAAAATCGCACATTGGAATGATTGCGGATTGATTACCCGCAATAAGTGTAGTTACTATGCCATTGCTTTCACCGCACATAGCAATGGCATAGGACTGATGAAACTGCGCATCTCTCAGCTTTACTCCCAAAATTCACTCAAAAACTTCTGAGCCATATCCTCCGTCAAAGAAAACTGATGGATGATCATAAATAACGCATCCGTCTTGGAACCGCCCAGCTTCTTACAGGTTACAATTACCGCCTGAATCCCTGCTCTAATTCCCTGCTCAATCCCACGTTCAATCCCCTGTTCGATTCCCTGTTCGATTCCCTGTTCAAATCCATCCGCAAAAATCATCTGCCCTACTTTTGTCATCTGCATCTCCTCCTCGCACGTTCGCGATACGCCTCATCAATTACCTTATCCGAAAAAAAGTCAAAATCCCAGCCAGTGCCTGTACCGTCTGACTCCGGTCCGGTATCTGCTTTGCCAGCTCTACCGCCCTTATAATAACCTCCTTTTCTCCTTTTCCGTTTCCTGTACTCCATTTACATCATACTACGCTTCCATGGAAACAGGCTCTCAGCTTCTCTCCCAAAATTCCTCCACAAACTCCTGAGCCATATCTCCGGCCAAAGAAAACTGGTTGATAATCATAGATAACGCATCCGTCTTGGAACCGCCCAGCTTCTTACAGGTTACAACCACCGCCTGAATCCCTGCTCTGATTCCCTGCTCAATCCCACGTTCAATCCCCTGTTCAAATCCATCCGCAAAAATCATCTGCCCTACTTTTGTCATCTGCATCTCCTCCTTCACACGTTCGCGATACGCCTCATCAATTACCTTATCCGAAAAAGTAAGAATCCCAGCCAGCGCCTGGACCGTCTGACCCCGGTCCGGTATCTGCTTTGCCAGCTCTACCGCCCTTATAATGACCTCCTGCTTCTTCTCCTTCCCCTTCACGGTGAGCGGAAGCACCATCAGTTTCATCAGTTCTTCTTTGGAAAGTGTCTCATGCCGGTGAACCTTCTCCTCCAGATCCCGGTATATCTGCTCTGTATCCAGGTTTACCAGAAACGCGGACTCCACATTCAGAATCAGCCCTTCCAGATCATACACGCTGTCTGCACACTCCACATCCGCCGTATAGATGACCACCATCTTGATCCGTTTCAATTCCCCCAGCTTGTTCTGGTTTGCATAACGCTTAATGACCCGGGCTATGTAATTGATATACTTCACAAAATTCTCCCGGTCAAATTCCGATTCATAATCCAGCACTGCCAGAGAGCCGTCGCTCAGCAAAAACAGGTTGTCCAGACGCAGTTCATTGCTTTCGATTGCCGGAAGGTTCGTTGGCAGTATGCCGACAATCTCCAGGTCCGGCCTTCCAAACGGAGCCAGGCTCCTGCCGATCAGGGCTTCCCCTGTCACTTTTGACGCAATATCCTTATTCTGGTATGCAATATCTCCCATATATCGATCCCTTTCTTTTAGTATACTCCATTTCTTGGGCAGGCTGCAAGATAAAATATAAACTTCTCCCCTTTCCTCTTTGTCCTGCTGTTCCTAACATAAATGCCGGTAACGTCTGGCGAAACGCCAGCTCTTGATGGGCAAATAACACCCATTGAACTATTGCAGATCGATCATCCGCGATAAGTGTATTTACTATATCACGGCTTTTTAAAATTTACAACCCCAAAAACAGAAGACTTTCCTGTGCAGACTTTCCTGAGAAAAGCAAAAACTGCCGCACGCCGGCTCTCCATCAAGCCTCCTGGCGTACAGCAGTTTTCCTCCAAAATATTATTTTCAAACCTTCTATAAATACTTCTTCATCATCTCGCACCCGTCCAGAGTCGCAAAATAATCCTTTGCCGTCTCCGCACGCCGGATCATCTGAACGCTGCCGTCCTCCTTCAAGAGCAGTTCCGCAGATTTCAATTTTCCATTATAATTGTACCCCATCGCAAAGCCATGGGCTCCGGTATCATGGATGACCAGCAGATCGCCTTTTTCAATCTCCGGCAGCATCCGGTCAATCGCAAATTTATCATTGTTCTCGCACAGGGAACCTACGATATCATACTTGTGGTCGCAGGGCGCATCTTCCTTCCCTGCCACCGTGATATGATGGTATGCTCCATACATCGCAGGGCGCATCAGGTTCACCGCGCAGGCGTCTACGCCGATATACTCTTTGTGGGTGTGTTTCTCATGGATCGCCTTTGTCACAAGACAGCCATAAGGCCCCAGCATAAAGCGTCCAAGCTCCGTATAGATTTCTACATCCCCCATTCCCGCGGGAACGAGGACCTCCTCGTAGACCTTACGGACTCCTTCCCCGATCACCCTGATGTCATTCGGAGTCTGGTCCGGGCGGTAAGGAATGCCGATGCCGCCAGAAAGGTTGATAAACTTAATATGCACCCCGGTCTCTTTCTGAAGCTCCACCGCAACCTCAAACAGGATCTTTGCCAGGGCCGGATAATACTCGTTTGTCACCGTGTTGCTGGCAAGGAAGGAGTGAATGCCAAACTCCTCCGCCCCTTTTTCCTTCAATGTCCGAAACGCCTCAAACATCTGCTCCGTCGTCATGCCATATTTGGCGTCGCCCGGATTGTCCATGATGTCGTTGCTGATCTTAAACAGACCGCCCGGGTTGAAGCGGCAGCTGATCGTCTTCGGAATATAGCCTAACGTCTCTTCCACACAGGCGATATGTGTGATGTCATCCAGATTGATGATCGCGCCCAGTTCCTCTGCCAGCTTAAATTCTTCCGGCGGAGTATCGTTGGAAGAAAACATGATATCGTGACCAGAAAATCCCACTGCATCCGACATCATCAGCTCCGTGTCTGACGAACAGTCCGTCCCGCAGCCGCACTCTTTCAATATCTTCAACAGATATGGATTCGGAGTCGCCTTCACCGCAAAATACTCCTTATATCCTTTATTCCAGGAAAATGCCTCCTGGAGCTGCCTTGCATTCTCCCGGATGCCCTTTTCATCATAAAGATGGAACGGGGTCGGGTACGTTTGAATCATCTCCTCCAACTGTGCTTTTGTTACAAATGGTCTTTTTTCCACGGTATCTCTCCTTTACCTTCTTTTACCTATCTGATTTATAAGAGAAAAAGCCTGACAGAGGCTGCAATTTCTTAACGACGATTGTAACCTATGCCAGACTTCTTTGTCCAGTACTTTATGTTATTTTTATACGTTCTATTTTATATACACGGTCCGCCGGATGCCGGACATTTCACGTCTTGCGGCGTCTTCCCTCATCAGTCAACCGTGATGACCCGCATAATGTTCGTATGGGTAGCCGGCTCATGGCGGCTTGCACGGGTCACAACGCCTGCGGTCACAACCACCAGGTCTCCCACCTCGATGATGTCTTTCTCCTTCAACATGTCGATGGACTGCTCGATCAGCAAGTCGGTGGAATCTGCACGTTTTGCCTGATAAGGCTTTACGCCCCAGTAAATCTGCATCTGGCGCACGGCCGAAGCACTTGGGGAGAGGCCAATGATCTGTGCACCCGGTCTCCACTTGGACAAAAGCCTTGCAGTAAAGCCGCTGATACTCGGCGCAATGATGACCTTCGCATTCAGGTCGTGGGCAGTGGATACGGAGCTGTAGCATACTGCATTGGAAATGTTATGCTCATTCTCTGCGGAAACTTTTCTCGCACGATATGCCGTATAATCCAGGAACACTTCGGATTCCTCGCAGATCTGCGCCATCATCTTTAACGCCTCCACCGGATATTTGCCCATCGCCGTCTCACCGGAGAGCATCACCGCATCGGTGCCGTCGTATACGGCGTTCGCCACGTCGGTAACCTCCGCCCTGGTCGGTCTTGGGTTGCGGATCATGGAATCAAGCATCTGGGTCGCAGTGATAACCGGCTTGCATGCCAGGTTACATTTGCGGATGATCTTCTTCTGGATATGGGGAACCTGCTGCGCCGGAATCTCCACGCCCATATCGCCGCGGGCTACCATGATGCCGTCGCTGGCCTCGATGATCTCATCCAGGTTCTCGATTCCCTCTGCATTCTCAATCTTGGCAATGATCTGGATATTAGAGCCGTGCTCGTCTAAAATCTCCCGGATTTCCCGGATCGCGCCGGCCGTCCGCACAAACGATGCCGCGATAAAATCAAATCCCTGCTGGATACCAAATACAATATCGGCTTTGTCTTTCTCTGTCAGCGCCGGAAGCTTGATCTTGACATTCGGCACGTTTACGCCCTTTCTCATCCCCAGCTCGCCGCCGTTGATGACGGTACATACGATATCTGTGCCGTTTACCTCCCGGACTTCCAGCTCGATCAGGCCGTCGTCGATCAGAATCCTGTTGCCGGCGGTGACATCTTCGTTCAGGCCGCCATAATTGATATGACCGATATTCTCGTCGCCGATGATTTCTCTCGTGGTGAGGGTATAGGTCTGTCCCTCTGTCAGAGTGACTTTCTTTTCATCCTTCAAAAGCCCGGTACGAATCTCCGGCCCTTTTGTATCAAGCAGAGCTGCGATCGGCAGGCCCAGTTCCTCGCGGACGCTTTTCAGCAAATCCAGCCTGCTCTTCTGCTCCTCATAATCACCGTGGGAAAAATTGAATCTGGCGATATCCATCCCATTCTCAGCCAATGCCTTCAGTAAGCTCCTGTCGTTGGTATTCGGTCCCATCGTACAGATGATTTTCGTCTTTTTCATATGTTCCTCCATTTAACTCCTAATTTGATACAGGGGATAATCTATTGTTACAATTTGCATTGTTCATGCCTCAGTCACTGCACCTGTGCAGCTTGTCAGCTCTGTGGGGGTCTGCCGTCTGCAGTCACATGTTGGTGGGTATACAGATGATCCTGGCAGTATTCATAATTTCCTTCGCATTTGGAACAGTAACGGAACTCCAGGTTCTCATCGTCAAGTTCAGTCCGGCCGCAGACCGCGCATTTATGGCGGGTCGCACCCTGGGGACGGATCTTAACGTTCTTCTTAAAATCATTCTTCCGTTTGATTTCCTTCGGCGCGTAACGGTTAAAGTTGCGTGTCATCAGGAAGAAAACGATGACGTTGGCGAGGGAGATGACAAGCTCCACTCTCGTGCTGATGTTTCCAAAAATAAAGCTGTAAAGGTATACCGCGCATTCTGCAACCGCCAGCCATTTTGCCTTGATCGGAAGTACAAAAAACAGGTAAAACTGCACATCCGGGAAATAGATCGCAAATGCAAGGAAGATACTGAAGTTCAAAAAGCCTGTCGTCATAAGCAGCGGCTGCCGGAACACCAGATAAGCAACCATAGCCGCAAGGATCTGACCGAGCACTCCGGCAAAGAAAAATACATTGAACCGGAAAGCGCCCCAGACCCGCTCAAGTGTCTGTCCAAGGCTGTAATACATGAACAGACCGATGACGCCGATAAACGGGGAGGTCAGCCGCCAGTTGCCAAGCGCCGGCGGGAAGATCAGAAACGTCACCAGCCGCCAAACCTGCCCGTGCATGATGGCCGCAGGGTCCAGGCTCAGATATTTCAGATAAAACATCGGATTCCACAGCCAGAGCACCAGCCCTGCTCCGTAGCAGACGGTGATGTATTTCATCAAATCGGGTATTGCATATTTGCGGTATTTTCTCTCAAAATCATTAAAAAATTTCATCCAAAATCCCTTCTCTTATTCAAGATACAATCATCAGAACAGGTCTTTCTTGGAAAAAATCATCGCTACCAGCAGCGAAAGGCCTGTCGCAAATGCCAACACGATCACAAATCCATAAGGGCTTCCGGCAAAGGGCATACCCGCCGGATTTACATTCATGCCATAGAAACTTGCCACCATCGTCGGAATCGACATCACAATCGTAATTGTGGCGAGGAACTTCATGACGATATTCAGGTTGTTGGAGATAACAGAGGCAAATGCATCCATCGTCCCGCTCAGAATGCCGCTGTAGATATTTGCCATCTCAATCGCCTGCTTGTTTTCGATGATGACGTCTTCCAGAAGTTCGGTGTCCTCCGGATATTTTTTTATTTTTTCATTCTTCAGAAGTTTTTCAAACACCACTTCGTTGGAGCGCAGGGAGGTCGTAAAATATACAAGGCTCTTTTCCAGCTCCAGAAGCTCGATCAGCTCTTTGTTCTTCTGGGACTTATGCAGGTTGCGCTCCACAACCTCGCTCTTTTTATCGATGATACGCAGATACTGTAAGTACAAAGACGCGTTCTTGTACAGAATCTGCAAAATGAAGCGGGTCTTCATATAAGTATGGAAATCCCTCACTCTTCCATCCATAAATGCTGTCAGCACCGGAGTGTCCTCCAGGCACACGGTCACGATCACATCCTCCGTCATGATGATGCCCATAGGGATCGTCACGTACCAGTCTTTTTCGTTGCGCTCTTCAATCACCGGGATATCCACCAAAACCAGGCTGTAGTTGTCCTCTGTCTCAATACGGGAACGCTCTTCCTCATCCAGGGGGGCCTTCAGATGGTCCGGGTCGATGTCATATTTTTCTGCCACCTCCAGGATCTCCGTCGCCGTCGGGTTCGTCAGTGCGATCCAGCAGCCGCTCTCCGCCTCGTCTTTCTGGTGAATCATGCCTTCTTCTGTTTTAAAAATACGAATCATGTCTTTCTCTCTCCTCTCTTTTCTGCGTTCTTAAAATGCTGCAGTTGTGGGAGCGCCAGTGAACCTGCACTGCCGCCAGTCAGGAGACCGAAAAACCCGGGTCTTACTTCAGGAAATGCAGTGCAGGTATGCGCTTTCGTCCGTCTTCCGTTTCCGCGTGATATGCCGAACCACTATCCATACTGCTTCCATCCTTTCCCTTGATTTCCTTATCGTATCCTTATTATAACCGCTGGAAATACTTACAACCACATTTCCCGCGACTTTACCATTATAATTTCTGTATGTCCGTTTGTCAAACACATTGCATCGGTTTTTCTGTTTCTTAACCGGTTTTTTACTGTACAAAATCTTAACGGCGTTTTAACAGGCGGCAAAATTGTATTATTTCTTATTTTATGTTAAACTGTAATTGATATGCTCTCCACAGCATATCTTTATTTACGAAGGAGGCAGGGGACATCCCCGCGCATATGAATATACATAACAGAACCAACACATTGGGAATCGATATCGGTTCCACGACTGTAAAAATTGCTGTTTTAGACAGCAGCAATCATATCCTGTTTTCAGACTACGAGCGCCACTTTGCCAACATCCAGGAGACGCTCGCTCATTTATTGTCAAAGGCGGCGGCAGAGCTTGGCGAGATGACCGTCCACCCAAGCATCACCGGCTCCGGCGGTCTTACGCTCTCCAGCCATATGGGCGTTCCGTTTGTGCAGGAAGTCGTCTCTGTGGCGACAGCGCTGCAGGACTTTGCCCCTCAGACCGATGTGGCGATCGAACTTGGCGGTGAGGACGCGAAGATCATCTACTTCTCCGGCGGCATCGACCAGCGGATGAACGGAATCTGTGCCGGCGGAACCGGTTCTTTTATTGACCAAATGGCGTCTCTGCTCCAGACGGATGCGTCCGGGCTGGATGAATACGCCAAAGGATATCAGATGATCTATCCCATCGCAGCCCGCTGCGGGGTATTTGCCAAATCGGATATCCAGCCCCTGATCAACGAAGGGGCTACCAGAGAAGACCTGGCCGCTTCCATCTTTCAGGCCGTCGTCAACCAGACCATCAGCGGTCTTGCCTGCGGCAAGCCGATCCGTGGCACGGTAGCTTTCCTTGGCGGGCCGCTTCATTTTCTGCCGCAGCTGCGCGCCGCTTTTATCCGCACCCTGAATCTGGATCAGGATCATATCGTCGCGCCTTCCCACTCCCATCTGTTTGCGGCAGTAGGGGCGGCGATGAACGCAAAAGAGAGTGTCTCCACATCCCTGCAGGATATGATCGAAACACTTTCTTCCGGGATCCGCATGGAGTTTGAAGTCAAACGGATGGAACCGCTGTTTGCCTCCCAGGCGGATTATGACAGCTTCTGTGCCCGTCATGCAGGAAACAAGGTGGCGACCGCCGACTTATCCACCTATTCAGGCAACTGCTATCTTGGTATCGACGCAGGCTCCACCACGACGAAGGCGGCCCTCGTCGGCGAGGACGGAAGCCTGCTCTACCGCTTCTACAGCGGCAACAACGGAAGTCCCCTTGCCACGGCGATCCAGGCCATCCGGGAAATCAAAGAACAGCTTCCCGCTTCCGCGCATATCGCCTGGTCCTGCTCTACCGGATACGGCGAGGCTCTTTTAAAGGCGGCGCTGATGCTGGATGAGGGGGAGGTTGAGACGATCTCCCACTATTATGCGGCGGCATTTTTTGAGCCGGACGTGGACTGTATCCTGGACATCGGCGGGCAGGATATGAAATGTATCAAGATCAAGGACCACACCGTGGACAGCGTCCAGTTAAACGAGGCATGTTCTTCCGGCTGCGGTTCTTTCATAGAGACATTTGCAAAGTCCCTGAATTTTTCCGTGGAGGACTTTGCCCGGGAAGCCCTGTTTGCAAAGAACCCGACAGACCTTGGAACCCGCTGTACCGTATTTATGAATTCCAACGTAAAGCAGGCGCAAAAAGAGGGAGCGACCGTGGCGGATATCTCTGCCGGCCTTGCTTACTCCGTGATCAAAAATGCGCTGTTTAAGGTTATCAAGATAACAAGCGCCAGGGATCTTGGCCGTCATGTGGTCGTCCAGGGCGGGACTTTCTACAACGACGCGGTCTTGAGGAGCTTTGAAAAAATCGCAGGATGCGAGGCCGTGCGCCCCGATATCGCAGGAATCATGGGCGCCTTTGGCGCGGCGCTGATCGCCAGGGAGCGGTATGACAAAAACAAGACGACGTCCATGCTGCCGCTGGAAAAAATCATCAACTTAAACTACACGACCTCTATGGCGCGCTGTAAAGGCTGTACCAACCACTGCGTGCTGACCGTCAACCGGTTTGGCGGCGGACGGCAGTTTGTCAGCGGCAACCGCTGTGAAAGAGGCCTTGGCAAAGAGCGGGTTAAAAAAGACATCCCAAACCTGTTCGACTACAAGTTCCACCGGATATTCGACTACGAGGCCCTCACCCCGGATATGGCGCCGCGGGGGACAATCGGAATCCCGCGGGTGCTGAACATGTATGAAAACTATCCGTTCTGGGCGGTGTTCTTTAAGGAACTGGGATTTTCCACCGTGCTGTCCCCCCAGTCCACCAGGAACATCTATGAGCTGGGTATCGAATCCATCCCCAGCGAATCGGAATGTTATCCGGCCAAACTGGTCCACGGCCATATCGCATGGCTGATCAAACAGGGCGTCAGGGATATCTTCTATCCCTGCATTCCATACGAGCGAAACGAGACGCCCGATGCCGGCAACCACTACAACTGTCCGATGGTCACCTCTTACGCGGAGAACATCAAGAACAACGTGGAGGAGCTGGCGGAGTTTGATATCCACTTTATGAACCCGTTTATGGCATTTACCAACGAAGAGATTCTGACAAAGCAGCTCATCGTGGAATTTGGGAAAGAATACGATATCCCCGCTGCGGAAGTCCAGAAGGCAGCCCATGCGGCGTGGAACGAGCTTTTGGCTTCCCGCAGGGATATGGAGCAAAAGGGCGAGGAAGTCGTGACCTGGCTGAAGGAAAACAACCGCCACGGCATCGTACTGGCAGGACGGCCTTATCACGTAGATCCGGAGATCCACCACGGGATCCCGGAACTGATCGCATCTTACGGGCTTGCGGTACTGACCGAGGATTCTGTCTCCCATCTGGGGAAGGTGGAGAGGCCTCTCGTCGTAACCGACCAGTGGATGTACCATTCCCGCCTTTACAACGCCGCTGCCTTTGTAAAGACCTGCGACTGCCTGGACCTGATCCAGCTCAACTCCTTTGGCTGCGGGCTGGATGCCGTGACCACCGACCAGGTGCACGATATCCTGACCGATTCCGGCAAGATCTATACCGTGCTGAAGATTGATGAGGTGAACAACCTGGGGGCGGCAAGGATCCGGATTCGTTCTCTGATCGCGGCTCTGCGGGTCAGGGACCAGAAGCACTATGAACGGAAAGTCGTCTCCAGCGCTTATAACCGCGTCATTTTTACAAAGGAAATGAAGCGGGATTACACTTTGCTGTGCCCGCAGATGTCGCCGATCCATTTTGACCTGATCGAACCGGCCATCCGCTCCTTCGGCTATCAGCTTGAAGTGCTGCAGAATCATAACCGGGCGGCAATCGATGTGGGACTCCAGTATGTCAACAACGATGCCTGCTACCCGTCCCTGATCGTCATCGGTCAGATCATGGACGCGCTGCTGTCCGGCCGATATGATTTAGACCACACAGCAGTGCTGATGAGCCAGACCGGCGGCGGCTGCCGCGCTTCCAATTATATCGGTTTTATCCGCCGTGCTCTGGAAAAATCAGGCATGGGGCAGATTCCGGTCATCTCCGTCAACGCCAACGGCATGGAGACAAACCCGGGCTTTACCTTCACCCCGTGGCTGATCACAAAGGCCATGCAGGCGGTGGTATATGGAGATATCTTTATGCGGGTGTTATATGCGACCCGGCCTTATGAAAAAGAACCCGGGGCTGCCAACGCGCTGCACGCCAAATGGAAAGAGCGCTGCATCCACAGCCTCTCCCACCGGACGCCGAATATGATGGAGTTTAACCGCAACGTGCGGGGAATCATCCGGGATTTTGACGCGCTGCCGCGGACCGGGGAAGTGAAGCCAAAGGTAGGCATCGTCGGTGAGATTTTAGTAAAATTCTCCCCCCTTGCCAACAACCATATCGTAGAGCTTCTGGAGTCGGAAGGCGCTGAGGCCGTGATGCCGGATCTGATGGACTTTTTGCTTTACTGCTTCTATAACAGCAACTTTAAGGCCGACCATCTGGGCGGCAGGCGTTCCACAGCCACCCTCTGCAACATGGGGATCTCACTGCTGGAATACTTCAGGAAGGTAGCGCGAAAAGCATTTACAGAGAGCAGGCATTTTACGCCCCCGTCCCAGATTGCGAACCTGGCAGACATGGCAAAGGATTTTGTATCCCTTGGCAACCAGACCGGAGAAGGCTGGTTCCTGACCGGAGAGATGCTGGAGCTGATCCACAGCGGCGTAAACAACATCGTCTGCACCCAGCCCTTTGGCTGCCTCCCCAACCACATCGTGGGAAAAGGAGTCATCAAAGAACTCCGGCGGGTGCACCCGGAATCCAATATCATCGCCGTTGACTATGACCCGGGCGCAAGCGAGGTGAATCAGTTGAACCGGATCAAGCTGATGCTGGCTACGGCGCAGAAGAATTTGAAGTAGGGGATTGGGGTGTTTTAGAGGGGGTGGCGGGAGTACGC
>JAPJQL010000003.1 GCA_030825115.1 Lachnospiraceae bacterium
CCGCATTTCTGCGGTTTGTAGGACTTTTATTCAATTACAAGTGTTGAAAACCCGATCAGGATTATTCCGCTTAGTTGCATTATATCATCTATAGATATTATATTCAATCTCTATAGATGTAATTTTCTCATTATAATTCTGCTATCCTATCTCTATAAAGTAAAGGAGAATCTATATGGATGTGGGAAAACGAATAGCTTTTTTCAGAACCAGCAAACATTATACAGTAAATAAACTTGCCACACGATCCGGCATCTCCCAAAGCTATCTGAGGGATATTGAATTAGGCAACAAAAATCCAACGGTAGAAATCCTGTCTTATATCTGTGAAGCCCTTGAGATATCACTTCGTGAATTCTTTGATGTTGATGAAGAGATGCCTTTTTGCAATGATCCACTGTTAGGGAAAATTTACCAACTGACACAAGAACAAAGAAAAACTCTCTTTGATTTTCTCAGCACCTTAATTCCTTGATTGTTCCACTACCGATTATCCAGAAGGCGCAATACCTTCTGGATAATCCAAATCATTTCATTCAGCCAATCAGGGCATCCTGTACTTCCGCAATTATTTTCTTTACCTCTGCCAGAATTTGCTGTATTTCTTCTTTTGTACATGTTGTATCCATTGCTTTTACAATCATATAGTTTGCTTTTCGCAGTTTATCTCCCAGAAGAATAATCTGCATTTCTAAGTTAAAATTTCCCCTCGAATTCATGTATTTTCCCTGCTATCAGTCTTTGACCAATTCAACATATGTAATCAAAAATGGTGATATTTGTCCTGATAATTCCACCCAAGTTATTTGCTCCGGAAGAAAATAACTTGTCCGATTCTTAGCTTCCTCCTCTGAATCCGCCTGTACTTTCACATAGCCAATCCGGCATACGCCTACTTTATAAGTATTCATTTACATCCTTCTTTCCGCTCATCATTTTCCATGTATTATATATAAAACCACGGTCAATTTGATTGATTATTTTTATATTAACATTCTCGAATGACAGCAGATGACTCTTCACTATTTTTATCAGACTTTGTTCTCATATAAATTTAATCAGTTCCTGAATACCAAAATCCTCGGACAGATAAACTGCTCAGATATTGTTGGATTAGTCTATAAAATCAAAAAGACCGGCATCGATTACCGGTCTCTTTTTATAATTTATCTACAATTTTTGAAATGGACTTCATTATAATCAAATATTTCTCAACCTGCTTTTCATCTCCTTTTCTTCGAAGTTCTTCTAAAACCTCTTCCAAATCATCCGGCTTATACGAGCCCTCACCAAATAACAGATAATCCGACGAAATGCTTAACCCTTTCGATATCTTTCCAAATGTCTCTAAACTCATCTTTTTGTTTCCGCGCTCAATATTACCATAATATGAACTGGTAATATCGCATCTTTCCGATGCCTCTTCTTGTGTCAGTTTCATCTTCTTACGTACCGTACGTATCCTCTTTCCAATCTCAAAATAATTTATTTCGCTCATAAAAACCTCCTGATTTTATTTTTGCAAATTTCGCAGGCAATTTGAAGGTTCTGTAAGCACTGTTAATTATTGCCTATTGGAATTATTTATGTTATAATTTCAACAGATTACTTATAACTAAATCACACAATGACATTTGATGACATTCCTGCATGATACAGTATTTTTATAATCCATATTATGTTTAACTTAATCAATACCTATCTTCCTACCACTCATCAGAAAAACATCAGATTTAGGGAGAAGTAAATATGTAAAACAGATTAAATATTGAAAGGATGGCTTAATGAACGAAAAAACAACGCAACCAGATCTGTTGATTAATAATGATGAGAATCGTCTTCTTTTTGCCAAATCCGATAGTTGTGATAAATTTGATTATATTGCAGCAGTCGCATGCGGTGCAATGGGTGGTGTGATTGATATTTTTTTAGTAGGTTCACCTGGAGATAGTGTACTTGGAAATTGGACTGATAAACAAGTAGATAACGTAGTAATGGATTTTGCCAAAAAAATGGGATGGAACCCTAAATCTAAGAATTCCAATAATATACACAGCGCTATCGGTTTTTTAGAGCATGGTAGAAGCAGTGGGAATCCAAGCGATTTTCAAGGGTTCAAAGTAAATTACGATCAAAGAAAACCCGGAGATGTGAATAATCTCTTTAATATTGCACCTAAAAGCCATCATATGATGTCGTTAGCTCATTCTCCCGATATCATAGGACTTTTCTTCTCCATTTTAAACCAGTTTACGTCAACATCAACCTTTATCGCAAATGGACAGCTAATTACAATTGCAACCGATACATTTGAACTTCGCGGCGGTAATTTTGTAATGAAACTAATGTGTGGAATTGCTAACTGGTTTGGACATTTAATGTCGGATGTGGCTGGAAGTTCTGGTTCTCACGGACGTGGCGTAGGAATTGTTATGCCTTTTTACGAATTTTTTGGTTTTTGTAAATTTGGCAGTTTTTCTACATCAAATGGAAAAAAAGATTTATCAGAAATAGCAGCACAAGCCTTTACTCAAGGTTATGATTTTCGCTTTGGGTTAACCCAAGCAATTCCTTTAATCATTACTGAGTTAAGCATCCGCTTAATATGGGCCTTAAGACAGCGGTTCCAATATAATAAATCACTGAGAGATTGTGTTCCAACTATGCAGCATCCAGATTTACGAATAATGCTATTACTAGGAAATGGCACTCTCTGTGTTATGGATGGTATAGATGCAGGTATTCGGTCAGGCGGTAATTTCTTAGCTTTCTTCATGAGAATGAACTTAGTAGCATGGTTTAGATTTACGACACTTGTTTTAAAAGAAGTATTTATAAGAATTGGAATTGCGAATGCACTTCAAATGGATATGGATGCTTTCAAACGGATAAATGAAGCTCTATCATCCTATTTAAAGGAACTTGAAAAAATTGACATTGAATTATTTAAAAAAGAAAGCCAACTATATGCTGAATTTATTGATTTACTCGCTCAAACTAAAACCGAGAAAGAACTTAGTGAGAATTTAATATTGACGTTAAATATGCTTAATATTAAAATTCCCTGGGGTGATGATTTTAACAAATTCATGAATGACAAAGATACAGTTCTGGTATTCGAATAATGTTTGTTTGTGATAAATGTGGAGAATGTTGCCGGAACCTAAACAAGTCCCCTCTATATGAAAGATTAGATTCCGGCAATGGAACATGTCGATATTTAAAAGAAAATTTATGCAGCATATATGAAACCCGTCCATTGATTTGCCGAATTGATGATTGTTTCGAAGCTTTTTTCAAAGAAAAAATGACATATCAGGAATTTTGTAATTTAAACTACCAGATATTTGATAAATTAAAAAAACATACATTTTAGGAGGAAACATTATGCCATTACCATTATTTTTGGGAGTAGGCGCCGCTATTGCCGGTGCCGTTGGCGCTGGTACCGGTATTCACGGCGCAGTAAAAATGAAAGATGCCAATGATACCATGAAAGCGGCTCAAGCAAAAGCTCTCCGTTGCAATGAAATATTTGAAAGTAAAAACGTAGATACAACGCAAGCAATGGATGCTCTCGGAAAGAAAGAATTAGAAATTCTTCAAAGTTTTAGCGAATTCTCCCGTTTGTTTGAAATGATTCATAATAAACCTGAATTTAAATCCTACTCTCAGGATGGAATAGTGCTTCCAAAATACAATCCGGAAGAAATAAAAGAAGTTTCTATCGGTGCTGGTGTATTACTTGGAGGCATTGGCGGGGCTGCTTTGGGCACTGCAGGTGGTTTTGCCGCTGCAGGAGCAACCACAGCTGCTGTTATGGCTTTAGGCACTGCTTCAACCGGAACTGCTATCGCTTCTCTATCTGGTGTCGCCGCAACAAATGCAACCTTGGCCGCCTTAGGTGGTGGTGCCATTGCAGCCGGAGGCGGCGGAATGGCTTTAGGAACTACTATGCTAGGTGCTGCAACTTTAGGCGTCGGTCTTATGGTAGGCGGCGTGATTTTCAATATAGTTGGTTCATCTTTATCAAATAAAGCCGATGAAGCGTGGCAGCAAGCAAAACAAGCTGAAGAACAAGTTGAAAAAATTGCATTATATTTAGATACATTAAAAACTGCATCTATAAAATATACTGCATCTATAATATCCGTAGATACTGTATATAGAAAACATTTAGCTATGCTTTCATATATAGTGGAAATTTTGAAAAAGGAAGACTGGAACACATTTACTCCCGAAGAAAAAACTATAACAGAAAATACTCTATTACTTGTTAATTTGCTTTACAATATGGGAAAGGTTAAACTTGTCTTACCTTCTAGTTGTAAAGACGGCCTAAACAAAGTAAATTACGATGCAATTAATAACTCCGTCCGTGATGCCAATATTATACTTGAATCTATTGATGTACAAAAAAATGCAGAACAAAAATGCGAAAAAACACCTATAGCAGATGCCTGGTCTGAAATTCAGGAAAGGCTTCTCAATAGCGGGCTTTCAAATCCCGATTATTTTCAATGGATTTATCCTCTAAATGTTACCTCTGAATCACAAGGAAATATTATAATAACTGCTCCATATGAAGGTGCCTGCGATATTGTTGAAGAGAAATATGATGCATTAATTAAACACACCATCGAAACAGTAACCGGACTTTCAGTAAAAATTACATATATTATCAAATAGCAATAGACAATTATAATATAACCTTTCATATTAGGTAAAAGTTAAAGAAATTCCAATAATATTTGACATAACATTAACCATTTATTAATTGTCACTCCTGCTATCGCAGCCCGACTGTGCAGAAAACAAAAAATCAAAACATCCAAAGCCGGGCGCGAAAAGCAGATTACAAAGAGATCACTGAAATGTTACGTTTTTACAGATATCATTTATTCACTCTGATTCCCATTTTCCGATGCATTCTAACCAATACATGATTTCAATTGGATAAACCATTTCATTTTCTATAGCACGCTAACTCTATCCTTATTATAGATTCATTATTGTATCCCCATAGAATCTCCATTTCTATCAGTATGTACTCTCAGCTAAACACCTGCGATCCATAAATAATCAAATACCCCAACCCCTTCTGCGCCGCCAAAAACTCCCCTATGATCACCCCCACCAGGCAAAGTCCGATGTTCACCTTCATATTGCTGATAATCAGCGGCACGGAACCGGGCAGCAGCACCTTCGTCAGCACATCCTTCTTCCTGCCTCCCAGCGAATAGATCAGCTTGATCTTATCCGGGTCCATGTTGGAAAAGCCGTTGTGCAGGGTCAGCACTGATCCAAACACCGCCACCGATACTGCTGCGACCACAATCGTCCTCATATGATTTCCCAGCCAGACGATCAGCATCGGAGCCAGCGCTGATTTGGGCAGACTGTTCAGCATGACCAGGTACGGCTCCAGAATCTCCGAAACGCTGCGGCTGGACCACAACAATACAGCCACAAAAAGCCCCAGCACCACAACCAGCACAAAGCTGATGATGGTTTCCAACAATGTGATCCCGATATGGATAAATATACTCCCGTCCCGCACCATATCCCGGAAGCAGAAGAAAACTCTGGATGGAGAGCTGAAAATAAAATCATCAATCACCCCCAGTCTCGCACAGAGTTCCCATACCGCAAGCAGCAGCACCAGCAGCATGACGCGACAGATGCCTACCTTTCTTTTATGAAGCTGCTCCTGTTCCACATATTCCTGCTGCGCTTCTGTAATCTGCGTTTCCGTAATCTGCGCCTCCATAACCTGTACGTGTTCAATCTGCGCCCGGCTGCCACGTTCCATCGCTTTATCCTCCTCACATAGCAGATGACAAATTTCTGTCTGATAACTTTACTATATGCAGGCTTCAGGCGGAACGCGCCGTCTGACCGGATAATTTCAGGCGGAGCCAATGTTTCCATCGACTCCGCCTGCCTTATTAAATCTTTTTTAGAATCTTTTTTAATTTGTTAACCATGCGCCGTCTTCGCCTACGGCATATCCGTCCGGAGTCACCCCGTTTTTCAAAAGGGCTCCCTTACTGCCATCTGATACGGTGTTAAACCAATACCATTTTCCATCAATCTGCTGCCATCCGGTCAACATCCGTCCCAGAGTGCCGTTCGACACCGGCTGCAGGTAGAATGTCTGACCATTCAACGTTACCCATCCGGTTGTCATCAGACCTGCTTCGTCAAAGTAAAACCATTCATAAGCGTTGTTCCACAAAATGCATGCCCACTGAGATACGGCAAATTCTCCGTTCTCCAGCCTAAACTGCCAACGCCCGTCGCTCTGGTGCCAGGTTCCCTGCACTGCATAAGCTGCCTCCGGCGCCATTTCGGCTGGAGCTTCGTTGCTGTCCTGGTAACTGTCATCCTTGTCCTCTTCCTTCTTTTCCGGTTTGAATGTAGCGCTGATTCTTGTATTCCCGGTTAGCGTAAAGGTATATTGGTAATCTTCATCAACCTCAACCTTTCTGCCGTCTACTTTCATCTGGAACAGGAAATATCCGTCATCCGGAATGGCTGTGACAGTAATCTCAGTTCCTTCCTTTGCATATGCGGAGCTTACAAGAATCCGGCCTCCTGTCAGATTCTTCGGCACGTCCACTTTATAATACTTGATTTCAGGTTTTACATCTTCTGCCTCAAAGACAGCGCTCACAACAATGTCTTTTGTAAGCTCCAGTGTGTACGTGGTATCATTGGAAGATTTCACCGCATCATTGATAATCCAGTGCGCCAGCCGATACCCGTCATCCGGGGTTGCCGTCAACGTGACCGTGGTTCCCTCCTCTGCCTCTTCCGTGTCAGATTCAATCTCACCGCCTGCGCTCTGTACCAGTGTCACTTTGTAGGTCGGAATCTCTTTCTCCACCTTCACCCGGATCTTGAGACTGGAGTCTGTAACTTTATTGATGTAGTTGGAAGGCAATGCAAGGGTTCCATGTATCGTATGGTTCCCGCTGGCAGTCCCATCGTAATCTTCAGAATTCCAGTTTACGCGAACCTGTATCGTTTCCTCTTCTCCATCAGGATTGACTGCTTTCACATCAACATACAGAGGAAGTTCCAGTTCTTCGAATGCGGTTCCGTAGGGTACCTCCAGATCTTCAGGCAGTTCCTCATCCAGCTCCGTAAGCGTCCATTTCCCATACTCTTCGTCGGTCGGAAGTATGATGTTATCCACATAGATTCCACCGATTGCATTGTTAGGAGCATTAATCCTTATGGCCGCAATGTCACTTGTAGACGCCCGGAATTTTAAGTTGTTTTTCTCAACGCCATTCGCGGATATTGAAAATACCTGCTTCTCTGGATCCGCCGTTATCACAAAATGAATCCATTCTCCTTCGACCTTTTCCGACAGCAGACGTTTCGTCACACTCGCTGCGTCTCCAGCCCGATATCCTACCACGCCATAATCATCAATCATCATGGTCACGGCCTGATTTCCATTCGACCCAATCAGGGCAAAATTGGTGTAACTAACGCTTTGCTCAAAATAAACATCCAGTTCATAGGTCTGTTTTCTTGTCTGCTTATCAAATTTATATTCCGTATTCTTATCAGAACCCTTTGACCCGGAATATACATACAGGACCTGATCTTTGTCTGCCGCTACCGTCCGATCCTCCTCTGCATTGGATGCGCTGGCCTTCGGAGCCTCCAGATTGACAGCGTTTTGGTTGCCCTCCTGATTGTCCTCCTCCTCATCATAATCTGCATTGGATGAGGTTGCTTTAGAAGTCTTGGCCTCCTCTGCATTGGCCGGCGATGCAACTGGACGTTTCCAGTATTCCAGGTCCGTCATCATCCCTTCCACTTCGGTGTCGTCTTTCCCTTCCGGGGCGTCCGTAATCTCAATCACACCTTTCGAATCGCTGCCTCCATACGCCCACCGGTGCTGGGAACTTCCGCCTTCCTTATACTCATCAAAATTGATGACATACCGGTTATTCTGCTCCTCTAACAGTTTCAGGCTCAATTCTCCGCTCCAGTCGGAATAATTGTCCTCATCATCTACGCTCCGCACAGCAAACACATAAGTTGCTCCCGGTTCCAAGCCATCCACTTTACAGGACGTCTCCTTCATTGGCTCTTCCAACTCTTCCCCGTCCACAGACAAAATGTAATACACCGGATTTTCACTCTTTACTTTATCCCACTGCAGTTCTGCGTAAGTATCACTATAAGATGTATACGTCAGATTCTTTGGAACATCAGGAGGAGTCACTGCCGCAGAACGGACTCCCAGGTTATCGATCTGTACCTTTGCCCCGTCTTCGCCTTCTATGGTGAAGATGGACAAAGTATCTTCCGGCATTCCGTCAAAACTGCGCGGCTCACCATATAATTCCCCGTCCACCATAGTCTGCAGACGACCCGTTTCCGGATTTACTTTAATTTTAATATCGTACCACGTTCCAGGCTGAAGGGAATATTCCGCGCCTGCTGTCTGATGTCTTCCGCCGAAAGAAAGCACCTCGATCCGCTCTTCTCCATTCCCGAGGAAAACTGTTCCTGTGCCAGAAACCGGTTTTATCTGGAAACGGACAGCACTGCCTCCCTCTTCCGGATAGGTAAGGGAAGTCTCTGCTTTTACAGAATCCTGGTCCTCTGCCTCAATCTCCAGCACATGGTTTCCATTTTCTTCTGCTTTTACCACAGCGCTTCCATTCTCAACCGCCCAGTGTTCCGGAGTCTCTCCCGGTTCTAACGTCTCAAACATGTTATCGTTGCCACCGATACGCACAGTCACATGCCAGCTTCTTCCCGCCTGTGCCCGGGCGCTCTTATCCGATTCGGTGGTAAATACCTGGATGCCGTTCTCGTCCTTAACCGTAATCCCCTCATCCATCTCGATGATTTCCATAATCGGAAGGGCTACATGAAGGTTTAACGATTCGGCTGTCTGGGTCGGGTCTGCAAAGGAAATTTTCACAATCCCTTCTTCTTCCTCCTGCATCATAACCGACTGGGGCTGTGTTACCGTAAATGCTCCGTAAGTTCCCGGCTCAAAGAAATTCACACCGGTAATGCCAAGTTTGTTTTCTCTCACCGCATGGATATTTTCCGTCTGGCAGAGAATTTCCACATCCGGATTTTCATTATAAGCTTCCGTTTCCTCCGCACTTCGACCAGGCAAAACAACATAGGAATACTTTTCCTGACTCGGCTTGTTTCCGTGGTCAAACCAAAACGTCACAAAACTGTTTATCCTGTCCTCAGCATCCATAAACTTCTCATAGATGTTGACCAGCTTCCAACTTCCCAGACGTGTCTCCCGCACTCCCTGGATATCTGCCTTCCCCGGGAAGTAATACCCTACGTCGGTTTCTGCATCATTTCCGGCCAGATGAATCCATTCTGTATCTGTGTGTAACCCGTTAAATTCATCAGTCCCTTCCGGTATCACAGTTACCTGATCCAGATAAATTTCAACACCGGCTCCTGCCGCCGTATCATTCTGCGTTATCGTCCATCTGCTGTCCGGCGCTCCTGTTTCGCTCTCCTCAAAATCTTCTTCAAACAATGTCTGGCCTTCCGTCTTTATGGAAATATCATCCACAAAGAGCGTGCCTGTGCCGCCTGCCGGCGTTATGATTTCAAACCGGGAAAGCTTCAGCGCCCCGCTTGCCATATCTCCCGCTGTAAAAGAAGCAAAGCATTTTGCATCTACCAAATCGGCATCTACCGTATTGCTATCTATGCTTTTTCCTTCCGTAACCTGCTTTCCATCGAAATAGTAGTTAAACGTCTGGGTTGCCAGGTTCAGCTCTACATGCAAATCATGCCATGTATCCGGAAGCAGTGCGGCATCTGCGGAGTAGGCATCCTTTCCTCCTGTCATTCTCGGCACCATCGCATTATTTCTCATGGTCAAGAACAGCAGGTTTTTCTCCCCCTTCCCTTCCACATTTCCATAAAGTTTCAGAGCAAAGAAATTATTGGTTGCCGGCATCTTGATTTTACAGTCAAATTCCACCATCTGATTGCCGTTCACCTCCTGAGACAGAGGAACACCTGCAATCACGTTTTTACCTGCGGCGTTGGTCACTGTCGTCACCTTCATGGAGCGGTTTTCTTCGACATATGGATCTCCGCCCGATACAAACTCCTGTTCCCGCCCATTTACGGTCAAAACATTCGATTTGTCAAGATTCACTTTGCGGTTCTCTACAATCGTCTCGACATCACTGCCATTCAGCGTGGAACGGATGTCAGAACCAACTGCCACCACCTCGTCATCAAACATAAACCATGATTTCCGGCTGTGGGCTCCATTTCGTTTAGAACTTCCCACACCTTGAAGTTCCATGCCTGCAATCCCATATTCGCCTAAATCCGTACCACCGGCAAAATCATAAGGATTTTGAGTACCATATCCTTCTTTTACGGCTCTTCCCGGAACCCGGTTGACCGTCGTGCCCGGTAACCTCTGATAATCCACGGTTGCCCAGTAATTGTCTGAATAATAAGTCTTA
The DNA here is from genome assembly GCA_030825115.1 of Lachnospiraceae bacterium. GTDB lineage: Bacteria > Bacillota > Clostridia > Lachnospirales > Lachnospiraceae > Brotaphodocola. Next base: position 10,500 of record JAPJQL010000003.1, read on the forward strand.
TCATCGTTATACAGATAAGTAAGCCCGTCTCCGATATGCCACAGCCGCAATCCCTCGTCGTTTGTTCCCTCTGTATTCCGAATCCGTTTTGACGACATCGATACCGTAAATGCAAAGTCATCCCTCAGATGCACGATCCGGTCCATTGCTCCAAACCGTTTGTGCTTAACAAGGGGACCTCTTGGCTCAACATCCGAAGATGCAATATCCACTGCTTTCTGGATCACACCGGCCGGAAGATAATACTCGTTGTACCCGCCTACCGGATCTATGCAGACCTGCGCCAGGACCTCATCATCAGAAAGCCATTCCTTTACCATACGGTAACCGCGTTCTTGCTGTTCTTCCGGCAACACGTCCAGCAGCATAATGATAGAGCGGATTGCCTGACGCCCGGGTATGCTGTCCTGGTTAGCAATGCGCGATATCTCCCGCTCCCTTGACATGTCCATAAACCTGCCGCCGTAGATCAATGGTTCGTAGGCCTCAAAAATCATGTCATAAAAAATCTGCTGGCAGTTATCATCATAGGATATCTCATACTCCGTGCCGTTGAGCACATACATCATCGGCGCCATCGTACACAGCAGTGCCTTTCCGTAGCCGCCAGTGTATGCATAATAATTATGCTGGACAAAGGAACCATCCTCATAGAAGCCATCCCCGGAAGTCACATATTTGAAAACGTCTTTGACTCCCACTTTTCCTGCTTCAATCAATTCACCTTCTCCGCGGAGGATTCCTGTCTGGATAAAGATATTGGCGATCCAGGTACGGTTAGCGCCTGTGGTATCCACTTGCTTGTTGTTTGCCAGGATCGGGGCCGTATACCGCTCAATCTGCTCTGCCGAAAGCTCATCACAGATCATCAACAGAAGGTCGCAGAGCTGCCTTGGCGTACCAATCCGCCAGTCATACCAGTTTCCGAAGCTGCCGCCATTTGCCGATGTTCCTGTGCCGTTGCAGGCATAAGATAAGGAATAATGATTTTCTATCATCATATCCAGCGCTGCAATCAACTCTTTTTTCACATCTTCCCGCTTATAGAATTCGGATCCCTTTGTCTCATAGGCCAGTGAAATTGCCTTCAGCCTGTCAAAGGTCAGCGTAATCTGGCTGGACCCCGTCTTTGTTTTCTTATCCGTCAAAGGCAGGTCCGGAAACAGGCAGGTTCTTTCATCCGACTCAGCTTCTCCAAGCTTAATCAACAAATCCCACTGCTTCCCTGCCAGCTCATCAACATAAGCAGCATAATCCACAGCCAGAGCACCTGCTTCATCCAGATTCTCCCCGCCAGTCAGAAGAATCTTCCATTTTGTCCTGAGCTGTCCAAAATCAGCGGTCTGATATGAGCTTGCCCATTCGCTGGCAAACTCCATCGGATCTTGGATATCCGCCCATGCAGCACCAGAAGGAACTGCCATTGTCACAGCCAGAGTCGTCGCCAGCACTTTTGCCGCCAGACGTTTTCCTGCTCTGCCTTTTTGTCCTTTCCCATAATCTCCCATCATAAACTCCTTTGCTGTATCCCCCTGTTTCCAGGAAGTTTATCGTTTACGTTGAGAATACCATATTTTAAAATCTTATACAATATATAACAGTATCAGACGATACAATTGGATAATTTTTTACTATAAATGTTAATTTTATCCAGATACTTTAAGATTTTTGCCGTAAACCCGCCTATATTATTTAGTTTATCGTTTACTTTAATTTACATCCTCTTGCATTTATGGTACACTGTCAAAAAACAGACATGGTCACAAAGGAGATTCCATGAACAAGGAAAAGGCCACACTAAAAGATATTGCTTCCGTACTCGGTGTGAGTACTACCACAGTCCATCGGGCATTAAACGGCAAACCGGGAATCAGCGACCAGATGCGAACGACAGTCCAGACACTGGCTGCCGAAATGGGATATGAGACAAATCTGGCTGCTTCCGTCTTAAAACGCAAAAAAGCACGGATCGCCGTACTGCTCCCGGAGCCTATGATGGAAAACCGTTTTTATTATTCGGCTCTCTGGTCGGGTATCCGGCAATTCATGGAAGAGCATGGCAATTTTTATGCAAAGCTGACAGAATTTTACTACCCGCTTTTGCCGGACGGACATGGCTCCATGTTAAAAAAGATTTACGAGACCTGCCTGGGTGAGATAGACGGGCTTATCACACTCGGGATTGCCGAAAACCAGTCTTCTTATTTTATCGACAAATTGAGCCGGGCAGGGATTCCATGTGTCATCCTGGGTTCTGATCTATATGGCGGCAGCAGGCTTTGCTGTGTAAAAGCATCCGATGAGATGGCAGGCAGCCTGGCAGCAGAACTTTTCACTGCATTTTTACCGGATTCTTCAGAACGATCGCTCCTGCTTACCGGAAACCCGGTCGGCGAACTGGCCATGATCGACCAGTACCACAATTTATCAGCATTCCAGAGATATCTGCAGAGGGAAAACATTTCCATCGGGCTGCACACCGCCTATTGTGCCGATACCAGCCGTCTGGATGAACTGATGGGACCATTCCTGAATGGAAAGGAACCTCTGCCCTTTGGCATCTATGCAAGCAGCGCCCGCCATACTGTAAAGGTATGCCAGCTTTTAGAGCAGCACCAGCTTGCAGGGACCGTCAGGCTGATTGGCAACGACAATTTCCCGGAAAGCCTGGAATATATCCGCAAGAATGTCCTTACCGCTTCCATTGATAAAAAAATCTTCCAGCAGGCCTATCGGGGGGCCAATATCCTGCTGGATCATCTGACTTTTGGGCATTATCCGGAACGGGATGTCATACAGGTTTATCCTGAGATTGTGATGAAGAGTAATCTTCCAATATAACCAGTACAAAAGGCAGGACCCGCAGCCCTGCCTTTTCTCTGTTTTCTATATTTAAAACCTAAAATCCCGCTCCCCCTTCTCAATCTTCACCAGCCGCTCCCGCACGACCTCCCGCACCTTCTCCTTCGGAACATTCAAAATCTCCTTCTCGATCAGCGCAAGCCCCTTCTTCTTCGTATCCTCCGACGCATAGTCCATCAGATACTCCTTCAAAGTCATCAGCGCGTTGGGATGGCAGCAGTTCTGGATCTGCCCGGACTTACAAAGCGCCATGAACCGGTCGCCGGTCCTGCCTTCCCGGTAACATGCCGTACAGAAGCTTGGGATATACCCCATCCCCATCAGCCAGTTCACCACCTCATCCAGCGTCCTCTTATCACTCACGTCAAACTGCTCCGAGCACTCCTCCTCCGGTTCCGGCTCCACATAGCCGCCGACACTGGTCCTGGAACCACCCGAGATTTGGGAGATGCCCAGATGCAGCACCCGCTCCCGGCATTTCTGGCTCTCTCTCGTAGACACGATCATCCCCGTATACGGCACGGCGATCCGGATACATGCGACGATCTTTGCAAAGGTGTCGTCGTCAATTCCGTTGTCAAACACATCCGGGTCGATATCATCCGCCCGCCGGATCCTCGGCACGCTGATGGTGTGGGGACCTACTCCAAAAACCGCCTCCAGATGCTCCGCATGCATCAAAAGTCCGGCAAATTCATAGCGGTACAGCTCCAGCCCAAACAGCACGCCGCAGCCCACGTCGTCGATTCCGCCTTCCATCGCCCGGTCCATCGCCTCTGTATGGTAATCGTAATCATGTTTTGGCCCCGTCGGATGGAGTTTCAGATAGCTTTCCTTGTGATACGTCTCCTGAAACAAGATATAAGTGCCAATCCCCGCATCCTTCAGCTTCCGGTAATTCTCCACGGTGGTCGCCGCTATGTTCACATTCACGCGCCGGATCGCACCATTTTTGTGCTTGATGCCGTATATCGTCTGGATGCTCTCCAGCACATACTCGATCGGGCTGTTCACCGGGTCTTCTCCTGTCTCCAGCGCCAGCCGCTTATGCCCCATGTCCTGAAGCGCGATCACCTCTTTCCTGATTTCCTCCTGGGTCAGCTTCTTCCGCGCGATATGCTTGTTCTTCGCGTGATACGGACAGTACACACAGCCATTTACACAATAGTTTGACAGATACAGCGGCGCAAACATGACGATCCTGTTCCCATAAAAATCTTTTTTAATCTGCTCTGCCAGCGCATAGATCTCCTGGTTTTTATCCTCCAGTTCACAGTCCAGCAGCACGGCCGCCTCCCGATGGGTAAGCCCTTTTCTGCCCCGCGCCTTTTCTAAGATACTGTCGATCAGTTCTCTGTTGCACCTGTTTGCCTCCGCATAGGCAAGTGTCTCCATGATTTCCCCGTGGCTGATAAATTCCTCTGCGTGTTTTGATTTTGGATCGTACATCTCCTTCTCCCTCTCTTTCCACTCCTTCCGACCAAGGATAAATGAACGAAAAAAGCGGGTCCCTAAAGACCCGCCCATGCTTTCACATCTGCGCTATCCCTGCCGTTTCAGGCAGGTTCCATTGGTCTTTCCCTTCCGGATTCCTCATCAGGGTTAGAGTTCTAACTATATAGTTCATCACTTCGCTGCAAGCCCTGCTCACACCTCAGAAATATAACCCTATTCTACTTAAAAACCAGATGGAAGTCAATGGTATCTCTCTTATCTTGTCAAAAATCCCTTCCCGATGATCTCACTGGAATTGGATATCAGGATAAAGGCCGACGGCTCTCTCCGCTTGATAAAGTTCCTCAGCCTCACCGCCTGCGACCGCTTCATCGTCGTCATGATAACCGTCTTCTGATGGTGGGAAAATGCCCCCTGGGCCGTGTAGACGGTAGCGCTCCGGTGAAGCTCGTGAATGATATATTCACAGATCGGATCCGGGTCGTCGCAAATGATGTTAAAACATTTGCAAAGGTTGATATTCTCGATCACATCGTCGATCACCAGCGATTTTGCCATCAGTCCAAGGGTGGAAAAAAGCCCCGTGGTCGGACCAAACACAAAGAACGCCATGACTACAGCCGTGATATCTACCACCAGCAGCGCCGTTCCGATATTCATGCTGGTATATTTCTTTAAGATCATTGCAATGATATCCGTGCCGCCGCTGGATGCGCCAATGTTGAAAAGCACCGCAGATCCAAATGCCGGCAGAAAGATTGCAAAGACCAGTTCCAAAAGCGGTTCCGTCGTCAGCGGACCCTGCAGCGGAAAGATCCGTTCCAGGATAGACAGCCCAAAGGATACCAGCATGCTGGCATACACCGTCTTAATCCCCACATCCCGTCCAAGGAACAAAAAGCCCAGCACCAAAAGCCCGGTATTCACAATAAATGTAAAGTCGCTGGCAGACCACCTTGTCACCCGGCTGATCACCGCTGAAAAACCGGTAACACCGCCAAACGCAAAGTTATTCGGGAATTTAAAGAAATAGATTCCCACCACCATGATCAAAATACTCGCCGTAATTAATCCGTATTCCGCAAAAGTCCTTGCCACCGGATTTTTTATCTGTTTCATAATCTTATGCCTCTCCCTTAACGAAAGAGCGCACAAAAAAATCACAAACAAATCGTATTCCATAAAACGTATTTGTCTGTGGGCCGCGTAACTCCTTCGTTACCTCTGTATATTTTAGCAACTTGAATATACCTCGTATCGGCCTAAATCACAAACACTATTATCCTTGGCAATACTACAACAAAATTATTGTGCTGAACCGGCAGTCCCTGTCCGGGCCGGGTTACTCCGTCTCTTTTGCCGGCGCTTCCGGCTCTACAGCCTCCTTTGGCGTCCCGTCACAATTGCGCCCGATCTGGCAGTAATGAGGGCAGCCTCCACATGCCTTTCCTCCAACCGGCATTCCCCTGCGGCGGGAGTCGTCGATCAGCCAGTACGCCGCCCCAATTGCGCCAAACACCAGGACCATGATCCCCCATTCCATCAACGTCATATCTGCAAACAATGCCATAGTGCCTCCTTCCTCGTATGATAACAGTTATTATTATCATAATTTTATCATATTGCTTCTCCCAATGTCAAGAAGCGATATGCATTCTGCATACCGCTCCCTCTGATTCCCCGCTTTATAACTTCCAGATATCCCGGTTATAATCTCCGATCGTCCGGTCGGAAGAGAAGAACCCTGCCTGACTGATATTTACCAGCATTTTCTTTGCCCATCCCATGCGGTCCTCATAATCTTTGTACGCCAGCTCCCGGGCCGCCGCGTAAGAACGATAGTCAAGAAGCGTCATAAACCAGTCCTTGTTCAGAAGTTCCTTGTAAAAACGTTCCAGATTTTCCCGATGCCCGATTTTCAGCATCTCTTTACTCAGGATAAAGTCAACGGCCTCTTTGATCTCCTTGTCTTTCGCATAGTATTCTTTCGACACGTAATCGCCTTTTGCATAATGTTCGATCACCGTCTCACTGGATTCTCCGAAGATATAGATATTGTCCTCCCCTACCAGTTCTGCAATCTCCACATTGGCTCCATCCATCGTGCCAAGCGTCACTGCCCCGTTCAGCATGAACTTCATGTTTCCTGTGCCGCTTGCCTCCTTCGATGCCAGGGATATCTGCTCGGAGATATCGCAGGCCGGGATCAGTTTCTCAGCCTTGGTGACATTGTAGTTCTCCACCATCACCACTTTCAGGTACGGGCTGACCTCCGGGTCATGGTTCACCAGTTCCTGCAGGCACAGGATCAGGTGGATGATGTCCTTCGCGATCACATAAGCCGGCGCTGCCTTCGCGCCAAAGATGACTGTGATCGGCGTAGTCGGCGTCTTCCCTTTCTTAATCTCCAGATATTTATGAATCACATACAGGGCATTCATCTGCTGCCGTTTGTACTCATGCAGGCGCTTGATCTGGATATCAAAGATCGAATTTTCATCAATCTCAATTCCCTGTGTGGACTTCAGATATTGCTTGAGCGCCACTTTATTCTGATGCTTGATATCGAGGAGGGCCTTTAAGGTAGCCGCATCGGTGCAGGTCCCGAATTTCGCCAGCTCCTTTGCATCCTTTTTAAAACCGTCCCCAATCCTGGCGGCAATCAGGTCTGTCAGCGCATGGTTGCAGTAGAGCAGCCAGCGGCGGAATGTGATTCCGTTTGTCTTGTTGTTGAATTTCTCCGGATAAATATCGTAAAATTTCTTCAGCTCGCTCTTTTTTAATATCTCCGTATGAAGATGCGCCACTCCGTTCACGCTGAACCCGTAATGAATATCCATATGCGCCATGTGCACCACGTCCTGGCTGTCGATGATCGCCACGGATGTGTCCTCGCAGGTCCTGCGAACCCTGTCGTCTAAAATCTCAATAATCGGAACAAGCTGCGGAACCACCTCATTCAGATACGAAATCGGCCATTTCTCCAGCGCCTCGGCCAGAATCGTGTGGTTAGTGTAGGCACATGTCTTTTTTACGATCTCCACCGCCTCGTCGAATCCGATCCCGCGGGCTGTCAAAAGACGGATGAGTTCCGGAATCACCATAGACGGATGGGTATCGTTGATCTGGATCACCGCATAATCCGGCAGGTCGTGCAGCGTACATCCTTTGCGGACGCACTCATCCAGAATATACTGCGCGCCGTTGCTCACCATAAAATACTGCTGGTAGATCCTCAGCTTGCGCCCTGCCTCATCGCTGTCGTCGGGATACAAAAACAGCGTAAGATTCTTTGCAATGTCCTTTTTGTCAAAGGAAATCCCCTCTCCCACAATGCTGTCGTCCACGCTCTCAATGTCGAACAGGTGCAACTGGTTCGTCCTGTTGTTGTATCCGGTCACCGCAATGTCATACAGACGGGAATGTACAGTCAGCCCGCCAAAAGATACCGGATAGCTCACGTCCCGCCTGGTCAGCCAGCTCTCAGCCCCAATCCACGGATTCGGGGTCTCCTGCTGAAGTTCATCGCTAAACTCCTGCTTAAACAGCCCCAGATGATAATTCAGCCCGATTCCGTCTCCGTTCAGCCCCAGCGTCGCGATGGAATCCAGAAAACAGGCCGCCAGCCGGCCCAGACCCCCGTTGCCCAGGGACGGCTCCGGCTCCACTTCCTCAATGGCACAGATATCCTTCCCGTTTGCCGCCAGAATCCGTCGCACCTCGTCATACAGGCCAAGGTTGATCAGGTTGTTGGACAGCAGCTTGCCGATGAGAAATTCTGCTGAAATATAATATACCTTTTTCTTTCCCGTATTGCTCTCTTTCTTTGCGGCCTCCTCCTGTACCAGTTCCAGCAATGCCCCGTATAACTCCTCATTGCTGCACCGGCTGATCTCTTTATCCTTACACTTTGCTTTGATCTGTTCTTCAAGTTTCCTCATGGCTGCTCCTTCCTTTTCTTCCCATGTTTTTCCCGTTTTCTCCTGCCGTCTCCAGACAGCACAACGGGAGATTGTTTGTATTATAAAATGGTTTTCCCGTTTTTTCTTGTCATATCCTCACCTGATATGGTACAATCCTATCATATCAATTAAGAAAAACACAAAAAAGGACGTTTTTATGAACATTATCCGCTACGAAAACTATCAAGAAAAGCGGGACCCCCTGGAATCCCCGTTCCCTTACCTGACCTATCCCTGCTCCATTCCCCTGGACTTTCCTCTGGTCCCGCTTCATTGGCACGATGAGATGGAATTTGTCTATATCAAAAAGGGACAGGGGCTGGTGTCGGTAGATTTTACCCCGTTTGAGGTGGCTGCGGGCGATATCATCATCGTCTGCCCCGGTCAGCTTCACACGATCGAACAGCTGGCAGGTGCATCGATGGAATATGAAAACATCATCTTTCCCCTGACCCTGCTCGCCTCCCGCCAGACGGACGCCTGCTGGGAACAATATATCCTGCCGGTGCTCCGCCGTCAGGTCAGCCTGCCGGTCAGGCTAACCCCTGCCCAAAGCTGCTACAGGGATGCTGCGTCTTGTCTCGATGACATCGATGACATCCGCCGCACCTTCCCAAACGGCTATGAGCTGCTCATCAAGGGGAAACTGTTTGAACTGTTCTTCCACCTGTATTCCGGCAAGGTTGTGCCTGCGCCCGATCCATCCCGCAGATCCGGCGCCCTGGACAAAACGCGGCTGATCTTAAAGATCGTAGAAGAACACTACAGCGAAAAATTGTCCATAAAAGAAATGGCCGAAGCCTGCGGCTTCAGCCAGTCCCATTTTATGAAATTCTTTAAATCCACCATCGGCGTGCCGTTCACCGCCTATCTGAATGACTACCGGCTTACGATGGCGTCCCGCCTTCTGCTTTCCTCCGAGGACACGATTCTGACGATTGCAGGAGAAACCGGTTTTGACAACCTCTCCTATTTTAACCGCGTCTTCAAGGAACGGTTTGGCATGACCCCCAGCCAATTCCGGCATCAGGAGAACCGCAGCCCACAGCACAGGTCATGATGCCGGGGCTGTCCTGGTCCCGGGGCCGGTGTTTTCCCACTTCCAGTCATGAAGGTCATCCTTCACATCCTCAATCATCTCTCCCATCTCAGCCACGTACTTGCTGTCCGGCGACACCCTCTGCCACAGCAGATATGCCTTTGTCGTCTGCACCGCGTCCCACGTCATCCTGTTTCCTGCACAGTAATCATAGTAAAGGTTCGCATACAGGACCGCCATCGTCTCTTTCAGCTCGTCAGGGATTCCCCGGACCGTCTTCATCACCTGCTTCCGGATCACGGTTTTCGATAACGATTCCAACGCTTCTTCCGACATGTTTTCCCCATTCTTCTCACTGATATGAGCCGCCACATCCACCCGCCGCGTCTCAAACACCATATCCCCATTCTCCTTCCAGGACAGTTCCCCGTACTGGTTCGGGGGCATGGAATACGGGCTCAGCACGATCTCACTGATTCCATATGCATCTTCCGGCGTTCCGGGAGACGGCTTGTGCTTCTTGATGCGCTGTGCATGGAGATGCCCGCTGACATAGAGCGGCACCTCATACTTCTCAAACAGCGCAATGGCCTCATCATAATTTTCCAGCGTGCACTCGGTCTTATAGAGACGGCTCTCCGAGAGCAGATTGTGATGCGCCACAGGCAGGACCCGGATCCCGTGCTCCTTCGCGACCTGAAGGTGTACCTCCAGCCACGCCAGGGTCTCCGGCTTTAGCCGCCCGTTTACATGGTTGTAATCCTCATACTGGCAGGAATCGATCATCAACAGCCAGTGGCCGGCGTCGACCGGAAACACATAGCTTAAAGAATCCGGGTCCCGGTTGGGAGACTGGTCATATCCAAACTCATGGTAAATCTCATAGAACGCTTCTCCCGAATCCAGGTATTCTGCCGGTTCTTTTTTCTCGCCAAAATAAGTCGCGGCATTCTTATTGTTAATGTCATGGTTGCCCGGAATCACAACGACCGGAACCCCCGCATCCTGCACCCGCCGCAGCTTCTCCGCCAGTTTTTCATGATTTTCCCTCTCCCCGTTTAAGGTGATGTCACCGCTCAAAACAAGGGCAGACGGCTGCCTGGCAATCGCTTCCTCCACCAGCGCGTCGACCATCTCCTCGCTGTACTGGTGAAGCTTCCCGTCGTCAGCGTCCAGCATCTTCCAAAATGCCTTCCCCTCGTCGTGGGTCGTGCTGCTCATATAGTGGAGATCGGAAGCCATCATAATGGTTGGAAAAACATAAGGTTTTTCCGGTTCGGCTTCCTCTGGCTGAGAAAGTCCCATCTCCCGGTCCCGGTTCTTCCAGTACCACCGGCGGTACGCTTCGCTCCATTCAACCGCGCCGTCGTCCTCCCCGGTCTCCTGGTCATCCGCCGCCTCTTTCCCGTCTGGCCATCCGCCATCCGTCACCCCGCCTTCTGCAGCCGCATCTGAGGGAGTCGCAGCTCCCTCCCCGGAAACCTCTGTGCCGGTTTCTTTCGAAGGATGAGTATGGCTGCCGGAATCCCCCGCCAGCCTGCTGACTGCCACCACAATGCCAAGGCAGCCAAGCAGCAGTAAAATATATAACAAAAACACAATAAATTTCTTACGTTCCAGTCGCATCGATCGGTCCTTTCTTTTGTCCGCCTGCCATCATACCACAATTCCCGGTAAAAGAAAAGGAAAAGGGATAGTAGCCTTTTCTGCTCCTATCCCCCTCGACACTCCGATTATATCTTATCGGAAATGATTAGTCTACCAGTTTATTCAATTCTTTTACATGTTCCGTCTCATTGGAGGTCTTATGCTTGGCCTGGGATGCATAGAGGTTCACCGCAGCCTGGGATTTCTTGATCGGCTGCATCGTACCGGCCCCTGCCACGCAGCCGCCCGGACATGCCATGCCCTCGAGCAGATATCCCTGGTATTTGCCCTTTGTTGCCATCGTCAGAAGCTTTCTGCATTCCCGCAGCCCTTCTGCGTTTGCCACATTGATCTCCCTGTCCGGATAGCGTTCGTGGATGATATTCACCACGGATTTTGCCACGCCTCCCGCCACGGCAAAGTTACGGCCGTCGGTGGATGCGTCGTTGACGCCGTCCTGGTCTTCCTCGATCGTTTCGATGTCCACATGTTTCGCATCAAATATGCCTGCCATCTCCTCGAAGGTCAGCACGAAATCCACATCACTCCGGATGTCAGAACGCATCGCTTCCAGTTTTTTCGCCGCACATGGACCGATAAACACAACCTTTGCATTTTTATGCTCGCTTTTGATCAGCCGTGCCGTCAATGTCATCGGGGTCAGCGCCATGGAGATGCATTGCTTGTGCTCCGGGAACAGCTTCTTTGCCATCATCGACCAGGCAGGACAACAGGACGTCGCCATAAATGGCAGTTTATCCGGTACCTCTGTCACAAAGTCGATCGCCTCCTGGGTCGCACAAAGATCTGCGCCGATCGCCACCTCAAATACGTCTGCAAATCCCAGCGCCTTCATCGCCGCACGCAATCTGCCCGGCGTCACCTTCGGACCAAACTGCCCCACAAATGCCGGGGCAACCGCGGCATAGACACGCTCTCCGGTCTGGATCGCACGGATTACCTGGAAGATCTGGGATTTGTCGGCAATCGCGCCAAAAGGACAATTTACAAGGCACATCCCGCAGGATACACATTTGCTGTTGTCAATCTCCGCCTTGCCGTTTTCGTCGGAATGGATCGCATCCATCCCGCAGGCCGCCGCGCAGGGACGTTCCTGGACAATGATCGCATGGTAGGAACAGACCGTCGCACATTTGCCGCACTTGATACATTTGTCATCGTCGATCCTGGACCGTCCATTGGTCCTGTCCAGGGTGATCGCATCCTTCGGGCATACTTCCACGCACGGGTGGGCCAGACAGCCCTGGCAGCCGTCTGTCACCATCACCCGTTTCTCCGAACAGGCATTGCATGCAAATTTGATCACATTGATCAGCGGCGGGGTGTAGTACGTCTCCGCCTGGTCTGCCGCCTCGATATTATCCGAAAGAGGCGCATGTTCCGCCGCACTGCGGTAGGGAAGCCCCATCGCCAGCCGCAGCCGTTCTCCTACGATCGCCCGCTCCAAAAATACGTCATTCCGGAAGTTTCCAACCTCCCCCGGAATGATCTTATAGGGCAGTTCTTCAATTCTTTTTTCTACCGGCCATTCCGTATGATAAGCCATACGTGCCACCTCGCAGAAGATCCTGTGACGGATCTCCTGGATCCTTGTTTCTACTCCTCGCATCGTCGGACTCCTTTCTTACACCACCCACAACAGCACGATAGACTTCCTTCTCCTGCTTATATCAGATCATCGAGACAAACCGCCCCATACGGCCGGATACTCATCCGGTATGCGCTGCCCTCGCCCAGCGCCTTCTCGATATATGTAATATACTCCTCCACAATCTCGTTCGGCAGCATTGCCATGATCACTCCGGCAAATCCGCCGCCGTGGATCCTGCAGGCCCCCTTCTGCTTTTTGGCGATAAACAGTTCCGTCAGCGCCAGTGCAACCGAGATTCCCTGCTCCTGGAAACTGCTGTTGGTATAGCAGTTCTGCAGCCACTTCCAGGATGAGTTCCCGGATGCCGTGATATTCATCAAAAAGTCTTCAAACCTGCCCTCTTTCAGAGCGGTCACCTCTGCCTCCACACGCTTGTTCTCCTCAAAGAAATGCAGCGCGCGCATCACAGATCGGTCTCCTGCGTACGCTCTCACGGCCGCCAGGTTCTCGATCACCTGCTCCTCCGTAATCTCCGCGCAGACTTCCTTGCCAAAATACTCCGCCACCTTCTTCATCTCATTCGGAACGGAAGAATAATCCTCGCTCAGGTCCGCATGTCCCTTGCCCGTCTGTACAATGATCAGGCTGTGGTCACGGGATGCAAAGTCAAAGTCGATCTTCTCCACGACCGGAACCGACGGCTCCAAAAAATCGATCGTGATCAGACCGCCCACCGCACAGGCCATCTGGTCTAACAGGCCGGAAGCCTTATCCCAGTATACATTCTCCGCATACTTTCCGATATGGGCATAAGCCACGGTATTCATGCGGTCTTCATTGAAAAATTTATTGATCATCGAACAGAGCAGCATCTCAAACGACGCGGAAGAGCTGACTCCCGCAGAGCTGATGACATTGCTGGTAATATATGCGTCAAAGCCGCCAATCTCATAACCGGATTCCACAAATCCCTTGAGCAGGCCTTTCACCAGATCGATAGTTCCGGCTTTTTTATCGCTCGGCGCCAGATTATTCAGATCGATGGTAAACTTCTGATTGAACGTCTCACTGACCACATTCACCTTGGAGGAATTGTTTCTGGCTGCGATTCCCACACAGTCCAGGTTGATGCTGCCGGCCAGGACCTTTCCGTGGTTGTGGTCCGTATGGTTTCCACTGATCTCGGTACGCCCCGGTGAGCTGAACATCAGGATATCTTTATCCCCAAATGTCTTTTTGAACTTTTCAATCATATCGCGATAGCGCTCCACATTCTCAGCCGCCCCGGCCTTCCCGTAAAGCTCTTCCATCAGCTTCTTCGCGCCCTCTGACTCCAATACCTGTAATGTCTGTTCTGCTTTCATCATCTTACCCTCCATGTTATTCCTGTAACCCAACATCTGGCAAACCCCGCCATTGCGAAAAGTATATCACAACAGGACAGTCTGGTACAATATAATATTCTTTTCTTTTCCTATATTTTTTTTCCTGAAAATAGATTATAATAGCTTTCAGAAAATATTTGGGAAAACCATGGGGGAATCAGATGGACTGGAACAAAAAGCCCTACCACTCGCTCGATTATGAGATGAAAAAAAGATTCGGCGTCAAAGTATATAAAATCGCACTGGACGGCGGCATGACCTGCCCCAACCGGGACGGGACGCTCGGAAGCCGCGGCTGCATCTTCTGCAGCGCAGGAGGTTCCGGCGACTTTGCCGCGCCGCGCAGGCTTTCGGTCACAGAACAGATCGAAGAAGCCGCCGGCCGCATCCGGCACAAGCTTAATGCCGACGGTCCATACATTGCATATTTTCAGTCCTACACAAACACGTATGCGCCTGTCGGATATCTGGAGGAGCTCTTCACCGAAGCGATCCATCATCCCGACGTCCGGGTGCTCTCCGTGGCAACCAGACCCGACTGCCTGCCGGACGAGGTCCTTGATCTGCTTGGCAGACTGAATCAGATCAAACCGGTCTGGGTGGAACTTGGGCTGCAGACCATCCACCAGGACACCGCTTCCCTGATCCGCAGGGGCTATGAGCTCTCCTGCTTTGAGGATACCCTTTCCCGGCTGCGCCGCCGGGGGCTGGAGGTCATCGTCCACGCGATTCTCGGACTGCCGGGAGAAGACCGGAACCGGATGTTACAGACGGTATCCTATCTTGCACAGCAGGATATCCAGGGGATCAAGCTGCAGCTTCTCCATGTCTTAAAAGGGACTGACCTTGCCGACCTTTACTTTGAGGACGGTTTTCCCGTCATGTCTCTGGAAGCATACGTCGAACTGGTCATCGACTGCATCGCTCTCCTTCCGCCCCGGATGGTGATTCACCGGATCACCGGCGATGGTCCGAAAAACCTGCTGATCGCCCCTCTCTGGAGCGCCAACAAACGTCTTGTCCTCAACACGATCACAAGGCGGCTGAAAGAACGAGGGATCACGCAGGGGGATCATTTCACCCCTGCGCCCCGGGTACGATGATTCCCCCGGGATCCAGGCTGACGTCATAGGAAATGCTCTCGATATATTCATAAAACATTCGAAGCTCCCCCTCATCCGTCAGCCTCCTGGTGTAACCAGCACCTGACGTTCCCGGTATCAGCCGCAACTCTGCCATTTTCTCCTCTGTCCCATGTACAGGCAGCGTCACCTGCAGGAGCGCCGTCTTTGGAATCGAACTCCCGAATATAAAGTTTCCGAGGCTGTACACGATCGGCCTGCCCTGATAATACTCGATCCCCTGGAGCACATGGGGATGGCTTCCAATCACCAGGTCTGCTCCCGCGTCAATATACTGCCGCCCCATCTGCCGCTGGTATTCCTGCGGTCTTTCATCCCGCTCAATCCCCCAGTGGACAAACACGATCACATAGTCACATTCCGGCCGCATCCGCCTGATCTCTTCCAGCGTAACGGCCGAATCATAGGTGGCAAGCATCCCCGGATGGTTCTTTCCTGCCGCCCAGCCCGCCTCCGGTATGACGCGGGTAGCTCCTAATATACCCACACGGATTCCTTTCAGCTCCGCAATGACCGGCTTTTTGGCAGCTTCCAGGTCTGCCCCCGCACCGGTGTGAAGGATTCCCGCCCCATCCAAGACTTCACAGGAATCCAGCAGTGCATCCGTCCCAAAATCCAGCGCGTGGTTGTTGGCAAGCGTGACCGCATCAATCCCCAGCTCCTGAAAGACGGACACTTTTTCCGGCGGAAGGCGGAAGGTATACTGCTTGTCCGCGGCCGCAGTCCCACGGCTGCTAAATGGAAACTCCTGGTTCACCATAAAAAAATCAGCCTCATCAATTGCCTCGCGATAACCGCTGTCGAGCACTCCGCCGATCCCGCCGCCTTTCTGATACGCATTCAGCACATGTTCCGAAAGCAGTACGTCTCCGCCAAACAGCAGCATAACCGCGCCGCTCTCCGGCTCACGCTCCAAATCCTTATCCTGTTCCTCGGCTGCCTGTCCCGTATCGGGGACCAGATCCGCTTCCAGAACAATGACGTCTTCCTGACCGCCCGAAGCCCCGGCTTCTTCTTCCATCGGAATATATTCATAATCTGACTTTGCACATCCGCCAAGCGCCAGGGCCGGCAGAAACGCTGCCGCCACCAGGGCAGCCGCTGTTTTTCTCCATCGTTTCATAGTTCCCTCCGTTTCTCCTATTCTACACAGAAACCCGATATTCTACAACCATTTTCCACATTCCTTCTGACACTGTTCTGCAAAAAGGGAGTGCCTCTCACCGACACACCCTGTCATCGGTGGGAAACACTCCCTTTTTCTTTTATCTGTAAGACAAATAACAACCTCTCGTCAGCCAACTGCCAGGATCACGCCTCCGTCTCCTGCATACACCGTGGCCACGCCTGCGGTCTCCGTCACGACGATCTCCGGAAAGATCTTGCGGCTCTCCAGCTCCTGCCGTACAAGCTCTGCCCGCTCCGGGTTATTGCAGTGGGCGATCACCACCCGCCTGATGTCCGCATCCTTCGCATTCTTTGCCGCAATCTCACACATCCGTGCAAGTCCCTTGTTCACGCCCCGCGCCTGATCCAGCTTGATGATCACGCCGTGGTCTGCGCCCATCACCGGTTTGATATTCAACGCCGTGGCAAAAAACGCCTGCAGCCCGGTCAGCCTTCCGTTCTTCCGAAGCGGCTCTAAGGAATCGATCACAAAATATGTCTTTTGCTCATCCCGCATTTTCAGGATCTTCTCCGAAATCTCGGCAAACTCCAGCCCGGCCTCGTACATATCCCGGATTGCAAGGGCCAGATTCAGCTCTCCCGAAGAAGCCGACTCCGAGTCGATCAAAAGGATGTTCTTTGGGCCATGCTCCTCCTCATACAGTTCCTTCCCAAGGGCGGCGCTGTTAAACGTGCCGCTCAGATGGCTGGACAGGGTGATCACATACACATCCTCCGCCTCGCACTCATATGCCTCTTTAAACGCCTCCGGCGACGGACATGCCGTCTTCGGGCAGTTCGGGCTTGACGCCACCATCTGGATAAATGCCTTCTGGTCAAACGTCTCGTCATCGATTACCATATAATCATCCACCTGCAGCGTCAGCGGCACCATCTGAAAGCGCGGGTCTTTTTTTAATTCTTCTGTTAAATCCAGGCAGCTGTCCCCTATAATCTTATAACTCATCTTTTTCCTCCTGCCAGCGCTGCATCTTGCCATCCAGCGCTATCATATCACTCTCATACGTAGTTTTCATTACTACTTATTATAGCATAAATTTGTGATATTACAATACCCGGATGAACGAAGCCGCAGATCAGATGACCTTCTTTTGCCTCCACTTCCCGGTCAGATACCGTCCAAAGCTGATCGCAAAATTGGCAAACCAGCCAAACGGCATGACACACCATACCGCCTTCAGCCCCCACAGCGGTGCAAAATAAAAGGCGGCGCTGACCCGGATCGCCAGGTTGACCAGGTTCCCGACGGTAAACACCAACATGTCCCCCGCTCCTCTGAGAACGCCGTCCACACAGGCCTTCATCCCCAGGAGGATAAAAAACCACGCGATAAAAGACAGATACCCCGTCCCGGCCGCAAACGCGTCGGGGCTTGGATTCCCTCTTAAAAAGCCGGAGATGATCGCCTGATTAAACAGCCCCAGCACCACCGCGGTCAGCACTGCAAATCCGCCGATGATCCGAAAGCTTGCCCGGTATCCCTGCTGTACCCGCTCATACTTTTTCGCACCGATATTCTGTGCCGAAAATGTGGCAACCGCATTCCCTGTTGCAATCATTGGGACCACGCAGATCGATTCGATCCTGGCCGCCGCCGAATATCCCGCCAGCGCCGCAGAGCCAAACCCGTTGACCACCGACTGCACCAGCAGCATCCCGATCGAGACGATGGACTGCTGCAAAATGGTGGGAAGCGCAATCCTCGTTCCCGTATACAGCATCTCCTTCTGGAAAAGCGCCGCCCTTTTTTCCTCTTTTCCCGGCTCTGACAGTGCGCTCAGCCTGTGCAGCAAAATTCCAAAAGAAATCAAAGCCGATATCCCCTGGGATATCACCGTGGCAACTGCCACTCCGTCGACGCCTCTGCCAAGCACCGTGACCGACACGATATCCAGGACCACATTGAGCAGGGAAGAAAAGATCAAAAGTTTCAGCGGAGTCCTGGAATCCCCCATCGCGTTAAATACCGCCGCCAGCACATTATACATAAACAGAAATGGAAGTCCGGCAAAATATATGCCCAGGTACGTCCTGGCCTGACCCATCACATTCTCCGGCGTCTGCAAAAGTTCCAGTATCCTTCCGCTGTAAAATAGCCCGAACATCCCCAAAAGGATGCTCAACAGCAAAAAAGCGATCAGGGACGTCGCTATGCTGGTTTTCATCTTCCGGTACTCTTTCGCCCCGAGATACTGGGACGTCAGGACAGATGCGCCGTTGCCTCCTCCAATCGCGATCATGATAAACACATTGGTCAGCGCATAAGATGCCCCAACCGCTGCCAGCGCCTCCTCCCCCACAAAGTTCCCGACGATCATCGTATCCACCATATTATAAAACTGCTGGAACAGGTTGCCCAGTATCAGCGGAAGCGCAAACAAAAAGAGGCTTTTTACCGGAGCTCCCTGAGTCAGATCCAATGACCTCCCGACTGGACGCGGCTGCGCCGCTTCTGGTTTTTCTATCTCTTGTTTCATGATTTTTTCTCCCATTCGTCCTTCATGATACTTATTGTACCACAAAAACAGAAAAAGACTCTAACGTTTTCCGTGTAGAGTCTTTTCCACAAACAAGCTGACAGAGCATTATTCTCCTGCCATCATCATCATGATTTCATTGCTTCTCGCTATAAACCCGGTCATGCGCTCCGGTGAAAGGGTTCCGTGGCTCAACAGCGCCAGATCGTACAGCTGTTCGCAGATCTTTCCGGTCATCTCGCCGTCTCCGTGTCCCAGCACATACTGTACCAGCTTGTTGTTGGCGTTTAAGATCAGCGTCTCGCCTGCGCCGCCAAACATGGACGGGTCCATGCCGTACATATTGTACATCTTCATCATATCCTGCATCCGGCGGCTCTCCTCGGAAACAGTCAGCATGGAAGATACATTCTCATTTTTCAGCTTCTCCACTTTGATCTCCAGCTTATCATTGTTCAGAGCCTTGCGGAAAATACCGGTCAGTGTCTCGCTGTCTGCCTTAAACGCCTCGTCGTCTTCCTTTACCTCTTCCTTGAAGGTGTCATTTAAGTCCGCGTCGATCCGCAGGAACTTAAGATTCTCATTCTTATGCTCCAGATGTCCGATGAACGGGCTGTCGATATTGTGCGGCATGATCACGGCGTCCATGCCCTCAGCCTTGAACATGTTGATGTACTGGCTCTGCTCCTTCTCATCGGTCACATAGAAGATCGTGTTCTCGTGCTTCTCCTTGTTCTCCTCCAGACAGTCTTTCAGTGTCAGGTACTTGCCGTCCAGGTTCTTAAACAGGATGTAGTCGTTCATCTTCTCCGCAAACTTCTCATCCTTCAGGCAGCCGAACTTGATAAACGGAGCGATGTCATCCCAGTATTTCTCGTAGTTTTCCCGGTCTGTCTTGCACATACCGGTCAGCT
The DNA here is from genome assembly GCA_030825115.1 of Lachnospiraceae bacterium. Taxonomy (GTDB): domain Bacteria; phylum Bacillota; class Clostridia; order Lachnospirales; family Lachnospiraceae; genus Brotaphodocola. The sequence continues at coordinate 30,183 of JAPJQL010000003.1, forward strand.
TATCCGCAACCTTCTTCGTGATGTAATCGGAAATCTTCTTTACAAAGCCATCGTTCTGCAGGGCGCTTCTGGATACATTGAGCGGCAGGTCCGGGCAGTCGATACAGCCCTTTAACAGCATCAGGAATTCCGGGATGACCTCTTTGATGTTGTCCGCGATAAATACCTGGTTATTGAACAGCTTGATGGTTCCCTCGATGGAATCATACTCTGTATTGATCTTCGGGAAGTACAGGATTCCCTTTAAGTTGAACGGATAATCCATATTCAGGTGGATCCAGAACAACGGCTCCTTATAGTCCATAAATACCTTGCGATAGAACGTCCGGTACTCTTCTTCGGTGCATTCATTCGGATGCTTGTTCCACAGCGGGGTGGTGTCGTTGAGCGCCACCGGGCGTTTCAGAATCTTATAACGCTCCTTTGCCGGCTCCACTTCCACGGTCTCTTTCTCGCCGTTTTCATTCTCCCGCTCCTCGGTCTTTGCCTCCTCCAGTACCGTCTCGACGATGGTATCTTTCTCGGTCAGCTCCTCTTTGTCGATCGTCTCATACTGCGGCTCTGCCTCTGCATTGTCCAGATAGATCGGCACCGGCATAAAGGCACAGTATTTTTCGATGACTTCGCGGGCGCGGTATTCGTTGGAAAACTCATAGCTGTCCTCATTCAGATATAAGGTGATCGCCGTACCATGCTCCTGCCTGTCCCCTTCCTTCATCTCAAAGGTCAGACCGCCGTCAGACTCCCAGTACACCGGAGCTGCGTCCTTCTGATAAGATTTGGTACTGATCGTCACCTTGTCGGCAACCATGAATGCGGAATAAAATCCCAGGCCGAAATGACCGATGATCTGGTCTTCGTTGGCCTTATCTTTGTACTTCTCCAAAAAGTCCTGTGCGCCGGAGAATGCGATCTGGTTGATATATTCTTCCACCTCTTCTGCGCTCATACCCATACCGTTGTCTGTCACGGTGATCGTCTTGTCCGTCGGGTTTACGGTAACCTGGACTTTATACTCCAGTCCTTCCGGCCGCTCAAACTCTCCCATCAGCTCTAACTTCTTCAGCTTGGTGATGGCGTCACAGCCGTTGGAGATCAGCTCTCTATAAAAGATATCATGGTCAGAATACAACCACTTTTTGATAATCGGAAATATGTTTTCACTGTTGATCGATAAGTTGCCTGTCTTGCTGCTCATCTTCTATTCACTCCTTCTTTTTCTCTTCGTTTTTAGCCACCGGACCGTCCGGCTGCTAACCCATGAAATTATTCTACTACCTCGCAGCAAAATTGTCAACAAAAAATTAGCACTCATCCATCATGAGTGCTAATCATCTCAATCTCATCCTCTGTCCTCTGTATAGTCAATCTCCTGCTGACGCAAAAACAGGCGCAGCGCCTCATCCCATTCCATATCGATCGACTTGTCAAGCGTAAAAATATTCAGGGATGTCCCGCTGACACAGTAGAGGACATTGTCCTCATAGCGGATGTTCATACAGATTCCGTTCACCTGGTTCACGGTCAGCCCCACCTGGCTGTGGATCAGGAATTTCTCCACCTGCTCCGGCGAAAGCTGCAGGGTGATATGGAAACTGCCCGGAAGCTTCTTCCCTTTGATCAGCGAAAAACAGATCGGCTTGATCGCCTTCCAAGAAGACAGCTCCTCAATCTTATTCTCCTCCAGCTCCTCCTCCGTATAATATCCCTGACGGATATGCCCGTCGATGGAAAAGGTATTGAATGTGACAATCGTCGCCTCCCGCAAAAGGAAAATATCAAATACATTTCCAATAAACAGTTTTTTTGTAAACCCTTTGATATCATCAATCTTAAGCGCTACCATACCCTGCTCTCTCCTATGCCTTTATGCTCCCCATTCGTTCATCGCTTCCTGATACAGTTCAAAAAAGCCGGTTGCCGTAGAATTGTCGTCCGAGGTAAAGGACACATCCTCCCAGATGCTTCCCTCGATTGCAACCGGATGCTCCGCGGCAAAGGCATCATATATCTGGCGGAATGCCTGGTTCTTCCGATAGAGGGAAAGCTGCTGCTTCCGCTTAAGCGTCGCCTCCTCGTCATAGTCGCTGACGCACCGGACGATGTAATAAGCGCCTTCCTCCCGGATGACCGGGCTGATCTCCCCGGCCGCAAGCTGAAAGACCACGTCCTCATACTCTTTTGGCCGCTCACTCCTGCCCACCTGCTTTAAAATCTCGGCATCCTCCGAATAAGACTTTGCGATGGATGTAAAATCGGCATCCTCCGCAGTCACCTGATCATATACCTCCTCGGCTGTCTGCGCGTCGCCGAGTCTGATCTCCTCCACCGTGATCATCTTTGCCTCGCTGTCACTGATCTCCAGGTTCACATCCCGGGTCAGTTCATCCACCAGTTTGTTGGCCCGGTGATATTCCTCATACATCGTGTAGACATCCGATTCCTCCACGCCCATATACGCCAGGTCCTCCGGAGTGAGGCTTTCGTAATACCGGCTTGCCAGACCGCCCAGCTTTTCTTTTTCCTGTGCTGTCAGCCCGATCCCTTCCTGGTCTGCAAGCAGATTCATTGTCTTGAGCTCCCTGAGGAAGTTTTTCACCTCTCCCAGCAGATACGTCTTGAATGTCGTTCCGTCCTCATCCACCTGCACCTGCCAGATCTGGTCCGTATATACGCTGCGGTAACGGTTCTTCTCCGTCGCGATCAGTATCATGGTCTGGGGATTGGTGTATCCGGAGGTCTCCCGTACCTCAGATACGATAGGAATCCCCCCGCTGCAGCCTGCCGCCGCCATCATCACGACGGCAAGGCACACTGCGAGCGCCTTTTTCTTTTTATTTGTTTTTATCATCTATGTTAAACTCCTGTTATCACTTCTGAGCAGTATCTTATATAGAGTATATCTCAAAATTCGTCTGAATGCTACTTCCATTATTGTTTTTTTGCACCAGGATCTGGGCGTCAATCTGTTCTTTCAGCTCTTCTACATGGGATATGATCCCAATCATCCGCTGTCCCCCGCTGAGGGCAGTGAGGATCTGCACCGCCTGGTTTAAGGATTCTCCGTCCAGCGCGCCAAACCCCTCGTCCACAAACAGCGTCTCCACCTGGATTCCGCCGGCATATCCCTGCACCACATCCGAGGTGCCAAGCGCCAGTGCCAGCGCCGCTTTAAAGGACTCCCCGCCGGAAAGTGTCTTTACGGAACGCCGCCTGCCTGTATACTGGTCCAAAACCTCCAGTTCCATCCCTTCCTTCATCCGCCTGTCCCGGCTCTCTTCCACCCGGTACAGCTCGTAGCGTTCTCCGGTCATCGCGCACAGGCGGAGGTTTGCCGCCCGCAGGATGTCTTCAAAGTACACCGACAGGACATACTGCTCCAGCACCAGCTTCCGGTTATTGCCGCCTGCCGCAGCCCGCTCCACCTTCCGCAGGCTCCCATATTCCGTCTCCAGTTCCTGCCTGGTCCCAAGATGGGCCTCCAGCTGTTTTAGGCCCGCCCCGTTTATGCTCAGGGAAGTCTGGAGCCGTTCCAGCTCTCGGGCAAGCTGCCGTCGTTTCCCCTCCAGTTCTCCGGCGATGCGGTTTTGTTCCGTCACATCCTGTTTTTCCATGACTTTCGGTTTTCTCAGCGTTTCTTTTCCCTGCCTGTAAGCCGCCTCCGCCTTTTCTTTCGCAACTTCCGCCTCCCGGCACGCCCGTTCTGCTCCGGCAATCTCCTGCCGCAAGGCGGCAAGCGCCGTCCTGGCATCCTCCACCTGCGTAAGCAGTCCCTGCAGGCTTTCCTCCGGCGCTTTTTCAAGCCTGTCCTTCCAGTCTCCCAGATTCTGCTCCATCTGCCTGAGAGCGCCCAGGGAGGACGCCGCCTTCGCCTGCGCCTCGCCTGCAAGTCCCAGCCATCGTTCGGCTTCCTCTTTCATCCTTCGGATCTGCTTTTCATCCGGGATATCTCCCGCCATCCCGGCCGGAGACGGATGATCCGGCGATCCGCAGACAGGACAGGGCTGCCCAGGCAAAAGCCCCTGTGCCAGAATCCCGGCAGCAGCCTTCCGGTAACGGTCGTCCTGGTATTCATAGTCCAGCTTTTTTTCCTTTGCCTGTCTGTCCAGTTCCAGGTACTGCTCCTGGAGCCGGCTTAAATGTTCCCGCTCCAGCTTCCAGGTCCTGGCTCTCTGGTACTGTTCTTCCAGAATCCGCAGCGCGTCCTGCTGCTGCTCCAGATATGCCTTTCGTTCCGGCAGCTTTTTGGCCTCTTTCTGAAGAGCCCGGCTCTTCTCTTTTAGCTCGCCCAACTCTTCTTTCTGTTTTTCCAGGCGGGCCTGGTCTGCAAGATACTGCTCGATCAGGCGGTTGTTCTGACGTGCCTGCTCCGTTTTTTGAAGCTGCGCCTTATATTCCCGCTCCAGGACGTCCTGCTGTTCCTTCAGGCTTTCCCTTATCCGCTTTGCCTCCTCCAGCTCCTGTCCGATGAAGGCGGTGATCTTCTGATAATTTCTGTTTTTTTGCTGGTACAGCTTCTGCCACACTTCCCCATCCAGCCGGAACGATGCCATGCACTCGTCCATCCGGTGCCGGCACTCATCCAGCCTGCCATTTAACTCCTTCACCCTCTGCCCCAGCATCTGGGTGATCGTATCATACAGCTTTGTCTGGAAGATATCCCGGAAGATCAGGGTCCGTTCTTTGGAGCTGGCCGTAAGAAGTTGCTGGAACTCGCCCTGTGCGATCATGGATATCTGTTTAAACTGCCTGTAATTCAGACCGAGAAGTTCCGTCACGGCGTCGGTCACCTGCTGGCTTCCCGTGGCAAGAAGCGCTCCGTCCCGGTACAGCTCCCCCGCTTCATTCTCCGTCGTCGTCCCTTCCCCCCGCAGTTTGGCGCGGTCATAACGTGGATTTCTAACGATCCGGTACGAGACTCCCTGATGGAGAAAATACAGTTCCACCTTTGTCATTGCATCCGGCGCGGCAAAATCGCTGCGAAGGCTGTCCTTTTCCCGGATGCTCCCGCTGACTTCCCCGTACAGCGCAAAAGTGATCCCGTCAAAGATCATGGTCTTCCCCGCCCCGGTAGGACCCGTGATCAAAAACAGCCCGCCCTTTTGCAGCGGTGAAAAATCTACCGTCTGGGTATCTTTATACGGTCCCCAGCCGCTGAGAATCAGTTTCAGAGGCTTCATGCTCCGCCCTCCTTTGCCTGCTCGATCACGTCCCGGACGAGCAGCTTCTGCTCTTCGCTCATCTCGGTATCCATCACAAACCGGAAAAACAGTTCAAACAGTTCATAGGGGGACTTTTCCTTCCAGTCCGCTCCCCCGCTCTCTGCTTCCCCGCTGTCCCGGCTTTTCCCCCGCTCCATCTGGATCTGCATGATATTGGGATATACGCTCCGCAGCGTGCCGATGGCATCCACCAGCTCCTCCTCATTGGTCAGGACGGCAAGCAGATAATCCTGTTCATCCGCTGCCGCCACCACCTCGGGAGCCGTCAGTTCCTCCAGCTTCCCACGGATTTTCCGCATGTCATGGACCGGGGTGATGGAAACCCGTTCCACGATCAGTTTCCCGTTTTCATCCCACTCCCCGATGATGACAGACTTCTTGTGACAGACCTCGGAAAACGAATATTTTATCGGGGAGCCGCTGTAATACACCGGTCCGTCCCCGATCCTTTGCGGTCCGTGGATATGCCCCAGCGCCACATAGTCAAACCGTTTAAAATTGACGGCCTCCACCTGGTCCGCCCCGCCGACGCTGACCCTCGTCTCCGAATCCGACAGCTCCGGCTCTGCGCCGCGGTCCACCACAAACTGATGGGTCAGGAGGATATTTTTTCCATCTTCCAGATACTCCACATGCTTTAACAGCTCCTGCATACAGGCTTCATAGGTATCGGCATCCGTATGGTACAGATCCCGCACCTGCGCCGGTTTTGCAAAGGGAAGCATATGGATGCGGACGTTTTCCCCGGATTTTTTTTGCTGCCCTGTCCAGTCCACATACCGCACCTGTCCGCTTAAGACCCCTTCCATATGTAATCCTTTATACTCCAGGATCCGGTTGGCAAACCCAATCCGTTCCCCGCTGTCATGATTTCCGGCGATGGCGCATACCAGTACGCCCATGTCCACCAGTCTGGTCAAAAATGTATCAAGCAGCGTCACCGCCTGGGACGGCGGCAGCGCCCTGTCATATAAATCTCCACTCAAAAAGACCGCATCGACCTGCTTCTCTCCGACAATCCCGAGAATCTGGTCCAGTGCAGCCTTTTGCTCTTCCAGCATGGAGAATCCACAGACGGTTTTTCCAATATGCAGATCCGATGTGTGCAAAAACCTCATTTCCGTCCATTCCTCCTGCGCAAGGTACTCACGATACCAACAATTTTAAAATTTTCAATACGCCGTCATTGACGTTTGTATCTGCCTGGAATTTTGCCACCTGCTTCACTTCCGGCCTTGCGTTTCCGATTGCGAAGCTGTAATACACCGATTCCAGCATCTCAATATCATTGAGCTGGTCGCCAAATGCGATCGTCTCCTCCGGGGCAATCCCCAGGCTATCCTGTAAAAGCCTGACCGCCACGCCTTTATTGATCCCAGGCGCCATGCAGTCCATCCACATATCTCCCGATATGGCAATCTTTAGCCTGTCCTGGTATTTCTCCCGAAGTTCTTTGGTCGCGCCCTCCACATCCGACTTTTTATAAGCGGAAATCTTGATAAACTCATCCTCAACCTTCAAAAGGTCATCCACCCGTTCCACCCGGAACTTGTATCCGTCCACCATCCAGCGGTAAAACTCTTCATTCGGCGTATCCATATAGACCACGTCCGGTCCGCTGACCATCACATCCAGCCCGGCCGCGCGGATATCCCTTACCATGTCCATCACCGTTTCCCGGTCTATCGTATTGGCAAACAACTGCCTCCCATGGCACCCCACATAAGCGCCGTTATCCGACAGATAAAATATCTTCTCCTTGACCGGCTCAAATACGGCCTCAATACTCGCCCACTGCCGCCCGCTGGCCGCAGCAAACTGCATTCCGTTCTCCCGCAGCTTCCGTATCACCTCAAACAGCTCCGGGTTCAGCGTATGCTGCCCGTCCTCCAAAAGCGTGCCATCGATATCTGATACAACCAGTTTTATCATCCCTGCCTCCTTATTTCCTGCGTATGGCGAGTCCCGCCCGGACCCGCCTGCAGCATTCGTATAGTGTAACATATTTCATGGGGATTTGCAATTTGCGATAAATCGCCTATTCCCAGTCTTTTAACAGCTCCGCCGCGATCGCCAGATCATCCATCTCCGGATTCTCCCGGATCATTTCCATGATAAGCGTTACATAAGACTCTTCTAACTCCAGAGCTTCTGCCGCCTGCAAGGGGGTGATATGTTTCTCATATTTTTTCCGGACCTGGGAAACCACAAACTTAATTTCTCCCCGCGCCTCTCTCTCATTCAATTTCCCTTCAAACAGTTCTTCCAATGCCTGGCACACATCCAATCCCTCCTCATACTCTTTTTTATTTGCTCTGACAATAAACTCCATCACAGCCGAATACAGCGGGTCACGGTCTTTTCCTTTATTATAATAAAATCCGATACCTACTTCAAGAGTCTTTTGGGCAGCCCCCCTTCTTTCTCCTTTTTTCCAAAACTGATTTCCCGGCCGAACCGGCCATCACAGTGCAGGCTTTGCACTACAGACTGTCTGACAAATACCATCAGCAGTTAACCTTACTGCGGCAGAGATGCCGCAGGATATGATAAAACACTTCACTTTGGAATGTATTTAGTATAGCATAGGATTGCCTGGTTTCCAAGAGATAAATTCGATGGAATTGTTAGGTGGAATTGTTAGGTGAGCTGGACAGGGACGTGGAAAAAGGGCGTCTCTCTGTCCTCGCCCTTCCTCCACGCCCCCAATTAACTATACCCCATAAAACACAGGCGCCCCCGGCCCCAGCGGCAGCCCCGTAAGCATCCAGAATGCCAAAAGCAAAAACCACCCAAACATAAACGCAAAGCTGTATGGAACCATGGAAGATACCAGGGTGCCCCATCCTGCATCTTTATCATATTTTTTCATGATCGTCAGGATATAAGGGATCCACGCAAGCACCGGTGCAATGATATTGGTCGTACTGTCTCCAATCCGGTATGCGACCTGGGTCAGCTCCGGGGAGAGCCCGAGCTTCATGAACATCGGGATGAACACAGGGGCAAAAATCGCATATTTTGCAGACGCCGATGCCATAAACAGATTGATGAACCCCGTCACCAGGATAAAGCACAATACCAGCCCCACCGAGTTGATGTTCAGGCTCTGCAGCAGCTCTGCCCCTTTAAAGGACAGGATTCTTCCCATGTTGGTGCGGCTGAAATAGCTGGTAAACTGGGCCGCCATAAATGCCATCGCAATAAACCCGGAAATGGAGGCGATAGCATTCGTAAAGGATGCCACCACATCTTTATCCGTCTTAAATGTCCCGCAAATCTTCCCATACACAAAGGATGGCACAAAAAACAGCAGCGTAAACAGCGGAATGATCGCGTTCATCAGCGTGGAACCGTCAATCAGGCTTTTCGTCTCTGCATTTCTCATAAATGAATCCTGCGGGATACAGCTGATGATATAAAATGCGGCGATGCCGAGGAACACCATGTTTGCCGCTTTCAGGGCCCTTCCCTCTTTTTCCGTCATCTCACCGGTCGGCTCGATCAGCGTTCCGTCTCCATTCTCTTTGTATGGACCAAGACGGGGAATCACGACTTTTTCTGTCACCAGTGTACCGATTATCGTGATCACGATGGTAGACACGATCATAAAGAACCAGTTGGACAGAGCCGTCACGCTGTAGGCCGGGTCCAGGGTTTTCGCAGCCGCATCCGAAAAACCGGACAAGATCGCATCGGTAGAGCCAATCAGCAGGTTTGCGGAAAATCCGCCGGAAACGCCTGCAAAGCCCGCCGCGATCCCGGCCAGCGGATGCTTCTTGTAAGCCTTGAAAATCATCGCCGCAAGCGGAATAAAAACAACATATCCTGCATTTTCAGCTACATTTGTCATAACGCCGATAAATACCACCATCGGGGTCACAAGGGCCGCCGGTGTGATCTGGACCACCTTGCGGATCAGCCCGTTCAGGTAACCGGAGCTCTCCGCCACGCCGATTCCCAGCATGATGACGATCGTAAAGCCAAGGGGCGCATAATTTGTAAAGTTGGTAACCGCGCTGGTCAGCATGTAGCGGAGCCCCGATACGCTGAACAGACTGACGATCGAAACCGTAGTCTCTTCCACCGCGCCAGAAGACGAATTGTACATCTCCCCCGTCGCGCTCCACCCCATAGCTGAACCGATCCCCGAGATGATCACAACTGCAACTGCCAGATAAAAAAATATCGTCAGCGGATGCGGAAGCTTGTTGCCCGCGGCCTCAACCTTATCGAGACCGCTAAGGATCCACGATTTCTTTTGTGCTTTTTCTCTCTTTTCCATACATCTTCTCCTCTTTCCGTAAAAGTGTCTATTTTGCCGTGTTGGAAGCAATCAAAGCCGCATCCCATACCCCTGAAAACGGCGGTGAGTAGCAAAGGTCCATAAATCCCATCTCATCCACAGTCAGACCGGCGTGAATGGCGATGGCATAATAATTTGCCCTCGGCACCACGATCCCCTGCCCCCAGGTCTCTGCCCCCAGGATTTTTTTCGTATCCGGGTCGTAGATCAGCTTGATATTCAGCTTTTCTGTCCCATAGTAGGAGGCGTAGCTGTTTCCGGTGATCGTATGTGCCTTATATGCGATCCCCGCTGCCTCTGCATCCTTCTCCGACAGGCCAACCTTGGCGGCATCCAGCCCAAACAGACGCAGCGCCGAGCTTCCGATCAGCTTAAACGGCTTTGGCTCCACACCGCCGAGGACATCCCCGATGATACGTCCCTGCTTATTGGCATTGGTGCCAAGAGGCGCGTAAGTAAATCTCCCGGTGATGCCGGACTTCATGATGCTGCAGTCTCCCGCCGCATAGACGTCCGGTACGCTCGTCTCCATCCTTTCATTGACACAGATTGCCCCGTTTCCCGCCTTTTTTACGGTGTCGATAAACCCGGTTGCCGGAGCGATACCGGCGCTGTTGATCAGGATATCCGCGGGGATCTCTTCCGTCACGGAACCGTCCGTCAGGACAACCGTCTCAATCCGCCCGTTTTCCGTCTTAAGCTCCGTTACCTTGCAGCCGGTCTTTACCGTCACGCCGTTTTTCTTTAACTCCTCTTCCAGAGCCCCGCTGACCTCTGGGTCAAAGGCAGACAATACATGCCCTGCCATCTCGACTACCGTGACCTCTTTTCCGTACCGGCGGCAGGCCTCTGACACTTCCAGCCCGATAAATCCTGCTCCGACGATGACCACATGCCGGTTCTTTTCCTCCATGAGCGCCGCCTTGACCTTTGTCCCATCCGCCACGTCACGGATTTCAAACAAGTTTTCATATGTCTGGTCAAACGGTGGAAAATGCCGCACGAAAGCCCCGCTTCCGATCACCAGCTTGTCATACGGATCAAGAAAGGTCTCCCCGCTCTTTAAATCCCTGACCTGTACCGTCTTCTGTTCGGTATCCACGCTCAGGACCTCATGATACGTCTTTACCGGTATCCCGCTCCTTGAAAATTCCTCTGCCGTCCTCGCGATCAGTTCTTTCCCCTGCTTGATATGGTCGGAGATATAAAACGGGATTCCGCACGCCCCGTAGGAGACTTCGCCGCCTTTTTCATAAACTACAATGTCTGCCTGCTCCTTTAGATTCCTCTTTAGCTTGGAAGCTGCGGACATTCCCGCCGCAACACCCCCGATGATCACTACTTTCATTTTCTCACCTTTCTCTCTACAAGAATCGCATTGGTCATGCATCCGGTTACATTGATCAGGGTCCGGAATACATCCCCTATCGGGTCAATGGCAATCATCGGACCGATGAAATTGATGATGCCGCCCATCCCGGTTCCAAGAACCGCCGCAAACTCCGACGTCATCGCCGTCCCCGGCACCCCGGTGATGCCATAAGATACCGCCACGATGACCACCACCGCCGCCGCGATCAAATCCGGCGTCCATGCGACACCCGCCATATTGATGGTGAACACCAGCGCCAGCGCCGGAAACAGCGCCGCACAGCCCTGCATGCCCGAAGCTATGGCATAGGCCGCCGTCTCGCCTGTAATCTCCGGATCAAGCCCCAGTCCATCGGAAAGGGCCGCCCTGGCTTCCGGCAGGCAGGCAGAACCGGAACAGGTCTTTACCGCCTTGACCATCGCCTCCCGCCCGGCGCTTAAAAACCTTGCAGGTCCCACTCCGTGAAACGCCGACAAAACGAGCTGTAAAAAAAGCATCACTGCCGCCGCCAGGATCAGCACCAGAAGGAAATGGATCAGCCGCCAAAGCCCGACCGGGCCATTGATGCCCAAAAACAGCGCCATAATCGCTGCCGCCCCCGATGGCTTCCATGCAATAACCGTCTTACAGACACTGCCCATGATGGAAAATGCAGCCTCCGTCAGATCAAAAAACGGCTTTACCGTCTCCATATATTTTCCTGACATGCGCCGCGCCGCGATGCCGGTCAGGACGGCAATGACAAAGACCGCCGTCACATTTCCGGTCAGCACATCCATCGTGATATTGGACGGGATCAGCCCGTAGAGCAGCTCCGGCAGGCTTTTTCCCTCCTGAAACGCCACCTGCCCCGGCATCATCCCGGTGCGCCCGCCGACGTTCAGCAGGATGCCGGATGCCAGGCCGACTGCTGCAGACAAGGCCAGCATCAGCGTGTTTACCCATTTTCTGACTTTCACATGTTTTGGCACTTCCTGATAGACCGGCGTGTGAAGGACCATCCGTACCGTCGCGATCAGTATCGCAGGTACTACCAAAACCTTAAACAACGAGATATAGCCGTTTCCAACCATAGCAAACCAGCCCGCCGCGTCCTCACGCAGGACTCCTCCCAGCCATCCGTCCATGTAATATACGAAAAGACCGAAGACACTGCCGCAGCCGCTTCCAATCAGGACTCTCTTAGCAAAGCCGAACCGCTTCTTAGGCAGCCGGTTCATCCCATACACAAGCGCAAAAAACACAAGGATCACCCCTGCCGACCATAGCGTTGTAACAGAACATAACTGCTGTATCATCTCAACCTCTCCCTTCTTCTCTTTCTCATATCGTTATCTTTCCACCTATCATTCTACAATGAGTCCAACGGCGCGTCAATTATATTAATAATAATTTATTATCATAAGAATAATACCAGAAGGAAACTTTGAAATACAAAAACAGACCGGAGGCGTTCTTATCATCCCCAGTCTGTCCTGTTCTTATTTTGCTGCTGCCTGTCAGGCATTCCCCTTCGTAACTTTCGATAAATAACGGTAAATGCTCGCCTCGGAACAATACAGATATTCTGCAATCTCACTGACCGCCCCCTTCAGCTGAAACAGCCCATTGCGGTTTAACTCAGTGACAATGCTGACCCGGTCATCCTGCGTCAGGCGCTGGCGCACCAGCTCCTCACAGGAGCCGACCGTTCTTGTCACCGCCTGCTCCAGCAGTTCATGGATCACATCGTTGGAAAAATGCTCCACGGCTTTTCCGCCGTCCATCTCCTCTTCCTTCTGAGGCATCAGATGCATCCCGCCAAGGCGTCTGATCTGCTCGCTCATCATCTCGTACTTTTCCAGGTTCACATTGATACAAAGCTGTCCTACCAGCATTCCGTTTTCCCGGATAAAAAAGGTGGACGCGCGAAGCTTCTTGTTGGGGTTTGCCACCCCCGTATAATTGGCGACGTAATCCTTTTCCTTCCACTGTTCGTTCGCCAGAATGGATAAGGTAAAATCCGTAATTGGAGCGCCGACCGTCCTTCCGCTCACATGTCCGTTGGCGATGGCGATGATATCGTGCTTCGGTTTCCGGCAGTCCCTCAAGAGCACTTCCGTATCTTCCCCCATCACCTCGCCGAGAAAATCCACCAGCTTAATATAATAGTCTAAAATATCCATCCTGCTCCCTGTCCTCCATTCCGGTTCTTTTCTTAAGCCTACTATAAAAGCAGCAGGCTTGTCAATTACATCGGCACAAGAAGTTTCCTGCACAGCTCATCGTAATCAGAATAAAGCCTTTCATAAATCTCGATCACAGGCTGACAGCGGACGATGGTCCTTTCCATAATCTCATCATAATGGGCAACCACACAGTCTACCAGCCCGGGATCGAGCAGCCCATCCTCCTTCATCTCAAGAATGATCGAAACGATCCGATCTTTATCAAAGGCCTCTTTGTAGCTGCGGGTTCCGGACAGGGCGCTGACAATATCGGCCAAAGCCACAATGCGTTCCCCGACACTCAGATCCTTTGCCGTCAGACCCAGAGGATAACCGGATCCATCAAGTTTTTCATGATGCCGCAGCGAAATTTGCTGGATCGGCAGTGGAACCGCCCCGTTGAAGATCCGGGCCGTGATCCCCACATGGGTCCGCATCACCGCCATCGCCTGAGGGCTGAGTTTGCCGGGGTGTTCTAAGATCTCTACCGGGATTCCAATCTTGCCGAGGTCATGCAGCAGCGCCCCGCATACGATCTGGTTGCAGGACTCCGGATCCAGCTCCATGTATTTGGCCAGTTCATACGATATGCTTGTCGTCGTCATCGTATGCGTGACCGTATGGCGGCTCCGAAAATCAATGGAGTAGATGATCATGCGGAGATATGCATGGATTTCCTCATGGCTAAAGGAAACCTCCGACTGCATCTTCTGGAACTCCGGGTCGCTGTCAATCTCTTCCGCTGAAAAAAAGGTAAACTGCTCTTCCCCCAGCAGATCGATCAGACAGGAAGCAAATCGGATGTCCCGTTCACCGGAAACCAACTCAAGAAACTCCTGATAGGAACGTCGTTCGGCATTCATCCAGATGTCAAGACGGTCAGCGATGTGGATCAGCTGGGCGATATGCTTATTGTTCCTGCTCACATCGTCCCTGTCCTTTAAATCAGCTCATGGGGCGTGATGAAACAAGATTGCCTCGGACATCTTATGAAGTGGTGTGAAATTTTTAACAAAAAGATATCCATAGATGGAGTGTTCCCAGATATTTTCCGTCTCAAACTCCACCATGCGGTCAATCTCCTCCGTCTTATATGCCCCCACATCATGCATTGCCGCAAGAAAACAGATATCCCGCAGTGTCTCCGGACCGATATCCGGAATCCTTCGCAGCAGCCGGGACACGATGTACGCCACACGGATCCCGTGGTCCATCAGACGTTTGTCCACACAGTTAAACGCACGTCGCAAGATACCGATAATCGCCTCATTATCAATAAAACTGGTATTATATTGAATCATCTGTCCATCCCCCCAATTAAGATTTCTGATTCGTATTTTTTAAGCAAAAAACCTGTCTTTCGCCTAAAAAAGCAAAAAACAGGTTTTTCTCCTGACGGAGATGAAGGGATTTGAACCCTTGCGCCGGTTACCCGACCTACCGCATTTCGAGTGCGGACCCTTCAGCCACTTGGGTACATCTCCAACACATCAACCAGCATATTATACACGATATTTACAGAAATGTAAATGGGACATCCCCCGTTTTTTTCAGAAATGTCCCATTTTCTCACTGTCAGACTCTCACATCTGTCTTATAAACCAAAAAAGCGGTCCACGCCGTCTGCCAGCCCGTTTCCCAGATTGTCCAGAGTCGCCGCAGAATGGTCGGACGCCTTATCTCCCAGCTCGATATCAATCGACGGAACCGTAGAGTATGAGGTCTGGGTCAGATCCATCTCCATCGCCCCGTTCGAAAATATCTTCACGCCAGCACCTTTCAATCCGGCAATCAGGCTTTCCCCCAGCGCATTGTGCTGCTGCCAATGGGACTTCACCGGCTCCATATTCCGGTAAGACGCCACATTCGGCACACTCATATAAAATGCGCCCTTATTGCTGGCAGTAGAATCCCAGTGAAGCGCAATATGGCAGTCTGCCGCATTGTTCGCAATCACCGTCCTCGCCACATTGTCAAGCTGCACATCCTCCGATTCCCGAATCATCAAAACGTCGTACCCTCTCGCCAGCAGCTTTTCCTTCAGCACCTTTGCCATCGCAAGCGTCACCTCCGCCTCCGGAGTCCCGTCTGCAAACGTCATCCCTCCTGACACCGCAATGGCCGTCGCAGCGCCTGCCCCCGTAGTTCCCCCCGTCACCTTCGGCGTTCCGTCCGGATGGCACTGGGTCTTTACACTCGAACCACCTTTTGTCCCATGCCCCGCGTTCACGCATACGACTTTATTCTTCCGGCCGGCAGCCTCCGACCGGTACAGCATGGCAGAACCCGTGTTAATCTTCGAAAAGCCTGCATACTTCCAATCCGGGTTCAGCTTCACCTCGCCGGAACTTACGCCGGTAACCGCAGCCGTCTCTGCCGGAATCTCCGGCTTCGTCTCAGACAGATAGCGGGATGACACATAACACTCCCTGTCCCGAAAGAGCACACAGCTCCAGGCTTCGCTATAGCCGATGCGGCGCAGCTGCTCCCCCCGGTCCAATACGGCAACGATCTCTGCATCCGTCCGGGCAAGGCCGCGCACATTGACCTGATTGCCCGTGACATATACAAATTCGTCGCGCGGTTCCATCTCAAAAGCAGCCTCTGTGATCTGCGCAGCCTCTGTGATCCGGGCAGCCTCCGCGGTCCGCGCCGTCTCCGTGGTCCGCGCCGCCTCAAGCGCACTGCTCTCAGCCGCGGCTGTCTCTGCGCCGTCTGCCGATACCGCCACCTTCTGGTAGTCCTTCGACTGACATCCGGCCGACAGCACCGCAACCGCCGCCGACACGACCAGCACCACAGCCCGCCTGAAATATCTGTCCCTCATCGGATCGTCCCTCCTCCAACCACATAGTCTCCGTCATAGAACACCACGGCCTGTCCCGGCGTCACCGCACGGACCGGTTCCAGAAAACGGCATTCCACCAGGTCATCCCCAATCTCGCGTATCACGCAGGGAGCTCCCTTGTGGCTGTAGCGGATCTTTGCCACAACCTGCATTTCACCGCCGTGGAGACCATCTGTTGCCATCCAGTTCAGCCTGTCGCAGGTCAGCCTGTCCGTAAACACATCTTTGCCGTCCCCGATCACAACCTCGTTGGTCTCCGGGCGGATGGCCACCACGAACACAGGCCGTCCCATAGAAAGATTCAGGCCTTTCCGCTGCCCTACCGTATAGTGGGTGATTCCCTCATGCCGCCCGATGATATTTCCGTCCAGATCCACAAAATTGCCCTGCGTCAGTTTTTTATCTGTATTTTCCTCGATGAATTTTGCATAATCATGGTCCGGGATAAAACAGATCTCCTGGCTGTCCGGCTTGTTCGCCACCTGCAGCCCGATCTCCTCCGCCATCTGCCGGATCTGGTCCTTCGTATAAGCCCCCACCGGCATCAGCGTATGGGAAAGCTGCTCCTGCGTCAGGTTGTACAGCGCATAGGTCTGGTCCTTTGCGGCGGTCGCAGATTTTTTAAGGGCATATCTGCCGTTTGGAAGCTGCTCAATCTGTGCATAGTGGCCGGTCGCAATATAATCCGCGCCAATATCAAGGCTCCGCTTCAAAAGCGACTCCCATTTGACGTACCGGTTGCAGGCGATACAGGGGTTGGGCGTCCGTCCCCGGATGTATTCGTCCACAAAATAATCCATGACATGTTCCTTGAATTCCTGTTTGAAATTCATAACGTAGTAGGGAATTTCCAAATCCCACGCCACCCTCCGCGCATCGTCCACCGCGGAAAGACCGCAGCAGCCGCCGTTCTCCTGCTGAACCGTCTCTTCCTCGTCCTGCCAGATCTGCATCGTCACGCCGATGACATCATATCCCTGTTTTTTCAGCAACCAGGCGGCCACCGAAGAATCGACGCCGCCTGACATGCCTACCACAACTTTTTTCTTATCTGATCCCATTAATATTCTTCTTCCTCTTCATGCTCGCTGATGTCGGATTTTGGCTGCTCAAGTCCCTCGATCTCGACTCCGTTCTTCTGGGCATAATCCCAGAGCGCTGCGTGGATTGCCTCTTCTGCTAACAAAGAACAGTGTACCTTAACCGGTGGCAGCCCGTCAAGTGCTTCCATCACAGCTTTATTGGTTATTTTCATCGCCTCCTGAACGGATTTGCCCTTTACCAGCTCCGTTGCCATACTGCTGGTCGCGACCGCAGCCCCGCAGCCAAAAGTCTTAAACTTCACATCCCGGATGATCTGGTTCTCATCAATGTCCAAAAAGATCCGCATGATGTCCCCGCACTTCGCATTTCCGACGGTGCCGACCCCGCTCGGGTTCTCCAGCTCGCCTACGTTTCTGGGATGCTCAAAATGGTCCATAACTTTCTCTGTATACATGATTACTGTTCTCCTTTTATCCTCATTATTTTATTAGGCGTTTGCGAAACGCCAACACCCGCGTAATTACGGTGTTTTTTCTTTTACAAAACAAAACATCTCCTCAATGGTTTATGTTAAAATAGAGTTGTCAAGAAACCATTTTAACCGCCACCAAAAAGGAGATGTATCTATATGATACCATATAAACAGCTCACTTTGGCAGAAGTTTTTGAAGATTGCCAAAATAAATTTCATAATGACAAATATCAGTTCCTGATTCTACTCGATGAAACCATTGACCTTGACGAAATTGTTCCGCTTTCGTTTGTTTCTCATTTTCACGCTTCCACCGGAAGACCTCGCAAGCATCAACTTTATCCGATGATTAAGGCTCTTCTATTGCAGCGTATTTTCTCAATCCCCACAGATACGCTCCTGATCATTTTTCTGAAGTATTCTCAGGAATTGCGTGATTTCTGCGGCTTCGATGTTGTTCCGGATGCTTCGAAATTCACCCGCTTCAAGCAGGATTTCCTGATGGACTTACAATCGATGTTCGACCGCATGGTGGATCTGACCGAACCGATATGCCAAAAACTGGATCCATCTCTTGCATCTATGACTCTCTTTGATACGTCTGGCATTGAAGCATGGGTAACTGAAAATAATCCTAAATACGCAAATCGAATCATCAAACAGCTGAAAGCTTTTGCAAAGGCAAATAACTTCGACAAGAATTATGATCCTTATAAAGCTGCTTATGGTTCTATGCCTACTCATGCCGCTGCTCATGCTGCAATACAGCAGATGTATATCAATGGGCATTTCTGTTATGCCTATAAATTCGGCCTTGTGACCAACGGCCTTGGCATTGTCCGTGACATCACCTTCTATAACAAAGATTTCCTGGATGCTCATCCAGATATCGTTATAGAAAAGAAATCGGATTCTCCTGACGAAGATAAGTCACTGGCTGACTCGAAGGCACTGCTTCCTGTCCTGATTGATTTTTTTCAGAAGCATCCTTTGATTCAGCCAAAAACGTTTCTGGGTGATGCCGCCTTTGATACCATCGAGATCTACAAGTCACTTTTCGGCGAAATCGGATTTGAAAAAGCCTTCATTCCACTTCGGGTTAAGCTTTCCATGGAGGGCAGCGACTACCAGATCAATGAAAACGGTATCCCCTGCTGTCCACATGATCCTTCCCTTCCAATGAAGAGAGAGGGAAGTAGATCTCATTTAAAGAGTAAGCTTCCAACCATGAAATTCGTCTGCCCTAAAATGAAGTGGGAATACAACAAAGCAGATAAAACAAAACGCCGTGTATGCCACTGCGAGCATCCATGTACCACTTCTTCCTGTGGAAGAATGATCTATGTTTATCCTGAAAAGGATCTTCGTGCCTATCCTGGTGTGGAACGTGGCTCTTCGGAATGGCATGAAACGTATAAAATCCGTGTAAATGTTGAAAAATCCATCCATCACTTTAAGGACAGCTTCTGTGTTGCCGGACGCAAAACCCGGAATGAAAAAACGCTTCATGCTGACTTACTTCTCTCTGGTATTGCTCAGCTCGTTACTGTGATGGTCGCCGATAAAATCCATCAGCATCAATACATCCGGAGCCTTAAGCCTCTAATCGCCTGACTGGAAGCTTCCATAAATTCTTTTGCTTCGTAGCGATAGGAAGCTTTTTTGTTATATCTAAATTTAAAGCCAGTCACTTTTTATATCGAAAATCCTGCATTGCGGGATTCTCTCCCTGTTTGAATCAGGATTGCGAACTTGTTTCGCAATTGCCTATCATTGTTTTATCTGACTTATTTTCTCACTTTGCCTGTTTTTTCAAAAAATCCTCGTAAAGCGGAGACATGTTCCTCAGACGTTCCACGATCGTCTTGATGCTCTCCACCACAAAGTCCATCTCTTCCTTCGTATTCTCCTCACTCAGCGTCAGGCGGAGCGAGCCGTGGGCAATCTCATGGGGAAGACCGATGGCAAGCAGGACATGGGACGGATCGAGGGACCCGGACGTACATGCCGAACCGCTGGAACCGCAGATGCCCTTATTGTCCAGCATGATCAGAAGGGACTCTCCCTCGATGAACTGGAACGCCAGGTTCACATTGTTCGGAAGACGGTCGGTGCGGTGTCCGTTCAAACGGGTATAAGGGACTTCCTTCATCACCTGTCCGATCAGATAATCCCGCAGCTCGCACTCATGTTTCCTGCGCGCTTCCATCGTCTCCATAGCGATCTCGGCCGCCTTGCCGAGACCGACGATCCCGGTCACATTCTCCGTACCTGCGCGGCGCTTGCGCTCCTGTGCGCCTCCGTGCACGAAAGAACGAATCTTCACGCCCGTGCGGATATATAAAAATCCGATTCCTTTCGGTCCGTTGATCTTATGGCCGCTGGCGCTCATCATGTCGATGTGGAACTCATCCACATTGACCGGCAGATGTCCATAGGCCTGCACTGCGTCCGTATGGAACAAAATACCGTGCTCTTTTGCAATCTTTCCAATCTCCTCCACCGGCTGGATCGTGCCGATCTCGTTGTTGGCAAACATGATCGTGATCAGGATGGTCGTCGGGCGGATCGCCTTTTTCAGCTCCTCCAGCTTCACGACGCCATTCTCATCCACATCCAGATAAGTCACCTCAAATCCGTGCTTTTCCAGATACTCGCAGGTGTGGAGCACCGCATGATGCTCAATCTTGCTGGTAATGATGTGGTTTCCTTTGTCCTTATATGCCTCCGCCGTCGCCTTGATGGCCCAGTTGTCCGACTCCGTACCTCCCGCCGTAAAATAAATCTCGTTCGTCTTCGCGCCTATGGACTTTGCGATCGTATCCCGCGCCGCCGCCACCGCCTGTTTGGACGGGGTGGCAAAATCATAGACAGAGGACGGATTCCCGTAAAGTTCCGTAAAGTATGGTAGCATCGCCTCCACTACCTCTGGTCTTATCTTTGTCGTCGCCGCATTATCAAGATAAATTATTTTTTTCATATATGCAAATCCACCTTTCTGGGATATAATATCTCTATGACTCTTATTATACAATCTATTTCCTAGTATTTCAATAGGAATTGAACTATTTTTTTCATTATTCCTGCAATCATCCTATTATATGCATACAAAGAGGTGTTGGAATCAAGCCGATTATGGGGAACGTGGGCAAAATGACCCGATTCTTTCAAACAGAAAAAGTGGAAAAAACCGCAATCCTCAGTTTTTTCCGCTTTTTCTGTTTAGAACGATTCATCACTCCCCCAAAGCCTTCTTCACAGACGTCTCCACACGCTTCTCATAACAGGCAAACATCGCCTCCACCTGTTCCTTCGGCAGCCGCCCGGTAACCAGGCTTACCACCGGCACGATCACAAGCCCTGCAAGCATAGTGACTGCCCCTGCGTTGATCGGCGACTGCAAAAGCGCCGGAAAGCTGTCCCGGAACAGCAGATTCAGCGTCATCACGCCTGCTCCAAACACAAAACAGGTCCAGACAGCCGCCCCGCTCGTCTTTTTCCAGTACAGCCCGTACAAAAACGGTGCCAGAAACGCTCCTGCAAGCGCTCCCCACGACACCCCCATCAGCTGGGCGATAAACGTCACGTTGCGCCTGTACTGGATCACTGCGATCACAACGGAAATGCCGATAAACACCACGACCAGCACCCGCATCACAAACACCTGTTTTTTCTCATCCATATCTTTGATAAAATTGTCCTTTAAAAAGTCCAGCGTCAGCGTAGAACTGGACGCCATCACGAGGGAGGACAGGGTAGACATGGAGGCAGACAGCACCAGGATCACCACAAGGCCGATCAGCAGCGGGGAGAGCCCCGACAGCATGGTCGGTATCACCACATCATAACCGTCCGCCGCGATATTCACAGAATCCCCGTACAGCCTTCCGAAACCGCCCAGAAAATAACAGCCGCCCGATACCACAAGCGCAAAAAAGGTGGAGATGATCGTGCCTTTTTTAATCGAGTTCTCGCTTTTGATCGCATAAAATTTCTGGACCATCTGGGGCAGCCCCCAGGTCCCAAGGGACGTAAGGATCACAACGCCAAACAGATTCAGCGGGTCCGGCCCAAAGAACGAGGCAAACACGCCCGGCTGCGCCGATACCGAAGAATCCTCAATCATCGCCAGACGGTTTACGGCCTCCATAAAACCGCCGTTGTCATTCAGCACCGCCGCGATCACCGCCACGATGCCAAACAGCATGACGATCCCCTGGATAAAATCATTGAGCGCCGTTGCCATATATCCGCCCACGATCACATAGACCCCGGTCAGCACTGCCATCACGATGATGCAGACCGTATAATCAATATGGAACGCCATCCCAAACAGCCTCGACAGACCGTTGTAAAGAGACGCCGTATAAGGGATCAAAAACAGGAATATAATGACTGAAGCTCCTATTTTAAGACCTCTGCTCTGAAATCTCCTGCCAAAAAATTCCGGCATCGTCGCACTGTCCAGATGCTGCGTCATGACACGGGTACGCCTGCCCAAGATCACCCACGCAAGCATTGAGCCGACCATGGCATTGCCAAGCCCGATCCATGTGGAGGCAACTCCATATTTCCAGCCGAACTGCCCTGCATATCCGACAAAGATAACCGCCGAAAAATAGGACGTTCCATAGGCGAACGCCGTCAGCCACGGGCCGACGCTCCTTCCTCCCAGCACAAAGCCATTGACATCCGTCGCATGGCGTCTGCAGTAAAATCCAATCCCAAGCATGACGCCAAAAAACAGCGCCACCATCACTCCCTTAACCAGCATACTCTTTCCCCCGTCCCGGCCTTTTGGTGATTCCGTCCCGTTTATGTACTAATTCCTGATCTGCGCCTCCACGAGACGCCCTCCGCAATACCGCTCACGCAATTTCGGCTTCTCGATCTTCCCGGTAGGATTTCTTGGAATCTCCGCAAAGATAATGCTTCTCGGACGCTTATAGCGCGGCATCTGTCTGCAGAATGCATTGACCTCTTCCTCGGTCAGGCTGCGGTCAGGCTTCACTTCGATCACCGCCGCCGCGATCTCTCCCAGCCGCTTGTCCGGGATCCCGATCACCGCCACATCGTGGATCGCGCTGTTCGTCCGCAGGAAATCCTCTATCTGGACCGGATACAGGTTCTCGCCGCCGCTGATGATGACGTCCTTCTTCCGGTCGACCAGATAGATAAACCCGTCCTCATCCTCCTTCGCCATATCTCCCGTAAACAGCCATCCGTCCTGCAATACCTCCGCTGTCGCTCTCGGGTCATTGTAATAGCAGGTCATGACGCCCGGTCCCCTGACCGCCAGCTCACCGACCTCCCCTCTGGGAACGGTGCTGCGGTTCTCATCCACGATCCGCACCTCCCAGCCAAAGCCCGGCACACCGATCGCGCCGACCTTGTGGATATTTTCCACGCCCAGATGGACACAGCCCGGTCCGATCGACTCGCTGAGCCCGTAGTTGGTGTCATAGGCATGGTTCGGGAAATAGGACTTCCAATGCTTGATCAGGCTCGGCGGCACGGGCTGAGCTCCGATGTGCATCAGCCGCCACTGCTCAAGCTGATAATCCTCAAGCCTGATCTTTCCGCTGTCGATACATTCCAGGATATCCTGCGCCCAGGGCACCAGCAGCCATACAATCG
The DNA here is from genome assembly GCA_030825115.1 of Lachnospiraceae bacterium. GTDB lineage: Bacteria > Bacillota > Clostridia > Lachnospirales > Lachnospiraceae > Brotaphodocola. The sequence goes on from JAPJQL010000003.1 coordinate 53,291, forward strand.
TACATTTTTCCCTGGAAACCGCATCCAGCACCGCCTCCGGTTTTGTACCCTTTAAAAGCACCGCCTTGCCGCCTGTCAGCAGCGAGCCAAACCAGTGCATCTTGGCGCCCGTATGGTATAAAGGCGGAATGCACAAAAACACATCCTCATGGGTCTGACCGTGATGTTTCTGCTCCACCAGGCAGGCATGGGTCAGGCTCTCATGGGAGTGCAGGATTGCCTTCGGAAATCCCGTCGTACCGGAAGAAAAATAGATGGCGGCATCGTCGTCGTCATCCAGCCGGATTTTCGGCGCTTTGCTGGAGCAGTCCATCGTCATGGACTTGTAATCTTCCGCAAAGGTCGGGCAGTTTTCCCCCACGAAAAAAAGCAGCCTGTTTTTCGAGATATTGTCCGCAATCTCCTCCACCCGCCCGATAAACTCAGGACCAAACACCAGGATATCCACGTCCGCAAGATTGACGCAGTATTCGATCTCCTCCGAAGTATAGCGGAAGTTCATCGGCACCGCCAGCGCTCCGGTCTTTAAAATCCCAAAATAGATTGGAAGCCATTCCAGGCAGTTCATCAGCAGGATGCCCACCTTGTCCCCCTTTTCAATCCCCCGGTCAAGAAGCAGGTTTGCAAAGCGGTTTGCCTTCTCGTCAAACACGTGCCATGCAATCTCACGCCGGTAATAGGAGGTCGGACTCGGCTCCATCAGCTCATACTCCTTCCACGTAACCCGCCTTGTCTCCTTCACCTCCGGATTGATCTCCACCAGGGCCGTCTCATCCCCGTACATCTGGCTGTTATGCTCCAGCATATCTACAATCGTCATAGTTGTATCCCCTACCCTATTTAATTTTCGCACTTTAACGCATCAACGCTTTTATCTATAAAAGTTACTATACTTCATCTTGCCTCTTCTGTCAAGAAAAGAACGGCACAAAAAACGAACCGGTTCTGCATCATTTTGCACAGAACCGGTTCGTTTTCCCCATCCTACCTGTCAAAAAAAGCAACGCCCGCCTCGCTCATCAGCTTTCCGGCCCTCTCCAGGTCCGAAACCTTCAGCGCCATCGCCGCCTCATCGGTCTCCGTGCAGAGCGCATACATATATTCAATGTTGACGCCTGCATCACAGAGGATTCTCAGCACCCGGTGAAGTTCCCCGACCTTGTGATCCATCTTCAGAGCCAGCACATCTGTCAGCGTTGCGCTGAACCCTTTTGTCTTCAGCGCTTCTCTCCCTTTTTCAGGGTCAGATACCAATAGCCGCAGCATCCCGTATTCACTGGTGTCAGCCATGCTCAGCGAAAGGATATTGATATGCTCCTCCGCCAGCACCCTTAAAACCTCTTCCAGCCTTCCTGCGCGGTTTTCCAGAAAAATCGATAATTGCTTCATTGCCCGTCTCCCTCCTATACCAGTTTTCGCCTGTCAACTACATGGACGGTCTTTCCCATGCTCCGTTCTATGGTCCTTGGCTCAACCAGCTTTACTTTTACAGCCAGCCCGATTGCGTGCTGGATTGCAGATGCGATCCGTCTGGTCAGGCTCTCCAGCTCCCGGATCTCGTCCGAGAAGAACCGTTCTTCCACTTCCACCTGTACTTCCAGGGTATCCAGATTGTTCACCCGGTCCACGATCATCATATAATGAGGAGAAGTCTCCCCCATCTCCAAAAGCGCAGCTTCCACCTGGGACGGGAATACATTGACGCCGCGGATGATCAGCATGTCGTCGGAACGTCCCTTGAACCGGCTGATCCGCGGGCTGGTCCTTCCACAGGCGCATTTTTCATAGCTGATGCTGGTCAGGTCCTTGGTGCGGTAGCGGATCAACGGAAGCCCCTCCTTGGTCAGCGTGGTAAATACCAGTTCTCCCGTCTCCCCTTCTGCCACCGGCTTAAGCGTCTCCGAAGAGATGATTTCCGGCAGATAATGATCTTCATATACGTGCAGGCCGGTATGGTATTCGCAGTCACACGCAACCCCCGGTCCCATAATCTCGGAAAGCCCGTAAATGTCATGGGCTCGGATATGCAGTTTTTCCTCGATCTGTCTCCGCATCGCCTCCGTCCACGGCTCTGCTCCGCAGATTGCCGCCTTCAGCTTGATCTTGCCGATGTCGCCGTCTTCCTCCAGAGTCTCTGCAATGTGGAGCAGATAGGACGGCGTACAGGCAATCGCTGACACTCCGAAATCCTTCATCATCGTCGTCAGCTTTCGCGTGTTGCCGGTGGACATCGGAACAACGGTCGCCCCCAGATATTCCGCCCCGTAATGCGCGCCAAGGCCGCCCGTAAAAAGACCGTAACCATAAGCCACCTGAATCGTATCTCCGCGCCCTACCCCTGCACAGGTCAGCGCCCTGGCCACACATTCGGACCAGATATCGATATCTCTTCTCGTATAGCCTACCACCGTCGCCTTTCCCGTCGTTCCGCTGGACGCATGGATTCGCACGATCTCCGACTGGGGAGCGGCAAACATCCCAAAAGGATACGTCTCCCGCAGGTCATCTTTCGTTGTAAACGGGAGCTGATCCAAATCCTCGATCCCCTTGATATCCCCCGGCTCCAGTCCAACCTGCTGCATCTTTTTGCGGTAATACTCCACATTGTGGTAAACCCGGTTTACAGTCTTAACCAGCCGTTTGCTCTGCAGTACCTGCATCTCGTCACGGCTCATACATTCTTTTGTCTCATTCCAAATCACGGCCTTCTCCTCCAATATCCACAATATCCGGGGCCTTCAGGCCCCCATATTTTATAACCATTCAATCCTTACATCTGATACCCCGCCTCAAACGCCGCAAGGTTGATATCTACCGTTTTCGCAGGCACCGTATTGCGGATCACGGTAATCCAGTCCTCCCTGGAAAATGCCATGCTCTTTGCCGCAAGACCGAGGATCACGGTATTGAACACCCGCGCATTGCCCAGCTTCTTTGCCACAGCCTGGGCGTCCACCACCTGTACGTCGTGCTTTTCCTGCAATTTTTCAATAATCCCTTCCGGGTACTCGGCCATCCCGGTCACCACCGTCATCGGGTCCATCCGCTGGTCATTGACGATCAGCACCCCGTCTTTTTTCAGGAAATGGGCATACCTGAGGGCCTCCAGGCGCTCAAATGCAATCAGCACATCCGCCTGCCCCGCCTCGACGATCGGCTCCGCTACGGACTCCCCATAACGCACAAAGGTCACTACACTGCCGCCCCTCTGCGCCATGCCGTGCACTTCCGAAATCTTCACATCATATCCCGCCAGTCTGGTGATTCCCCCCAGGATACGGCTCGTAAGCAGGGTTCCCTGGCCACCGACGCCGACAATCATGATATTTTTTGTCTCCATACTCTCTACCTCCTGCTAATTCCGGTTCAGGCTGATAGCGCCGAACTTACAATTGCTCATGCACAGCCCGCAGCCATTACACATCACTTCGTCAATCAGCACCGTGCCGTCGCTGTCTTTTCTCATCGCCGGACATCCCGGCACCAGGCACATGCCGCATTTTTTGCACGCCTCCCGGTCTACCACGCATTTGCCCTTCGGCACAAACTCTTTCAGCAGGGCGCATGGAGATCTTGCGATGATCACGGATACTGCTTCCCTTGCGGTTTCCTGTTTTACAAGGGCTTCCAGACCTGCGATATCAAAAGCATCCACCTCATAGACATGCTCCACTCCGACCGCCCTGCACAGCGCGGGGATATCGATCGCCTTTACCACCTCGCCCATCAGGGTCTTTCCGGTCGCCGCATGGTCCTGATGGCCGGTCATGCCTGTGGTGGAGTTGTCCAGGATGATCACGGTTCCCGTGCCCTGATTGTAAACCATGTTCATCAGGGAATTGATGCCCGTGTGCATAAATGTGGAGTCACCGATGACTGCCACCCAGTCCTTTATGTAGTCCCTGCCCTTCGCCTTCTCCATGCCATGCAGGGCCGAGATGCTTGCTCCCATACAGATAGTCGTATCCACCACGTTCAGAGGCGCAACCGCCCCCAGCGTATAGCAGCCGATATCGCCGGATGCATGGATCTTCAGTTTCTTCAGCACGGAAAATGTGCTTCTGTGCGGGCAGCCGGGGCAAAGAATCGGCGGTCTTGCCGGCACCTGCTCCGGCGCGTCCACCGAGAGCGTCTCGCCAAGGATCGCAGTCCGCAGCATGTTGGCGCTGTATTCGCCCTGGACCGTAAAGATTTCCTTGCCAATGACCTTGATGCCCCAGGATTTCACCTGCTCCTCGATTACCGGCTCCAGCTCCTCCACGACATAGAGCTGCTCTACCCTGGAAGCAAATTCCTCGATCAGCGCCTTTGGAAGGGGATGGACCAGTCCCAGCTTTAGTACGCTGGCATCCGGCAGAGCCTCCCGTACATACTGGTATGGGATACCGGAAGTGATCACGCCGATTTTTAAATCCCGGTATTCTGCCCTGTTGATGTCGAAAGCGCCGGCATCTTTTGCCATCCGCTTCATCCGCTCCTCCACAACCGGGTGGCGGCGGATGGCATTCCCAGGCATCATCACGTGCTTGGCGATATTTTTTTCATAAGGCTTATCCTCGATCTCCTGACGTTCCTCCAGGTTTACAAGTCCCTGGGAATGGGCAAGCCTGGTCGTCGTCCTGACGATCACCGGCGTGTCATATTCTTCTGAGAGAGCAAAGGCGCGTTTGGTAAAGACCCTGGCCTCCTCGCTGTCGGACGGTTCCAGCACCGGCACCATCGCAGCCCTCGCCACCATCCTGGTGTCCTGCTCGTTCTGAGAACTGTAGATGCCCGGGTCATCTGCCGCCACCAGAACCAGACCGCCGTTCACGCCTATATACGAAACAGTATACAGCGGGTCACTCGCCACGTTGACTCCCACATGCTTCATCGACGCAAGGGCGCGCACGCCGCTGATCGAAGCTCCGATCGCCACCTCCATCGCCACCTTCTCGTTCGGGGACCATTCCGAATAGATCTTATCTTTATATTTTACGATGTTTTCGCTGATCTCCGTACTTGGCGTGCCGGGATAGGCGGCAGACACCTTTACCCCTGCTTCATATGCACCTCTCGCAATGGCCGCATTCCCGAGCATGATTTCCTGACTATTTGCACATTCTTTACTCAAACCACTCCCACCTTTCGTATTGTTCCATCTTGATAATTTTTTGTATATCGTTTATCATATCACATCATACTTTTCAATGAAACCTTTTTATGGTATGATTTACCTGCAATATATGCATTTTTTTTGTTTTTTTATGCAAATTTACGAATAAATCAAAGGAGAATGGCTATGAGACCAAATAAGACGATTGAAGATTCCAGGACAGAGCAGGTACATCTGCTGCGGTATGAAGATATCAACGGAGAGGGGCGGCTCTTTGGAGGAAAGCTTGTCTCCTGGATTGATGAAGTGGCCGGCACCACAGCCAAGCGCCATGCAGAAACCAGGATCACTACCGCCTCCATAGACAATCTGGTGTTTAAAAATGCCGCTTTTCTGGATGAGTTGGTGGTAATCTCCGGACGCGTCACCTATGTGGGGAACTCTTCTATGGAAGTGCGGGTGGATACTTATGTAGAAGAATTCGGCGGCATCCGGCGTCCTATCAACCGCGCCTATCTGACGATGGTTTCCCTGGATCAGGACGGAAAGCCGACGCCGATCCGGTATGGGATTGAGGTGAATACCGTGGAGCAGCAGGGAGAATGGGAAGGAGCCCTAAAGCGGATCGAACTGCGTAAAACACGCCGGACAGAAGGATTTTAAAAAAATAGATCTCCAGCCGCTGTATATTCCGGCTGGAGATCTTTTGTAAAAAACAAAGCATGACTATCCAAGCATCTGCGGCAGCCACAGGCTGATGGCCGGGATAAAGGTAATCAGGAGCAACGTGACGATCATACACAGGTAGAATGGCAGCGTCGCCTTCACCACCCGTTCCATCGGCACTTTCGACACCGCAGACCCAATAAACAGCACTGCGCCAACCGGCGGGGTCAAAAGACCGATGCCGCAGTTTAAAACAACCATGATACCGAACTGAATCGGATCGACCCCGATGGAAGTCGCAATCGGCAAAAGAATCGGCGTAGCAATCAGGATGATCGGAGCCATATCCATGATACATCCCAGCACCAGCAGAATCAGGTTCAGAAGCAGCGCCAGAAGAATCGGGTTGTTGGTCATGCCAGTGATGGCATTCGCCGCCAGGTCAGGCACATGAAGCCTGGTCAGGCAGTACCCAAAGATACTGGATGTCGCAATCAGGATCAGCACGATGGACAGGGTGTCCACACAATCTCCCAGAACTCTCCATACGCCTTTCCAGTCCAGCCCTTTATAGATGAACACGCTGACAATCAGGCTGTAGATAACAGCAATCGCTGCCGACTCCGTAGCCGTAAACAGACCGCCCACTACGCCAAATACGACGATCAGAACTGCTGCCAGCGCCCAGAAAGACACGCTCAGCTGCCTCATCAGGTTATGTACGCTGAATTTATCCCCTTTCGGATAATTCCGTTTGACAGAGATGATATAAGAGCCGATCATCAAAGACAGCGCAAGCAGTGCGCCTGGCAAATATCCGGCGAGGAAAAGGCTTCCCACCGAGATACCGCCCGCCGTCGTTGCATAGATCACCATGTTGTGGCTTGGCGGAACCAGAAGTCCTTCACAAGAAGAAGTGATGGTGACAGCCGTAGAAAAGTCGTCGTCATATCCCTGGTCCACCATCATCGGAATCAGGATGGAGCCAAGAGAAGCCGTATCTGCCGCCGCAGACCCGGAAATGCCGCCAAAAAAGTAAGATGCCACAATATTTACCATGGCCATGCCGCCGCGCATCCAGCCCACGCAGGCATTGGCCAGAGCGATCAGTTTTTCCGAGATGCCGCCCGCCCCCATCAGACAGCCCATAACAATAAAAAACGGAACCGCCATCAGGCTGAACGAACTGATTCCTTTTACCATCTGCTGACATATCGTCGCCAGCGGAAGCCCCTGGTACAACAGACAGAACACAGAAGAAAGCGCCACCGCATAAGCAATCGGAAAACGCAGGAATATCATAAGAAAAAAGCTGCCAAGCAAAACTAAGATCGCCATATTCTCCGGACTCATATCTGTTCCTCCTCTCCGACAAATATTGCCTTCACATGATTATACAAAGCTTCCAATTCGAAGATGACCATCGCCACTCCGGCAAGAGGAACCGGAAAGTACATCCAGAACCTGGACAAAAACGGCATGCTTACATAAGTTCCTTTTGAACCGATTCCATTGGCATATTTCCATCCTACAACGATCATGATGACAGCAAGCACCATCACGGCTGCGTCCGAAAGAATATCAAGCGCCTTTACCAGACCTTTGGGAAGATAGTTGTCCAGCGCCGTCATTCGAATATGGGCATTTCTCCTGATCGCCAGAGCAGCAGAAAGAACCGCCATGTAGGACATGCATGTCAAAACCACTTCCTCCGACCACGACGGGTCCGGTATAAAGGAAACATAACGGCCGGTAACTGCAAAACAGGTGATCAGGATATCCCCGATCAAAAGAATTTTACAAAGAAACATTACAAAATCATACGTCTTGTCATATGCCGGTTTAAACTTATCAATCGTCTGAAAAATAGATGGCATAATTTTCCCCCTTTTCGTGTACAGATCGTCCGCGGCAATCCTGTTTTTACGCTTGCGTTTTATAGCCACATTATACCGGATGAGATGGCCAAAGCATATCGTAATATTTTGTGAATCCTAGTAAATTCTTAACATTTTTGTGTTTATTGCACAAAAATTATATGTGTTAAGATTTCTTAACAGGTATTTTTTAACAACACCTTAACAAGATTCTGGTATTCTTAACGCGGACGTTTACAATCTGCGGATTGCTGGTTTTCTTCTGGCTTATAAGAGATACGAGAGTGATACGTGAAACTTGATTGACAAAAACAGAATGGGGAGATATACTACATTTAGACATATATCTAAATGTCTAAATGTAGAGAGGGGGATATCAACTTTGGGATTTGCAGAAACTTTCAAGGCGCTGTCAGACCCGACACGCCGTGAAATCCTGAACCTGCTCCGCGACGGTCCTATGTCCGCAGGGCAGATTGTGGAACAGTTTAACATGACCGGCGCCAGTATTTCCCACCACCTTACAATTCTGAAACACGCCGGTATCATAGATGATGAAAAACGTGGGAAATATATTTATTATTACCTCAACAGCTCCGTGCTGGACGATGTCCTGAACTGGATGCTTTCTTTAAAAGGAGATGAACCTGATGAAAGATAGACGATTAAGGATTTTGAATTATGGGATTGCATTTGTGATGGTGGTTGCGGTGGCTGTTCTGTATCCAGGGCTTCCCGACCAGATTCCTACAAGCTGGGGATTTGATGGCAATGTGACCTATGACTCCAAGAATACAATCTGGATGATCACCGGGATGCTTGTCCTGTTTGCATTCATGTTCGATATCCTCCCCCATATCGATCCCAGAAAGAAAAACTATCAGAAATTTGGCAGGATCTATGACTTCTTTGCTGTCGGGCTCCAGTTGTTCCTATCTGCCATGATTGGGATCATCATCAGCGAGAGTCATCATCCGGGCAGGATTCAGACTGGCAAGGTGGTTTTGATTGCTTTCTCCATTATGTTTGTGCTTCTTGGAAATTATATGCCGAAAATACAGAGCAATTTCTATATGGGAATCAAAACCCCCTGGACTTTGGCAAGCGACGAGGTCTGGCGGAAAACGCACCGGTTCGCCGGGAAGTTGTATGTATGCAGCGGCGGCCTTACCCTGCTGGCCTCGCTCCTGCTCCCTGCTTCTGTCGCCGGATGGATTCTGATGGCGCTGGTGCTTGGGACTTCGGTGGTGGTTATGCTGGCTTCTTATCTTTGGTGGCGGGAGGCGGATGGCGGAAATTGAGATATTTGTCTACATTGCCGAGCTGCTGCATGTCTTACTGGATATGCAGCGGTATTCCCCCCTATTTACAGAAAAAATTTCATACACTCTTGATAGTATGAAGAAGGAGTAACAGATTCGACAGGCTCATATCCGTCATGCTTTTCCAAGTTTCTACTATGCTTCTATTTCAACGTCGCTATTATTATACAGAGAGGAATAATTACCCTGATTTACATTCCACTATGCTTCTATTTCAACGATGGAGAACCTGAAAGATAGTTCCGGTTGTCCCGTCTACCAGCATTAATGTACTTCTATTTCAACGATGGAGAACCTGAAAGAGGCATTAGAGTATGTAGTATTTACATTCCACTATGCTTCTATTTCAACGCGTATGCACGGTTAGCAATGCGGGGCTTACTGGAATTTACATTCCACTATGCTTCTATTTCAACTCAATTCCGACAGCCCGAACTGCGTCATGGCATTCTATTTACATTCCACTATGCTTCTATTTCAACCGAAAGTATATGAGAATGAACGTTGCTTGCTTCTGCATTTACATTCCACTATGCTTCTATTTCAACCATGACAGATTATTATTATGTAGATTTTCATTTTAATTTACATTCCACTATGCTTCTATTTCAACTGTGGTTCCTGAGAAAATACGGGATGTGAAGTGGAAATTTACATTCCACTATGCTTCTATTTCAACGCGCCCTGATTAGCGACCATCTCGTATATATCCCGATTTACATTCCACTATGCTTCTATTTCAACGATGATGGACAGCCGGTACAGCTTCCTCTTTGAGGATATTTACATTCCACTATGCTTCTATTTCAACCGAAACAGAGCCTGAATCCTCAGTTTCACCAACGGTATTTACATTCCACTATGCTTCTATTTCAACGCAAATACAGCTTTACTTAATGATGATGTTTTAAGATTTACATTCCACTATGCTTCTATTTCAACGAGTCCGTACATGAAGGACACATTAATCTTAAAGGAATTTACATTCCACTATGCTTCTATTTCAACTTTTCCCGTTTTGGATACATACTCCATATTTTCTTATTTACATTCCACTATGCTTCTATTTCAACCTGGCCGCCTGCCTCCATGAGCTGTGGCAGGTTCAATTTACATTCCACTATGCTTCTATTTCAACTCCCCCCTGAAGCTCATGATGAAGTCGTAATCCTGCATTTACATTCCACTATGCTTCTATTTCAACGAGGATCATCAGTACATTACGCCGGAAGCTTCCTAATTTACATTCCACTATGCTTCTATTTCAACAAACAGGGCATTCCTCTCTGCATCCATCCGGGCTGATTTACATTCCACTATGCTTCTATTTCAACGCGGCAGCTACATTGCCCTGCGGAATGCTAACTTCATTTACATTCCACTATGCTTCTATTTCAACGGGGCGTGATTGTGCAAGCGATACCAGTTATTGCTAATTTACATTCCACTATGCTTCTATTTCAACTCCGATGGGAGATGGAGTCATCATCAGCCACAAAGATTTACATTCCACTATGCTTCTATTTCAACCCTGCCAAGCTGGAAAAAGATATCCTTTGCAACAATTTACATTCCACTATGCTTCTATTTCAACAACGCTGCGGCAACTCGAAGCCATTGCAATAGCATATTTACATTCCACTATGCTTCTATTTCAACAATGGTAGGCTGCCCTGAATCAACTATCTGCTTTATTTACATTCCACTATGCTTCTATTTCAACGAAGTCGCAAAACTGACAACAAAGAACGTGAAGTAATTTACATTCCACTATGCTTCTATTTCAACCCAGATATCGTCACGCAAACTCCTGCACATATCTTCATTTACATTCCACTATGCTTCTATTTCAACACAGTTTCGGAAGGAGAGTACCAAAGTACAGACACATTTACATTCCACTATGCTTCTATTTCAACCCCGTAAATCACTATCCCCCATACCGACTACACTTAACACCCCAAAATTGTCTACCACCACGCCCTAAGCCACTAACCCAACCTTATACTATAAATCTTCCTCATCCCAGCCCATCTAACTCCCCCTATCACTACCCCATTTAAACATTGTCGACCCCGCCCCATATCAACACTATTTCCAGTCGACAGAGCAATTCATAGGAATGGGCTGGTCAGGTCATCTTTGACTCCCCAAAATTCTTTCTCCAACCACTTTTCACTTCTGCTCTTAAACAATATAACCGAATCCTGATTTTTTCTCACCACCGCATCCAGTTCTTTTTGTAAATGCATCAATTGTGACACAGATATCTCACCTTCAAAAACCGAGTTCTGTATATGGGACAGGTACTTTTTACAGATTTTGAATGTTTTGTTCAGGACCTTGGCTCCGCCTTCATCCAATTGAATATCATACACCAATACAACATACATAGCTGCCCTCCTATAAATCCAACCATTTTACCACCATATTCGAAATCCGGCATAATCCTTTTCCCCGGTTAAATGCTTAATTAACTTGTATGCTTCCAAACGAATCAAATATTGATAAGAAACATTTTTATCCAACTCTTTGTGGCGAATGGTTTTCTTAAGCCTGGCATCCAGCTCCGATATAACCAGCATAGAGGCTTCTTTCGTAAGATGCAGATAATTTAAATCTTTTGTAAAACTTTTTTCTGTGATTTGATTTCTGTTTAGCAAAGAGAAAATCAAACGATCCCCAATCAATGGTTTAAAGATTTCCGAAATATCAAGGCAGAGAGAAAAACGTCTTGCTCCTGGCTCATGAAGATAACTGATTGTAGGATTCAATTGCGTATGGAATATTTCACTCAGCGTTCTCGTATAGATTAACGTATTGACGTAAGAAATCAACGTGTTAATCATATTGTCAGGCGGGTTCTTCACTCTTTTGTCAAAGGATATATCCTGGTCTACTATCGTATTCCAGGCAGAGTAATACAATTTCCTAATATTCCCCTCAATTCCCATGATTTCATCAACCCTTTGGCACTTGGGCAGCTGCCTCCGTAAATAGTCAATTTCCTGCATCGGAATCTGAAGGTCTTTTCCTCTTCCGTTATAATAACGTAAATTCCGGTATATATTGTCTGCTGCCGCCTGAATGAACTCCCTCGCCAAGATAACACGTTTATCATAATTGCTATAATGCTCTACCTGCTGTACCAAAAGCCGGCCAGATACCATCGCCTCCTTTGGATAAAAACTGCCGGTATAGAAACTATAGTAATTGAAAAAATGCATGATAATCCCATACTGGGACAGATAATTCAATAGCTTTGTATTAAACGACATTTCTGACATGACATAGATATCAGATATCCGCTCAATCGGAATGTCTCTTTTTTCACCTTCATAAGTTATGAACTGCAACGTATTATCTTTCCGCTTTAAATCCCCATTGTTATACACATAAAAGCTTTGCTGCACCAAGCCCCCTCCTTTCTCATTTCCACACAAGCTTAGATAAAACATAAATCATAATAAGCGCAAGACTTGCATATTTTTTGACGGGTCAGTTCAGGCGGTAAAGGCTGCTCCTCTATGGCCTTGATTTCATCAAGCATTTCCTGCATTTTTGTCTCATCTTCCACTTCAAGCTGCACTGTAACGGTCTGTTTTAAAAGCGGATAGTCGATTTTACCCGTGATTCCGTCTACTCCTCTTTGCTTCAAATAATACAAATAATATTTAACCTGCCAAATAGCAGCCTCCTCGATTTTCCGGCTTTTCTTAACCTCATGGATCACACCGCGTGTACGGATAAAATCAATGTTGATTGTATCATCAATATTGATATGTTTTTCTTCCCGTGTGTAGCTGCTGTCATCCAAAAGTTTGCCAAGCTTTACATTTTCATTGTCCTGTTCCATCCTTATCTCATGGATAAAATACCATAGTTTTCGTTTACAGACGAGATTATAATAAACCATGACTCCGGTTATATTTCCTGCCATTATACCACCTCCCTCCTACAAGAAAATGTCCAGTTCTTTTGCTCCTGTCTTATATTTTTTTATCAACCCGACTCCTTTTCCATCCTCAAAATCATAGGGACCAAGGTAACAATAGATCCTGCTTCCACGATAAAACAGTTCTTCTGAAGCAATATCAAGGCCATAGTAATTCGACAAGCTCACCGTATAAGAATCGATTTCTTCTTTAATGCGCTGACGCTGGATAAAATCCAAATCATGGTTCTCGAGTGTTTCCTTCCATCGCCCGGCAAGGCCGCAGTCCGCTAACTTCTGGTAAACCGATATTGGCATTACTGTCTTGGAATCTATGTCACGGAATATTTCATCCACTGTTTTTTTCTCACAATCATACATCTTCAGCCATTTTAACGTCTCCATGTGGCTGTTAATCTCGCGGTAGTAATTTGATTTTAAAATCTTTGGATTTCTTTTCTCATGGAACACCAAGTCCATCATCGTCTGTTTGTCATCCTGCATATCGTTTTCTTCCAGAAGCATACCGTCGAATTGCTTTACCGCAAGCAGGGAAAACTCATAAAGATCCTTATCAACCACCCATCCATTCCCGGTATTCTGGTTATCCAGAATAAAGACATTGGGGATATCTCCCAAATCATATTGCCGTCCTCTGTAAACTCTTCCCAACCTCTGCAGAAGAGAATCGATGGAGCACAACTCCGTAAACAGACAGTCAAAATCAATATCCAGGCTCGCTTCCACAATCTGCGTACTAATCCAAATGCCATTCCTCTGTTCCCGTTTTTCCTTATTTGGCGCAAATTCTAATATGCTTTCTTCTAACTGTTTTCTGTCCCGTTTTAAATAAGAACTGTGCAGCAGATGCACTTCAAATTGATCTTCCCATCCCCGAAGTTCCTCATATAGCTGCTGTGCATGACGAACAGTATTACATATCACCAACACACGTTTTTGAGAAGCAAAATCTGCTATCCGTTGACAATCAAAGGCCTTTTCCTCCAGTAGCTTGATTCTGTGCCTCGCGCCTGTATTTCCATGAAATACCTTTTGAGGAAGCTGATATCTGATTCCGCCCCGGTCCATCAACCGATATAATACATGCGGAAATGTTGCGGTAATAATCGCAAACTGACCGCCTAAATCCACAATCATCTTTAATCCCGCAATCAAAATACTGACGAGTTTCGGACTGTACATCTGGATCTCATCAATAACCAATTTGGAATAGGATAATGTTGCCAGAGGAACCTCGCCTCCATTATACCTGTAAGCAAATTTAAAAAGCTGGTCAATGGTGCATAAAGTCAATGGTGTCGCAAGAAATTTTGCCATTGAATACTGATGGACAATGTCATTTTGTGTTTCTTCTAAGTACACGGAAAAAGCGTCTGAATGCAATACTTTTGTCTTTTGATATTCGATTCCAAATTTAACCCTGCGATAAATTGCATTGATAGAAACCTTTAAAGGCAAGGTATAAAAAGCCTTGCTATTGCCAATCCACAGCAAGGCCGCTTCTGTTTTACCGGTTCCTGTAGATGCAATCAGAATTGGATTATCCGCCTGATGCTCCATCATATACCGCTGTGATTCTCGCAAAGAAAATTTATTCTTTTCCATGTAGTCCTGCATTTTCTCCGTCAGACCGCAGCCAAACTTATCCACCGGATTTTCTTCCACACAGGTCAGTCCGGCGCTTGCAGCATAATCCAGCCGATTCAACAGCCCTTTTATAAGGATATATTTCTTTAATAATTCCGGATATTGCTCGTTTTCCTCATCAAATTCGATGTAAAACGTATATTCATCTGTCAAAGAAGGAACAACCGTTTTCTGATCGATGCTAATCGGCCATGTATCGGTCTGCATATAATCTTTAATATATTCGGTCATCTCATCAATATCTGTTAGTGTTTGCTTTGCTCTGGCATGGTGGTAATAAATGGCCTTTACAATCACCTCGTATGCCATCTCGCCATATTTCCCTTCAATATCGGCTCTATCCAAAAAAGCAGGACTTATATAGTTATGGCTGATTTCTTCGATATCCTCCGCTAAATCTGGCAGCAGCATCTCGTGAAGAACTTTCCTGATCTTATTCTGGAATTTCACATTCATTTTGCCAAAATCGTGATAGAATGCAGCAAGATATAGCCATTCCCATTCTTCCGGCGCAAGCAAATTCGGGTACAGGGACTTTACCCCCTTTAATAATGCTATCAATTTCTCTGTATGCTCTGCCAATGATTCTTTCGGAAAACTCTTTGCATAAACAAAATGCCTCATAAGCGATACCCTCTCATCTCAATTCCAAATGCAATCAATAGTCAGTTATAATTTTATCATATCCAGAATATATATTATAGTCTTGAATATTCCATTTTTTTACAGTAAAATTAAGTCATGTTTTTATATTTGTGCGAATTTTTAGAAAGGAGGTGCTTCATGCGTTTTGTTGCTACATTTCAACTAAAAAAAGAACAGGTTCCACAAAATTACCGTCCTATTTTCTTGAGTTATTTAAAAAATGCGTTGACTCGCTATCAAAATGGGGCGCTGTACGATACCTATTATGGTTCTCCAAAAGAAAAACCGTTCACGTTTTCCATTTCCTTCGGTCCATGCCGCTTTGCAGATGAAGAAATCATACTGCCGGACAAGCTGCTCCGGTTTCATTTCAGTACTTCCGATGCATTAACAGGTATCCATTTTTATAATGCGCTGCGCTTGCAGAAAGGAATGCCATTCGCTCTTCCTTTGGAAAATGCCATGACATTGACCGGTTTTTATATGGAAGCGGATGAAGTGATAAGCCAGAACAGGCTGGAGGTAAATTTTACTGCCCCGCTGTGCGTGCGCCTGCATAACCGGGAAACCAATAAGGATACCTATCTGACCTGTCAGGATGAAAATTTCAGCAAGGAATTGATGGCCATCCTCGCCTACCAGCTACAGTCTATTCCTGGGCTGGCAAACAAACTGTCAACATTTTCTATTATGCCAATGAACGCAAAAACAGTCATGGTCAAGCATTATGAGCACAGCATCCCTTGTAGTTTGGGACTTTTCCGGCTGGAAGGTGATATCCAATTGTTAACCCATCTGTACCTTTCCGGCTTGGGAAGCCGTAAATCATCAGGCTTTGGATATTTTAATATTATAAGGCAGGGAGGTGATTCCTGATGGGCGAAACCATACGACTGGAAATGAATGATGCATTGTACAACGCCGGGCTTCTGGGCTTTATGAAAGTATGCAGATATGGCGGGTTGCCTTTTGATACGGACAGGACGGGCATATCGTTTTCAACCGATATTTTTTCTGATTTTGGCTCCTGCTATCTGGAAACCCTGATTGACTGCTATCGGGACGATATGATCTTTACAGAAATCATAAGACGTTTCCATGCACTGCCCTCCCAACTGACAGACGAATCACAGAAACAGGCATCCGACCACATCAAATATATCCTGGATAAATTGCTGCGGGCATCCTATAAATCGGCATATGAGATTATAAAGAAAGGTGGAGACTATTATCCCTTTGCCGAGCAGATTTCCATGATTAAGAAGGCGGATTGTTATGAAAGCCAGCTTAACCTGCTGTCCGGATTGATTGAGAAACTAAAGGAGCATGAAGATGTCTTCTTATTAAAAGATATTGCATACACCAGACTGCAGCCTTTCTGGTCAAATGTATCTTTTTTGAACAAAACAAAGAATACGGATGATTTTCTTGCGTCATATGAAGAAACTTTTTCTGCTCCGGCCTTTACATTTATCCCCAAAGAGGCCTCCTCGGCAAAATTGTCATGCTGTCAATGCCATAACGGCTTGAAAGCCAGTGATGCATTGTCCATGGCATGGATTAATGATTTGGGCGTCGATATGAAACGGAAAACATCCTACTACTGGAACCTGAATCCGGATACCTGGTTATGCCCTGTATGCAATCTGATATATAGCTGTATTCCTTTAGGATTCATCATAAAGGGAACCGAAGCTATCTTTGTCAACAAGAACAACAGCCTGCGGGAACTGGAACAAACCATGGCCCACCTTAAGGTTTTAAACCCGGATCAAAATGCCTCGAACCTGTACTATCAGATTTTGAATGAATTTATCGCACTGGAAATGCAGAGCAGTGCCGAGCACGAAACAGCCAATGTCCAGGTTGTGCGTCATTCAAACGGGCATTATTACTATAATATTTTGTCAAAAGAAAAGCTGCAGGTAATTTCAAACGGGAAAGCCTGCCTGGAACGGCTGGAAAAAATATACTACACCATCGATAACACTACCTTCAACTTATACCAGGAGACAATTCATCGAATCCTTACAGGGGTCTCTCTTTATCCTTTCATCAGCCGTCTGGCCTTTGATGGGATTAAAAACAACCGGTCTATTGGTTTTATCATGAACCTCGTTCAATTGCAGGTTTTACAATCAAATCCATCAGGAAAAGGAGCTGGTAAAATGTCTGACAAAACGTATCTATACATTGCCCTCAGCGGAGACACGCTTCGCAAGGCTATGTTAAGTAATGAACGGAATGAAAAGAAAATCGCTTCCCTCACATTTCAATTGCTTAATAGCCTGAAAAACAAAAATCCCAATAAATTTTCCGATATCCTGTTACGGCAATATATGTCTATGAATATGGATGTCCCATTTTTTATGACGGAAATTTTCACCGATGAAAACACTTTTCTCTCCAAGGGATATTCGTTTATCGCCGGTTTGAACGGATGCATTTACACTAAAAAACAGGAAGACACTACTGCTGCATATAAGGAGGAAAATTCATGAAAAACGGTCTTACATTAAGTATTATTTTTGAAGCAGAGAGCGCCAATTATGGGGAATCTTTAGGAAATATCACCTCGCTGAAGCAGATTTCAAGAAGCAACGGGGAGGTCTATACATATATCTCAAGACAGGCTTTGCGCTATAATATTATCCAGCAATTAAACTGGGATAATACACCAGTAGAGGCCACCGGATCTGGAGATAAAGCAGTCATACAGTTTGAACCTAAAACCAGCATTTTAGATTACCCGGAAATTGATTTGTTTGGTTATATGAAAACCGAAAAAAACAAAAATGCCAAGACCCGGTCCGCGGTTGTCCGTTTAAGCAATGCGATTTCCCTGGAGCCATTTAATGCCGATATGGATTTTCTGACAAATATGGGATTGGCAAGCAGGACCACTGCAAATAATTCCATTGCTCAAAGCGAAATCCACAAATCGCTTTATTCCTATACGATAACTATTGATTTGGACCGTGTTGGGAAAGATGTTGTAAACGAAAATGTGGAATTGGATTCAGAGGAAAAGATTCGTCGTGTTACTTTATTTTTAAAAACCATTGAGTTTTTATATCGGGATATCAGAGGACGCCGTGAGAACCTATCACCTGTTTTTGCAATTGGCGGGATATATGATACAAAGTGCCCATTTTTTGAAAATCGCTTAAAATTATCTCATCATGTACTTGATATTGACTTAATTCAGGCTGCTATGGAGCCAATAAAAGATGATACCTTGATTGGATATATGAATGGAAGCCTTCCTAATGACAATGACATCAAAGAACGGCTCCAGCCCCTTACAATTATGGATTTTTTCCAGAATCTGTGCAAGAAAGTAGAGGAGGAATATCATGAAAGCAATTAGAATAATTGCTTATCAAAACATGGTCTCCTATCGAAAACCTACCAGTTTTATATTAAAAGAGAGCTTTCCTCTCCCGCCTTATTCGACCGTGATCGGAATGGTACATGCGGCATGCGGCTTTACACAGTACGAGGAAATGGATGTCTGTATCCAGGGAAAACATCACACGTCTTCGACTGAAATTTACACCAAATATGAATTTGGGAAAGCTACTAAATATGAAGCAGGAAGGCATAATATCAGATTGGAGGCTGAGGATGGTTCTTTGGGTATGATACGTGGGATGGGGAATATTGAATTGCTGGTAGATGTAGAATTACTGCTTTATATTCGCCCTCACAAGCCAGAATCCATTGAGTATATCGCAGCTAAATTGCGAAAACCAGACATATATCTTTCGCTTGGCCGTCATGAGGATCTGCTGCGGATAGACTCCGTCGAGGTTGTTGATTTAAAAGTGGATAAATTGGAGGAAACTACGGTTTTACCATATGACAGTTATGTTCCAATAGATTGTGAACGCAGCCTGCCGCCAAAATCATTTCAAGTTACGGGATCTATTTTTAACCTTACCAAGGAATTTTATATTGATAGCCGAACCGGTATGCGAAAATGGAAACCTCCTGTTCTGGCAAGGTATGCTGTGAAGAACTCCAGGTTGAGACAGGGGTTGGTTGTTGCTCATGACTGTTTGAATATTGCCGGGAATGAGACTGTTGTTCCTGTATTTTTTGCTTGATTGAAAAAGTTCCACCCTTTGCTGGAAGATGGTGTGTTTTCGGCAAAGGGTGGTCTCTTTTTCTTGGTTTGGGTCATTGAAATCAGAGGTTATTGGGGGGAATTGTGTAGATGTAAAGAGACTTATTCCACTATGCTTCTATTATTTTTTATTATATAATACATTTACATTCCACTTTGATTATTGATTTGTAATATTATATGCTGATAGTTGAAAAAAATGAAAATATGCTTTTAAATTGTATAGATGACTTCTATATAGCTTTCCTCTTTAATTACTGACATATTTTTTATCTATTTTTGAGTTGATTTTTCAAAGCATAGTACCCGCTATATTCAATATTAATGTCTATTTTCTTCAAATCTCTTTGCATACACGATATTGAGTTATCAGGTTTCGCTTGGGATCTCATTTATTGAAGTTCTAAGAAGTTATTATATTCCACTATGCTTCTATTTCAACACCGGCGGCGCGGGCGGCATCACCTCGGCTTTTACATTTACATTCCACTATGCTTCTATTTCAACGCAATCGGTGCAGTAGGCGTTGCGAGCGTAAACGTATTTACATTCCACTATGCTTCTATTTCAACGGAACAGAGGAAGCATCAGCCGGCTGTCGTCTTTATTTACATTCCACTATGCTTCTATTTCAACTGGGTGTATGCCTGTGATATGTCGCATTGTATCTATTTACATTCCACTATGCTTCTATTTCAACGATATGTTGAAGCGCTGGATAAAGAATTGTATTATTATTTACATTCCACTATGCTTCTATTTCAACTGGCGGCGGCAATCTGGAGACCCTGCGCATCCTGAATTTACATTCCACTATGCTTCTATTTCAACGGAGGAAGCCCGGCCTGTAGGCGGCGTCTATTTTTATTTACATTCCACTATGCTTCTATTTCAACAATTCGCAACGCTGACAAACTCAAGGACCATATCCAATTTACATTCCACTATGCTTCTATTTCAACAGGAGCTGGTAGGTCTTGCTGTGCCGCCTCATGGTCATTTACATTCCACTATGCTTCTATTTCAACTAGGGGCGGTTTCTTACCGCTCCTTTTTCGTGTCTGTATTTACATTCCACTATGCTTCTATTTCAACCGAGACTCAAGCGCGTGTCAATGACCCTGATTTTTATTTACATTCCACTATGCTTCTATTTCAACACTGTTCAACGGCTTCTTGAAGAAATGAATCTTAAATTTACATTCCACTATGCTTCTATTTCAACCTGGGTAGGCATGGGGAATCTGTGTGAGGTGATTGCAATTTACATTCCACTATGCTTCTATTTCAACAAATTTTGGGGTATCTATCAATTTGTCGCACTCCCATTTACATTCCACTATGCTTCTATTTCAACCTAATTGTCTGACGTGCACGTTCCACTTTGTCCATGATTTACATTCCACTATGCTTCTATTTCAACTGGGAGAAGATGCGTTAAGGGAAGTGGAGATCAAATTTACATTCCACTATGCTTCTATTTCAACAGGGTAGTCAGCGAAAAAGCGGGAATTGCATCAACTATTTACATTCCACTATGCTTCTATTTCAACGCTGGTGGATTTCCTGCGTTGCAAGCCCCGTAAATTTATTTACATTCCACTATGCTTCTATTTCAACCTTCCGTCCGACACAATACGAGTACCGTCTTGTGTAATTTACATTCCACTATGCTTCTATTTCAACTTTATCCGAGGACGAAGAAAAAGTTGTCAAAACTTATTTACATTCCACTATGCTTCTATTTCAACGAATTCTTTGTTAAGCTCCTTGAGTTGCTGAAGGGAATTTACATTCCACTATGCTTCTATTTCAACTCGGGTTCCCGCCGGGATAATCACGCTTTCTTTCATTTACATTCCACTATGCTTCTATTTCAACACGATGTGGATGCAAAAACGGCCGAGGAGTACCAAATTTACATTCCACTATGCTTCTATTTCAACGCGTGCTTGGGGACTACAACCCACAGGTCGGGGCGATTTACATTCCACTATGCTTCTATTTCAACTGCAAAGATGGCAGTCAGGAGCCGTGTGGGCAACATTTACATTCCACTATGCTTCTATTTCAACATATCCACTAAAAACACCCCCTTAAAAATAGAAGAGATTTACATTCCACTATGCTTCTATTTCAACGTTATGGCAAGGGGAAGAAGGAACGCATCGTACCGAATTTACATTCCACTATGCTTCTATTTCAACGAGAAGCCAACCGGAGCGCGCCAACATGGAGCATATTGATTTACATTCCACTATGCTTCTATTTCAACAACCAGCCATCACAGAGATATGATACAACAAGCTAATTTACATTCCACTATGCTTCTATTTCAACGAAAACGTGGAAGACCTCAAACAGTCCATTGAATTGAATTTACATTCCACTATGCTTCTATTTCAACTATATCAAGATAAGGTTTTCAACGTGCTTCAAATTAATTTACATTCCACTATGCTTCTATTTCAACTGAGTTATCAGATAATTTACATGATGTTGATTATATTTACATTCCACTATGCTTCTATTTCAACGAGGGCGGCGTAGAAGAATGGAACCCGATGGAAGCATTTACATTCCACTATGCTTCTATTTCAACAAAAAAGCTTTCTGGTCTTGAATCAGGCAGTGTGAATATTTACATTCCACTATGCTTCTATTTCAACTGATCTTGGTGTTTCCAAAAGGTAAAACGGAGCAATATTTACATTCCACTATGCTTCTATTTCAACGTATTTCTGCCACTAAAACGCAATTACTGGGAACAGATTTACATTCCACTATGCTTCTATTTCAACCAAAGCACGGTCATTGTGTCCACGCTTGGTGCTTTATTTACATTCCACTATGCTTCTATTTCAACGGAAACAAATTCACTATTTTTAGAGCTAAAATCAATTTACATTCCACTATGCTTCTATTTCAACCCAAAGACGAAACCCCTAGGGAGTGCGATTCCTTATTTACATTCCACTATGCTTCTATTTCAACTAGGGGCGTGATTGTGCAAGCGATACCAGTTATTGCTAATTAAAGCCTGTTGAAGAGGTTTTTACGTATTTACATTCCACTATGCTTCTATTTCAACGTCATTGGTCGGTTTCCTGACCTTTCCGTGGACAAATTTACATTCCACTATGCTTCTATTTCAACCCAGCATCTGCTTCATGTCATGCGCCAGCGTATGTAATTTACATTCCACTATGCTTCTATTTCAACACTATCCACAATCGCATACTGATATGTCTCTTTATCATTTACATTCCACTATGCTTCTATTTCAACCAACCCGCTAAAAGAGGTCAAGAAAATCAATGAAAATTTACATTCCACTATGCTTCTATTTCAACCACTTGTATGCCGCCTCTGCCCTGATCTCAACGGTATTTACATTCCACTATGCTTCTATTTCAACGCCAATACTAGCCACATACAACAGTTCCTCGCATATTTACATTCCACTATGCTTCTATTTCAACCAGGGTAACACCCTTAACAGGGTTGCCAGTCTTAATTTACATTCCACTATGCTTCTATTTCAACTGCGTCTGGCTCTTTGTTCAGTTATCATATTTGTGAATTTACATTCCACTATGCTTCTATTTCAACTTCCAGCACCATCCGGTCCCACTCTGGGAACTCGATTTACATTCCACTATGCTTCTATTTCAACACCTGCGGGCTTGTGACCGCCATCGGCTTGTTTAAATTTACATTCCACTATGCTTCTATTTCAACCCGCCAAATCCCATTGTGAATGAGCCTAGTATGATATTTACATTCCACTATGCTTCTATTTCAACGTATCCCAGTTTCCCGTTCTGAAGCCAGGCTGCAGGAATTTACATTCCACTATGCTTCTATTTCAACCAAATCAAGTATATCAGATTCGTAAACGATTTGAAATTTACATTCCACTATGCTTCTATTTCAACGTTGGGTGATATCCTGATTGCAATCTACCTGTTTCTATTTACATTCCACTATGCTTCTATTTCAACCGCAGGTGGAATTGTGAGTGAAGGGACTGATTAATATTTACATTCCACTATGCTTCTATTTCAACTCAGGCGGAAGACCCGCAATCGAGACATTTGTACAAATTTACATTCCACTATGCTTCTATTTCAACGGAATATGACAGGCTGCTTGGGTTCTGCTTGCTTCATTTACATTCCACTATGCTTCTATTTCAACCCATACCTCTTCCCCTTTCCATATCAGTACACATAACACACACTTTTTGTCGACCTCCTCCATTTTTTATATTATCTCCCTAAAATAATAAACTCATCAATACATATTTCTTACTTTACCACACATTACGCAATCTGTCGACCTACCGGTAAATAAACCTTATCATGGGTTGACAAAAAAATAAGCTTAAAATTCAATATTTCAATATCAAGAGGAACACTATCAACAAACACAAAATATCTATTATCATTTTACCTCGCAAATTTCTTTTCCACTAATATATTTCCCGAAATTTCAATTATTATATTTTTTTATAAAATACTGGTATCATCCACCACACATAACTTGTCCCCCATCATCCTCCGGTAATTCCATTCAGAAACAAAACCATCAAAAAGAGGACTATCTATTTCCCCAAATCATATCTATATTGGATTTGTCCTGCAGCGGTTCTTCTTCCACCGATAATCCACCGTAGTTCGCAACAGTTCGCATCAATTCGAGGCAAACCATCTCTTGCGTCGGTAAATAGGATAATAAACGACACAATCTTCTGCTTCTTTACTGCGGACAGATAATGGGCTTTGAAACACTCATACGCCAAGCTCTCCATCTCCAGCGCAGCGAATTTAAAAGCTGCCAACTGTGCCAGGATAAAACTGATGCCACTCCCATAAAGTTCAATCCGCTCCGCAGTTTTAATACGGTTAAAAATCCGGAACATTTTATTTTTATCCATGTAGAGCCGAATGTCGATAATAATCTTATCATAAAATTTCGGCAGCATCTCCAAAATCAATTGGATTTTCAATTCCTGATAGCCCGCTTCTTGCAAAGGCAGACTACCGTAGCCTAGCCGGTATAAGACGCTTTTGTCAATTCCCCAGAAAATATCTTCTAAAAATCTTCTATATGCTTCAAGATATCTTCCGCCACCGCCTGCTCCTGGTTGGAAAAATAATCCATCGAATTTAAACGTTCCAAAATCATGTGACGCCCTCCTAAAAAATATTTATTTGCTGCCATTGCCAAAATCTTTGGACCAAACACCTTTCATGAATTCCCTTGTCCCCTCATATCTTGTAACAATATCCACACCTTCTGGAGCCCACCCATGACCTCACCCCTGCACCTGACCGAAAAACACATTTTCCGCTCCCACACCATCGGCGCGGAAGGGCTCGGCATCTAATATAATCCACCCTGTATTTGGCATCTGCTTTGCACTATGCGCCGGCTCCATCCAGACGGCGCTGTCCCAGTACATAGCCTCCCATATGGAAAAAGGGCGCTCGGTATTTTCCACCAGGCTTGCCCTGTCCATGATCATGTCCTTTGTACTGGCATACCTGCTCTGCCGTCACTCCGTATTTCGTTAGTATATAATTATTATTGGCAAAGATAGGAATCATTCTTAAAATAAAAAGGAAGCGGAGAAATCCCCACTTCCCAATCAGACAGTTTTCCTTTATGATGTTAGCGACCAAGCAAACAGGTAAAGGAGACTGTATGAGAAAATCTATTGTAAAGGAAAAGCTGGTATCTTTCAAGACTCTGGAGCAAAATATTTATTCATATGTCTGTGAGCTGGGGAGAGATCACCCTGATCATGCTGGAGAGCTATGACAAGGAGCTGGCAGAAGGGCGGGATAAGAGGCAGTACCGTGATAAGGGGAAACGTACTACTACGTGAGAGCCAAATATTCCACCAGATTTCATAACTCTCCAATTTAACATATAATAGTAGTCGAAAGATATTAAATTATATCACTACATTTATGGGGGATAGGTCATGTCAGTTACTCGCCCCCGTGTTCCAATGCCGGAACAGATCAGGCTGATCAATGAATGCCGCCAAAGCGGCATGACAGATGCTGACTGGTGCTGTGAAAACGGCATTGCAGTGATTACCTTTTACAACTGGGTCAGCCGCTGTCAAAAAGCAGCAGCGGATCAGATCCTGCCACCGAATTACGGTCATCTTGAGGATCCACGTCCGAGACAAGATGTCGTTCCCATTGACCTTGTACCAGATTCCTTTCCGGAACAACATGCGTCAGCGAAGATGCCGAAAACGTACCCTGACAATTCACATACGATTGAAATTGCTGTAAAGGATATCACCATCCGTATCCGTAATGATGCCGAGCCTACTCTACTTACCAGAACCTTCCAAATAATTTTGGAGCCCTTATGCCAGTGCAGTTGTATACACAATAATTGAGATGACCAAAGCACACAATCTGAATATTTATAGATACCTCAAATTTTTGCCGGAGCACCGACCGAACCAGAACATGACCGATGAGCAGTCAGCTGAACTGGCACCTTGGAGTGCGAAACTCCAAGCTATCAAAACTCAAAATCAAATATCTTCTTCCCGACAAGCTGCCATTCCGGCACTCAGCAAAAGCCACATAATCGGTGCAGTAATCGGCAAATTTAAATTGACCAGGGCCTGAGCACTATAGCACAATACGGCAAACAGACAACCTGCAATATAATCATTTTCTTTTCTCTTCCTCGCCATTCGCCATATAGCAGCCACCAGAAAGAACAAATACGTAATCAGCCCCAATGCGCCAATAGTCACCAGATATTGCAAATACTCATTATGTGCATTATCAAATATTTGCCCTTGCGTTGAACTAACCATGTCCATCAAAAAGTTTCCTGTTGTCAAAATCCCAAATGTCTCGGGACCATACCCGAACAGTTTATTCATCAACGGAAAGTTCTGAAATATTTCTACTGCCTTACGCCAGATATATCCCCGATTGGTCCCCCAGCTATCATTAAATATCAGATACCTTCCCAGACTACCATATCGTTCCCCATTGTTTGCAATGTTTGTATCATACATCACAAAGCAGACGACCAGCACACAAATTACCAGGAATCCACACCATATCCGCACCGGTGCAGCGCCTGGCTCATCTGATACCTTCTGGTTTTTCATATCCAAAATAAGAATTGCAATATAAATCGCCCACAGCGCAGCCACCACATACATCAGGCCGCTAAAATTCACCAGAATCTGAAACAGACTGTCCAGTCCAATTACCACCTCTGCATATGCCCGATTTATCAAATCAATACATTGTATCACTGTACCAAAGGTCGCCAGCATCAGCAAATAACGCTTAATTCCCATTCTGCTTTTAAAGAATAAAAAAGGCAAAAATCCAAACAATGCCCCCAATGCCAGATATGCATTGTCACTGCACCCCATGATAATGGCAAAAAAGCCGACAACCATACACACGTAATACCAGATTACCCTGGCTGTTTTTTTCGCAGTTCCGAACATTGCTGCTGCAACGCCTAACATCAATGCCAGATATGCCGTATAGGTATTGATATTTCCCAGTGTTGAAGTAAATATAACTGATTGTTCCGGTTTAATACCGGAACGGAAATTCAAGATATCCATTTGGAAATAATCTGTGATGCCAATACCACATATGATCAAACCAGTAAGCAAAAACACTTCCAGAATCCATCCCCTGGCCTTCCAAAACCGGCTGATTACAAAGTAAGATATCACATACAATGTCGATAAAAAAAGACCTGAGTACCTTCCCTCATTTCCCCAAAACGACTCATATAAATACTTTGATTGTAATGTAGAAACCAATAGCGCCAACCAGAATGCTATTACCGCAAAATCTGCCAAACAAAATGTGGTTTTCCAATTTTCAAGATGCAGTTTTTTAATTAGAACAACCATATGATTTCCATGGTATTCCATCTGGTCAATGATAAACATAATAATTGCAAGCACCAATACCACTGCAAACATTCCAATCATGACAACATAATAACATTGATATTTTGTCTGCAGGATATCAATATAATTATTATGCAGGATGAGCGGAAAAACCGTAACCAGAATTGTTAAAAACAAACTGATTGTCCCGCTGATGATATCAGAGCATGTTTCTGCAAATTTATCTTTATGGTCTGATGTCTTAGTCTTTATTTTTGCCATTCCAGTATCCCCTTATTCTATTCTTCTCCAAACCACAATACGTTCTTCTACTTCTTACCACACTAAAACCTCCAAACTTTACACTGTTTTCTTACATCAGTTTGGAGGTTTCCTAATTAAAATTACTATTATGACTATTATGGGTAATAAAATCAAAAAATAATTAATCTTCTCACGGTCCATATATTTTCACAGCCAGTCTCCGAGTTTATAGTGAAAATCTGTGCTTATACCATATTGGATATTTTTATATGCAATTTGAGACTGGTCATCATGTAAATTTACCATACTAAGAATAATATTTTTCTTATCTCTGCTGTTTACAAATACAGGATATTCTGCTGCACTGTCAACACCTAAAAGTTCCAAATCATTCTGTGTTGGTGTAAAACTCACATCTGCCGTTACATACTTCAGTTCGTCACTGGTTGGATACTCCATCTCCTCACAGGTCTCCCATTTCACTGATTTAATATTAGCTTTCATACTACTATAAATTCCACTTATCAAAAAGACCATCAAGATTACTAACACAATGCCAATAACGAATAGTTTATTTTTCTTCCTCATAAGCACCTTCATCCTTTTGTTTCATACATTATAATCGTTTTTCTGAATCATATGCTATTTGTCCTTGAATCGTACAATTTTTGTCCGCGAACTTTACTCCACAAACCCGATTATTATTACCGCCTAATTGAAAAATGAAATCATCACTGTAAATTTCCCACAATCACAGTTCACATCTATACTTCCTTCATATTTCTCAACAATAATCTTCATACTGGTCATTCCGAGACCATGCATTTCTTTCTTTTTCTTTGTTGACACAAATTTATCACCTGTGAAAACCGGATGTTCTCCATAAGAATTAGAAATTTTTATAAAGGTCATCTCCTGCATTCTCCGAATCGCTACCCGAATCCACTTGATGTCATTTTCTATCTTACTACATGCCTCAATGGCATTATCAAGCAAATTTCCAAACAGCGCAACGATTTCGCATTCTGATAATTTCAACTCGACCGAATCCGCTATAATATCCATATGAATGTGACGCTCTTGTGCTTCTTTTTTCTTATACTCAAGCAATATATCCAGTGCATCGATGCCTGTCCGGTGTTTTAGAGTCTGCAATTCCACAAAGCCTAATTGTTCAACATAATCTTCGGCTTTATTAAATTCTCCATTTTTCAAATAATTCTTAAGAATCAAAAATTGGTTCTTTACATCATGATAAAAAATCTGCTCATTCCGATACTGTTTTATTGCTTTTTCGTAATTATCAGCCAACAATATATTCCGGTCCATTGCCATACGCATCCGGTCATTATTTTCGATATAAGACATAATCTGAATCACAAGATATACTATGGTCAGAACTAAGAGAAATAAAAGAAGCCATATGAAAAACGTGTCCGAATCGATATGTGCAAAAGTATTTTTCACCAAAACAGCCACCTGAACCCATGCCAAAATCACTCCGATACACAATTTACGCGCAGGAATTTGTATTTTGGTCAAACAGCTTTTTTCCAAAATTACATATACCAGGCACAAAAAAACTTTGGCCAACATCAAAAAGCACACCCGTACATAGGATAATTCCGATACCACCACATTGGCAAACTGCGTATCCTTAACCATCACCCCAATGAAGGCCATTGACAAAAAATCAATCGTATACACCAGTAATAAATAAACTGCGGTGAAAGCAATCGAATCAAATATCTTTATTTTATAGATGATGCGGCTGCTGATTACAATCCCTGCTATGCCAGCCACCGTAGCAAGAGCTGAAAAAATCCAGAACTGATTGATGAACCAGATAGTAATAGCAATAATAAAGGACGCTATTATATTATCCTTCACCTTAAATTCCTCTCCATCCAGCATCTTCGCGTTGATCGATATTCCCAGCAATGCTTCTATAAAAGATGCCAAAAATTCTGTAATTTGAAAGGCAATCATATCATATTCCCCCAATATTCACTCAAAAATTTCTTTAGATTTTTAATTTGAATCCTGCTCGTAATCAATTCATGTCCGCTGTCCATAACAATCTTATCATCCATAATTTTTCTGATATGATGTATATTTATAATAAGCCCCCGGTCAACCATTATCATATCCGGATTATTCATTTTCCTCCAAACTTCTTGTAGAGTGATCCGCTCCCACTCCTCCTGCTTATCTTCCAAAACAAATACCACATTTTTTTGACTTTTATACACATATATGATATTTTTTTGAAGTATTTTAACGAATTTTCGCTGATTACTTATCGTATAAATCTTATCCGGCTTCATCTGCTTCAATTGAAGAAACATTTGCCCCAGAACTTTGTCCAAATCATCATCCAAATGATTTTTCAAGAGATAACTGGATACATTCATCCCGTACCCTTCTTTTGCATAGGATTCATACGCCGTTAAAAAAATGATGATTGCTGTTTTTGACCGTTCTCTGATTGCCCTGGCTGCTTCAATGCCAGAATAAACCGGCATCTCAATATCCAATATAAACGCATCAAAACTCCTCTTTTCCTCCACCTGCTCCATGAGCATATCGCTGTCAGAAAAACACTGCAAGCTTGCCTGAACAGAACTTTTTTCACAATATTGATCAAACTTTTCCTGAAACACTTCCAGGAATTTTTCATTATCATCACATATCGCAATTCTAAACATGACTTTCCTCCGGTTTTATCTTCCTCTTTTACAGCGCCGTCACATTCCTGCGTAATCTATTAGTTACAGAATATCACATTCCATATCTATCCTCAATGATATTTCGCGGTCATACTTTTCTCCCCACAAAGATATACTATAACAATTCCCTTCTGGAGCCCACCCATGACCTCACCCCTGCACCTGACCGAAAAAAAGCGCGCCTTCCTCACCGGCACGCTTCTCCTGACCGGCACGGGCTTTGCCTGCCGCGTCCTTGGCTTCTTTTACCGCATTTTCCTCTCCCGCACCATCGGCGCGGAAGGGCTCGGCATCTACAATATGATCCACCCTGTGTTTGGCATCTGCTTTGCACTTTGCGCCGGTTCCATCCAGACGGCGCTGTCCCAGTACATAGCCTCCCATATGGAAAAAGGGCGCTCGGTATTTTCCACCGGGCTTGCCCTGTCCATGATCATGTCCTTTGTACTGGCATACCTGATCTGCCGTCACTCCGTATTTCTCGCCACCTATATCCTGATGGAACCGCAGTGTGCGCCCTATCTCCCGCTTATGGGGATTTCCGTGCCGTTTGCGGCGTTTCACGCCTGCATCAACGGCTATTATTATGGCATGCAAAAAGCAAAGGTCCCGGCCTTCTCCCAGGTCGTCGAGCAGGTCATCCGCATGGCATTGGTCTTTTTCATTGCCAACGTCTGGATGGAAAAGGGCGGCATCATCACCGTACACCTGGCAGTGATGGGACATCTGATCGGGGAGGTCGCATCTGCAGTCTACACCTTCCTCTGCATGTGCATCTG
Source organism: Lachnospiraceae bacterium (assembly GCA_030825115.1). Taxonomy (GTDB): domain Bacteria; phylum Bacillota; class Clostridia; order Lachnospirales; family Lachnospiraceae; genus Brotaphodocola. The sequence continues at coordinate 84,308 of JAPJQL010000003.1, forward strand.
CCCGCCGCAGCCACGCATTCAAACGCTGCCGAACCCCCGGACGCAGACAGCTTCCGGTACCAGCCGCGGCAATCACAACAGCAGCAGTCACAGCAATTCCGACGATACCTTCTACTCCCGCCTGATTACCTCAGCCGCCCCGCTTATGATCCTGGCACTCCCGCTGATGGGCAACCGCCTCGTCCTCAATGTGCTTGCCAGCGCCGAAGCCATCTGGATTCCCAGCCGCCTGCAGATGTCCGGTCTCAGCAGTTCTGAGGCGTTTTCCGTATACGGCGTCCTCACCGGTATGGCGCTCCCCTTCATCCTCTTCCCCTCGGCCATCACCAACTCCATGGCGGTCCTGCTGCTGCCAAGCGTAGCGCAGGCGCAGGCGGAAGGCAAAAAAGGCAGCATCACGGCGAGCATCTCCCTCTCGCTCCGGTACAGCCTCTACATGGGAATCCTCTGCATCGGGATCTTTACCCTGTTTGGGGAAGCGCTGGGCGTCAGCGTCTTCCACGATAACAACGCCGGACGCTACATACAGATCCTCGCATGGCTCTGCCCCTTCCTCTACCTCGCCACGACGATGGGCAGCATCTTAAACGGCCTTGGCCGAACACGCACCACCTTCATTCAAAATACCACCGCCCTGCTGCTCCGCATCGGCTTTGTCCTCTTTGGCATTCCCCGCTTTGGGATCTGGGCATATCTGTGCGGGATGCTGGCCAGCGAACTGCTTCTGGCGCTGATGCACCTGTGGTCGCTGCGGAGGCTGGTTCCGTTTACCTGGAATGCGTGGGAGATGATCGCCAAACCCGCAGCGCTCCTGCTCATCTCTATCGGAGTCCACTATTTCAGCATCGGCATCTACCGGCCGGATTTTAAACTGCCTCTGTTTCTCGAGACAGCGGTTCAGATATGCTGGCTGAGTTTCTGCTATGGCGGCCTGCTGCTCGTATTCCACTTCGCAAAAAAGCAGTCATCCCATTAAAATATCCCCGCCTGCCACGCCATTTTTATGACGCAGCAGACGGGGATGCCATTTCAGACCACCCTGGTCATCGGAATCTGGTTATTCACCCCTTTCGACATGAGGATCTGATGCAGATCAATCACCCCATTGTCAAATGTCGCTGCACAGGAAGCCAGATACAGCTCCCACATCCGGGTAAATTCTTCCCCGTACCGTCTGGCGATCACATCCCTGTGCTTCAAAAAATTCTCCCGCCAGCAAAGCAGCGTCCGGGTATAATGCCGCCGCAGGCTTTCCACATCCAGCGTATAGAAACGGTATTCCGCCGTCAGACCGATGATTTCCCGCAGGCTTGGAACCATCCCGCCCGGAAAGATATATTTCTTAATCCAGGGATCCCCCGGAAATTCCCGAAGTGCACTGATATAGTGAAGCAGAAACAGCCCTTCCGGCTTCAATACCGCATCCACACTGTCCAGATAACGCTCGTAATTCCCCCGCCCCACATGCTCCAGCATTCCGACGCTGACCACCCGGTCAAACTGCATCCCGCTCTTTTCCAGCTCCCGGTAATCCATCAGCCTCACCTCAAGCCTGTCTTCCAGATGCTGGTCCCTGATTTCCTCCGAAACCTGCCGGTACTGCTCCTCGCTCAGCGTGATCCCGACGCCTTTGACCCCATAGTGCTGCACCGCCCGTTTCAGAAGAAATCCCCAGCCGCAGCCGATATCCAGCAGGCTCATCCCTTTTTCCAGATATAATTTTTCCAGAATATGGTCCGCCTTCTGTACCTGCGCCTCGAACAGGCTGTCCTCCGCCCGTTTGAAATATCCGCAGGAATAGCTCATCGTCTCATCCAGCCACAGCCGGTAAAAATCATTCCCGATATCGTAATGGGACGTGACCTCCTTTTTCTGGTTTCCCCTGCTTTTCGAGGTATACATGAGGGAATGCAGCGCCCTGTGATTGGACTTGAATCGATCCATCTGCCCCATGAACAGATCCAGCACCTCATACAGGTCTCTGTCCAGCTCGATATCCCCTCTCATGTAGGCTTCTCCCAGCGCCAGAGACGTGCTCCGCAGCATCTCCCGCCTGGAAAGAGGCCGCTTTAACGTGACTTTAAATGCAGACGGTCCCGTTCCAATCGTCTCAAACTCCTCCGCCGTCTCCAGATCGAAGGCTACCGGAATCAATTCCTTTAAATACTGACTGATATAGCTCATTTCCTTTTCATCCTTTCATATCCATCTCTATCAGTCAGTATTGCCAGTTTTTGGCTGTTTCATAAATCTCTTGTACATATCACCGGCTTCCGCCGCCGTGACCTCCGCCCGAATAGCCGCCTCCGCCGCCCGAAGACGAAGCGCCGCCACTTCCGGAAGCCCTCGCTCCGTGACTTGCTCCACTTGTACCTGCCCGGGAAATGGTATGGACTACCGAACATGCACTGCACATGTCATACCCATCCATTCCACGGGAACGTTCTTTCTCCCTGAATTGGGCCGGATACAGATTCCGGAAGGTGTCCGCAACCTTGTCGGCCATCCCGAACAACTGTGCAGTCACCAGGTAATCATCCCAGAGAGCCACATCCAGAGGACTCCGCTCCTGCATCAGCGTAAAGTCCTTCAAATAATTCTGGAACCTGCGCAGGTTCACAGCCTGCTTCCTGCCATTTTCCGTAAAGGCTTTCCGTTCTGTCATGAGGACATGAAAAGTCCCCGGCGTATACAGATCATAGAGATATCCCCTGTTTTTCATATACTCCTGACCCTTTTCATCGGCTTTTTTAAACCATTCTTCCATTTCATGATAATGTTTTTGTGCCCATTGATACAACTCTTTTTCCTGAAGGATATGGTCCGCTCCGCCCGCTCTGTCAAGAAGGGAAAACAGCTCATATTCGACCGGATTTTCTGAGTTTGGCCCTGCTTTCAGCACGATTGCAGGGGCCGCTTTGTTCACAAATCCGCCAAAGCCGCTTTTTCTCATGTCCCTCAGTTCGACTGTTCCACGATGCAGCCACTGCAAAAGATAGGCTCCGATCACGTCGTTTTCTGATTTATTCCATCCCGTCATCTTTAACAGGGAATAGATTGCACAGATATCTCCCTCCAGAGGAATATCACGATAATATTCATCATCTTTTCCTGCGGATGACCGGATCTGCGAGAGCAGATACGCCCGCCCGCCTGCGGGATTCCCCTCATACTGGTGATCCCTTTTCGCTTTTTCCAAACGGGAAACAATAAAAAATGCAATACAGCCTGCGGGCGGGAAAAGAGTCAGAAGGAAGAGGCATCCACATAGGCAGAGAGGATTTTTTAAAAGGTGCTCTTCTTCTCTCCTTTTATACAGACTGAGAGACTCCTCAAAAGTCTCCGGCATCTCCAATTTTGCCTTCTGCCTTCCCCGTATGGCAAGGATCGTAAAAATCACCGCCAGGCAGACCAATGCAACAAGCCATATCATCACAGGCCGGGAAAGCCCTGAAGATTCTTTTTCATAACTGCTTCCCTTAAAAGCTCTTTCCTGCATGGCAGAAAATGAACCTTGTTCGATATTCGTTGTATCAAACATCCCCCTTGGAAAACGGCACATGATATTGACATAGTTGGAAGAAGAGAGCGGTTTGTCGCTTTTGGCCGCAATCACCCCATCCTTTACATAGATGGAACCTTCAAACCCAAATGCCCATACTTTTACGTCATCAGGTTGAAACACCGTCCCCGGCTTTTGAATGGCAACGGATATACGTTCCGGGCTGCCGCTCAGTTTATCGTTGACCAGGCGCTGGTTAAACCCGCAGTAATCGTCAAACCCTTTTACAAAATTTGTCATCCGGTAAGACACCGTAAAAACGTGGTCGCCATAGCTCCCTATGCCAAAGCAAAGTTCATAGCTGCCGTTTTCATTGTTGATCACACCGCATTTTCCGGCTTTCTCCTCCAGCGTCCGGTTCGGATCCCAGCTCCACATCCTGTCATAAACCCGTCCTGTTTCATCGGATACAGCAAAATTCTCAATCTTGATCTTTCCCAAGTTTCCCTGGACCAGATACCATTCCGTGCCGCTGCCTGCATAGATATCCCATATTTCCGTAATCTGCGCGCTTCCATCCTCTTCCAGCCGCACGGTGATATCCACGTTCCGGATTTTATTGTCCGCCGCATAAGCATCCGATACCGGGGGATTCAATACACATAACAGCATAAAAACCAACAAAACGATCCATTTTTTCCGGCGCATCACACTCCTCATGTCCGTCACCTACACGATCGGCATTCCGGACTTGGCGCTGTCACTCTCCAGATAATCCCGCTTTCCAAAACCAAACATTCCGGCAAAAATCCCTGAAGGAAACTGACGTACCATGCGGTTATATTTTGTAATGGTATCGTTGTAGCTCATGCGGCTGATGCGAACCTTGTTTTCATAATCATTCACACTGTCCATCATCGATATATAGAGCGTGTTTGCCTTTAAATCCGGGTATGCCTCTGCCAGCGCCGCAAGCCTGCCGGTTACCTGCGTCATAAGGTTTTCCTGTGCAGTCACCTCCGCGGGGCTGCTGGCCGAACTCACTTCTTTTCGCTTCTCAATCACCCCCATCAGCGTATTATATTCATGATCCGAGTAATCTTTGGTCAGCTTTGCAAGTGTCGTCAGCGCATCCCACCGCGAGGCCTGCTGTACGCCGATCTGCGAAAGAGCATTCCCGCAAAATTCATCAGCCCTGACCAAACTGCGCTGGACCGAGATCGCCATTCCCACAAGTACGATCACAAAAACAACAATTCCAATAAGTAAAAAATTCATAAAATTTCCCCTCCTTTAAATGCTGTGTAACTAATCTTATCATAGGGTCTTACCTATGTCAAATATATTAATAAACCATATATTTTTATAAACAAACAGCATATCCTCTGTGTTTTCTCCCCATTTTCATTTGTTTTCGCCATTTGAGATATAGATTTCAGTGGTTCTATTGAAATCACTTCGAAAACAGACATAATAAAAGTATACAGAATAACAGAAAGATACGGAGGAAAATACATGGAAAACACAGAACACGAAATTATGGAAGCCACAAGAACCCCCAATGAGGTAAAAAAAGAAATCCGCAGGCTGAGGCACAAGGCGGAACGCCCTGTCTATTGGGTCATGTTTGCAATCAATACCCTGTTTGTACTGTTTGCGCTTGTTTTTTGCCTTACGATGCAAAGTTCGGACCTTGCCGGTCTCGTTGATGATCCTGATCTTTTAGAACTCTTTCAGCTCGTCAATGGCGGAATCGTTTTTCTCTACCTGGCTTACCTCATCATTCTTTTCCTGTGTGTATTTTACCAGCTCTATTCAAAAGAATTATCCTATGCCGTTAAAGTCACACCGAAAAACTTTCCGGAAATTTACGAAAAAAGCGTGGAGTTTTCCAATTATCTGGGGCTGAAAAAAGTCCCTGAAATCTATATCCGCCAGCAAAACGGTGTTCTTAATGCATTCGCCGCCTGGGTGATCGGAAAACGGTACATACAGCTCAATTCGGAAATCGTGGATATTGCCTATATGGAAAACAAAGATTTTGACACGCTTTATTTTGTTATGGCCCATGAATTCGGCCATCATTATTTTAACCATCCTACCATGGCCCATTCACTCAGCATCCTGATTCCCCGGATCATTCCGATTTTAGGGCCGCTGTACTCCCGCAGCCAGGAGTATACCGCCGACCGGGTTGCCCAGGTCCTGACACAGTCCACCGGCGTAAGATGCATGGCCATGCTGGCCGCAGGACGCCACCTCTATCCCTACGTGGATGTGGATGATTATCTGGAGAACATTTACCATCATCCGAATATTCTGGAACGGATCGGCCGATGGGTCGTCAACCTTACCACCGATCATCCCATCGCTCCTTTCCGCGTTGCCGCCATTGCAGACCCGAAGCAAAAAAGCGGACGCCTCATATAAGATACAAAGAAGCAGCCATTCCCCCGGCTGCTTCTTTGTCTTCTCACAGTTTCTTTTTGATCCTCAGTATATTCTTTCCGTCCCTGTATTCATACGTAATCTCATCCATGCTCTTTTTTACGATATAAATCCCCAGTCCGCCGATGTTTCGTTCCTCCACGGAGAGCATGATGTCAGGATCTTCTTTCGCCAGCGGATCATAGGGGACTCCGTTGTCCATAAAAGTGATCACCACCGCCAGCGGATTCTCCTCCACCTCTACCCGGACCGTTGCAACCCCGCTTTCAGGAGAGTAGGCATAGTGGGCGATATTGCCAAACAGCTCGTCGATGGCAATATCGATCTGCATCTGCGCCTTTGTGGGACACCCAAAGCTCTCCAGCTGCTCATCTACAAAAGCGGTTACCGTTTCAATATTCTCAACTGTTGCACTGATTGTCAATTCTTTCAAGACAGCCCCTCCATTCGCGCCCTGTACTCCAGGCACAGCATTGTAATATCATCAAACTGTACCGCGTCTCCTACAAACAAGTCAATGTCGGCTTTGACTCCCGAAAGCAGCTCCATCGGCGGCTTGTCCGCATATTTTCCCAAAACCGCTTCCAGCCTCTTCATTCCATAGAGCTCATTGCCGGTGTTCATAGCCTCTGTGATTCCATCTGTATACTGGAAAATCTTGTCTCCCGGCTCCAGCTGCATCGTTCCGGCCCGGTAGCAGATTCCCTCCATGCCGGCCAGAACAAACCCGGCTCGTATTTTATAAGGCTCGTAAACGCCGCCATTTTTGCAGATAAACGGAATCTCATGCCCCGCATTGACGAACCGGAACTCGCCTGTAACCAGATCCAGGACCCCTTCAAATGCGGTGATGAACAGACCCTCGCTGTTGGATTCACACAATAGGTTGTTGACCTCTGTAAACACCTCTCCCAGATCACGCCCCGGCTGGGTGTGGTCTTTGATCAGTGTCTTTCCGATTACCATAAACAGGGCCGCAGGCACTCCCTTCCCCGACACATCCGCCATAACAATGGCAAGATGCCTTTCATCTACCATAAAGAAATCGTAAAAATCTCCTCCCACTTCCTTTGCCGGGTTCATCGTCGCGTAGATGTCAAATTCTTTCCGGTCCGGAAACGCCGGAAAAATACAGGGGAGCATGGAAAACTGAATCTGGGTCGCCACATCAAGCTCCGCGCCGATCCGCTCTCGTTCCGCTGTAACTGCGGTCAGATTTTTTATATATTCCGACAGCTCCACCGTCATAAACTGAAAGGCGTCTGCCAGCTCCTCAAACTCATCCCCGGTCTTTAGGCTGATGGAAAAATGCTCCAAATCTTCCATGTTGTTTTTGATCAGCACCGAAGCTGCATCGTGCAGCACTTTTGCAGGCCGGATCACAATTCGGCGGATATAATAATAATACGTGACTATGGATATAAACATGGCAAGACCCGCGATGGAGACAGCGGTCAGCACAAAACGGTAAATATCATGGTTGATCTGTTCCATGGAAATATCAACACCGGAGAGCGCCACCGGTTCTCCCGCCGAATTAAGAATCGGCACATAGGCGGAAGCCAGATATCCGTACTCCTCATTTCTCGTAAACAGAATATTGTGCTGGCCGTTTGCAGAAAAAGCGTCATGCATGACTTCATAGCCCCCGCCATAATAACCGTCGGTTTCCAGAAACGCACGGACCCCCTCTTCCCCTTCGGTTCCTGCATCCCATATATATACCATGACATCTTCCTCGGGAACAACCACGTAAAAATATTTCAGCCCCACGGTCTGCTTTACGCGAAGCAGCGTATTTCCAACCTTCTCATAATATTCATCCCTTTGTCCGGTGACATAGTAGTTCTCCACCATGTCCCCGTCGATCATTTCCGCCGCGATCGTGGCTTCATCAAACGCCACCTTCCCATACCGCTTCTCCATCTGGCTGCGGTACAAGACAACGACAACCGACGTCAGCGCCAGGACGAGGACCGCCGCCATCAGCACAAGTCCCAGAATCAGCTTTGGCTGCAGACGGAATTTTATTTTTTTACGATTCATCCGTTACACCACACTTTCTCTCCAGCAAGATCAGGCGAAGATGCCCGTCCGACACCCGGTACAGCACCTGGTCATCTCCAACCTCGATCACATCCTGGTCTAACTTTGTCACCCCGGTATCCAGGGCGCGGATATAGTACCATGTCCCACGGATCATCACCTGTGACATCTGGTTATAGCACCGGAAACACGCTCTGGCCTCCGCCCTCGTCATCAGATGGGTGATCGTAAGTTTTTCCGCCGCCGGGCGTTTCCAGTAGGGATGCTTTCTGGGTTCCTCCTGCTTTTGGGCAGATACCCACCGGTTCTCAAAATCCTCCATGAGCTCCCGCGTCATCCGCTCAGCCGCTTCCTTACACTGCAAATAGACATCCATACTGTCCATATCCTCCGTGACAGTTATCTTCGCCTGGTCCAGAATATCGCCGCCGTCCAGGTCCGCCGTCATCTTGTGCATGGTGATCCCGCTTTCTAAAAGCCCCCGCTCCATAGCGGCTTCAATCGGATAATAGCTTCTGCCTTCCGGCAAAAGCGAGCTGTGAAGATTAATACCGCGAAACTCATCCACATCTCCAGGAACCGGCAGGATCCGGTTGTATTCCGCAGAAAAAAAGAGTCTGCACCCCTCCCCGAACAGCCTTTTCGTCTCCTCCGCCGTCATATCCTCATAATGCACCGGTATTCCATATTTTTTTGCCTCTCTCACAATGGCGTACTCCGTAAAACAGTCTTCGTCATTGTGGTAGGTATACAATGACAAAACCTCATGATTTCTTGCAAAATAAGAAAAACAGGACAGAAACACATCTGTTCCAAAATATACGATCCTCAAAATTCACACCTCGTTACTATATCGTAAGGACCAGGGAGTTAAACCCCTGATACCGCTGATAATGAAAGTCTTCCGCCTTTTTTTTCAAAACCAGGATTCCCATGGAATCCATAAAGATCTCTTCCCCTGACTGCACACGCCTTGTCTCCATATCAAACGGGTTGAATTTCCAGGCATTGTCCCTTAAATACAATTTGAATTTTCCGTTTTCAGCAGCAATGACCGTGATCTGGATATAGCCGTCGTCCCGGCCCTTCATTCCGTTCGTCAAGATAGCCATTCCCAGTTCTTCGACCGTCATGACCACAAAATATCTCTGTTCCCTGCTCGCATTCCATTTAGAACAGAATTCTTCAATCCGGCTGCACACTTCGGCCAAATCTGTCACATTGCCCGAAATCGTGTGCTGAAATACCCGCTCCATATCTCCGTCGTCAATGGTATAACGGCTGATTTTTCTCCATAAGAAGAAAAGGAGCAGGGAGAGCAGTTCCGTCGTGGGAAACAAAAACCAGAAATTTTTCAAGCCGCACATGGAAAATAAGAGGGTACAGGGAAGCAGGATGGCGGCCCCTCTCATGGTTTCGATCATAAATACTGCCTTTAACCGCTCACAGGACTGATAATAATTGCAGATCAAGATGCTGATACCTGCAAAAAATGCCCCGGCACAGTAGATTCTAAGCGCGCCTGACGCAATCGACTTAAGAGCCGCCTCATTCACGCCAAACAACATACAGAACATTCCTGGAAACAGCATCACCAGGACGATCAAAACACTTCCCACCGCAATGCCCGAAGCAAATCCTATCCTCGCTGCATTCCTGCGCCCTGCCACGTTGTGTTCTCCATAATAGGTTGACAAAATGGGCTGCATGGCCCGGGCTGTTCCTTCATACAGGTACAGGATCAGATAAGAAGTATTCTGTATCAGATCAAAGACGGCCACGCCGTTTTCCCCGGAAAGCCGCATCAGGACATTGTTGCAGAGCCAGAAAAATACAAGCTGGTATAAATACTGTACGGAAGTCGCAAAGCCGGACCGCAGACTCTCCATCACTTCCCTCACCGGAATCTTTTTTAGGAATTCCGGGGTCAGATGAGAGTCTTTTTCAAACAGGCCCGGCAGATAGATCCCGATGGCGATCATCTGTCCGATGGCGGTAGAAAGCGCCGCCCCTCTGGTCCCCATTCCGAATTCCAATACCAGGAGGATGTTTAACGCAATATCGCTGATATTGCCGATGACTGACCCCATCCCCGCACGTTTCTGTCTGCTGTCATTCCTCAAAAAATAGTTCAGTATGTTTGACAGATAGAATAACGGCGTCGACAAGATCAGAATGAACAGATAGTCCTTTGTATTGTAAAATAATCTGCCATCTGCCGGCGTTGTTCCGAGGAATGCAAGAAGCGGTTCGAGGCACAGGATCCCTGCCGCAGCCGTCAGGATGCTGCAAAGAAACGCCAGCTCCAGCACCGCCAAAAAATGACGGTGCGCCTCCTGCTCCTGCCCCTTGCTGAGCAATGTTGAAAAACGCACGGAGCCGCCCAGCCCAAACCCATGCGCCATCATACAGTTAAACATATAGACCGGCAGGATCAGGCTGATGGCGGCAAGTCCTGCCGCCCCCAGCTTCTGCCCCACCACCACGGCATCTGCCATATCGCTAAGCGCCCAGCCCAGAGAAGAAACCATAGCTGGCCACCACAGCCTGAAATACATTGGGCCGGTAAATTTGTCTTTATTCATTTTCAAAGCGCTTCTCCAAACTCATGATTCCGGTTCAATCGTCAGTATCTCGCTGAACCCTGTCAATTCGAACACTTCCATAATCGTTTCGTTGACATGGCGGACCGCCAGACTCCCCCGCATCATCTTGTGTGCATTTAAAATCACCCGCAGGCCTGCGGAAGACAGATAATCAAGCTCCCGCATATCCAGAACAAGGGAACGGACATCCTCCATATTCTCCTTCAGTTCGGCCTCCAGCTGCGGCGCCGTAATGGTATCCAGCCTTCCCCGAAGAAACAGAGTCAGCGCTGTTCCATTCATTTGCCTTTCAATTACCATAATTCTCTCCAATCCGTCATTTCGTCCTTTTGGGAGCTTCCGAAGTTAATGCGTCCCGTGAAGGGCTTGCCGGGACACTTTTCGCCGGTGCGGCGCTTTTCCCACCCTGGACGAACTGGTTAAAGTCCGTTACCTCGACGCGGGAGTTTCCGGTCTTCGGTTCCTTCTCCGCCTTTTTTCCGCCCTTATTCATATCCGCTTTTAATGCATCTTCCACAGAGATTGGACATGGGCCACCGTTTAAGTAAGCATCCAGAGCCTGGTTTTTCTCCTCCTCGTTGCCTTTAAACTTCGTCTCAAAAGCGACATTCAGCTGCGTTGCCTCGATCATCAGCTTCATGGGATCGATCGCCTGGCCGATCTCGCTTATGGTCTTTCCCGCCAGCAGGCTCGCATAGCGCGCCGTCATGATCATGCCGACCGCCCGCATCTGCGGATGTATGTTGGGATTTACCGCGTCAAGGGCAAATCCCGCCGCATACGCGGCCGTCTGGATCGAGTTTGTGATATGCGTCCGCTCCTCCTCGCTCTCAAAGGAATTCTGAAAATCCTTATTGTGCTTCCAGAAATCACTTCCCTGGTCATGATCGATACAGACCCGGCTGAGGGCCGACAGCCGCTTACTGACCGATGCCGCCTGAATCGGATCCGTCAGATCCACATCCGGAAACGGCTCGTCAAGAATCTTTAAACCGCTGGTCCGAAACAATGCGCCGTATGCCCGGCCGGACTTTTCGGGAACCTTTCCCTTTTCGTCTGCAGCCGGATTGGCTCCAAGAAACCAGAGAAGGTCTTCCCCCGCTTCTTTTGACGCAGTTCGAATCTCCGGGCTGTCCGAGAGGATCTCGTTCATGGTATAGCCCTTCGTGAACATGATAAGCTGCGCGAAACTTTCCCTGCTTGGCGCTCTTCCCATGCCCGGGATCCGGCTCTTTCCTTCCAGTGTATTCCCCGCCGACTCGATCTGTCTCTGTTTTTCCGGCGTGTCTGCGTCAAAGTAATAATCATCTAATCCCGTGACCACTACCTGTTCGCGGTACATCTTCTCCGCAGTTTCTCTTATGATCTTGCCACAGGTTCCGGCGTCCACTCCGTTTACAGCCATCCCTTCCTTGACGGCCGGCGACAGCTTTTTGGATATCTCGTTTCCATATTTTTCAATCTGGTTTATGGCCACATGGTCTTCCATGCTCATCTCGGCAATGCGGCCATTTTCCGCCAGAACTTCTTTGAGACGCTGAGTTGCCACCGTGCTTCCCAGAACATCATTGCTCTTTACAAGCGACAAATCATATACCTTAAAAGCATTCTGTACAACACCGAGAGCCCCGGGATGCTTATCCCCCTTAAAATTCTCGAAGAAATTCATATACCTTGTGCGGTCCTCATCGGACAACCGATTATATACCCCGTCATATACCGCCCTGGTCTGCTGGCTCACATTGCTGTCTGCACTGCTGTGTCCCTTCCAGAACTGTACTGCTTTTCTTTCGGTGGTCATCTCCAGCGCCTGATGCGCTCCAACACAGAAAACCTGCATATTTTTAAGGAACGCTGTCGTCGCTTTCTGATTATTAATATCGGTAAAGGCCGCCTTTTTTTCCTCCGTGCTGATATTGTCCGGGAGCCCCATCGCATAGGCCATCTCTTTTCCGATATCCATAGAACTGAGCTGTCTTGCCCCTTCTGCAATCATCTGTGAAAGAGCTTCCGGATGATCCTTCGCCCCCATTAAGATATCGACAACTTCCTGCCCTGCTTTTCGTTTCTCCTCCTGGAACTTTTGCGGATCCATCGCATCCGCAAAACGGATTTCCGGATGATCGTGCATCAGGTGGAGTACGGAGAGGCTGAGTACCCCGCCAAAACCGCCTCTGCGAAGTTCAAAGCTTAATGACTGCATCTCCTGTCCCCGGTCAAGACCTACAAACGATTCCAAAAGGCGTTCCGGGATTGGTCTTGTATTGGAGTACATGGGCTCAAAACTGTCCATCTGACGTTTTTTCTCTCTGTTTTGCATCGCCGCCGCAAAAATCTTTTCCGACTGGATCTGTTTTATCTTCGCATGTCTCTGATCTTTTCCGGCATCATCTGCCATAAGCCGCTCCGCCTGATGCGCCCGGCTCCGCTCATACCAGCGCTCTTTCCCGTCCAGTACATGAAGATCGAGATTGATCGTTGCCACCTGGACAGACATATTCCCAAGCTCGTCTAACGCAGGAACTCCAAGCTCCACATGATGCTTTCCATCCGTGGACGCAGCCATGATCTCCCGCTTGATCAACTTCTCCTTTTCAGAAAATCCCCTGGAGGAAAACCCAGGGTCACGCATCTTTATATAATCCTCCACAGCCAACCCGTCGATAAAGAAAAGCTGTGTTTCTGAAGTGATCCCCGCTTCCTTCGTGACAGGATGATCCAAAAGCCCTTTAAGCGCCGGCGCACTGCCAAACACCCTGTCATAGGCCGCCGCGCCAGCCTCTGCAGACTCTGACGGATTCTGTAAAGACAGCTTATACACGTCATCTGCCATGGATTCCAAAAGCACAGGGGCAAAATTCTCCAAACCGGCTACCACCTCTTTCGGAATCCGCTCTTGTCCCATGCCCTGAAACCTCTCTCCCTCTGATCTGCCTGTTCTTTCGTTCCTACCCATATGATCCTCTCTCCTTTCCTGCCGCAATATCATGGCCTGTCTCTTTTGCACTTACTTCGGTTTATTAATAAAAATCTTATAAAGATGCGCCTGGTAAATATCATCCGGCACAATACTCCTGTATTCCGGCACCCCGTTTACCTCGGTCAGAGTATCCTCCTTGCTGAATCCTAAAAGAATCAGATCATACCCGTCCTTTCCGCTCTTTGACTCCTCCAGCCACCCCCTGAAATAGCTGCCGCCCATACTGCCGCCTTTGTAGGGATATTTGTCCGTGATCCGCTCGACTACTTCCATCTTAGATCCAACCGGCGCATATCCCTTCTTATACCGATACAGCACCACGCCCTCCTGCAGGGAGATGTTGAGAAAATATATGGAATTATCATTCTTCTTCCTGTGTGGCAGAAGGATCGTGTGATCCTGACTTAAAAATTCCGTATCTGTCTTTACCTGTTCTGTCGCTTTTGCGTCTTTATAGAGGTCATCCATCTTGACGCCAAGGTTGGTATTGACCTTTTCCTGGTCTTTTTTCTCGACGGTTTGGCTGCTTGTATACTCTAAAAACGGCCTGTTCATAACGGAATTGTTGTTATCACTTAAACGATAGACGCTATCCGCCTGTTCCCCCATGGAATTCACACAGACATATGTTTTTCCTTTCTCAAAATAAACATTATTACCTGTTTTATTATCCGCCAATGCTGTTCCGCTGTACATAAGATAGACTGACTTTTCCCCAAAGGAACGAGGTAATTCAGCTCCAACAAGCTGGTTAATATCGACAATACATTTTGTCTCACGGGCACCCTGGTCAAAATAAGTACTGCCACTTCCCCCTCCCATACAGGCATCTTCCACCAGATTGCCCATCTTATAAGGATAGGAAGAAGCCGGTTTCATATTCTCAAAATTGATCAGCGCGACCGTAGAACCGTCCGTTATCGCCACCCTGGACTTGCTGATGCGGTTCATAATATAGGGATTCTTACCGCTGTAGGCCTTTTCATCGCTGGAATAAGGCAGATAGTAATTGGGATTACTCCTCTTGTAAACACTTTCCAGGCTGTCAAGCTTCTGAATCGAAACATCTGTAATAAAGACCGTTCTTGTCAACTGTTCCGACTCAACCCTGATCACTGAGTTGTCGCCAATCCCCGGTGACAGGCCAATCTTCCACACCGTCTCCCGAAGCTCCTTTTTAGCCTCTTTTCTCACGTTGTCATTGGCTCCTCTGTTTACCTGCGAGATCAGTTCCTGCATCCTGTCGCACTGCTTTAAAAGAATGGACTGCTGATTGTCAAAGGTCAGATCGTCCCGCCGTTCCAAAATGATCTGTGGTTCCAGCTCCTCCAGAGACTTTCCGGCTGTCAAAAGAATCTCCGACTGTTCTGCGATCACCTGTAAATGTTCTTTCATGGCCATTATCTTTTCGTGGTAAACAGCATATCCATCCCTGTACGGGTCTATTTCCACTTCCGTCCCGTCGTCACCCACGACCTTTACAGGCGTATAGGAAAACCTCTCCGCAAAGCCGGAAACCTGTGTCAGACTTTTCTCCGCCTGTTCTAACCATGCCGGGAGATTCTTACTGTCTCCCAGGCTCGAAAGATCGGTGATCTTTTCGCTTTCCGGAAAATTCTCTGAAAACGACTGGAAAAGAAATTCAAAGGACTCCTTCGTCTCATCGTCCATCTCCTGCTTTTTCAGCGATAAATTGTCCAGCACCGTACCGTAATATGGGATTGACGCGCTGTGATACGCATCCATAAACGCCTTGAAGCTGGTATCGATCTTACTTTGTGCACTCTGGATCCTCTCATACAGCTCTGCAGCTTTGCGGAGGGATTCCACCTGTTCCTCCGTCAGGGTTCTGACCATAGTCTCCGGTTTGTCCGGCTGGAACATCACGGTCTCATTGCACGTGATCTTTACCGACCGCGGAGCCGTCGTAATCTCCTCAAACACGAGAAGGATCTGTTCCTTCAGGTCCTCAATTTCTTCTTTTAATGCTTCCTCTTCCTCCGAAAGCTCTTCTTCTGCGTCCGAATCACTTGCCTTACCTGCCGTCTCCCCCTTGTTCTTTAGCTGACCGCTCTTTCCCTCTATCTCCTTTTGTAACTCCAGAACCTGTTCCCACTTCTCAAGGATCAGAGAAAGATCTTCTACATTGCGTTCCGACACCTGAACATTTGCTCCGGTTTTTATCTCATTTTCAAAGGACTCCTTCCTGGATTTGATCTCAAGAGGGATTCTGGCCCGCTCTTCTTCAAACGCCTTTTTCATCTCATTGTCGTTGGTGATCTGAATCACAGAAAGATTGCTCTCCGTATAACTTGCGTACTTAATCCCCAATGTGGCGGCTGCGACTGTATAAAACGCCGGATTCTCTTCGTTTACCTTTTCATCCACACTGTAATCCGCGCTGTCTTCCGTACTGTCAGCTGTACTGCTTTCTGCGGCCGTTTCCGTCTTATCGTCTGCACTTTTCTTCACTTCCGTTCGGAACTGGAAAACTGCCGTATATTTCCAGGCGGACTGATAATACGAATTCTTATCCCCCATCGGATAAAGCTCCAGGTCCGTCAACGTTATCTCCTGATCTTTGGACACAGGCGCATAGACGGATGAACGTCTCCCGTACACCTCAAAATGATACGTTTCTCCATTGTTTACAAACGCCACATCGATCACACAGTGATCATCCTGATTCGGAGCGCCGGTCATATCATACTGTTTTTCTTTTGCATACTCCTGCAGGGCAGCAAGCAAATAGCTGCTGTAATCAGGGCTTGCAGTGACGTAAGCCGTTGTTGTTTTGCCATCGGCGGCATATTCTACCTTTAAAGTTTTTTCATATGTCCGAAACCACTCCGCTTCCGCTTTTTTATCATCCAGCCCCGCGACATACTCGTCCATAATATGATAGAGCTGTGCCTCCGTCCCGTTCTTTTTTGCCGTCTCTAGATCGTTCGCATCCAGCTTATACGTCACGTCATAAGTGACAATCTCATTGTTGATCCCACTGTACTTATCCTGCTTTGCGGCTGACTTAAGCGATTTGATGTCAAACGCGAGGGCAGTCTCTTTCTGCTCGCTGCCATAGCCGGTCTTCACCGTCACCGGAACATACGTCTTTCTGGTCTCCTTCGTCACCTTCCCGTCTTTTGTCACGTCCACCGGTATATCCCCATACTGGTAAAAAAGCAGCTCATCATTGTAGCAGATGGCAAGCTGACCGTCGTCTGCCAGCTTCACGATCAGGTTTTTATTGCCCACCCCAAGCTCCGAAACCACAGCTTTATTCGATGGAACGTCGGTATCCCAAAAAATCGTACTCTCCTTTAAGACCTTCCCGTCGCTGTCCTTCCACCGGTAGCTTCCCACCGCGCTGATCAGTTTTTTCTTGTCATCACTGACCGCTCCGCCGTACTCTTCTTTGACCTTTGAGTCCCGTTTTGTCAGTGTTTTATCTTTTTTCTTTGTCTCCGTATCAATGCTGTAATCAATCGGCGCAACCTCCACCGCAGGCGCATCGTAGTCCTCCCCGTCCTGGACGGCAAGCGTCGTCTGATAGGCGTAGACAAGGATATTGTTGTCCATATCATAATCTACGATCTGGAAGTTCAGGAAATTCCGCGACCATTCCGGCTTTGCCGAAACAATCTCACTGATCTGGCTCGAAAACGCAGGATTTCCCACGTAGTCCGCCTCTAAAAGCGACCTCATATGACGGTCATAAGCGGCCTTGATCGATTCCGGATCCGACAGATCCACACCATACCCATCCACAATCGTAAATCCATCCGGATATGGCGGCGGCGGTGTGGCAATCCCGAACAAAGAACTGCATCCCGTCAGAGAAAGGGCACATATCGCCGCGACAAACTGAATTGTTCTTTTTTTCATGGAAACCTCCGCCTCCTTTCCGTCTCCCTATTCTTTATCTTCTTTTATCGTCAGGATTCCTGAAAACCCGGTAATTTCAAAAATTTCTTTTACTCCCTGGTTGCAGTGCAGGATTTCCATGCTGCTCCCCTGGATCTTATTGATTTCTTTCTGAACCTTTAAAAAAACACGCAAAGCTGCGCTGCAAATATAACTGGCCTGAGCCATATCGACCTCCAAAGCGACGTCTTCCCCGATGCAGTCGAGCAGAATTTTTTCCATCTCACCCGATGCCCTGGTATCAAATTTACCAATCAATGTAATGATTTCTTTCTGTCCGTTCCTCTCCCTGAAAATCTCCATCCGTGTCCCCTTTTCCATCACGTTTTCCATACAAGATATGGCGCAGAGCTTCTGCGCCATATCAATAACCAAACTGCTCTTCTTATGATGCTGCTGCTGCTGCTTTTGACGTCTCGATTGTTACTCCTGCCCATTTCGCCATCTGGGAACTTACTCCATTTAACAGAACCAGGAGCACGAAAATGAGAACAAAACCAATGATTGCATTCTTTAAAGCCGCCTTCGCTTTCTCTCTCTCCTGCGGCTCTTCCGCCTTCGCAAATTTTGCCCCCAGAATAATGCAGTAGACCGCGGCCAGGGCGATCACGACAGTCAGTGCCGGTCCCTTAAGGGAATCGATAAACTTAACGATCGGCTCCACCGTCTTAAGAAAATCCGGTGTGTCACCTGCTAACAGGAATGAGTTTGCAGTCAACGCTGCCTTCGTAAATAAATTTTGAAACATACTTGTTCCTCCTCTTTTCATTTTAATTTATGTGAACGAACTTTTTGTTCGCTGCACCCTATCGAACCTGAATTTTTTTTCTCAAAGCATGGACGTACCAGATACAGGCGCCAATCCCCACCAGCAAAAGAATACCGGCAAAAATGACCGTGGCCGTCATATCCATCTCTATGACAATTCCGTACCTGCTCTGATTTCCGGCACGGTCAGATACCGCGATCTCATAGATTCCCGGCCGTTTCAACCCGGAATCCTCCAAGACCCAGGAGGTCCCGCCGGATGACACCCGGATGGAAACGTCGGCTTCATCGGCATGGACGGATATGCCTCCGGCGGAATGGCCGTCATCGCCGACTCCGTCGATCAAAAGATACGGCGCTCTTGTATCCCTCACAAGGACAGACTCGCAGACCGGAAATCCCGCCTTTACCGGATTCCACAAAATCCGGTAACTTCCATCCTCTTTCAGCTTCTGCCAATCCGGTGAGTCTACGGGAACACGGCGTCCGTTTTTCTCCACATATCCAATCGTGTACCCTTCCGGCGCATTGATGTAGTCCATACGGTTCTCTGCTTTTCCCGGAATAAAGAAATAAAAACTGCCCTCATAGACATTCGCGTCTTCATACAGCTGAAACTCCGGCATTTCTTCTGTGCCGTAGAGCTGGTCATAAGTCGGCTCAGGGACGTCTTCCGCCACAATCTCGGGAAGCGACAACGCCTTCAAACAGTAATAGCCAGGTTCGGTGACGATCTGTCCCGACTCGTACTCGATCAGTTCCCCGTCCCGCGTCAGCGTGTAAAACAAATCTCCCGTTTCAAGCTCCATCACCACACCGCGGCCGGTGATCATGCGGTTGGGAACATTGGTACGAAACTGTTTTTTATTTGTGAAGGTCTGCGTATACATCTTATCCGCCGGATCGTATTCCTGTTTCAGACGATCCGGCACCGCCCTGGAAGTCCCCGTTTCCGTCTCTGCAAAAGCAAACGAAGAAGACAACAGACTTAACATGAAAGCAAGGAACATGACCCGCCTTCTCATAAGGATCTTCCTTCCATCTGGTTCTGTTTTTCGAGCCCTTTTTCCATACTTTTTTTGGAGAGCACGTTCCCGCCGCCGATTCCCTCCATCGCCATCAGTTCCTCGAAGGTGACCGCCCTCCGGTACGTCTCGCTCTCCCGTTTTACCGGGCCCGTATAGCCTCCGGCGCGCCGGGCTTTTTCTACCTTCATCTGCCGGAGTTCTCTCTCCCAGTTCTTTCGATTCTCCGGATTATCAAAATAAGCCATCGTCTTTCACTCTCCCTTTTTGCTGCCTGCCGCCGCACGGATCAGATTCATACTGCTGCTGTACAAATACCTGGACAGAACCGGCTGATCTTTCAGCTGTGAGATCAGGTAACCGTCTCCTTCGTGATTCTTCATAAAAGCCTCACCCGCCGGGCCCTCAAGCATAATGGCGTCCAGCATGCCGGTTTCCAGATCCTGCGCCATAGAATCCAGATCCTGATAGCTGTTCAGCTGTATCCCCTCCTCCGTGACAAGCTGGCTGTTTGGAAAGTCGGCCGGATACCCGATTTTTTTTCCCACAAGTTCTTTGCTGTACCGGTATGGCTGTTCTCCGATCACGACTGCACAGGAAGCATCCCCTGCCGCCAACGACCAGATTCCAATCTTCACCCGCTCTTTGTCCTCCGGCGATCCGATTCCCGCATCATAATTCCCCTGCAAAATCTCATCAAACAGCTTCTCATCTGCGGCCAAACTTACTTCCACCGGCCGATTCCAGGCTTTTTTCAGTGCTTCTGTAAGCGCCAGGATCTCCGTCTGGTCTCCTCCCACTGCCACCCGTACCGGCCGGTTCTGTGTCTCCTGGTTCAGGCGTCCGCATCCTGCAAGGACCAGTGCAGACAAAACCATTATCATTTTCCATCTGAATTTCATGCGTACTCCCCTTTATTCAAACATGCGTACCATGCCGTCGGAAGCCGTAATCTCAATACTGCTCCTGCTGGATGGCGATGTCACAACAAACGCGTGTCCGCGTCCATTGTTTACAATCTCATCCTGCTCCGTCTCGTTGATCTCCCCTGCCTTCTCATACAGACGGCACAGATCGTGCATGTCGTTTGGCGCCATCGGGAAGATAAAGGAATACTGGCTGGCATTGATGATCGCCGTAGACTTTCTCGCCAGCTCTTCTGTTCCCACAAAATCCTTTACATTCTGTGTGATGACAATCTGCATCCCGTTATACTTACGGATTCGCTTTGCAAGCTGGAACATGAAATCAAGCGCGATCGGATATTTTTCATCAATAAACACGTGCGCCTCATCCACAACGACGATGATCTTCCTGCTGGCATGATATTTCATGTTGTAATCCCGGTTCTTGATGATCTCATTGTCCAGCCATTTTAAGATCAAAAGCATCTGTGCATTGGCTACTGTGTTGTTCTTGTTCGCCAAAAGAGACTGGAAGTTGAACACCGTGAAGTTTTCCTTGACATCCAGGGTGGAAGGACCGTTCCACAAATGGGCGTTTCTTCCTCCTGTGGCAAACTTGGAAATATAGCTGATCAGTACCCGCAGATGGTTTTTCATATAGTCACTGTCCGAGGCCTGATAATCCAGCAGAAGCTTGTCATATAAATCGTCAAAGGTAGGATAGTCCTCCGGCCCAAGGAGATTTAAATTGGTGGTTCCGTCAATTCCCTTTTCATCGTAGACACGGATGATGATATTGTTCAAAAATTCCATGGAATCCATATCGATTCCGGGAAGAATCTGCTTGAAATACTCCTCCAGGAACTGAAGATGGACTGCGTAGCTTACGTTCTCCTCCTCCTCTTCCTTTTCGTCATCGGTCAGGGCCGTGATGATATGGAACGGGTTGATGCGCCCCTGGGTGGCGCTTCCCACGTCGATCCAGTTGCCATGAAGGCTTTTTGCCAAAGCCGTGTACTCATTTTCCGGGTCCAGAATAAAAATTTTGCTGTTTTCCGCCGCAAGGTTGGTCAGCATCATCTTCGTGGCAAAGGATTTTCCTCCGCCGGATTTTCCTATGACGACCATGTTGCTGTTGACGCGGTTTTTATCGCGGACAAAAAAGTCCACAAACACAGGAAGACCGGAAGAACGGCCGATATGAAATCCGCCCTCGTCATGTATATGACTGTATACAAACGGAAAAACTGCCGCTGTCGAGTTGGAGTGGATTCCCCTGGCCTTCTTGGAAAAAGGGTCATACCGGGATACCTGAGAGCCCACGAACATCTCAAACTGGCGAAGGGGCATGTCGCTGGTGCGGAAAGACTGCTCCGCCAAAAGCCTTTTTATCCGCCGTTTCATATCGCTGACCGGGATCTCCTCCCCGCCCTTTTTATCCTTTGAGCGGCGCCGTTCTGTCTCCTCATAGTCATAAAGTGTCATGTAGATGCTCACATTGAACAGCTGTTCATTGTCGCTCTGCAGCATCAAAAGCAGGTTCTGCAGCGTTTCGATATGGCCCGCCAGTTCGATCAGACGGCTTTCCTTGCTCGTATTCGCCTCCTGCCCTCTCAGCTCATCGATGGAACGGTCGATATTCCGTACGGCTTTAAAACGGTCCACAGGTGTCAGCTTCATGATGACCCTGGTGTTTTCCATGTTGAAGATGGAATGTCCCCAGGCGTTTCCGACCTCGGTCGGATAATTGACGATCTTTAAATTGTGGGTGATCACATCGTCGATTTTTACCGTGCGGCCTCCAAACTCCACCCGCTTTGGCATGATCCACGATTTATATTCCTCCGGTTTCAGATTCTCGATCTCCCTCTCGTCAAAATCCCTCGTCAGGTTGTATTTCAAAAACACTGCGAGTTCTTTTTCATTCAACTGCTTTACCGGAAGTCCGCCGCCGTCGAGGGTCTGGAGAACCGTCCTCGTCAGGTCCGTTAACGATTTCCTGTTTTTATCGTAGAGCACCAGGTAGTGATAAGAATCGTAGACCTTATCATCAAAATTGATCCGTTCAATCTCCATGATCCTGTCATAGATGATCTCAACTCTGGTCGTCAGTTCTTCTTCATTGATGATGTCGTTGTAAAACGCTTCTTTCAGGCTCTCCATCTTCTGAAACTCGCACTGGATGGTCTCATCATAGATGATCGGCCGGTCCACTTTGACAATGGAAGCCCCGCGGTTCGTCCCCGTGACCATCCTGAGCGCAGCGCCAAACACTCTCTCGATCATATAATCCTGGCGTTTTTCCGACATAAAGCGGAATTCTATCGGAGATATTCCAATGACAGAGGCGGCGTAGCTGTCCCCGTACAGGATCTGATCTCCTTTAATTTCCGTAAACGCCATGATATCCTCTACGCTTATGCTCTGCGCGGACTGCTTTTTTGCTGATTTTTTTCCTGCCTTTTTTTCATCTGCCTCTCCGGCCTTCCTCGTTACTGCCTTAGGATGGGCAAAATAACGGAGAATGTAGAGAACCGCCTCATAGTTTTTATCCTCATCAATCGGGACCAGCAGGACGCCAAATACCGTGATGAGTACCATGATCAACGGAAGCTTAAAGGGAATGGAGGACATAATAACCAGGGCGATCATAAAGAGACCTATCATGCCTATGATAAGGTCGATAATATCGATCCCTTTGAAGAACTCGATGGTCACTTTTGTTTTTTTAGGTATGATTCTCATGCTCTACCTCCTTCGGCCCACTCTCCGTCCGTTCCGGTGGCTGTGCCGGTATCTCTGCATGTTGTTCTGTCGATTCTGTGCTGTGTGTCGGCGGCTTGGGATCAGGCGCTGCCGGACGGGCCTCACCATAAGACCTCCATCCCTTTCGGAAACCTTCCTCAAACGGATTTTTGGACGTCTTTTTGTCAAAGCTGCTCCGGATCGACTTCAGCTGATAGCTGTAGCCTTCTTTCATGCTCGCATTCGAGTTGTCATACTTCAGCCCTGCGATCCCGGTCTTCTCCCTCACCGTATCTGTCATCTTTTGAAGCTTCTTTGCAGTCTTCTTGGAACCATGTTCCAGATTATAGGTAAGCCCCGACTTTCCTCTCAGTTTGTTAAGCTGCCGCTTCACATCCTTCATCTGGGCGCCGCCTTTTAACTTGAACTCTCCGTTGCTTACCACCTTCCCGGTGAAGTCTCTGGACGCCGTTCCAAGTCCGGCCTTCTCCGCCCGCTCCAAAGAACGTCTGTGGCTGCTTTCATTCAGCGAGCGAAGTTCCGAAGCCTTCTTGATATCACCCCGTGATTCCATGGCTGCCGCCGCGCGTTCGTTGCTCCTGTATTGTTTCTCTCCCTTGATGAAGGCCTTGCCTTCTCTTTTCATCATGCGCTGTTCCTTGCCGGCAGACCACTTTGCAGCGCCACTCCGCGCCATGTGCGCTCCGCCCAACAATGCTCCGGCCATCATGGCCGAACTCTGCTGGGTCGCAGCCTGTTCCGCAGAGCCGGTCTGGGCGTCCACGATGCTGGTTAAAAGCGAACCGCCGTTTTTCACAGCCATGATCGCCCCAAGGAGAAACAATAGCTTTGTAAGGGCGTCATAGGCTACCTGCCCCGAATCCGAGGTATCCACGCCTCCTGCCGCCAGAATGATCGTACCGCTCGTAACCAGCGGAACCAGGATCAAAAAGAGATTCAAAAGAATCAGCGTTCCTAATCCGGTAACTGCTTTTGCGATAAAAGTATTTTTCCATCTTTGGAACTTTTCTCCGCCGTCCAATGTCATCGTCGCCACAAAGAATGGCGATGCCAGATATAGAAGGACCATCTCAAACATTCTCTGAATAAAGATAAAACTGATGCTGCACAAATTCCAGATCATAAAAAGCGAACAGATGTAGGCTGTAATATAATCCACTTCCGCAAGATTTAAAACCGTTTTCGCGTCGCTGATATTCTTCCACAGACCCGCGCTTAGATTCCCTGCTGAGTTTCCCGCCTTTACCGCCCCCATCGCACAGGTCCGAAACAGCTCATCTGCGATCGTAACAGAACCGCCGCCGGGAGCAGTCACCTGGCTTGTCACCTGGATCAGCAGGCTGCTGAGCTGAAAACCTGCTATGCACATGACAGGCACAAGCAAAAAGGATATGACAGTCTTAAAACAGTAATTTAACACAACCCCGACCGGTCTTCTATTGTCTGTCTCCAGATCAAAGATGGAGCGGCTGAGCGAGAGAAACGCAAACACAAAGGCAAACAGCACCGCAATATATGTCATATATTTTAGCGCCTGACCCACGGTTCCGTCTCCAAAGACCAGAATGTTGATCAAAGACCAGGATTTCTCTTTATAAGTCACGGGCTCCGCACCTGCAAACACTTTGGCAGCCCGCTCAATCGCATCTACGATCTGCAGAAGCTTCTGGAAGACAAAGAAAAACGCATCGGCCATCGCACTTTTCGCCGCCTCCACAAGGGCGGTGGCTACCGGATTCAGCACCGCTTCAAAAATCGGTCCGAAAATAGTCTTAAAGAGCCAGGAAATCGCCTTGGAAATCCCACTGAACACCCATTCGGCTATCTTATCGAAGATGCCTAAATATGTATACATATACTGACCTGTTCCCATAAGGCTTCTCCTCTCTGCTTATTTTTTCCCGGAAAACGCGTGGCTTCCACTTGCCGCCACGCTTTTGGCCGTCATGGCTATCGCTGCCAGACTGCCCATTGCAGACTCGGCTGACTGGGCCGCCTGCGGATGGATCACCTGCAGAAGAACCCCCGAACCCTTTTTCACCGCGATGCAGCTTCCCAAGATCAGAAGCAGACGAATACCGGCGTTTACATTTGTATCACTGCTGTAAGTGATATCTCCCATAAAAATCGGAAGGAAGATGATAAACAGCCTCATAATGATAACAATTCCATAACTGGAGAGGCATTTCGCAATAAACATCTCCCTCCACGCACCAAACCGGCTTCCCCCGTCTAAAGGCATGGAGGCCACAAAAAACGGTGATATCACATACAAAAGAACAACCTCAAACAGCCTTTGTATAAAAAGGAAGATGGAACTGAACATGACAAATATCATAAAAATACAGCACAGATATCCTGCCACATAGTCTACCTCTGTCGCATTAAAATCTTTTTCGAGGGCCCGGTCATCCGTATATTTCGCATTCCCCGTATAATAATTCACCCAGGGAGTCGTCTTGATCGCATCTCCGCTTCCCGGACTTTTCGCTGCGTCCAGGGTCGTCGATACAAAGATGACGTTGGCCAGCCTGATCCCGTCGGACTTGATATCGGAAGGATTGTCCACCATCGAAAGCTGGATGCTCTTATCCACCACGGTCAGAAGATTGTTGGTAAGCCCCACAACGCCAATCACAAGCGCCTGGACCAGGATATAGGTAAGAAGCGCCATCCAGAGGTCGCGGATTACATCCCGCACCTTTCTTCCCGTCTCCATATAGTTTCCCGCCGCCTGGACGCAGGCGATGATCGAAAAAATCGTGCAAAGGCTTAAGCTGACCACAAAAATCCCGATAAACGCTCTCCTGACCGGACCGTAATTGATAAAATAATCCAGCATATAATCTTCCAGGGCAAATCCCCCCTGCGGGGAATAGACCTTTCTCGCCCCTGACAGAAAGTCAAAAACCGTCTGGGAAAAATCTACCATCGACAAAAGCGACGTATAGATCGAATAAAACACCCCGGCTAACAGCTTCAAGATCATCTTTCCCAGAAAATCGATAAATCCTGAGAATATAGGGTCCAGAATCTGGACAACCGCATCGATGATTGGCTTTAGCAGATGATCGCCGAGCCACTTTATGAAATTAAAACCAAGAGGTATCATATAGGTACCGTTCATCTGCACGCCCTCTTTCTCGCTTAACGCACCTTCATCTGTTTTCTGTTCACCGAATAAAAGATGACCAGCCCCCCTACCAAAACTGCCAGCATCGCAAGCAGAACATAGGAGAACATATTCAGGTGAACCCCTGCCTTCACATGGTAGACGCCGACATTTCCGGCGGCATCCACAGCGGTGATGGTATAGCTTCCAGATCCCTCAATCCTGTTTCCGAACGGATTGATCGTCTTATTTCCCTTTTTTATGGTGACTGTCGCATTCTCCTCATCACAGAAGTAGAAGAATGATCCTTTTTTTGCTTTGCCCTTCTCATCTACGCCTTCCAGTGTGATCACCGGAACCTTTGTATCTAAAATGACTACGGAGAACAGCTCCGGAAGTCCTGCATCTTCTCCCTTCATGATAAAGCTGTAGGTTCCATCTTCCGAAAGGTTATAAGAGGAGGCATCGATCGTCTCGCTGGATTCGCCTGATTCACCCGAGCAGTTGACGCTCTCGATCAGATATCCATCCGGCGCGGTAAATTCCGTAAGATCATTTACAGCATGCAGAACGATCCGAAATCTCCATGTCACCGTCTCTCCAGTCCCCATTCTGACCTTGAGGGCATAAGAACCGTGATCTCCGATGACCGTACCGGATTCATAGTCACGCGGCTCCCCGTCATCCACCGACAAGACTGCGGTCGCCGACTCCGGAACCTCCGCATAAACGCTGTCGTTTACCACGCCATTTTGCGGGACGCTGATGTAAAAACTGCTTCCGTCCATAAACGGATGCCGGAACATTTGCAGATCCGCGTCGTAATCTACGCCGCCAACGTACTCCGCCCCACTGGAAGGAGTTCCTTCGGTCTCCGCCGGCAGATCAATATCCGATTCCACAGGGGGCAGATCCTCGCCTTCTAACTGCTCGGATAATGCCTCATCTCCCGGAATCTCATTTCCAAAGCTCTTCTGGATGCGGAAGCGGAACGTGCTGGTCAGCGTATGTACACCGCCGCCCTCCTTATAGCTGGTAGACAGATTTAAAAGGTATGTCCCTTCCTCATTGATCGGAGCTTTGCTCTCAAAGGCTGCCGGTCTGCCGTCCCGCATCATGGAAACGGAAATGTTGGCCGGGATATCCAGATAGACATTGCCTCCCGAAATACTTCCGTTCGCAATATTCGAGTAAAATACCGTTCCGTTTGAAAATGCCTCTTCGTACAACACCGCATTTTCATGATAAATCTCGTTCAGCGTCTCGGCCTTCTCCGAATTTTTATTCTCCGCGGACTGGCTGCCGCCGGAGCCAAAAATCCCGGAAAACGCCTGTGCTGCTTCCGATTCCGGGAGCGGGATCGTAAAGGAGATCGTCGTCTCATACCAGACCGGGCATCCGTTTGCCGGTCCGTAGCTTTCCGCCCAGACCTTCAGCTGATACTGTCCCGGAGCCGTTATATCCACCTGATTGATCAGAGGAGCGGCCTCCCCGTCCCTTGTCAAAGAAGCATTTACATTTCCCGGAATGTAAAAGGAAGCAGAAGACACGGTGCTGTTATTCTTCGAAAGCGAAGAAAACACACTCTTATAGTTAGGCAGAACAAAGCGGTGCCAGCCGTCTTTTCCCTTCACGTCCTGCACCTCTGTTCCACATACGATCTTCGGGTGGGAATATTCGCCGGTATCGACCGCTCCTCTTGGCTGCCCTAAGAGGCGGAATGAAAATACGGCGGTCTCAACGGCAGTCTTCCCGATCGGCTGGGCCTCAGCCGTCAGAATATAGAAGCCCGGTTCGTAAAGATAGCCGTCAGACGGAATATTTACACCTGCGCCGTCGCGCTCCAGCCGCCCTTTGATGCCTCCGCCGAGGAAAAGAAAGGCCGCGTCATACATCTGCCCCCCATTTGGGATGTTTGTGACAAAACGGCGTCCGCCCGGAAACTGTTGTTCGTAAAGTCCCATTTCCTGGTTATATGTCTCTGTCAACGTTGCCGTAAACGTCCCGGGGCCATATTCTCTGGAGTCCGATTGGCCTGCTCCATATGTAATTTGTCCAAAACCGATGCACAGCATCAGGACAAAGATAAATGAGATCACTCTCCTCTTCATACCGCTTCCTCACTTCCTTCATTGGTATTCAGCACTCTCCGGTTTCTCTGTCCAAGATCGTAGTAAACCTCATCGCCAAAGAATACATTCCTGTGGACTTCGTTTAAGTCCATCTGCCCGATCTTATACAGCGGGCACCGGTAGCTTGGCGTAAACTGTGTTTTTAAAGGATAATTTCCAAACGTAACGATAATGGAATTGCCGGTACTCTGCTTGTTATTCAATTTCTGCAATTCCGACGGGTAGATCAGCGGTCTTGTCTGGAGCTGGCTGGATACGGATATGTCCTTATCCTGTCCGCTGTCGGAGACACTGGCAGTCGTAACCGTCATATTTCCGCAGAGCTCCGAGAACTCCTTACACGTCTCAATATCGTTGGAGCCGATGAACATCTTCATTCCACAGTTGCTCTTGATGATATTTGCCACGGTGTCCCCGTAGACATTGTTTAACTGGGCATAGGACTGAACTACCATGTTAAACCATATCTTACGGCTCCGTCCTACGGTGATCATCTTGTCAAACTTATTGATCTGAGGCATATTGCCGAACTCATCAAGGATAAAATACACGTTTCTCGGAAGAGCCAGATCCTCCCTGGCTGACGCTTTCTTGATCAGAGCCTTGTAGATACAGAGGATGAACATAGAGGCCAGCCCGTGTCTGGTATCCTTCTCATCCGGTATCTTTAAGAACAGGGCTGTCTTCTCATCCGCAAAACAGTTTGGATCGATGTCCGTATCACTGGTCAGGGCGCAGAGCCCCTCGTCGTTAAACATATTGAGCTTATCAAAAGCGATGGACATATAGCTGGACAGGGTGTTGTCGGCAGCCGAAAGCACCTGGCGGCTTAACGTCACGCAGCGGGATGTCATCGGACGCCCTGCAAAATAGTTTTTCAGCTCTTCAAAGTTGTTCTCCGAGTTGGACATGGCTTTGTTCAGGTTATAAAAATTGAACTTGTCCTTCGTCATTCCAAGTTCCGGGTTTTCGCTGTCCTCCAGCATGGCCAGCAGCGTGGCCATCACGATGGAGCGGGCGCCTTTTTCCCACACCGGATCGTCTTTTGATTCGATGGGACAGAGGACGCCGACCAGGTCGTTTAAATCCTCATATAACTCATCATAAATTTTCTGTTTCTTGATCTTGACGACGGTGATCAGTTCCCGGCGGTCCGCATACCCCTGACCCTGGTACTCATACCATTCTTCGCCAAACTTCTCCAGATCGTCCAGGAGCTCCAGACCGGAATTCTCCGGCGCATCGTTCCTGATGAATATGCCCTTCCCTGCCTCAATATAGAGCTGATACCGGTCGTAAATGTCTCCGAGCGGATTCCAGCGGTAGGATTCATAAGTGTCACGAAGGTCCAGAACCATGACATTATAGCCGCGTTCTTTTAAAAATCCGGAATGAAGCTGGAACAGCTCGCCCTTCGGGTCCGTCATGATCATAGAAGAGCCTGCGTCTGAGGCACCCAGGATCTGGATCATGGGGTTTATAAAGGTAGTCGTCTTACCGCTTCCGGTAGAGCCGATGACAAGGGCATGCATGGGAGAAGCCAGGTTCACCTGCAGCCCCTTCTTCTTATCGTATACGGCACGGACAGGAACGCCGTCCTTTTTCTTCTCGGCAGACTGTGAGAAACCATATCCGGGAAAAATGTCATTCCGCTCCTTATCCGTCATAAAACGGGAGTTTTCCAGTACGGACTCAACCCCCTTAGCTTTGCTTTTTAACATCCTCTTTGCTTTTTTACTGTTTTGGTTGGAAAATATCTGATAAAACAAAGCCGCCACAAGTGTCAGGCCAAATCCGAACGTATAGGTATCCGCCTCCACAAAATAAGACCAGGAAAAAAACGGCACTGCCTCTCCACTCAGGCTGCCCATCACATAGTTGATCGTTCCTTCTGTAAAAATCCCGACTGCCACAGAAACAATGATAAACAGCGCCCCGTAAATCAATACTTTTTTAAAGATTCCTTTGACATCCATCTCTATTCTCCCCTTCCTGCTGCTGTAGTTTTCTGCATAAAGCTCTTAAAGTAAATCCGGTACAGGATCGTCGCCACGCCTGCAAACCCGCCCGCCATCATAAGGAACAAAAAAAACGGATTGCCGTAGGTACAGCGATAGACCATCCCCTGCTTATCTAAGACCATCGGTATCCCGGATACCAGATTGAAGCTCATATGCAGGATGATCGGGGGATAGATGCTGTCGTACAGAACATATACCAGCCCTAAGACCATCCCCAATATGACCGCATACATGATCCATATGATCTGCCCGTGGAGCAGCCCGAACACCGTGGAAGTCAATGCGATCGCAGCCAGGTCATCCATGGCGTTTCTCATACGCCGCAGGATCACTCCCCGGAACAGACATTCCTCGATAAACGGGGCGATTATGGAAATGATCACAAAAGCCAGAGCCGGAGCCACTCCCTCCACGGGGGCAGCGGAAGCTTCCATGTAGCCTTGTACCATACGGTCGCTTAAAGGGAGAAGATTGATAAAGCCCCCCACAAAACAGTTTAAACTGATTCCCAAAAGCATCGACCAAAGAAGAGGCTTGAGACGATTCGGAAGTGGCAGGAACCTGCTCTCCTCAAAAAAATTGATCTGATGTTTCTTCTCACGCTTCCAGATCATATAGAGCAGCAAACTCCCGCTCAGCATTTGAATAAAGCTGGGATCTGCATGATAGCCGCGTAACAGTGTATTTAGAATTCCGAAGGAAAGAATATAACAAAGCAATGTAAAAAACATACTGCCGATCGCTTTTGTGCGCTGATCGATCATATCATATTTCTCCCCCTTCCTGAGTATCGCCGGTTATTATCTCTGATTCCTGCATACAAATCAATAGAACTTCCGAAATCTATACTTCAACTTCCGAAATCTATTCGCCTGTTTTTTTCGATACAGGCATAACTAACAGGACCGAGGCTTTGTAGTCGTTCCCTATCTGTTCAAAACGCGCCGTTCCATTGTATTTATCCACCACGGCTTTCACGGAAGACTGACCGATCCCGAGACCAGCGCTGCGTTGACAGCCTGCATTCCCCACTGTCTCTTCCTGACTGACAGAGTTATCCACCGTGAGGATCAGCTTTCCCTGTTCCATCCCACATCTCGCATTTATGTACCGCTTCCCCGCCGTCTGACGGGCTACCCCCTGCGCCGCGTTTTCAAAAAGGTTTCCGAACACGATCACCAGGTCTGTTTCGCGAAATCCTGTGTCAGCCGGTACGTCCAGCCTGATGTCCAGTTCTGCCCCCGCTTCCCTCGCCTGCTGCATATAATGCCGGACCACCACATCCACCGCATAGTTTTCACACTGGGACCGGTCGCACTCGAGCGACAGACTTTTTTTGTATTTTGCCAGGTAATCCGTAAGGCCATCCATATCACCATTTTCCAAAAAAGCGGACATCGCCGCCAGATGATGGCGCAGATCATGGCGCGCCGCACGGGCGCTCTCGATGTTCTGCCTGAGTTTTGCATAGCTCTGCTCCTGGATCGCGATCTGGCCTTCTATGGCTTTTACCTCCATCTCCAGCCGAATCCGCCGGACAGCATCAAGCGCCAGGCGCACATGCAGAAAATAGGTGACCAGCCCCACTGCAGTGATCAGCAAAAAAATAGCGATCGCCTGGCTCTGGGGGATTGCAGGGTTGACCCCCATATCATTAAAAATCACGGTGATAATAAAAATCAGCACCGGAGGAATGCAGAGCAGACGAAAGTCCTGATCGCCCAGTTCCTCCACCGCTTCCCGAAGCCGATGGGAAAAGAAGTACCAGAGAATCGGGTACACAGCCATAGTAAGGAGTACGATGGCAACGATGTAAGCCGGGGTCGCATGAAGCGTGATCCGGACTCCTTTAAAGAAAGGTTTCAGTAAAATTGCAGCGGTATAGTTGACCACAGTGGAAACGGCCTGTACGATCAGGAACACGTACAAAAGTTTTGCAAATCCCACCTGAAATCCCCATACAAACAATCCGATCAAAACAACATACAGCCCGCTAAAAACAATGCTTCCATGTGTATGGAAGGCATCAAACCGAAGCTGGAAATAAAAATTAAAGGCAAAAAAAAGCACGCTGACGATTGTGATTGCCGCCGCCATTTTTTCACGGGTGATGCGTCTATGCGAATAAAAAGGTATGCAGCATATCACATACCAGGGTGTTGTACACACCATCCTGCCCAGTGCCAGCAGCAAAGCTTCTTTCATCTCACCGTCTCCTCATCTTTTCAAACATATAGTCTTCATAGGCACTACGGAAACGCCCGCGTTCTGCCTGACGGACAGGAATCACAGCTCCGTCCGTCAGCAGAAAATTGCCATTTTCCATTCGCAGCACATAGTCCATATTGATGATATAACTGCGGTGGCACCTCAAAAAGCGAGAATCATCCAGCAGCCGCGCCAGAGAATCGAGCTGCAGATAAGTTCTGAACTGTCCCGAGTTCAAATGCAGTTCACAGACCTTGTCCCTTGATTCGGCCCAAATAAAATCAGGAAGCATGATCCGGCGGTTTTCCCGGTTTATTGTCAGTTTCACATACCGCTCCATCTCTCCAACCTGTTTTAAGCATCGGTTAAAGGCTTCGGCGACTGCTTCTTTTTTTAACGGCTTTACCAGATAATGGACAGCTCCAACCGCAAATCCCTCCGCATAAAAATCCTGGCTGGAGGTGGTAAATACGATGGCTGCTTCCGAGCCAGAGGCGCGCAGGGACTTTGCGACAGACACACCGTCCATTCCCGGCATAAAAATGTCAAGAAAATAGATATCGAATTTTGTCTGGCTCACAGCCACCATAAGAGCCTCTCCGCTCTCAAAGATCTGCACATCCCCCTGTAGTCTGCGCCGACTGAGTTCTTCTTTGAGCGCATCCGACAAAAAATCCCGGGTGCTTTCCTCATCTTCACAAACTGCTATATTCATTCCTCTGTCCTCCGCTGACTGATCCGTTTCTGCATACCCAAAAGGCACCGTACTTTTTTTAAAGTTTAACATGGCATTTTGGCTTTGTCAATTATATTAATAAGCGGTTAAACGTCCAAATCATTTGCATATTTTATATCCTTTATTTATTTGTATTTACTTTTCACTTATATATTTGACACCCCTAAAATACTGTGCTAGAATATTATCGTCCCCTGCAACAAAAATCAATGATACAAAAAAAGGAGAGGGATACATATGACGGAATATTTAGCAATGTGGAAAAATTTTATAAATTTCAAGGGACGTACTTCAAGGCGCGGATACTGGCTGGCAGTCACATTCAATCTCATCGCTGTCATCATCCTGACACTGCTGAGCAATTTTTCATATCTGTTTGCCGCATTGGCAGGTATTTATGGATTCCTGTCATCGATACCGCTCTTCGCTCTTGAAATCCGCCGCCTTCACGATATCAACCGGTGCGGCTGGTGGGTTTTACTCCCTATGATCCCACTTGTGGGAGGGATCATTTTACTTGTATGGCTCTGCAAAAGCAGTGTCGATGAAGGAAATATTTACGGAGATTTTCAAGTATCATGACAAAATAATAAAATATAAATGGAAACGCTGCGATTCTTCCGGGGCCGGAAACTTTCTTTTAGTTTCCGGCCCTTTTCACAGCTCATTTTTATTTACATAATAACGAATGATATAGAAGGAGGTAGGAAAATTGCCAAACGACAAAGAAACGAAAAAAACAACCGGCGACCTGTTTCAGGAATATATGGATCTGAGCCTGGCAGATGAGGGCAAAGAGTACAGCCTGAACGAGCAGAAAGAACGGGCCGCTGCTCTTGGCGTGGATTATTACAGTCTGATCGGTTTTGATGGCCAAAGTATGCGGGAGCGGCTCAATGAACGTTTCAAAAACGCATTGCGAAAGCCTGCCCCGGAGCAGGAGGATGCCTTTGTAAAAAACAGTCTGGAACAGGCCATCTCCCGGGGGGAGGCCATTGTGTACCGGTATTTTGACCCTGCTTATGAAAACTACGCAGATACAGAGCAGATATTTCTTCCGATAAAAAGGACTCCTGAACTCTCTGACGAGGATTGCGAGATATTTAATCCTTCCGTCCCGGAGGAAGACCGCGATGAAAAAGCGAACCTGCTGAATCAGGAATTCTATGGAAAAACACAGGAGATCATAGAAGTTATAGAAGCAAAAAAAATGCAGGATGCCAGAACACGGGAGGAAAGCACGCTTGCAGCTTTGCAGGCAGCCGAACAGCAAGCCAGAGCAGCCGAGGAAGCACAAAGACGTGAGGAAGAAAGGCGTATCCAGGAGGCCCAGGAAAGAGAAGCGGCGCAAATCCGGGAAGCCCAGGAAAGAGAAGCGGCACTCGCCCGGGAAGAAGCCGAACGAAACGAAGCACAGGCAAATTCAGGCCTGACAGAGCAGGAACGGCGGGAGCGGCGGATCCCACTGGCAAAAAAACGCTTCGAGAAGGCTCTGGAAGAAGAACAGCAGCGCTGGCAGGCACTGAGAGAAAAACTCGATATCACACTTGAGAAACCGATGCAGGAATCACAGCCGCAGACGGAGGCTGAACCAGAAACGGAAGCTGCGCCGGAATCTTCACAGAAAACCGATACGCCGACGACCCCCGAACCGGTAACGGGTACTGCTCCGGAATCTTCGCCGAAAACCGATATGCCGACATCTGAGAAACAGATGCAGGACGATCGGAATCTTTTAACATCTAATGATCCATATGTCAGAGAAATATTAAGATTTCGCGGCGACGGACTTATGCCCAGGGATGAATTTGATCCGGACACTTATGATGACGATCCTGATACCATGGCTGCAGATTGGGAGGAAGAAAACGGCAAATATATCGAAGCCTTTGACTATGTGATGGGAAAGGATTTTAATTTTAATACGCAGAACGCAAGGGCGAAAGAAATGGGGATTCCTCTTTCTGAGCTCTTCTATATCGGCGAGGAATCCGTAGAAAAGCAACGCTTTAAAAATATTACGCCGGAAGGTCACAGTTACATTCCGCCGTCGGAAATGTTTTTAAAGGCAGCAGTCGGAAAGGCCTTTGTGGAGGGTACGCCCGTTGCGTTCCAGCACATCGGTGAAAAAGCGGGAACGGGCAGACTTCAACGGCTCAGCCCCATTGAACCAATCGGAAGCGGAGCCAGTGCAAAGGATTTTGAAACGGCTGCCGAACGGACGAAAAAAGACCTGCTTCTTCTCGATGTACATGACTATGTATCAAAACAGAGCCGCATCCATGAAAATTCAGACCTTGACATCGACATCGGGGACTGCCTCTGTATCGGCAACCAGCCGGCGAGCCAACTGAATTATCCGGGAAAACGTCCCTACCGCTTAGAATGGGATACCACCTATGCGTATCTGAATCGCGATTACTACGGCAAAAAACCTCATGCTTCCTGGACTGAGGGCCTGGGAGACGAAGTGAAAAGAAATATTGACAACGGAGTCGCCATCGGATTTCGGGAAGTGCTTCCTGAGGTCGGGGAAGATGGAAAACCCGTCTTTGGAGAAATCAGGGGATTTGATCCGGAAAGCGACAAATTTTATGATAAGCAGCGGCAGATCAAAGGCCTTATGAACTTTTTCCATGACATAAACAAAGAGCAGGTCTCCTGCGCCCGTGCATTGGGATATAGCGCCTATGACTTTGTCTATATCAATGGAGAGAGCGTCCAGGACATGTACAAACGTGAGTTCGCAGAAACAAAGCCGGCGCCCACGATCCAAAAGTATCTGCTCAATGCAGTCACGCAGGCTGTAACCAATGATGTTCCGGTGCATATCGACGCCATTGGACGTGACATGCAGGCAGGGTCGCCGATGGCCTTTGACATAAAAGAAAGCCGCTCCTATGCCGGAAACGCTGGTCCCTCACAGGAACAAAACAGCACGCTCATTGATTCCCAGCTAAAGCTTTGGAAAAAAATGGCAACGCCTGACTTTAAAAACAGCCAGAAGAAACTGGCAGTCTCCATGGGACTTGACCCATACGACCTCTGCTTTATCGGCGGAAAAACGATGCACGAATTATATGGGCAGCAATGTAAGGACATGAGTGAAACCGAACGGGACAATTTTATGAACGAGCAGTTTATAAATGCCGTAAAAAGCGGGAAGGACGTAGCGATCCAGCACCTTGAAACCCAAACCGTGAAAGCGCAGACACCGGGAAAACCGGACACTGTAAAAGAACGCTGCGGCATCATCATACCATTTATTCCCGGCTCGTCCTGTGACGGGTGGAGGGAAGCTCAGATGTCCGTCGGCACAAAGGTCCTTGAACATCATATCAAGCAGGGGATTCCGCAGCTTTCATTTACGAAACTTGACCCGCCCGAAGAAAACCGGGCGCTGGTTTCCGGTATAAAAACGATCAATGATGCTATGCAATCCCAATCTTTAAAAAAGATTGCTGTAACCGGTATGGACACGTTCATAAACCACTCTGAGTTTTCCGTTCTCCCCAGAGAACAGTTCTGCAGACAGCTCTACGTAGACGGAGAAAATATTTACGACAAACTTTCTTCCAGCCCGGACACTGCCGGCATACCTGCAGAACAAATGCAGAACGACGTTTTGGCGTACGCATACGCGGCCATGTACAGTGGAAAACATATGGTGGATTTTGCATTTCAGACTACAGACGAGAAAGAAAAAGCGCAGGTAAAAA
Organism: Lachnospiraceae bacterium; assembly: GCA_030825115.1. Taxonomy (GTDB): domain Bacteria; phylum Bacillota; class Clostridia; order Lachnospirales; family Lachnospiraceae; genus Brotaphodocola. The sequence goes on from JAPJQL010000003.1 coordinate 121,206, forward strand.
TTGTACCGCTCAAGCCGGACCTGACAAACTTCGATAATCCGAAGCGGAAATTTTATGAAGCGACAAAGCAAAAAAGCTCTGATAAATTGTGGTCCAATCAAAAACTCGTGACAGAAAACCATCAGAAAATTGAACGGGATCAATCCGAAAAAATCCTGCGGGCAGAATACCACAGGATGGATGCTTACAAAGCTGTGGAACAAAAACATGAGACAGCGCAGGCCGGCGCAAACCACGGAAACGGCCGCGCCGTTGACATTTCTGCAATCGAGCAGGCGCAGAAAGCAGCGGTTTCTGCCGCTCCTGCTTCCAAAACGCCAAAAACGCCCGATCTCACACGCTGACGCGCTTTCTGTTCTTAATTTCACGGTAAGCCAGGTAATCTAAATACCTGGCTTACGCTCCATATCCAACTCATCCAATCCCAGCTTCAGCGCCCCCATGATCCCCTGATTATCATTCAGGCTCGGAAGCACCACATAGTGTTCCAGATCCTCCAGCTCTTTTGTCCGGATATATCCCGCAAGCTGCTTTTTCAGCTCCTCGCGTACCAGCGGCATCATATGCTCCTGATGCATCACGCCGCCGCCAAGGACAATCCGCTGTGGAGACAGCACCATGATATAATCCACCAGAGCCTGGGCGATATAGTACGCCTCCATCTCCCACACTTCCTTCCGGTCAGCCAGCTCCACGCCTTTCTTCCCCCAGCGCGCCTCGATCGCCGGACCGGCTGCAAGCCCCTCAAAGCAGGTCTTGTGATACGGGCATTTGCCCTCATAGCTATCCTCCGGGTGCTTTTTCATCAGGATATGACCGGCCTCCGGGTGCAGCATTCCGTGGAGCAGCTTTCCGTTGGAAATGATTCCTGCTCCAACGCCTGTCCCGATCGTGATATACATGCTGTTCTCAAGCCCCTGTGTACAGCCCCAGGTGGCCTCCCCCAGCGCCGAGCCGTTCACATCCGTGTCAAACCCGACCGGGATCCCAAGGGCATCCTTTAAATATCCCACGATATTGAAATTCGCCCACGCAAGCTTCGGGGTCGTCGTGATATAGCCGTAAGTATCAGAATTGCGGTTTAAGTCGATCGGTCCAAAACAGCCGACTCCCAGCGCCGCAATCTCCTTCTCCTTAAAATACTCCACGATCTGAGGCATCGTAACCTCCGGCGTCTCTGTCGGAATGGAGATCCGCTCAAATATACTGCCGTTCTCATCGCCAATCGCACACACCATCTTGGTACCGCCGGCTTCCAGTGCTCCTAATCTCATCATCCATACCTCCCGGTAATATTGTTTTTATTTTATCATACCATATTATCGGCGATTTGCAATTACCAGATTGACATCATATTTTCCCACATTCGAACATACTTTCTATTTTCCATCAAATACTATTGCCCAAACGGTCCATATAGTGTATATTATAACAAAGCAGTCAAAGACCGCTTTCAAATATACAGAAGCAGAGGCTATTATTATGATTCAAGGAATTTTTTCCCTCTATGCCGAGCGCTGGTCATTTTTCCAGGAACTGATCTTCCAGCACATCAGGATTGCATCCACCGCCATCCTGATATCCGGGACGATCGGCCTTATCCTTGGCGTCCTGATCAGCGAACACAGAAAATATGCCACATGGATCATCGGCATCATCAATGTGGCTTACACGATTCCTTCGATTTCCATGCTGGGATTTTTGATCCCCCTGACCGGAATCGGGGACAAGACTGCGACCATCGCACTGACCATCTATGGTCTGCTCCCCATGGTCCGCAACACTTACACCGGCATCACGACCATTGACCCTTCTGTCATTGCCGTGGCAAAAGGTATGGGCAGCACGCCCTGGCAGGTCCTTTATAAAGTAAAGCTCCCTTTAGCCCTTCCGGTCATCGTCTCCGGCATCCGCAGCATGATCGTCATGACGATCGCTTTGAGCGGCATCGCTTCCTACATCGGGGCAGGCGGACTGGGCGTGGCGATCTACCGCGGGATCACCACCAACAATGCCTACATGACTTACGCTGGCAGCATCCTGATCGCCATCGTGGCGCTGGTCTCCGACCAGGCCGTTGCCCAGGTTGAACGCCACATCCGTAAAAAATGGCATTTGGCGCCGTGACGCCGGAAAAAGACAGACGGAAGGATGCATGACATGAGCGTGATCGAATTAAGAGACATTACGGTGTCCTATGAAAAGGACACGATATTAAGACATTTTAACCTCAAGGTAGAAGCCGGCACTTTTCTGACCATCATCGGAAGCTCCGGCTGCGGAAAGACGACGGCGCTGAAGCTGATGAACGGGCTTCTGACGCCGGAGGAAGGCACTGTACTGATCAATGACACGGATATCTCCAGGACGGACCTTAATGAACTCCGCCGCAATATCGGGTATGTGATTCAGGAGATCGGGCTGTTTCCTCATATGACAGTGGAAAAAAATATCAGCTATGTTCCAAACCTCTATCGAACAAGGGACAAAAAAGCGATCTCGGACCGCGCAAGGGAACTGGCCGCCACAGTTGGGCTGACGCCCGACATGCTCGGACGTTACCCCAGTGAGCTTTCCGGCGGACAGCGCCAGCGAGTCGGCATCGCCCGGGCGCTGATGAATGCTCCGAAGATCATACTGATGGACGAGCCGTTTGGCGCTGTCGACGAGATCACCCGAAGGAAACTTCAGGAGGAAATCCTGCGTCTCCACGAAAGTCTCGGAGGAACCATCGTATTCATCACCCACGACATCAAAGAGGCGTTAAAGCTTGGAACCAGGGTGCTTGTCATGGATCAGGGCCGAATCATTCAGGATGGCTCTCCCAAAGAGCTGAGAGAACACCCCGCAACCGATTTTGTCAGCCGGTTAATCAACGGCTGACACATCCATCCGGTTGCTTATATATATAAAGAACCACCAAACGAAAGACAGGAGGAATCGAACAATATGAAGATAGGAAAGAAATTAGCCGTACTCGCCGGGATCGGCATCACAGCGGCAGCGGCGCTTGTTATGACAGGTTGTTCCAAAAAAGAACCGGAGGTCATCAAGATCGCCTCCAAGCCGATGACCGAACAGTATATCCTGACGGAAATCCTCGGTCAGCTGATCGAACACGATCTAGGCGTCAAGACGGAGATCACCAAAGGGGTCGGCGGGGGAACCACCAACATCCAGCCTGCCCTGCTGAAAGGGGAATTTGATCTGTACCCGGAATACACTGGTACCGGCTGGCTCACCGTCCTCAAAAAAGAGCAGGAAAACGATCCGGAAGTACTTTATGAGAACCTGCAAAAAGGATACGAAGAGATGGGGCTTCACTGGAGCGGCCTGTACGGCTTCCAGAACTCCTATGTCCTTGCCGTCCGCAGGGAAGCGGCGGAAGAATTTGGCCTGACCACCTTCTCCGACCTGGCTGTGGCCTCGCCAAACCTCGTATTCGGCGGCAATCCCGACTATATGGAGCGGGAGGACGGATTTAATTACCTGGCCTCTTCCTACCATATGGATTTTAAAGATGTAAAGGACATCGATATCGCACTGAAATATACTGCAATGGCAGACAAGCAAATCGACGTTACCAACGCTTTTACGACAGACGCGCAGCTCAGCGCCGCAGACGTCACCCTGTTAAAGGACGACCAGCATATTTTTGCCACCTACTACGGCGGAACCGTCGTTCGTCAGGATACCCTGAAAAAGTTCCCCAAGCTTTCCGACACGCTGGAAAAGCTGACCGGATTAATCTCGGATGATGAGATGCGCGCCATGAATTACGCGGTCGAAGTTGAGCACAAGGATGAGAAAAACGTCGCCAAAGACTTCCTGACATCAAAAGGGCTTTTAAACTAACACAAACAAAAAAGAACCACCACCGGGAGCGGTGCATGGTTCTTTTTTCTTTTTTGATCCTGCCGTCCTACCGGAAACCTTCCGCAAAAAGAGTCTGGCAGACCCGTCCCACCGGAAGTCCGACCACGTTGGTGTAATCCCCGCGGATTCCCTGGATATAGGCGGCAAAATACCCCTGGATCCCGTAGGCCCCCGCCTTGTCCATCGGCTCCCCGGTATCTACATAGCGTTCAACCTGGGTTCTGTCCATCGGATAGATCCAGACCTCTGTCTCTTCTGCAAACGTCACGGTCTTTCCGTCTTTCCCCCTGTCAGCCCCACAGAACACAAGGGTCACGCCCGTGTATACCTGATGGCTCCTTCCCGCCAGCAGCGTGACCATACGGATGGCATCCTCCCGGTCTTTTGGCTTGCCCAGGATCTTTCCATCGGCGACCACGACGGTATCCGCGCCGATCACCACCACATCCTGCCCGCGATAAGTGGCAGCCACATCCTCCGCCTTCTGGACTGACAGCTCCATCACCACCTGGTCCGGCTCTGTGCTGGCGATCACTTCTTCCACATGACTTGGCATGATCACAGGGTCGATCCCTACCTGATTCAGCAGCTCCCGTCTCCTGGGAGATGCCGATGCAAGGATCACTTTTTTGTCCATTTTTTCTTCCTCCCTCGTATCCAATCTATACGGCGCATTTTTGATTATACTCAAAACTTCTCCCTTTTACAAACGCTTTTCCGAATAGTTTTCCATTATGTTGTAAATACAATAGACAAAGAATGAAATTTGCGTTAAAGTGGTGTCATAGATGTTAATCTGTAATTTATATGTAAAGGAGAGGTGCTGATCATGGAAGCAATGAAATTGAGAGATGGATTCTACTGGACAGGCATTATTGACGACAAGCTGCGGGTGTTTGACATTGTGATGTACACGGAATTCGGCACGACCTACAATTCCTATGTGATGAAAGCCGGGGATATGGTGGTCTTATTCGAGACGGCAAAGGCAAAGTTTTTTGACGAGTATCTGGAAAAATTGAAACAGGTGATTGATGTCACAAAGATCGACTATCTGGTGACCAGCCACACAGAGCCGGATCATGCGGGAAGCGTTGAGCGGCTGCTGGACTACAGTCCTCAGATGAAGATACTGGCAACTCCCTGCGCCATCAGCTTTTTAAAAGAGATCGTGAACCGGGACTTTGTCAGCATCGCGGTAAAGGACGACCAGCGGATGACCATTGGCAATCGGACGCTCCATTTCATGCTGGTCCCGAACCTGCACTGGCCGGATACCATGTACACCTTTATCGAGGAAGAACAGATTCTCGTGACCTGCGATTCCTTCGGCTCTCACTACTGTCTGGAAGAGGTGGTGTCGGATAAGATCCAGAATGAGGAGGACTATCTGACGGCGCTCCGCTATTATTTTGACTGTATCATCGGGCCATACAAACCATTTATGCGAAAAGCCCTCGACCGGGTGCAGTCCCTGGATATCAGCATGGTGTGCACAGGCCACGGCCCGGTGCTGGTCGGCGACAAGATCAGGCAGGTAATGGCCCTTTACCAGGAATGGTCTACGGTGGTGAACCCCAATAAGAAAAAGACCGTTATCATCCCTTACGTCAGCGCCTACGGATATACGGGCCTGCTGGCAGAGAAGATTGCAAACGGCATTGCCGACAGCGGCGACATCGACGTCCGCAGCTATGACATGGTGACGGCCGACGCGGCGAAGGTCCAGGAGGAACTGCTGTTTGCAGACGGAATGCTGTTTGGTACGCCCACCATTATCGCCGAGGCGCTGCGCCCGATCTGGGATCTGACCCTGGGCATGTTCAGCGTGACCCACGGTGGAAAGTATGCAGGTGCTTTCGGCAGCTACGGCTGGAGCGGGGAAGGCGTCCCCCATATCACCCAGCGTCTGAAACAGCTGAACATGAAGGTGGTGGACGGATTCAAAGTACGGTTCAAACCGTCGGAGGCTGATCTGGTGAGCGCTTATGAGTTCGGATACCAGTTCGGATGTCTGGTACAGTCGAAAAAACCGAAGGCTGCGGCAACCAAGGGCAGCAGAACCCTGGTAAAATGTCTTGTCTGCGGAGAGATTTTCGATTCCTCCATAGAGATTTGTCCGGTCTGCGGCGTTGGCCGTGAGAACTTTGTCCCGGTGGACGATGTAATCAACGACTTCACCAACAACACAGACGACTACTATCTGATCCTCGGCAACGGCGCGGCAGGATTCAATGCTGCAAAAGCCATCCGGGAGAGAGACGCTACAGGACGAATCATCATGGTGTCCGAAGAGCCCTATCCCTCCTACAACCGTCCGATGCTGACCAAATCCCTGGTTGCAGGCCTCGAACCGGAGCAGATCTCTATAGTAGATGCCGGATGGTATGAGGAAAACCAGGTGCACCAGATTCTTGGCAAACGTGTGGAACATGTCGATCTGGAGGCAAGGGAAGTTCTCCTCGACGACGGAGCGAAGCTGCATTTTACAAAACTGATCTGCGCATTGGGAAGTGAATGTTTTGTTCCGCCTATCGACGGAAGCCGGCTTCCGGAAGTCGTGGCGATCAGGCGGTTTGCCGATGTTCAGAAGGTGCAGGATCTGATGAAGGGAACAAAGAAGGCCGTAGTCATCGGAGGCGGCGTACTGGGGCTGGAAGCCGCATGGGAGCTTAAAAAAGCCGGTCTTGAGGTGACGGTGCTTGAGATGGCTCCAACCTTGATGGGACGTCAGCTGGATGAGAACTCCGGCGAGCAGTTAAAGCGCATTGCCTCCAAATCCGGCGTGGTCATCCGCACCGGCGTCAATGTAGAAGCCATCGAGGGAGACGGTCATGTGAGCGGCGTCCGCCTGAAAACCGGAGAAGTGGTGGAGGCCGGGATGGTCATCGTATCTGCCGGCATCCGCGCCAACACGGAACTGGCGAAAAAGATCGGGCTGGAGACAAAGAGAGGCATCGTTGTCAACGAACGGATGGAGACCTCCGTATCCGGCGTCTATGCCTGTGGCGACTGTGCGGAATACCAGGACACAAACTATGCGATCTGGCCGGAAGCGGTAGAACAGGGCCGGACAGCCGGCGCCAACGCGGCAGGCGACAGGATCGAATACACTCCGGTACCTGCGGCCCTGACCTTCCACGGCATGAACACCGCCCTGTTTGCGGCGGGCGATAACGGAAGAAACCCGAACCTCTATTATAAGACGGTAGAATTCCAGGATATGGGCAAGGAACAGTACCGGAAATACTATTTCCTGAACAATCGGCTGAGCGGCGTGATTCTGTTGGGCGATTTGTCCCTGATGGCCGCCATGACGGAGGCACTGGAGCACCATGCCTCCTATCAGGACGTAATGGAGAAATAAAAAGATATACTCATTCCTGCAAAGATTCACCGGGATCCTCATCCAGCTCATAAGGAGTTGTCTGATATACGTAGAAATTGAGCCAGTTTGCATACAGAGTATTGGAAGCGTTCCGCCAGTTCAATACCGGCACGTTGAACGGGTCATTGTCCTCATAATAATTGCACGGCACTTCCGGGTTGATTCCCTTTTTCAGATCCCTGTGGTATTCATTGTTCAGGGTCATCCGGTCATATTCCGGGTGGCCTTGAACAAAAATCTGGTTGCCTGCCCGGTTCAGCACAATGTATATCCCTGCCTCCGGTGACTCTGCTGCGATGAGCAATTCCGGATGCTTTTTGATATCGGCGCGGCGGACCTCCGTGTTGCGGGAGTGAGGAGCCATCACATAATCATCCATGCTGCGGACCAGCGGGATCTTACGGTCCAGGACCTTATGGCGGTATACGCCGGACAGCTTCTTCTCACGCGGGTATTTGGGAATCCCATAGTGATAATACAGCCCCGCCTGCGCCCCCCAGCAGATATGCAGGGTGGAGTGGGCATGGGTCTTGGACCATTCCATGATCATCTTCAACTCATCCCAGTAGTTCACCTCTTCATACTCCAGATGTTCCACCGGCGCTCCCGTGATGATCAGACCGTCAAACTTCTTTCTCCTCACCTCATCAAAGCTCACATAGAACTTGTTCAGATGGCTTGCCGACGTATTCTTGGATGTGTGGGTGGACAACATCAGAAACGTACAGTCTACCTGCAGCGGCGTATTGGACAGCGCGCGCAGAAGCTGTGTCTCCGTGTCCTCCTTGATGGGCATCAGGTTCAGGATCAGGATCTGCAGCGGACGGATATCCTGGCTCATGGCCCTCGCTTCGTCCATCACAAATATATTCTCAGATTCCAGGACCGCCTTTGCAGGCAGGTCATTTTGTACTTTAATCGGCATATCCGTTCCCCTCCAATAACTTCAGAAAATCCTCTTCCGACAGGATTGGGATTCCCAGTTCTTTTGCTTTTTTATTTTTCGATGAATTTGATGCCGTGTCGTTGTTGATCAGGTATGTGGTTTTTGCAGTCACAGAGCCGGTCGCTTTGCCGCCTCTCGCCTCGATGGCCGCCTGCAGTTCCTTCCTGTTGGCAAAATGCTCCACCGATCCGGTGATGACAAAGGTCATGCCTGCAAAGACAGCCTCTCCCTGTGTCTCTTCTTCCTTCTCAATGTCCAGTTCCGCCAGGAGTCCGTCCACGGCATGATTGTACTTCTCCTCAGAAAAATAGCAGATCCACGCATCTGCCAGAATGCCGCCGATGCCGTCCACAGCCGTCAGCTCTTCTACCGTGGCGCTTCGCATATGAGAAAAATCATAGTGGAACGCCCGGCACAGCATCTTCGCATTGGCAAGTCCAATCCCCGCAATCCCCAGACCGTAAATGACTCTTGGCAAGGTGGTGTGGGAGGCTTTTTCCACAGACGCGATCAGATTGTCATAAGATTTTTGTCCAAAGCCTTCCATCTCCACGATCGCATCACGGTAACGTTCCAGATGGAAAATATCTGCATAACTGTGGATAAAGCCCGCGCCGATAAATTTCTCCAGCGTCGCTTCGGACAGCCCGTCGATGTTCAGCGCATCTCTGCTGACTAAAAGAGCAAAACTCTTCACCTTTTTTGCCTGGCAGTCCGGGTTCATGCAGTATAAGGAGCGCACGTCATTCATCTGCTGGATCTTCGTCTCTCCGCCGCAGACGGGACAGTGCTCCGGTATCCTGATCTTACCGCTGCGGGTCAGGTTTTCCGCAATCTGGGGGATGATCATATTTGCCTTGTAGACGGTGATCCTGTCGCCCTCGCCAAGCTCCAGCGCCTCCATGATGCTGATATTGTGGACGCTAGCCCGGCTCACCGTCGAACCTTCCAGCTCGACCGGCTCAAAGATCGCAACCGGATTGATCAGCCCGGTCCTCGAAGGACTCCACTCGATTTCCCGAAGCGTCGTCTCACGAATCTCATCTGCCCATTTGAATGCGATCGAATTTCTCGGGAACTTGGCCGTTCTTCCCAGGGAATCTCCATAAGCGATATCGTCATACAGGAGCACCAGACCGTCCGACGGGATGTCAAAGCTCTGCACTGCCTCTGCAAATTCCGCCACCTGCTTTGGCAGGCTCTCCCTTGTCACACGCTTATATTCCACCACGTCAAAGCCCTGCTGCTTCAACCATTCAAACTGCTTTTCCCTGGAGTTTTCAAAATCCACCCCGTCTGCCTTTACCAGCATGAACGCCTGGAAATTGACATTCCGGCGGGCAGTGATCTCGTTGTTTAGCTGGCGCACAGAGCCGCTGCACAAGTTCCGGGGATTTTTATATTTGGCATCCACATCCTCGATCGCATCGTTGATCTTCGTAAAATCCGAATACTTGATAATAGCTTCGCCGCGCAGGATCAACTGGCCCTCAAAGGCAATTTTCAAGGGCACATTGGCAAATACCCTGGCATTGTTGGTGATGACCTCTCCAATCTCTCCGTTCCCGCGGGTGACTGCCTTTACCAGCTCTCCATTTTCATAAGTCAGGACGATGGTAAGGCCGTCCAGCTTCCAGGACAGCAGGCCTGTCTGCTCCCCCAGCCAGTCCTGAAGGGCAGACACGTCCTTCGTCTTATCCAGGGAAAGCATCGGGGATTCATGCGCCTCCTTTGGAAGCTCGCCCAGCACCTCGTAGCCGACCTTCTGCGTCGGGCTGCCTGCCAGCACGATCCCCGTATCCTTCTCAAGCGCCAGCAGCTCATCATAGAGCTTATCGTACTCGAAGTTGCTCATGATCTCCCGGCTCTCCTGATAATATGTCTTCGCCGCCTCCAGCAGGGTCGCTGTCAGCTCCTTCATCCGTATGATCTTTTCCTCATGTCTCTGACTCATTCCAATCTCCTGTTCCGGTTTTTGCCCCCTGGCCCTGGCTGTCTTCCTGTGCCAGCAGAAGCTGCCGGTTCAATTCCTCCCACTCTCTGGGACTGACTCTGCGGAAGTCGCCTGTTTTCAGTTTTCCCAAATGGATGTTCATAATACGGGTCCGCTTCAGGGTCACGACATGGTATCCCAGCTCCTCGCACATCCGGCGGATCTGGCGGTTCAGCCCCTGGGTCAGCACGATCTGAAACGTCCGCTTTCCGGTTGCCTCGATCTGGCAGGGACGGGTCGTCACGCCAAGTTCCTTTAACTCCACACCCTCCCGCATTTTTTTGATAAATGCGGCGTTAAACGGCTGGTCCACCGTCACCTCATACTCTTTTTCGTGCAGGTTTCCCGCATGCATGATCTGGTTTGCCAGTTCACCCTGATTCGTCATCAAAAGCAGCCCTTCCGAATCCTTGTCCAGCCTTCCCACCGGATAGATCCGGGACGGATATTTCATCCAGTCAATGATATTCGGCGCACGGTCTTTATCTGATGTGGTGCAGACGATCCCTCTTGGCTTATTTACCACCAAAAGCACCGGTTTCGCCTTTTTGACTCCGGCAGCTTTCCCCACCGGTTTTCCGTTGCAGACCACCACTTCCCGGCCCGTCACTTTCTCCCCCATCCCGGCTTTCCTTCCGTCGATGGTCACCTTTCCGGCCTCGATCAGCCGGTCCGCTTCTCTTCTGGAGCAGACGCCCTGCTCGCTCAGATATTTATTCAAACGAATTTCTTCCATGTAACTTCCTCTCCTGTCCGCCGTATCAGCGGCTCTGTCTGTTCTGCCTCTTTGCCATGTGTATCAACTCAAATCCGTGAAAAAACAGGCGTCGCCAAAGGAAAAGAAACGATATCCCAGCCTGACTGCCTCTGCATAAGCGTGCATGACATGATCCCGGCCTGCAAGCGCCGATACCAGCATCACCAGGGTCGACTCCGGCAGATGGAAATTGGTGATCAGGCAGTCGAGGATCTTAAACTGATAACCGGGATAGATGAAGATCTCCGTCCAGCCGCTCCCGGCCTTTAAGATCCCATCGCTCCCCGTAGCTGACTCGATCGTCCGGCAGCTCGTAGTCCCCACACAGATGACACGTCCGCCTGCCGCCTTGGTGTCGTTGATCTTCTTTGCCTCTTCCTCTTCCACAATATAAAATTCCGAGTGCATGTGATGGTCCAGCACATTTTCCACCTTGACCGGGCGGAATGTCCCAAGACCCACATGCAGGGTCACATGGGCAATCTTTACCCCCATCTCACCGATCCGGCCCAGCAGTTCTTTCGTAAAATGCAGCCCTGCCGTCGGCGCTGCCGCGGAGCCGTCGTGTCTGGCATAAACCGTCTGATACCGGTTCTTGTCCTGAAGCTGGTGGGTGATATAGGGCGGCAGCGGCATCTGCCCCAGCTGGTCCAGGATCTCTTCGAAAATCCCGTTATAGGAGAACTGAATCAGGCGGTTGCCTTCCTCCACCACGTCGATGACCGTACCCGTCAAAAGCCCTTCGCCGAACTCGATGACCGTACCCGGCTTACATTTCTTTCCCGGTTTGACCAGCGTTTCCCAGATATCATTTTCTTTTCTCTTTAATAATAATACCTCAATCTTTGCCCTGGTATCCGCCTTCACGCCAAACAGCCTTGCAGGGATCACCCTGGTGTCATTTACCACAAGGCAGTCCCCCGGGCGCAGATAGTCCACGATATCGCGGAATACCCGGTGTTCTATCTCGCCGGTGTTCTTGTCCATCACCAGCAGCCTGGATGCCGAACGGTCCTCCAGCGGGTCCTGTGCAATCAATTCTTCCGGTAAATCAAAATAAAAATCCTTTACATCCATCTTCTCTCCTGCTTTCCATGCTGAATATGTGTGGAAAACACTTCCCCGATCAACGTGGATACGGGAAAGTGCCTCTTCACTTGTCCATTATTGAACTAACTCATCCTCATCCAGGATCTCAATCTCCAGATCCGGCTCCGGATCATCGTCCACCCAGAGCGGGGAATCGGAATTTAAGATTCCATATACCTGCTGCAGGTCCGAATCTTCCTCCAGCGCTGCTTTCAGCCTCGTATTCACATCAGCTGCCAGCCGCCGCACTTCCTCGCTTCTTGCTGCTGCGTCCACATAGGTCAGAACCTCTGCGGGCAAATTGTTGCTGTCCGTCAGCAGATAATTGCCATCTGCATCTTTCTTTACATAGCACCACATGATCATCGGCGCACGGTTCTTCACCGACCGGAACTGGATCTCCGCAGTCGTGTAGACCAGCCACGTATCCGAAGTGATCCCCGGCTTTATATAAGTTGCTATATTCTCAAATCCGGTGACATATTTAGAATTGCTCCTCATCCTGGTCTTTTGTGCCTCAAGCTCCGTCACGGAGATATCGTTCTCCCCAATCCCATACAGCCGGTTCATCGACACCGCATCCGCAGTTGCCCGCGCATGAAAATACTGCTCCATCAGGCTGAGGATCTCCGGAACGCTGTCCCGCTCAAAATTTTCCGCCGCAAACGGGTCCCCTGTCTCCGGCTCTTCTGCGGCCTCTGTCCCTTCGCTGACCTCCGGCTCTGTCTCAGGCGCCGCCGTCGTGGACATCGTCTCCCCGGTCGTCGTCACCACCTTCGTACTCTCCTTCTCCGGCTCCTTGCGCCCGCAGCGGTCCGCCACTACGATCACCAGGATCAAAATTATTACAATCAGCGGAATTCCCAATGCGCCGAGCAATTTCTTCTGGTCGTCATCCCGCCGTGAATTTCTCTGGAATTTCCAGTCATTTTTCATCCTTTTTCCTCCAAAAAGTTGTCTCCGTCTTATTCTAGCAAAATACAAATTAAAAAGCAATAAAAAAACCTCTTGCAAGTTTGAAAAAAATATAGTAAAATAATTGAGATGCGTCTGTAGCTCAGTGGATAGAGCAGTGGCCTCCGGAGCCGCGTGCGGAGGTTCGATTCCTCTCAGACGCATTTTTTTATTGCCTGAAACTTCTATTTTATCTAAAACCCTTGCAATCTCCCCATAACCTATACTACAATAGACTGACAAAAAAGCAGAAATACAAAGGGGAACATAACTATGATAAAAGCAGTGATCTTTGACATGGACGGCGTCATCATCGACAGCGAGCTGGAATATCTGAAAAAAGACCTGGAGTTTGCCCGGGGCAAAAACCCCTCCGTCAAGTTAGAGGACCTGTTCGGCATGGTCGGCTCCTCCCGGGAAGACGCATGGAACTGCATGGTACGTGCCGTGGACAATGGCCAGACATGGGAAGAGCTGCGCGACGAATTCCGCAGTCTCCGGGATGTTTATTCGGAGATGGATTACCGCAGGATATTTCGTCCCCAGATTCCCGGGATTCTGGATTATATCAAGTCCCGGGGACTCCGCCTGGCCCTCGCCTCCTCCACCCAGATGCCCATCATCCAGCGCGTCTTGACAGAAAATGGCATCGCACACTACTTCGAAGTCGTTGTCAGCGGCTCTCAGTTCAAGAGGAGCAAGCCTGACCCGGAGATTTACCACTACACCGCAAAGCAGCTTGCCCTGCCGGAATCCGACTGTCTGGTGATCGAAGACTCCACCTTCGGCGTCACAGCCGCCAGCCGCGCCGGGATGAAGATTGCCGCCCTGATCGACGACCGCTTTCATTTTGACCAGTCTCTTGCCGACTACCGGATGGAAAATCTGGATGAGATAAAAATAATTATAAAAACTTTATTAAATGGGTAAAATACTACTTGATTTTTCTTATCATATCGTGTATATTAATGATAACGATAATTATTATTGTTTTGAAAGGAGAATAACAAAATGCAGAAATATCTTTGTGAACCATGTGGCTATATATATAACCCTGAGGAGGGCGATCCGGATGGCGGTATCGCACCTGGAACAGCATTTGAGGATATTCCGGAGGATTGGGTATGCCCGCTCTGCGGACTCAGCAAAGACGCATTTGTGCCAGTTGAGGCATAAGCTGTAGGAAATGACAAAAGCGGCACCGAAAGGCGGAATATATTTCTGGCCTCCGGTGTCGTTTTTCTTGTCAGGCATCAAGGCGGTCCTGCTGCCGCACGCAGCCTGACATTCCACCAAACAACGATCCAGAAAGGCGGATTCTATGACAGAACATACCCATAAAAACGATACACACGAGGATGCATTAAATGAAATCATCGGGTACTACGGCTCCCAGTCCGATGCCAAAAACCAGGAAAATCTGGTCGCCATGCTCCGGGAGATCCAGGAACTGCTCGGCTGCATCCCTGAGGATGTCCAGGAGGATATCGCTACTGCCCTCTCACTGAAACCGATTGTGATCCGGCAGTTGATCAAACTGTTTCCCAGCCTCACATCCTCCCCGCGCCGCCACAAGATCACGGTCTGTACCGGTCCGGCATGCAGCGCGGCCCAGTCCGGCCTCCTGCTCGAGACCCTGCGGGAAGCCATCCGCAGCAAACCCTTTACCTTAAACGTCAAAAACTGCCTGAAGCAGTGCAGGACCGCTCCCAATCTGCGGATCGACGACGACCTGTATGCTTCGGTAAAACCAGAAGAGATACCGGGGATTTTGAGCCATTATACAAATCCCCGGTGATTTCCGGCAATCTAACCTCACTCCAGATATTTCTTCACATACTGTCCGGTATAAGACACCGGATTCCCGGCCACTTCTTCCGGCGTACCCTGTGCAATGACCGTCCCGCCCTTGTCGCCGCCTTCCGGTCCGATATCGATGATATAATCCGCAGTCTTTATCACATCCAGGTTGTGTTCAATCACCACCACGGTATTCCCGCCTTCCGACAGCTTACGCAGGATATCCACCAGCTTGTGCACATCCGCAAAATGAAGTCCCGTCGTCGGCTCGTCCAGGATATAGATCGTCTTACCGGTTCCTCTCCGGCTCAGCTCCGTCGCCAGCTTGATCCTCTGGGCCTCGCCGCCGGACAGCTCCGTAGACGGCTGGCCGAGACGGATGTAGGAAAGCCCGACCTCATAGAGCGTAGATATCTTCCTGTAGATCGACGGCACATTCTCAAAGAAATGCATCGCCTCTTCCACCGTCATATTCAGCACGTCATAGATGTTCTTTCCCTTGTACTTTACATCCAGGGTTTCCCTGTTGTACCGTTTTCCGCCGCAGACCTCGCAGGGCACATACACGTCCGGCAGAAAGTGCATCTCGATCTTGATGATCCCATCGCCGCTGCAGGCCTCGCAGCGCCCGCCTTTTACGTTGAAGCTGAACCGTCCCTTGGCATAGCCTTTTGCCTTGGCATCAGGGGTTGCCGCAAACAGATCGCGGATCATGTCAAATACCCCGGTATACGTAGCCGGGTTGGACCGCGGTGTCCTTCCGATCGGAGACTGGTCGATGGCGATGATCTTGTCCAGCTGCTCTGTGCCTTCCAGCTTTTTAAACTTGCCCGGTATCGTCCTCGCCCGGTTCAGCTTTTTCGCCAGCGCCTTATAGACAATCTCATTTACCAGGGAACTCTTGCCGGAGCCGGATACCCCTGTCACGCAGGTCATCACGCCGAGAGGGAAGGTCACATCGATATTCTTTAAGTTGTTCTCTGCCGCCCCGCGTACCGTCAGATAACCGGTCGGCTGCCGCCGCTCCTTCGGCACCGGGATCTTCATCCGGCCACTCAGATACGCGCCCGTGATCGAATCCTTACACTTCATGATCTGCTTTGCCGTGCCGACAGCGACTACCTTGCCGCCATGCTCTCCCGCTCCCGGACCGATATCCACGATACAGTCGGCTGCCATCATGGTGTCTTCATCATGCTCCACGACCAGCACCGTGTTGCCCAGATCGCGCAGGTGCAGAAGGGTTCCTAACAGCTTGTCGTTGTCCCGCTGGTGCAGACCGATACTCGGCTCATCCAGGATATAGGCCACGCCCACCAGACCGGAACCGATCTGGGTCGCAAGCCGGATCCTCTGGGCCTCGCCGCCAGACAACGTACCGGTGGCTCGGGACAGGGAGAGATAATCCAGCCCTACATTGATCAGGAAATCGATCCTCGCCTTAATCTCCTTTAAAATCTGGGCGCCGATCGCCTCCTGCATCGGAGTCAGCTTCAGTTCCTCCAGAAATTCCCGGAATTTTACGATCGACATGTTCGTGGCTTCATAGATATTCTTATCCCCGACAGTAACTGCAAGGGAACTCTGCTTCAACCTCTGTCCGCCGCACAGGGAACATGGAGTGATCCGCATAAACGTCTCGTACTCAGCCTTGGATGCCTCAGAAAATGTCTCCCGGTAACGGCGCTCCACGTTCTTGAGCAGTCCTTCGAACGCCACATCGTAGATTCCCTCTCCCCGCTGGCCGCGGTAATAGACCTTCACTTCCTTCCCATTGGTACCGTGGATCAGGACGTCATGGATTTTCTTCGGGTAATCCTCAAACGGCGTATCGAGGCTAAATTGATACTCCTTCGCCAATGCATCCAGGATTGCCCTGGTATAGCTGCTCTTATCCGTGCACGACTGCCATCCCATCACCACGATCGCACCGTCCGCAATGCTGAGGCTCTTGTCCGGTATCATCAGATCCTCGTCAAACTCCATCTTGTACCCCAGACCGAAACAGTCCGGACATGCGCCGAACGGGTTGTTGAAGGAGAAGCTTCTCGGCTCGACTTCCTCGATGCTGATCCCGCAGTCCGGGCAGGAAAAGCTCTGGCTGAAATGAAGCTCCTCCCCGTCTATCACATTCACCGCCATCAGGCCGCCGCCCAGTTCCATGACCGTCTCGATGGAATCGCTCAGCCGCCGCTCAATCCCCGCTTTCACGACCAGGCGGTCCACCACGATCTCAATATAGTGCTTCACGTTCTTGTCCAGCTTGATATCTTCCGAAAGCTCGTACAGGTTTCCGTCGATCCGAACCCGCACATAACCGCTCCTGCGGGCATGGTCCAGGACCTTCACATGCTCGCCCTTTCTGCCGCGGACCACCGGCGCCAGAAGCTGGATCTTCGTCCGCTCCGGCAGCTCCATGATCTGATCCACCATCTGGTCCACCGTCTGCTTCCTGATCTCCTTTCCGCACTTCGGACAGTGCGGGATGCCGATACGCGCGTACAACAGACGCATATAATCATAAATCTCCGTCACGGTTCCCACAGTGGAGCGCGGGTTCCGGTTCGTGGACTTCTGGTCGATGGAGATCGCGGGAGACAGCCCTTCGATGCTCTCCACATCCGGCTTCTCCATCTGTCCAAGGAACTGGCGCGCATACGATGACAGCGACTCCATATAGCGCCGCTGCCCTTCCGCATAGATGGTATCAAACGCCAGGGAAGACTTTCCCGAACCGCTTAACCCGGTCAGGACCACCAGTTCATTCCGCGGGATGTCCACGGATATATTCTTTAAATTGTGCTCATTCGCACCTCTGATCTTGATATACTGCTTTGCCATGAATATGCCTTTCTGAATCTCAAATCCTTGTCGATGATAGTCAGGTTCATTTTATCACAATCCTGCGTCTTTTGCAAACATTTGTTCGGGTGCTGCCGCAAATTTTTTCAGGAAGTTCTGTGAGTTTCTTCCATCTTGCCAAAAATGTAACTTTACTTCTCCATGCGGGTATCTTACAATAAAGAATAACAAACTACTTACAGATATCACGAGAGGATTTTTATGACAATACCAGTAAAACCGACAGAACCTTCATCAAGTCCCTGCATTCCGCAGTATTCCCGGCAGGACCGGCAGCAGCCTGCTCTCCTGACAGGGCGCAGCCTGCCTTTAGACCTGTTAAAAGCCTTTGCGATCCTGATGGTCATCTTTTACCACAATGGACAGCTGGACCCGGGCAGCGTGGCGGACAATCTTTTGATGATGCTTCCCAACGCCGCCGTCCCCTGCTTTTTCATGGCGTCCGGCGCGGTCTTTTTCCATCGGTCTTTTGACATGCAGAAGCATCTTCGCAGAATGGTGCGGTTCTACCTAACGGTCGTCGCATGGAAGCTCATCTATCTGGCGCTCTACTGGCATTGGGGAGCGCCGGTAAACGGCTCTCTGCGCGCGCTGATGTCCTACCTGCTGCTGTTTCAGCACCTGGACGGAGTGGGCACGGCGCACTTCTGGTTTATGGATGCGATGCTGACGGTGATGTTTGTGTCGCCGGTGCTGTACCTCTGCTATCATAACAAAGATACCGATCCGGCACACAGCCGCATATCACTGCCCGGACACAGCCAGCTTCTCTTATTTTTGCTTGCAGTCCTGGTGATGTTCAATCAGCTTCCCGCAGTCGGAAACCTGGCGGCCCGCGTCGTCTCACTGATGACGGGCAAACCGGAGTGGAACATCTCCCCCCTGGGAGAAGTCAATCCGTTCAGCTTCCGTTACTCCAACTACTTTACCTACTACCTCCTTGGCGCACTGCTGATGGAGTACAGGGAAAAAATCTCAAAGCGGATGTCAGCCGCCCTGATCCTTGCAGGGACAGTCGGGCTGTTGTGCGCCAAGTATGTCCAGACCGGCTCGTTTCTGTGGAACGGCATCTATCTCGAAAACGGTTACTACTGGTTTTCAACGATGATCCTGTCTGCAGGCCTCTTTCTGTTCTTTACGCGCCTGGATATCAGAGAACACACGATTGCCTCTTGGATTGCAGCCCATGTGGGGGCGTCTACCATGGGGATATTTTATCTGCACATCCCGCTGATCTTCGTCCTGGCTCCTGCCCTGTTTGCAAGGCTTCAGCCCTGCAATGGATGGCTGGTAAACCTGGCGGAATCCTGTCTGGTCATCCTCCTTTCCCTTCCCATCATATGGGCAGGACGAAAGCTCCCCGTCATACGGAATCTGTTTGGCTGACAGAAACCAAAACGGTGCTGCCGCATTGATCCATGCAGCAGCACCCATCTTATCATCACCCGTTCCAATGCTTCCAACACCCCGGCTCATGGTCGTCCACGACGCCAACTGCCTGCAGGTAAGAATAGATCGTCACCGAGCCCACAAACCGCATCCCCCGCCTTTTTAAATCCTTCGACACCCGGTCAGACAGTTCTGTAGTGGTCTTTGGCACACCATCCTGGTTTCTGACGATCTCACCGTCGGTAAAGCCCCAAATGTAGGCAGAAAAAGAACCGAATTCTTTTTGTATTTCCCCAAACACTCCGGCATTTAAAACCGCCGCCTGGATTTTCCTCCAGTTGCGGATAATCCCGGCATCCTGCATCAGAGCCTCCACCTTATCCTCTCCGTACGCGGCAATCTTCTCCCTGTCAAACCCGTCAAAGGCTTTTCGGAACGCTTCCCGCTTCTTTAGTATCGTGATCCAGGACAGCCCCGCCTGAAAACATTCCAACAACAGCATCTCAAAAAGCTTCTCGTCTTCATAGACCGGAACTCCCCATTCATCGTCGTGGTAACGGATATAGATATCCGACGTTTCATCCACCCAGGAACACCGTTTCCCCGGTGCGCTCCCAGGCTCTTTCTGCCTTGCGTTTGCTCTCTGTTCCATCTCCTTGTCTCCCCGTATCTTCCGCCATCCCGGTCTCACGTCCTTAAGATCAGGCGCGCAGGATATCCATAAACTCCTCGCCGGTAATCGTCTCCCGCTCCAGCAGATACGCCGATATCTCGTTCAGCTTGCCTGCGTTCTCCCTCAGGATGCCCATCGCCTTGTCATACTGTTCCTTTACGATCTGGATCACTTCCTCGTCCACCAGACGCGCCGTCTCAGGGGAACACACCATGGAGGTGTCTCCGCCAAGGTACTGGTTGTTCACCGTCTCCAGAGCCACCATACCGAACTGGCTGCTCATCCCGTAGCGGGTCACCATCGCCCGGGCGATCTTCGTCGCCTGCTCGATGTCATTGGCCGCTCCTGTGGTGATCGAGCCAAACATGAACTCCTCTGCCGCCCGTCCGCCGGTAAAGGTGGCGATCTTATTTAACGCCTCCTCCTTACTCATCAGAAAACGCTCGCCTTCCTCCACCTGCATCGTATATCCAAGAGCGCCCGATGTCCTTGGAATGATCGTGATCTTGTGCACCGGGGCGCTGTTGGTCTGGCACGCCGCCACCAGCGCATGTCCCACCTCATGGTAGGCCACGATCCGCCTCTCATCCACCGATACCGCCGCATCCTTTCTCTGATAACCGGCTATCACGACTTCCACGCTCTCTTCCAGGTCTTCCTGCAACACGGTCTGACGCCCCTGCCTTACCGCACGCAGTGCCGCCTCGTTGACGATATTGGCAAGCTCCGCTCCGCTTGCGCCCGAAGTCGCCCTTCCGACCGCCTCAAAATCCACATCATCCGACAGCTTTACATTCTTTCCATGTACTTTCAGGATCGCCACACGCCCTTTTAAATCCGGCAGTTCCACCGGAACCCGGCGGTCAAACCGGCCGGGACGCAAAAGCGCCTTGTCCAGGGATTCCGGACGGTTTGTCGCCGCGAGGATGACGACGCCCTTTTTTCCGTCAAAGCCGTCCATCTCCGTCAGAAGCTGGTTCAGCGTCTGCTCCCGCTCATCATTACCGCCGATTCCCCCGCCGTCACGCTTTTTGCCGATGGTATCGATCTCATCGATGAACACGATACAGGGCGCTTTTTCATTCGCCTGCTTAAAAAGGTCACGGACTTTTGCCGCGCCCATTCCCACAAACATCTCTACAAACTCGGAACCGGAGATTGAGAAAAACGGCACATGGGCCTCGCCTGCCACCGCTTTTGCAAGCAGGGTCTTACCGGTTCCCGGAGGTCCTACAAGCAGCGCGCCTTTTGGCAGGATCGCGCCAATCTCCGCATATTTGCCCGGGTTATGAAGGAAATCCACAATCTCCTTCAGCGCCTCCTTCGCTTCCTCCTGACCTGCCACATCGGCAAAGGTCTTTCCAGTCTCAGACTCCGCATAGATCTTCGCATTGGACTTGCCAAAGGTCATCGCATTGCCGGCGCCGCCCATCCGCTTTGCCAGCATCCGGCTCATCAGCTGCCCGATGATCACAAACATGATGATCGGCAGAATCCATGTGGTGATAAAATTGAGGAGCGGGGACGCCTGGGTCGGAATCTCCTCCGTAAAGTCCACGCCCGCCGCAAACAAACGGTCTGTCAGGGTAGGATCCGGCCATTTTCCCGTCTTATATACGCCCTTTTCCCCCTCTGTGTTCTGAGCTACGAAGGTGATCTGGGTATCGTTCTGGGCAACCTGCTTTACCTGCCCGCCGTCTACCATATCCAGGAATTCATTGTACCCGACTTCCTTCACCTGGCGTTCCATCACCGACGGAAATACGAATGCATTGAGCAGCATGGTGACCAGCATCACCACCGCATAATAATAAAGCCAGCTTTTCTTCGGTTTCCTCGGTTGCTCATCCTTTAATCCCATATTGTCTCCTCACTTTTCTTTCTGTCATCCCGGCCGGTGGTCCTGCCGGCTGTTCTATCTGCTATAGAAATAACTATATTATAGAAGAGTATACAACAAAAGCGAGGGATTTTAAACCCTCGCCTGCTAAAAAATTTATAAACTCTTTCTAAAAACAGGAGCGCCGTTACAGTACCTTGCTCAGGAAATTCTTCAGTCTCTCGTTCTGGGGATGTTCAAAGAAATCTGTCGGATTGTTCTCCTCCATAAAATACCCTTCGTCCATGAACATCACCCTCGTGGCAACCTCCCTGGCAAATCCCATCTCATGGGTGACAACCACCATAGTCATCTTCTCATGAGCCAGTTCCCGCATAACGCTCAATACCTCTCCGACCATCTCCGGGTCAAGGGCCGACGTCGGCTCGTCAAACAGCATCACATCCGGCTTCATGCAAAGCGCACGCACAATCGCGATCCTCTGCTTCTGTCCTCCGGAGAGCTGGCTCGGATATGCCTCTGCACGGTCGGCAAGTCCGACCCTCGCCAAAAGCTCCATCGCCGTAGCCTCTGCCTCTGCCTGGCTCTTGCCCTGCAGCTTCATCGGCGCAATTGTAAGATTTTTCATGATCGTCATATGGGGGAACAGGTTAAACTGCTGGAACACCATTCCCATCCGCTGACGGTGTTTGTCAATATCCGTCTTCGGGTCTGTGATATCAATGCCCTCAAAGAAGATCTTCCCTGCCGTCGGCTCCTCCAGACGGTTCAGGCAGCGGAGAAAGGTACTCTTGCCGGAACCGGAAGGCCCCACGACAAATACCACGTCTCCTTCGTGGATGTCCACGGTGATTCCTTTCAGGACCTCCATATCCCCAAAGCTCTTCCCCAGGTCCTGTACCTGAATCAAAGGCTGTGTTGTATTATCTTTCACTTCTTCTCAACCTCCTCTCCAGAATCTGTACCAGTTTGGTAAATATCATAACCAGCGCCAGATAGATGAGCGCCACCGCGATCAGCGGCATAAACGCGTCATAAGTACGGCTTCGGATAATATCGCCTCCCTTGGTCAGATCCTGCAGGGCGATATAACCGGCCACGGACGTCTCCTTGAGCAGTG
This sequence comes from Lachnospiraceae bacterium, assembly GCA_030825115.1. Lineage (GTDB taxonomy): Bacteria > Bacillota > Clostridia > Lachnospirales > Lachnospiraceae > Brotaphodocola. The sequence continues at coordinate 143,893 of JAPJQL010000003.1, forward strand.
CGATAAACTCGTTGCAAAGCGCCGGAAGGACATTTTTAAATGCCTGCGGCATGATGATATACCACATGGTCTGGGCATAGTTAAAGCCCAGGCTGCGTCCCGCCTCAAACTGTCCGGCGTCTATGGACATGATCCCGCTTCGGAATATCTCCGCCACATAGGCGCCCGAGTTAATGCCGAATGCCAGGATTGCCACAATCGTCTTGTCAATCTTGACCGAGCCAAACACAACAAAGTAAATGATCAGAAGCTGGACAACGACCGGCGTCCCGCGGATCACCGTCAGGTACAGGCTGCACAGCGCGTTGAGGGGTTTTAACTTTCCTGTCTTATCATGAGTGGAACGGACCGCCGCGATCAAAAGTCCGATCAGGATACCGATCAGTCCCGCAAACAGGGTTACCTTAAGCGTAACGCCCAGACCCTCCACTATGTATTTCCACCTGTTATCCGTTACGAAGTTCAGGATTAATCTGCTTTTTAAACTTTCCCACATGGTTATCATCCTTATTTTCTATTTGAGCGCCGATTACTCAGCGCTGATGTACTTGTCTACGATTGCCTGCAGTTCACCGGATGCCTTCAGTTCAGCGATTGCAGCGTTGATGCCGTCAAGCAGCTCCGTATTGCCTTTCTTAACACAGATTGCATATTCTTCCGTGGTAAATGCCTCGTCCAGGATCTTCAGACCCTCGTTCTCAGCTACAAATACTTTTGCCGGCTCGCTATCAATCACAACGGCGTCGATCTTTCCCTGGCTCAGCGCCTGTACGGCCTCAAAGCCCTTGTTGTAACGCTCTGTGGTCGCTCCCTCTACATCCTCAACATAGATGTCGCCGGTAGTTCCCAGCTGTACGCCGATGGTCTTGCCTTCCAGGTCGTCCACTGCCTGAATCTCACTGCCTTCCTGTACGATCACCACCTGGGTAGCGGTTGCATACGGCTCGGAGAAATCCACGCTCTGTTTTCTGTCTTCTGTTATCGTAATGCCAGCAGCGCCAAAATCAGCCTTGCCGGAAGTAACCTCCGGGATGATGGAATCAAACGCAATATCCTCAACCTCGAAGTCCATGCCCATCTCGGTTGCGATCGCTCTCGCAATCTCCACGTCGATGCCGACGATCTCGCCGCCGTCATGGTACTCATATGGCGGGAACTCTGCATTGGTAGCCATGACCAGCGTACCCTTGCTCTCTGTCGCCTCTGCTGCCTCAGTTGCCTCTGTCTCTGCATTGTTCTCTGCCGCTTCTGCCGCAGTGGTTGCTGCCTCCGTAGCTGCTGCCGTCGTCTCTTTCGTGCTGCCGCCGCATGCGGTCAGAGCTGCGGTCATGCATACTGCCATTGCAAGTGCTAAAACTCTTTTTTTCATAATAATTTCCTCCTCACATGCATATATTCATATATTAACGAATATAATGCATAAATATAAAGTTGTTGACAGTTATACATTATAAAGGATTTTTCAAATTAATCAAGCCTAAAGTACATATTTCCAAGAAAGAATCACAGAAAGGAATCCCCATGACCATCTATGTTCCGGCTGTCATCGTTGCATTTTTTGTCATTTTATCGGTTCTTGCCATCATCCTTGCCTTCGCCTATCTTCTGATGCTCGAATGGAATCTGGCCAAAAGGCAGGTCCCGCATCACGATGACTTGACGGGGCTCTGCACGAGAGGCACGATCCGCACCCACATCTGCCACCGCTTAAGCCATATCAGCCGCCTGCAATGTGCAGAGCTGACAGCGCGCAGCAGCGATGCCTTTATCCTGCTGGATCTGGACTGCTTTAAGCAGGTCAACGATACCTGCGGGCATCCCTCCGGCGACCGTCTGCTCTCCTGTATCGCGGAAGTTCTGCTTTCCAACACCCGCCGGTCCGATATCGTGGGCAGGCTGGGCGGCGACGAATTCCTGCTTTTTCTGACCGGAGTCCCATCCGAAGCCATCGCCCGGAAAAAATCAGAGGATCTGCTTGACTCCATCCGGAGCGCCGCCGGACAAAACCCGCATTGGTCAGGCGTCACCGCAAGCATCGGCATCGCCCTTGCCCCCCAGCACGGAACCACGTTCGAGGAACTGTACTGCCGGGCGGATGCCGCCCTCTATCACGCAAAGCAATGCGGTAAAAACCGGTACGCAATCTATGGTGAATCCGGCTGCCCTGCATATCCCTGCAAAAAAGAAGAGCCGCAAGGCCAATCCTGACGATGCAGCTCTTCTTTCTCCTGTCACAATATCTCAAATACTTCCCCCGGATTGTCAACCACATACTGCGGATGATAGCTCTCCAGTTCTTCTCTGTCCCTGAATCCCCAGGTAACTCCCACGGTCGTCAGCCCGGCTCCCAATCCGGTCCGCATATCCGTGTCGGTATCCCCAAAATAAAGACAGTCTTCCGGCTTTTCGCCCAGCGCTTCGAGAATCCGGTATATTCCCGCCGGATCCGGCTTACGCGCAATCCCCTGCTGCTCCCCAGCCACGAGATTGAAATAGCCCCTGCCAAACACAGTCTCAATATTATCAACGGTCCGCTCATGCGGTTTGTTCGACAGCACTGCAATCTTGATCCCACGCTCCTTCATCGCCGCCAGCAGCTCCGGGATCCCGTCATAAGGCACAACCGCATCCATGCTGTGCTCCGCAAACAGCTCCGTATAGACCCGCAACCCTTCCTCATAATGGGTCAGGTTCTCATCCCCGGCATCCAGAAGCGCCCGCTCCACCAGCTTTTTATAGCCATCGCCGACAAATTTTTTGATCTTCTCCTCCCCGATGGCAGGATAGCCAAAATGCTCCAGCATCAGACCTGTCGTAATCCGAAGCGCATTCAGCGTATTAAGTAACGTTCCGTCCAAATCAAAGATACAGCAGCGAACCATGATATTCTCCTATTCTGTGATGTTTTTCTTCAGTGCTGCCAATATTATACATCCAACGGCAGAGCCAATCAAGACTCCAGCCACGCATTCTATGATTCCTTCTTATCCACCGCAAGCAGAAAAATCGTAGAGATAATACACAAAAAGCCGATCAGATCCATCAGTCCGAAGCTCACATGCATCCAAAGGACGGAAAATACCGTAGCGGACACCGGTTCCACCGAGGCATACAAACTCCCCTTTTTCGGTCCGACAAGGCGGATTCCTTCCATATAGGAAGCAAATGCGATGACCGTGCCGATGATCACGATCACAGCCATTCCCAGGATCACCGTGGAATCGACAGTCACGGCAATCGACCAGGGGCGGAATACAAGGCACAACAGGACGCCGCCGATGAGCATTCCCCATGCCGTCACAACAGAAGAGCCGTATTCTCTCAGCATCTTTCCCGGCTGGACCGTATAGACAGCCAGCGCCACCGCCGATAAAAGCCCCCAAAACAGCGCTTGATCCGACAGCACCATACTTCCCGGGTCCCCATGCGTGGCAAGGAGAAAAGTACCAAGCACCGCAAGCCCGATCGCCACCAGCTCATTCCATCTCGGAAGCTGCATATTCCGCAGCGAAATATAGATCAGGATCAGCACCGGCCCGATATACTGGAGCACCGTAGCCGTCCCCGCATTGGACGCCCCAATTGCGGTAAAATAAGTATACTGGCACATGGACATCCCCACGATGCCAAAGATCAGGATTCCCGCCGCATCCCTTTTCCAGATTCGAAAGACCGATTTGCCTTCCTTCAGATAACAGAGGAACAATAAGAGCAGCCCCGCGGTCAAAAGCCGGATCGGCACAAGCCAGTTTGACGTCAGCCCTTTCGTCTGCATCAAGAACTGGCCGCAGGTCCCCGAAAAGCCCCACAGCGTTCCTCCGAATATCGTAAATAATGCTCCTTTTACATGATTTTTCCCATTCATAATCCTTTTCATATCTCCCTCGTACAGGTAATTGCGAACCGATACCAGTTTATCATATCTTATCCAAAAAGTCTTCCTTTACTTTTTGTCCCGCTTGCGATATAGTGAAATCATAGTTTTATTATGATAGAAAGGAATTTTTATGTTAACAATAGGATGTCATTTATCCTCTTCCAAAGGCTATCTTGCCATGGGAAAGGATGCAGTTAAAATCGACGCAAACACATTTCAGTTCTTTACCCGCAATCCACGTGGAGCTAAGGCAAAGGCGATCATACCTTCCGATGTGGAGGCATATCTTGCTTATGCCGCAGAACATGGCATCAGCCGGATTCTCGCCCACGCCCCCTACACCTTAAATGCCTGCTCGGCGGACGAAGGGCTGCGGGACTTCGCCAGAGACACGATGGCAGACGACCTTGCCCGCATGGAATACACCCCGGGAAACTGCTACAATTTCCATCCCGGCTGCCACGTAAACCAGGGCGTGGAGACCGGAATCGCTTACATCGCGGCAATGCTGAACCAGATCTTAAAGCCGGAGCAGCGCACTACCGTCCTGTTGGAGACGATGTCGGGAAAAGGCAGCGAAGTCGGCAGGACATTTGAGGAGATTCGGGAGATTCTCGACCGGGTAGAACTTGACAGCCATATGGGAGTATGTCTCGACACCTGCCATGTCTGGGACGGCGGGTATGATATCGCAGGTCATCTGGACGAGGTCATCACAGAATTTGACCGGGTGATCGGACTTGACCGCTTAAAGGCAATCCACCTCAACGACAGCATGAACCCCCTCGGCGCCCACAAGGACCGCCATGCAAAGATCGGCGAGGGCTGCATCGGTCAGGATGCGCTGATCCGGGTGGTGAACCATCCTGCCTTAAGGGACCTTCCCTTCTATCTGGAAACGCCCAATGAGCTCCCCGGCTATGCGGCCGAGATTGCCCTGATGCGGGAGAATTACCGTTAGAAATATCCGCTATTTAAAAAAGGAGGAATGAGTAATGACAGAACGCAAGACACCAAAAGAAAAACGCTATGACAAGCTGGGCGTCAAGGTCGTGGAGGCTTTAAAGAAGCGCCATTTTGACGCTTACTACTGCCAGACTGCCAAAGAAGCAGTAACGCAGGTACTGGATTTGATCCCCGAGGGGGATGTGGTGGCATGGGGCGGTTCCGTGACAATGCAGGAAACCGGCATCTTAGACGCCGTAAAAGGGCGTTACCAGGTCATTGACCGGGACACCGCTGCAAACCGCGAGGAGTCCCTTGCGATGATGCGCCAGGCGCTGACATCCGATACCTTCCTGATGAGCAGCAACGCCATCACAGAAGACGGCCAGCTTCTGAATATCGACGGCACCGGCAACCGCTGCGCCGCACTGATCTTCGGACCAAAGAGCGTAATCGTCGTTGCTGGGATGAATAAAGTTGTAAAAACCATAGCAGACGCCGAATCCCGCGCAAGGAATATCGCCGCTCCGATGAACGCCCAGAGATTCGACATCTCCACTCCGTGCAGCACGACCGGGGGCTGTGCCGACTGCACCAGCCCGGACTGCATCTGTGCCTCTGTGGTACGCACCCGCGTCAGCAAACCAGCGAAAAAGATAAAAGTCGTACTGATCGGCGAAGATTATGGAATGTGACCACGTTTTTGTTACATAAAAACAGAAAAAGGGCGGTATCTGCATATTCCCGCGGATACCGCCCTTTGAACCGTTCTGTTCGTTCTATTTTATGATATCAAGGCTTGCCGCAATCATATCCACGCATGCCGCCACGCCCAGCTTCCCGCTGTTTAAGCTCAGGTGGTAATTCTTCGGGCTGCCCCACTCGTTGCCGCTGTAATACTGATAATAATCCCGGCGTTTCCGGTCGATCTCCCGGATCCTCGCCTCCATCTTTTTCGCATCTGTTCCGCTTTCCAGGGACAGCATCCGCTCTACCCTCTTTTTCATGCCGGCACAGATAAATACATGGAATCCGTCTTCCACGATGATATCCGAACATCTTCCAATGATCACGCAGGGACCTTCCTGTTCCAGCTTCCGGATCATCTGGGACTGGACCATGAACACCTGGTCAGAGACCGGAGCCTCGTACAGCGTCGAAAATGGATTCACCGACACATATTCGTGGTCGATCCGCTCCTGCCTCCCAATCACCTCGTCATGGGCATGAAACGCTTCCTCTGCAATGTTGCTGTCCTCCGACGCCAGGGAGATGATCTCCTTATCATAAAACGGAATCCCAAGCTTCTCCGACAGACGGAACCCGATCTCTCTTCCACCGCTTCCAAACTCACGGCTGATTGTAATTACCTTGCTCATATGCCATGCCTCCTCTTTCCGTATCAAGACCAGCTATCACCGGCTACCAGTATCTAATATCATACCATGTTTACGAAGGCATTTCCAGTTCTATTTTTTCCACTGGTACGCAATCCTTTTTGCGCCGTCCCGGATATAGATCGTGCCGCAGCGGACAAAGCCGTTCTTTTCCAGCATCCGCTGCATCGGGATATTGTCTTCGTGCGTGTCAATGCGGACATTTCCCCCGCTCCGTTCACAGCACCAACGGATGCAGAAGCTTGCCACGCCTTTCTTTCCGGTAGGAGCCGCAATCCGGTGAACAACACTGTATGGCTCGTCATTCAGCCATGCGCCGTCATAGATGGCCAGATAATCCGGTTCAGGCCCCTCATCGTAAAAAAACACTGCCAGAATGGTATCTTCCTCCACACATACATAACTCTTTCCCTCAAGAATGTCCTTCTCGACAGTCTCTGCCGGAGGGTGATGGTTCCCCCACTGGTCCGGGTTCCCATTCTGCCGCATAAACTCCCTCGCCATCGCATACAGTTTTAAAATCCTCTCCCTGTCGTGTCCCTCTGCCTTTCTAATCTCCATCTCGTCTCCTTTTCTATTCTTAGCCGGGCCGTTCTTTTGCCCTAAATATCAAACAGATTCAACTGGGTCATCTCATATCCCCTTCGATATGCATGGACAATATCCTTCATCTGGTACAAGATGCCGTATTTCTCACACTCGTTTGCAAACTGTTTCCAAAGCGCCGCTGCCCGGGGACTGCCGCAGTAATAACCGTTCCCGTACTGCCGGATATAACGCTCCACCAGGCCCTGTCCCGAAAACAGCCGCTCCAGTTTGTCAAAATACCATTCCCTCTGACTGTCCCGAAGCGTCACCCCGAATGACGCATGGATAAACCGCACACCGGCCTCATGGGCCTGCCTTACGACCGCCAGCACATTCTCCTCGCTGTCTTCCAGCCAGGGCAGCACAGGCATCAGCAGAATCCCGCAAAAGATCCCCCTGCTGCTCATCCGTTCCAACATCCGAAACCGCTCCGAAGGCGGCGGAGCTCCCGGTTCCAGCTTCCCCGCCAGCGCATCATCTGCCGTCGTTACCGTCACCTTGCAGAGTACCGGAGAATGCTCCCGTATTGTGGACAGGATGTCCAGATCCCGCAGCAGCAGCGTGCTCTTGGTCGCAATCGCAATCCCAAACCCAAAGGCATCCACCAGCTCCAGCGCATGCCGCGTCAGCTCAAGCTCTTTCTTAAACGGATTGTAGGGATCGCTCATGGAACCCGTCCCGACCACCCCGGTCCGGACTTTCCGCCGCAGATCGTCCCGGATGATCTCCAATGCATGTTCCTTTGCTTTTACAGTGCCGAAATCTTTGATCCGGTAACAATCCGAACGGCTGTCACAGTATATGCACCCGTGACAGCAGCCCCGGTAGATATTCATATTATAATCAATGCCAAACCAGCTGTCACCTTTTGCTTTTGTGACGATGGTCTTTGCGGGTATATATTCCATGGCAGTTCCCCCTAGCTCTCACCAGTCCTTTTATCATCGATTCGGCAGATTTCCACCGCAGCCGTCGCCACATGCTCGGTAAATACCTCATCATGCTCTACTAAAATCATCGTCGGCCGAAACTTTAAAATCAGATTTTCTATCTGCATCCTGGAGTACACATCAATAAAATTGAGCGGCTCATCCCAGATGTAGAGATGAGCCTGTTCACACAGGCTTCGGGCAATCAGGACCTTTTTCTTCTGCCCCTCGCTGTAAGCCTCCATCGGCTTTTCGAATTGCTCCCGCGAAAAGTCCAGCTTGCGTAAAAGCGCCCGGAACAGCGAATCCTCCACGCCCTGTTTGGCGGCATATTCTTTCAGGCTTCCCTTTAGAAAAGACGTATCCTGGGATACGTAGGAGATGACCAATCCGCTTGCCTTTTGCATCGTTCCGGTATAGCCCAGACTCCTGTCGTCCTCCCCCAGGATCAGTTTTACGATACTGGACTTTCCACAGCCATTCCTTCCCTGTAAAGAAATCCGGTCGCCTGGATGCACTTCAAAGCTGACCGGATGGCAGACAGGCTGAATCTGACTGCCCGACCATCCACTCCGATAACCCGGGGTCACCTCCTCAAGCGTTACCAGCCGCTTTGCATGGTGTATGAGCGGCAGCAGTTTCAACGCCTCCACATCCTCGGTATTTTTCAGCAGCTCCTGTTTTTCCTCAATCGCCTTTTCCTGCCGCCGCTCCAGATTCTTCCTGCGCTGCTGCATCCGTCTGGACTTCTCCCCCAGATAGGACCGGGTTCCGATAAAGGTCTCCTCCTTGACCGGATGACGTCCGATCTTCAGCGACTCCACGCTGTCAGCCCAGTCCCGGCTCTGTTTTGCAGCCGTCTTTAAGCGGCGGATATCACCTTTTAGCCGGTCATTTTCCGCCCGCTCGTAAGCGTCCTGCCGTTCTTTATTCTGGTACCAGGACGAAAAATTCCCTTTCTGAACCTCGATATTTGTTTTGTTGATGGACAGCACATGGTCCACGCAGCCATCCAGGAATCTCCGGTCATGGGACACAAGGATAAATCCTTTCTTGGTGCTCAGATACCTGCTCACCAGCTTCCGCGCCTCCCGGTCCAGATGGTTGGTCGGCTCGTCAATCAGCAGAAAATGCCCTTCCTGCAAAAACAACGCCGCGAGAAGCACCTTCGTCCTCTCCCCATTGGACAGCGTAGAAAATGGGCGGTACAGCACATCCTCCGATACCTGCAGCCTGGACAGCTCCCTCTGAAGCTGCCAGAACAGATAGTCCCCACTCCCGGGAAGCCCCTCCAGCACCTCATAGGTGAACCGCGCCTGATCCGGAACCTGGAACGGGAAATAATCAAATACCACGCTGGATAAGATACTTCCGGTATATTCATATTTTTTCATCAGCAGGTTCAGGAATGTGGTCTTCCCTCGTCCGTTCCTTCCTGTAAATCCCAGTTTCCAGTCTGTATCAATCTGAAATGAGACATGCTCGAAAACCGGGTCATAACTCCCTTCATACGTAAATGACAGGTCGCTTACCTGTATTAATGACATGGCAATTCCTCCCTTGCAGGCGGGAACCGGATGTGCCTGTGTTCTGTTATCCATAGCATTTTCCGTCACATTTCCCGCACAAAAAACGACTGCAAGAATCCTTCTTCCCACAGCCGCCCATCTCCGTCTGACCCATAAAATACCATGTATCAGACAGGTATTCCTGCCATTTTACGCACAAAAAAGGGGCTGGGATGAAATAACATTCTTGCAAAACAGGCATAACAAAAGAAACGGGCAGATCTCCCCCTGTCTCTTTCCCTATGCAGTTACTTCCGCAAGAATTGTTATTTCATCCTTTCACCCCTTTCTGGTTTGTTTGAATGTAGTCTATCACAGAGTCTGGTGATTGTCAAATGGGGGGTATTTTCTAAACTATGATGCAATCATCCGTGAAACCGCTTATAAAAAAGTGCATCATTTTTTGTCAGTAAATACAGGCAATATTGATTCATGCTAATTCCTTCCTCCTTGGAATGCTCTGCTAACTGCCGATGAAGGGACTTAGGCATACGTAGTTTAAACTGTCCTGAATACCCCGTCAATCTATCCGGTTCCGGAATTGCTACTCCCATCTCAAACGCAGCATCCAGCCATGCCTGTTTTGCATCTTTAGCATTCTCAACTGCTTTTTCAATAGTATCTCCATAAGTAATACAGCCTGGCAAATCAGGGAATGTAACAACATACCCACCTTCGTCCATATCCTCTACCAGCTCCATTTTATATGGCATACTCATATATTCATCCCTGCTCCTCATCACTTCTGTCCTCACTTTCTATGACCTTTTTTACCATCTGAACATAAACTTTGTTAATTGGCTCATGCTTTGGAATTGTAATAGGCATGCAGCCCGCTTTTCTAAAAGTATAATGACTGCTTCCCCCTTTTGGTGAGTTCATCTGATAACCATAATGTTCCAATACTTTCTTTAGTTCAATAAAACGTAAATCTTTTGATAATGAACATATTTTATCGAATAATTTATCCCTTTGTGACATATTTATCCCTTTCCTCATTATATCATGATGTCATATATGATGTCAATTAATGGTTGCTATTTCGTTTGCTTTTACTATAGATACCGTTTGTTATGGATATATTTTGAAATAATCTGAGTTAACATAGAAACTGAATTTCATTTTTCAAACATCACGAATGTGCGTCCGATTTGCATTGCAGTAGCGAAACAATCTGGAATCCTGAATCCAATTTGGTCTTCAGGATTCCAGATTGCTTTTCTATCGTATGAAATTTGTCTTCACCTTCTGTTCCGTCTGCGGATATGAAATACCCGCCGCTTTTCCGGCTTCGATGCATTTGATCATCCACGCCATATTCTGGCCGATGCCGCGCATAATCTGCAGGCCTTCCAGATCCTGCTTCACCTCTTCCGGAGTATTTCCGTGTACCATGTTCCAGTAATTGGAGGACACTACCGGCATTCTGGCTATGGTGAAATACTTGTTGAGCGCATCCAGGGACGCCGTAGTCCCGGCGCGTCTCGCAGAAGCTACCGCTGCGCCCGGCTTGAACGCAAACGCGCTGCCTGCAGAGTAGAAGAGGCGGTCCAAAAAGGAGAGGATTCTCCCGCTCGGATGTGCATAATATACCGGAGTGCCGAATACAAATCCGTCCGCCTCCCTCGCCATCTCTGCCACCTTGTTCACTGCATCATCCACAAATACACATCTGCCCAGTTTTGCACAGGATCCGCAGCCGATACAGTCGCGGACCGGTTCTTTGCCCAGTTGGATGATCTCGGTTTTGATGCCTTCCTGCTCCAGAGTCTTTGCCACCTCGCTGAGGGCGGTGTAGGTACAGCCCTGTTCGTTGCCGCTGCCGTTGATCAATAATACGTTTGACATGTTAATCTCCTCCTTCATTTTGTAATTATTATGGGATTTTATACCAATACTTAGGGGCTTCTGCTGGTGATTTCAAGGCTTCATAAACGATATATACATAATAATGACCTTCGAACCAGAATACCCGCCCATGATACTCTGCCCCCACCCAATCAGCAGAGTGGGATTTCACTTCTTCATAATCCAATATTGGTTCATCCTTAAGCTTAAATACCAGATTTTCATTACAAGTATGCGGACTATGAATCGTATATCCGTCTCCCACAACTCTATTAATTACTACATAGTAGTAACTTTCATTATCTGTTTCCCATTTTCCTATACCTCCTGGCAGAACAACCTGTGTTTGGTGTCCATTATCATTATTGATAACCGTATCTGGAGTTCTCCACCAGGCATCTTTATCTATAGGTATTATTCCTTGGAAAAATTCATCCTTTTTATCCACTTTTTTATAAAACAAACAAATTTTATTTTCTTTTCCACCTTCTACAATCAGTATGCCTTTATGATTATCCGTAGAACTATTCTCATCGTAGATGTATCCAGCAATATAGGGAATCTCCTCATCTGGCACTCTAACATATTCCCCCAGCCGCGCTCTTTTTGATCGGTCTGGTTCTAATAAATCATTATAAAACTCATCATAATAATATATTGTATAAGGAATCAGCTGTTCTTCGTCCTTCTCCTTGATTTCAAAGTCTTCCGCCTTTCCCGGCAGTCCCGAATTCCCCGGTTCAAATTCATTCCGCTCCCCCAGATAATCCCCCGTGGTATAAGCAGCATTATAAACCCTGGCAAACCGGTGTGCAGAATATTCAAACCCCGTCGCCTCATGTTTCAAGGTCAGATCAATCTTTATCACTCCCGGCTTCTCCCCGCGGTCGGCCTGGGAAAAGCTCAGTTTTGTAATCCGATACCCCATATAAACCTGGTCGTCATATCTCCAGTCCACCTCCGGCTGCTTTCGCAACACATGCTCGCCGTTCACCAGCTCATAATACCGTACAAATAATTCTCCGCTTCCGAGAGACCCCGCATCGGCATTTCCGGCCGCCCCGTCCCGGGGCGCTGCGAAAATGGCAACCGGGCTGCCCAGGCGATTCTTAAATGCCACCCAGTTTCCATTCTCCGAAGATTCCAGCCAGAAATAGTAGTCATCTGCTCCGGGACTTCCCACAGGAAGGACAGCCGCGCTGATCTCTCCCGCCACCTTATCCAGTATCATATCGCTGACGGTAACGGCACGGGAAGTGGCCTGCATCCGTGTAAACAGACGCAGGGAAGTCGTCATCATCACGGAGGCCGCCGCCATGAACAGACCGATCAGGGCAAAGGTCACGATCAGCTCTACCAGAGTTGTACCCCGCTGCTCCCTGACGCAATATTCAATTTTTTTGCGTTTTTGATTTCTGCCGCTCATATCAAACCTGACCTTACTCCCCGCCTGATGCCGGCTCTTCTCTTTCTTCAGCCGCATATATCTTTCCTTCTGCCTTTGTTTCGTCTTCCGCTGTCCCGCGGTAGACCGCCAGAGCCCCGTCCAAAGTAAAACTGCTGCCGGAGCCGCTTTCATCTACAAATTTAAACGTGATATTCTTTCTTGATTCCAGAGCCGCTTTTCCCAGGTAATACTGTCCGGCCAGGTTCCGGTTATTTACCAGGGTATCTTCCGACCGGTTAAGCATCCGGCCTGCCATCCCCATCGCCTGGGAAAAAATACCCATGATCAGAATCAGCACGGTAAACGCCACGATCACCTCTACCATTGTGGTACCCCCGTTCCTTTTCCACAGCGTCATCCGTCTTCGCCCCCTTTGCCCAGCTCTTTTTCTTCCTGCCCTTCCCATACCCGTCCTCTGTAGGTCCACTTCCAGCTTTCCCAGGTTCCCGTCACGGTCGGTTTAAATGAATTTATGACAGAAGCCGTTTCTTCTCCCACCGTGCTTGTTACCTTCGCATACAAAATGATGTCCCCAAAGGCCCTGACCGCATCTTTATCATTTTTGTCATCATAACTGTCCAGATCAAGTTCTGACTCGCTAACAAAATACAGTGCGACTTCCGTATCGCCCGGAAGTCCGCAGGCTTCTAACCGATAGGTAAATCTGCGGTCTTTTCCCAGGTTCTGCAGGACGCCCAGGTCTTCTGAATAATATTTCCAGCCGCTGGTCCAGATGGTCTTCAGCTTCCCTTCCAGGCTGCTGTCGGCGCCCGTCGCATGGGCGTCGGGCTTAATTCCTTCCGGATACTTTGCCTCATCACTGTATTCGATATTTCCAATCTTATGGATCAGCAGATCTGAGATCGTCACCGCATTGATCCGGCATTGTTCCTTGTTGTTCGACCTCACCGCATTGGTGATCAGAACAGAGGCAGTAAGGAGCAAAGCCAGGCTGAGCGCCATTGTCAAAACCAGCACACATATCACCACAACCATGGCAGAGCCTTTCTGGTTTCGTCTCATCTTACCACCTCTTTCCTACTCTTCTGTTTCTTTCCTGTCATCTTCCAGTTCGCCCCGCAGGCCGGCCAAATCCAGTTCCGTATCTTCCTTGCGGTAATAGCGGTTTCGCATCATCAGATCCAGCCGGAAGCTCTCCGTCTGGTACAAGCCATCCGGAAATGCTTCCAGATACAGCCTGGCAGCCTCCTCAGGCATGTCATCGTAAGACAGATCCGGCAGCGTCAGCGTAAACCGGATTTTCCGGTTCTCCCCATCTCCCGTGACAAACTCTGCCTTCAGGCTGCACTCCAGCGTCAGGACCCCCGGCTCTGGGAGCCTGTCTCCATTGGAGTCTGTCGCCAGATTGGAGTCCGTCGCCTTTTTGCCGCTTACTGCGGCATTGGAAGCTGTCGCCATCTCTGCATCAGAAGCTGTCGCAGTCCCGGTGTGTCCCAGTTGAAGGAGCAGATCTCCATCTACATGATAAGATACCGAGTACAGCCGCTTTCCTCCGTCTGCCAGGTATTCGGAAAGCCCCGGCATCGAACCGGACATTCCTCTGGTCAGGTCGATATCCAGCACATAGCCGGAATCCATGCCTTCCCCTTTTAGCTCCACCTTATAACCGGTCACAGCCGTCTCACCCATATCATACTCCCACACCAGCTGCTTTTGCCGGGCTGTGATCGTTCCTGTCTTCCTGCCGTCTCTGCCCGTCCGCAGGATGCCGCCCGGGAACAGTCCCGGAGTATCTGCCTGAAATGCCACCGGATACCGTGTTTCCTCTCCTGCGGTCCTGGATACGGCGGTCACAGCCGTCTCGATCGCAGGCAGGGAGACCGTCTGTGCCGTTGTATACCCGGCGCTCAATCCACCTGTCATCCCGTCTGCCGTGCCCGACACATCAAAGATGCTGCAAAATCTCAGCTCCAGTTCCTGCTCTGCATATTTTGCATATATGGACGGCAGCCATACCTGGCTTTTATTGGACCCATCCACACTGTACGTTTTATCATACGGAACTGCATATACGCCAAGTTCTTTTCCTGCGCGGTCCGATACGCTCACAAGATAACGGCCCCTGCCCGAGAGCAGGATCTGATAAGCCGTGTTTGTGATTCCCTTTGCCGGTATCACATACTCCAGTTCAGGGATCAGGGCGTCCTTTGCCAGCTCCAGTTCTGCCATTCCATTCAGACTGTCGCCCGACCAGTACAGCAGCGCCCACTTTGAATCCACATAGTTCCCATCGGCCTCGTCGGCGACAGCTTGTACCAGGATCTGCTCCGACATCTTCTGTACACCCAGATATTCTGTATGGTCTGTGACATCCGCACAGTCCGGCAGCGTAAAGATCAGGCGCGCCGGACCGTCTGCTTCTGCCTCCAGCCTCACCGCCGATTCCAACGTGATATGATACCCGTCATCGGTCAATATAAGGACCTCCGTAAAGGGAAGCGCCTGCTCTCCTCCATTGACCTTCAGTTTCATCGTTTTTTTCATCTGGTTTCCGTCATCATCCAATTTGGTGGACCGGTACTCCAGCTCATACTCGTCATCCTGAGCCGTTCTTGCCAGCGTCATCTCATGAACGTGGGACACCACGTAGTTCGCCGCGTCAATATCTGCCGCTATGCTGCGGTCCGCCTGCTGCGGCTCCTGGATCAGTGTGATATGATAGCGGTCCGCGTGCTCTGCCAGAGCAAATCCTGCCTGGATCTGGCTTGCCGTGACCTGCTCTCCCTGGAGATTCCCCTCTGGCGTCATGATCGGACGCTCATATTCCACCACATCCGTATGTTCTGTAAATTCAACAGGATCTATCTGCACCCGCGGAAGACGGAACCACATATATTCTTTTGTTACAATGTCCTCTGCATTTCCCGGATTTTCCATATCGGTCCAGACAGAGCTGATATGGCTGCTGCCTGTGCTCCGCATGACAACCTTCAGGTATTTCCCCGCATAGTCCACGGGCAGGTCCTTTAAAGTGTAATCATACTTTGCTTCTGCCCCTGAGTACGTCATGGACGCCGGGTGTTTTTTGTCGGGAAGCAGCGCTTCTCCATCCTGTCCCGCCGGAACCAGGGCATTTTCCGAATGTTCCAGGTCGGCCACACTGTCATACAGCTCCAGTGCAATCTGATACCGCAGGGTGGCGGGCGTATCCTCTTCCTTTTTCATAGAAAGGGTGATACAGCCATTCTTAAATTCAGAAGCGCTCAGTGTATCCTTATTATCTGCTGTCAGGTTGTTCTCTGAACCTCCCGGCGAGATTCCCATCTCCGGTTTTGCAAGACGGGACGGAACGGTCAGTTCCGCTGCCGCACTGGCAAAACTGCTGCGGTATGTCTGGTCTCCGGTCTTTGCAATGGCCTGTACGGCAACCGAGATCTCCTCGCCGCCCCGGAACGTATCCAGATCCAGCCGTATCCCACTCGTATCGGTTATATGTTCCACCGGCCCCAGAGTCACCGTCTCACTCGGGTTTTCCTTATCCCGGCTGCTGATTTCAATCTGGTAATAATCAAGCGCTGCCAGCTCCGCTTCGCCTGTCACTCCCACAAAGGAAAGCACATAACCCAGACTGTCCTGAATGATCACGCCAGTCTCATCTTTTGCCAGCTCTGCCGTCACATCCTTCGGCTGCGGCAGCCGCTTACGCATCGGAAATGACCGGACGGCAGTCGCCGGAAAGATCGTGGTAAGGCTGTCCTGCTCCCTCCCCACACGGGTGATGGTCACGGTTATATTATCATAGTCCCATGTGGAGGCATCTGCGCGGTAAGTATTATAGCTGTCCCCTGTACGGTCTGCCGTATAGATGCTGATGCGGTTTACCAGCGTAGTGGCCGTTCCACCCTTCTCGCCTGTAATGGTCAGGCGATATACGGCATCCCGGTAGTCCTTTTCTTCATATCCGTTTCCTTCTGTGTAGGCCGGTTTCCCGTTCATTCCCGCCTGGTCCCAGGTCAGGACGAGCATATCCTCTTCGTCATAAGCGCCGTCCCTCCAGCTTCCGGTTTTCGCATCATACTCGGCAGACGCGTAAAGGACAGGCGTCGGCACGGTTTGCTGCAGTTCTTTTTCCAGGTCGATGAAATGGAAGAATACCTGATACTGCTGATACGTCAAAGCTGATCCGCCTTCTGTATAAGCCCATTCCGGCGGCAGGTTTTTGCCGGTCGGGTCATACCCTTTTGTCTTCTCCAGGGCCTTCAGAAGGGCATTGTAATACAGCTTATACTCTGCGCTGCCGTCTGCGCCTTTTCCTGCCCGCACGATCACATAGCCCGGCTGTACCTTGCCGCGGGAAATAAGGCGGACACCGCCGGACCGTTTTTTCCTGCCTGCTGCGTCCGGGACGATCTCCCCGTCCTCCGTCACATACATAAGCTCCAGTTCTTCCGCACGGTAGGTCCTGTCGTCCACATTCCAGCCCTGGCAGACCACATCATTTGTCATCTTTGTGGGATAAGCACGCACCTGCACGTTTTTATATTTATATGTTTTGCCATCCTTCTCCCTGTCCAGAAAATCTTCCGGAAGGCCGCCGAGGGTTACGGTATTCATACTCGAACCACTGGAAGACAGCCGGGTCTGCTCTGAGACTGAGATTGCCACCGGCACATTCAAAACAGGGTCATCTGCTATCATCTCGGTCCGTAGCTCCGGTACCCAGGAGTTGGTCTCGCCGCGCATTTTCACATTGTAGGCAAGCTCCCGCACAGTCGTGCCAGAAAATCCCACTCCGCTTGTCTGCGCTGTTTTTTCCAGCCGCACTACCGCCATTTTTTCGCCCGTGTAAACGCCCCACCCGGGGATTCTGGATTCCAGGGCCGTGGTCACCGACCTTATAATGTCTTTTCCCTCTCCCACATAATCAGCATAGCTGTTGAAATAGATGTTCCCCGTGAAGCTGCTGGTGTACTTTTTCCATGTCCCGTTTTCCTTTTTGCCGCCGTCTTTCACCGGAAACTCTGCGGTATGGAAACCACTTGTATTGACCCGGATCGCTTCCAGCGCTTTTTCCAGGGCTTCCTCGCTGTCATTCTCCGTCAGATTTTCCTTTGCAAATGCCACATAATCTTCCCGGTTTAACAGTTCTACCCAGTAACCGTCCTCCCCGGACAGCTTCCACCGGATTTTGGGATAGGGCAGGCGTTTTCCAAACGTGATATCAAGCGCGTCGGAGGAGCCGGATACACGGTCCCCTCTGCACGCCCTGACCGTCACACTTACTCCCGCTGCTTTGGCCCCGTCCTTCTCCACTGCGGTGGAAATGATGTAAGACGGTGAAAATGTGGCGTATTCTGCTTTCACCGAACCGTTTCCTGTCTCATAGATACAGGTGACGATATAATACCCGGCGCTGTCAGAACCGTTCCATGCCACCTTATATTCTCCGGTATCCGTCGTGAAGTGCAGGCCTGTCGGCACAGGCAGGTCCCCCTGCTGCGGTCCAAGCACCAGGAGCTCGTCCAATCCTTGTTTCTTTTCCTGCTCATTTGCTGCGGCTCCCTTACACAACCGGTATGACAGAGTCTGGTCAGACGCCCGTTCCGGCTGATAGATCTGGGCTGCGGTATATCCAGCCACGTTCTCGATCACCTTTTGGCTGTTGATATCGACTGCATAATGGGGCTCGGCCTCTTCTATGATATACAAAGGCATGCCGTTGTCATCCTTCGTCACCGTTGAAACCGGCGCGTCCGGCGTGTATATCGTTGTCATCCTGTCATTTTGGGACCAGACAACCCTGGAAGCATCTTCCTTGACCGGAGTCATACCTGTCGGATTGCTGCACCCCTGTGGGGTCCCTTCGGCAGAGAATTGGAAAAGCACTACATTCTCCCGATTTTCCGACTTTTCTTTGTAGGCAATGATATCATCGATGATGACCGAAGTCACTTCCATCCCTTCCAGGTTTTCGTATCCCACTTCTCCAACCGCTCCGCGGACTTCAATGACGCGATCCAGGACTTCTTCCCCATTCTTGAACCGGAGCTGATAGTTTTGTTTTCTTCCATCCGAAGTTCCCGGCCAGTTGAGTGTCATGCTGTCCAGTTTTACCGGTTTGTTAAATTCAAATTCAAACGAATTCTTCAGGCTGGCAGCTTCAAAATAAAAGTTGCCGTTGGCCTTTGCCGCCTCCCCATTGATCATCCTGCCTATGTTCTTTATGTTGGTTGGATTGTCTGCCGCAAGCCCGTTTGCCGCGATCCGTCTTACCCAAAAAGCCGACTCTGCGGTATCCGCCTTTTCTGCGAAGTAATAACTTCCCGCATTGCTGCCTGCCTTTCCTGTGGGATGAACCGTCTCCTTCCCGGTCACCCCGAAGCTGTCCTTAGCCACGATATTGACAGACGTCAGCCCGTAAAATTCGCTGCTGTTGATACTGCTGTACCCATAGTTGCGGCAGTAGGTCATGGATATGATCCGATTGTTCTCGTAATTCGACGTTCCCAGGATTCCCCCTGTCTTGCTGCCGCCTCCGATCATGCCTGTGTTCACACAGCCGTCAAACCGGATTCCCATCGGATAACTGCTCCGATACGTAGATCCCACAATGCCGCCAAATGCCGCATTCCTGCTCTTTTCACCGACAGCGCCATGATTCTCGCAGTGTACCAGGTTCAGCGTCTCTCCCGACAGGCCGCCGTATACATAGCCTACGATCCCGCCTGCGATCGCCGTGCCGTTGTCGGCCGTAACAGCGCCAAAATTAAGGCAGTTCTCCAGAGTCCCTCCTTTATTTTTGATGTTGCCGATCAAACCTCCGGCCCTTTCTTTCGCAGAGATATTGCCATAATTGTGGCAGTCGTAAAACCGCCAGCTGCTGGTTGTATTGTTCTCATTTCTCCCGACCATGCCGCCGACCGCATTTCCCTCGGACCGCTTTGCAACCGTGGCATGGTTATCACACAGCGTTAAGTCCTTCTCGGAGATATTGTAGCCAATGATGCCTCCCGCGCCGTTATCCTGCTGCTGGGTTTCTGCATATACCAGCCAGTATCTTCCGGTAACTGCCCTGCTTATGAGCCCATTGCGCCGGTTGTACCCGGCGATGCCGCCCACATGCCCCGCCTTTGTTGTCACAAGCACGGACGTCATATCCGCTTCTGCCAGCGTTTTTATGTCGGAGGTATCAAGAACATAGGAGCCGTTCTCAAAGTATCCGCCACTCATATTGTTTTTATCTTTATTTCTTGCGCTCTCATAGTCGGAATCCCAGCCGATCCCGGTGATCGTCCCGTGGTTAAAACCGGCAACGCCGCCCACATGGCCGTAGGTATCCGCAGTCACCCACACCGTCCCGGCATATGTCTTCAAGTCTCCATAGGCAAACGTTCTGTGCGTCGATTCCGGGATATTTTTATGGGTGTAGGAAAACAGTTTTCCCGCATACCCGGTTTCGTCCGAAAAACTGATTCCGTTGATTTCGGCCTGCATCCCATTAAAACCTGCCACACCGCCGACATTGGTCCTGTTGCCTGCATCTCCGGTCCCTTCAATCCTGGCCATTCCAAGGCGGCATTTTTTCACGGTCGCCGCCAGGGACTCTCTGTCGCTTCCATTCAGTCCGACAATCCCGCCATATCCGTAAACTCGAAAGCCCGACTGCTCCAGATCATCGTTGATGCCAAAGGACGGGCTCTTCGACGGGTCGTTGGCTTCTCCTTTTACGTATCCGTTAAACTCATAACCGGATATTTCATTGTGATTGACCCCGGCTATCCCGCCGATGTTTCCAAAGTAATTTAATCCATTTCCGTCAAAATGCAGGTCTGCCGCTACGGTGGAATAGCTTTCGCTGCTGTTTTTTATTCTCCCTGCAATCACGCCTCCATAGCTGTTTTCTCCTGCCACTCCGCCCATGACTACGTCCGAGGCATTCGATATCAAAGCCACGGAATAGCCGATCGTGGTGTCATTGTCCTCCAGCAGGGTAAAGCCTTTTTCCATTCCTTTCTGGACATAGCTGCCTGCGTCGATGCCAAAGTCATAATCACTGCCCGTATGGGCAGCCCTGGCATCAAATGGCACGCCCACCTGGCACGCCTCGATCCTCCCCTTGTTCTGCGCTGCGATTCCGCCGAGGAAACCATGCCTGCTGTCCTCCTGATTGCGGAGGATCAAATTCCGCACGGCACTGCTTTCGATCACTCCGCCTTTTTCGTTTACGGCCGCGATCCCGCCTGTATATAAATCACCGGTGAGGGTCAGGCTGTCATCCATCTTCTCATCATCATAAGCCCTGCCCGCAGTCTCGGAATTTTTGATCACACCGCCATTGAGTGCGGCAATTCCGCCCAGAGCGCCGCTCCCCGCCCGGACATTCCCGTAATTTCCGCAGCTTTCAATCCGCCCCCGGTTGATGGCGGTAATCCCTCCGGCCGCTGTCATCAGGGCAGCATCTTCGACCTCGTCTTCCACACCTTCCGGCTCATCTTCCAGACTGCCTTCAGAATCTTCTTCCAGCTCGTCTGCCGCCAGCACCTCGACTGTACCGTAATTCTCACAGTTCCGGATCCAAAGCTTGTCTGCCGCCGTGTCGGTAACCGCCACGATTCCGCCTGCATATCCGCCGGACGCCTGTACATGGGCGCGGTTTGTAAGTCCTGTGATGGTTACACGGTCCGAACCAACCCCTGCCGTATCCGGGCCAATCTGCATACCGATAAAACCGCCCACATTCCTTCGGCCGATGATCACATTTTCCTCTCTGTTTGATACCCGGCTTCCCTCTTTTATCTCGATGTTTCCGGCGTTCACTCCGGCAATCTGGCCTGCATATGCTGCGCTTCCGTCTATATTGATGTCCAGCTCCACTTCGCCGCCAAACCGGATCGTCCCGCCCCTGTGGGCATAGCCGGTGATGCCGCCTGCATACGCTCCGCTGGCATTTACCACAGCCGTATAACGCGCTCCGCCTGCATCATATTCAATCTCCCCATAATTTTCCGCAGCCAGGCCGCCGACATAGCTGACCCCGTATATCTGCCCATTGGGATAACAATTGGTTATCTTTCCGCGCACAACTGCGCCATAATCCAGGGTTTTCGAACCATTGACCCCGACAAGGCCTCCGATATAGCTGGCCGTCCCGTCTCCGATATTGCCTGCATGGCAGTTTTTGATCGTGCCGTAGTTGATCTCCGCCAGACCTCCCGTGTAAGTCCCCTTAGAAGTCACGGAACCGGTATCCTTGTTGCGGCAGTTGTCCAGCGTGACGTTTGCTTCCACTTTTCCGATGATTCCACCGGCATAAGAATAATCGTGTTCTTCGCTTGCATTGCCTTCCTTCAGACGGAGAAAGCCTGTCGCTTCCACCAGGGAGACGTTCTCGACATTTTTAATCGTCAGTTTCGTGTCAGGATTGTTGTATCCCACCACGCCTCCCACATACACATTCGCCGTGATATGGTTTAGAAGCTCCGTCGCGGAATCGGTCTCCCCGTCCCCCAGGATCAGCATAGAGGCGGTCGGATTGGAGATCCCCTCTCCCAGCTCCTTAAATACATCCGCAACCACTTTTTCCGGGTTGACGGACAGGCTGCCATCCCGGGATTCCAACGGCTTCAGACCGCATAACTGCTCTGCCGCTGTGACAATCAGCTCCGCCGTGTTTTCTTTTAAAAGATAGTTGTAGCCGATAAATCCGCCTGCAAAAGCCCCATTTTCTGCACTCAGCTTTCCGAGGAAATTATCCGTTCCAAACCTTGCCCGAAGCGATGCATTTCCGGCAACCGGAAGAAGGTTCGCCCCAAGGATCCCGCCCACAAAATAATCTCCGGTCACCTGGTTCGGGTCAGACTGGATGTAGCTTTCAAATATCGTTTTCTCCATGTTCAGCCCGACAAAACCGCCGACAAAATGGCTTCCGGTTATATAACCGCCGTTGAGTGCATAATTGTGGATCTCTCCGCCGACATCATTCCAGCCCGCCACGCCGCCGACATAATCTTTTCCGTGGATAACGCTTACCACACTGACCACATCATCGGTCCCGCTGGCTCCGTAGCGCGCATCCCTGTTTGTGATGATCCCTTTGTTGTAGCCTGCAACGCCACCCGCGTATCTGGCGTTTGACGACACCTCCGTCAGCTTTTCTGTACTGCCTTCATACAGAACGCTGCTGTAACTGTTGACGATCAGTCCTGTCTCTCCGTTGTACCCGGTGATCCCGCCGACATAATCGCCTGTGGCCGTGACGATTCCTTCATTGATCCAGTCCAGTACCGCGGCGGTCTCTGCCGTGTATTCCCTGGCCGTCAGTTGAACGGAATATGGCTCCCGGCTGCTGTCTAACGTTCCCGCCGCATTGCATCCCACGATGCCGCCAACATAAGAATGTCCTATGACATGGAGCTGGTTGCGGTTATTGCCGTCCTTCGCCTGCAGCGCGCCTGCCCGTCCGGAATTGTAGCCGACGATTCCGCCCACATAGTTCTTGCCGACCATGTAGCCCTGCTTTTGTGCAGACTCCCGCACGGTATTGCAGTTTGCGATGACAGCTCCGTCATTGAACCCGACGATTCCGCCTGCAAAAGTTTCCGCCAGCGCATCAGTCTCTCCTTCCCGGATTGCCCGAAGCAGTTCATCAATCTCGTTCTCGGAATAATAGGGAGAGCTCTTGCAGTCAGAAAGCCGGATCTGCCCTGCCGATACTTCCGGCAGTTCGGTATACCCGGCGATCCCGCCAAAGAAATAGATTCCCCTGGCCGGATTGATTTTCTCTCCATAGACTTTTCCATAATTCTCACAGCGGTCCACCGTGACCATGCCGTTGCCGTGGTTCACCAATCCTCCGGCAATGCCGCCGACATATTGCTGGCCCGTCACCGGGATCCGGTTGACCAGATTCTCATAAGCCGCCTTATTTGCGGCCGCCCCTGCCGGGATCTCTGTCATGCCTGCCATTGCGCCCACGTAGAAGCAGCCTGAAATGTGGTTATACATCGACTGATCCATCGTCTCCGCACTGCGTTTTACCGTAAGATTGCTGAGCGTACCTGTATTTTTTCCTGCAAAGCCGCCTGTGGCCGTGGCCGACTGCTCCGGTAGAACGTTTCCTGCCTGGTCTTTCCTTATTCCGTTTACCGACACGTCTTCCAGGATCAAATCCCTGATCGTTCCGCGGTTTTCCGCTGTCAGGCCTATGGCAGACGTCTCCCCGTCTTTCAGCCCCATATGGTTGATATCCATGCAAAACCGTTTTAAAGAACGGATCCTGCCCCCTGGCTCGGACATCAGGCTTGATTCTTTGCGCAGAACAGAAAGCGGGCGGAAACAGTATCCGCTCACATCGCCCCCTTCCGGCCACTGCACGGTCCCATGATCGTAGACAGAGCCCGAATTCAATGCATATTCCCAGTTAATATCATTCCTGATCTGGTATTCCGCCTTTGTCTGAGCATGCAGAAGTTCCTTTTCTTTGAAACGGATATTATGCAGATGACGTGCATTTTCTATGCCAAAGATAACCGTATTGTCCTCTGACATGGTTTTCCGTGCAAACAGGGCGTGCTCCGAATTGCTCTTCTTTTTCGCCGTGGCATTGTAGAAGGAGGGCTTTGAACCACTGATCTCTACAAAAATCTCGTCTGCGGATGCCAGACTGCCAAACCGCTGTATCGATGCGGTGTCCTTTAAGCCTGCAGCGTCCTGTTCATCGGCAGACAGATCAAGCCCGTCCAGCACCAGCGTCAGGGTCCGGTCGGTTCTGCTGTAAGTAATCGGAAACCGGTATTCCACGCCGTTGACCATGCCATTAATACACCCGCCGCCGACCTGCGCCTCCTCTGGTATCGTCCCCTCTGTGCTTCCCAGCGCATCGATTTCCAGCAGCTTTAAAGGCTCCTGTTCCTTATCGTCGGACTCTTTATAGACAGCGATGGAATACACCAGGCTGATCAGGTCTTTGTCATCGCCCAGACCGGCATTTTTCGTTGACCATGTCAGATTCAGGGTGTCTTCATTGTTCAGCCTCAAATTCGTGATGACCGGCTTATTGATGCCCGGATCCGTCGCCCGGGACATGGTTTCCACCCCATAATAACCCGTCTTGTCCTCCTTGCGGGCGCTGCTGCTCCGGTCCCGGATCTGCACCCGGTCCTTATCGGGCTGTCCATATGTAAATCCATTTGCATTTGCATTGTAAAATACAGAAAATATCTGGGCAGTTTTAGGGTCGGGGTCAAACTCAATGCAGATGGCCGCATCCAGCATTGCTTTATCCGTGATATAAGGGTCTATCATCTGATACAGGGCCCAGATCCGCCGTTCTTCTATGGTTTTGCCCTTCATATCCTGTTCTTTCAGACCTTTTAAACCCTGATAGACAGCGTAATCCCCTTTTTTAACCGATATGAAATAAATGTTTCCCGAATTACCGGACTGCCATGCAGCGTCCAGATCCCCCTGTTCCGAAAGCAGGTAGCCCTTCGTGGGCTCTTTTCCGTCTCCTGTCACCGCATTTTTAAGCACCGACAGCTGCCCCCGCTCCGCATATTGAGTCAGTTGAATCTGCGCCGCTGAAAAAACGCTCTGCGCCGCCTCATTATTCTGCCTGAAATCTGCGTAATCCTGCCACCCGATGATGCTCATCACTGCCAGCGTACATAAAATCCCCAGCACAACAAGGACCACGATCAGCTCTACCAATGTAAAGCCGCCGTTGCCCTGTATCCTGCGTCCTCTCATGCCGCCATCCCTGTTGTCATGGCGCTTTTTCTTACCCTTGTCGTTGCTCCGCCTCATCGGTCCTGCACTCATCCCCTATATCCTGCCTGTATTTTGATTCCTGTCTTGTCTTCCCTATACGAGAAACTGTTCTAAATCTCGTTTATCATTGGAATACTGATAAGCCATATCCCGGTCGATCACCCGCTCCTGCACCAGTCTGGCCAGGTCGCTGTTGAGGGAGTGCATCCCAAGCGCCCTCCCCGACTGCATCACGCTCCCAAGCTGGTGGCACTTGCCTTCCCGCACCAGATTCATCGCCGCGTCCGTCCCCAGCAGAATCTCAGTTGCAGCGATCCGCCCTCCGCTCATCTTCGGGATCAGGCACTGGGTGACGATCCCCTTCAGCACGCCTGCAAGCTGGGCTCTGATCTGGCTCTGACCCGAAGCCGGGCAGGCGTCGATGATCCGGTCTATGGTCTGCATCGCTCCCGTTGTGTGGAGCGTGCTGAGTACCAGATGTCCCGTCTCCGCCGCCGTGAGCGCCGCCGATATCGTCTCAAAATCACGCATCTCGCCGACCAGAATGATATCCGGGTCTTCACGCAGCGCCGAACGCAGCGCGGCGGCAAAAGACTTCACGTCCCGCCCCGTCTCCCGCTGATGGATCAGGGAACACTTCTGCCCATAGACATATTCGATCGGGTCTTCTATCGTAATGATATGGTCTGCGCGGCTGCTGTTGATATAGTCGATCATCGCCGCCAGCGTGGTGGACTTGCCGCTCCCGGTCGGTCCGGTCACTAGGATCAGACCTCTCGGTTCATCCGCCAGCTTTTTCAACACCGGGGGAAGGTTCAGTTCCTCCAATGCCGGGATATGGTTGTTCAGCAGACGGATCGTGGCCGCCAGCTTTTTCTGCTGCCGGAACACGTTCACACGCTGTCTGTCACCGTTTAGCAGCTCCACCGGAAAATCCAGGTCATCCCCCTGTTCCAGCAGCGCCTTCTGCCTGTCATCCAGCATGGACAGGATGATCTCGGCAGTCTCCTGTCCGCTTAAGCCAAACGGCGCCTCGATCAAAGAGCCGTCGATCCGCACCATCACCGGCAGCCCCTCGGATATATGGATATCCGAAGCCCGCATCTGCCTCCCTGTCTCAATGATCTGCCTGATATCTGCCATGCCTCATTCCCACCTTCTACTCATAATATGCGACCTTGAACAGCTCATCCATCGTGGTGATCCCTTCCGCCACAAGCTGCGCGCCGCGTTCTTTTAATGTCATCATTCCCTGTTCCTTCAGGGCGTACTCTTTCATCTGCTCCATTCCTGTCCCGGAAGCGATCATTTCCCGAAGCTGCTTGTCGATATACAGCACTTCGTGGATCGCGATCCTTCCCCGGTATCCGGTATGGTTGCAGCGTGGGCAGCCTGCCGCTGTCTTGATCTTTGTCACATGCTTCCCGAGGTATTCCTGGGTCTGCCTGTCAGCCTCTGTTTCTTTGGCGCACTCCGGACACAGCTTCCTCATCAGACGCTGCGCCACCACCCCTACCAGGGAGTTTGCAACCATATACGGCTCAGTCCCCATATCCTCCAGGCGGACGATGGCAGAAAGCGCGTCGTTGGTGTGCAGCGTACTCAGCACCAGATGCCCTGTGATCGCCGCCCGGACGGAGATAGAAGCCGTCTCGCTGTCACGGGTCTCGCCCACCATGATGATATCAGGGTCCTGCCGCAGCAGCGCACGCAGCCCGGACTCAAAAGTCATGCCCGCCATATTATTGACCTGGCACTGGTTGATCCTTGGAAGGTTTTTCTCCACCGGGTCCTCAATCGTAGAGATATTCACCTGACGTTTTGCCAGCTCTCCCAAAATCATATACAGCGTCGTCGTCTTGCCGGAACCGGTCGGTCCGGTCATATAGATCAGCCCGTTGGGCGACCGCAGCATCCGGTTCAGCTTCTCACAGTCCTCCGGCAGCATGCCAAACGTCCC
Source organism: Lachnospiraceae bacterium (assembly GCA_030825115.1). Classification (GTDB taxonomy): domain Bacteria; phylum Bacillota; class Clostridia; order Lachnospirales; family Lachnospiraceae; genus Brotaphodocola. The sequence goes on from JAPJQL010000003.1 coordinate 171,181, forward strand.
GGAATGGTCGATCTGGGCATTGCCCGACAGCAGACGGATCACGGCCTTCTCCCCGAATACGGTTGGAATCACGGAGATACGCATATTGACCATCTGGCTGTCGATCTTCATCCGGAAATGCCCATCCTGCGGAACCCTCCGCTCTGCAATATCCATATCGCCCAATATCTTGATTCTGGCAATCAGGGAGGCATGAAGGCTCTTCTGGAGCGTCACGAAATCGATGATCACGCCATCGATACGCATCCTGACCACAGTCTTATCCTCAAACGGCTCGATATGCACATCGCTGGCATTGCTGTGGTAAGCTCTCTGGACCAGGCTGTTGAGCAGGTTGATCACCGGAGTATCGTCGTCTCCCTCGTCTACGGCCAGCTCCTCCACTTCCTGTTCCTGGCTGTCATTGGCAACGCTGGCTGCCCTGCGGGCCTTTACCTCCGCATAATAATAACGGATCGCATTGTCAAGGGCCTGCCCTTCGCTAAGCAGCAGCTCCAGATTCATGCCCGCCGTCTGCCTGACATCCTCAAGTCCATAGAAATTCAGCGGGTCGCTCGTCAAAACGACGAGGATATCCCCATTCATCTGGACACCCAGCATCCGGTAACGCTGCGCCATCTCCACAGGAATCTTCTGAACCGCTTCCATATCGATATGCATCTGGGAAATATCCCCGATCTTTAAATCCAGGCGGGCGGCAAGCGCCTCCAACATCTGGTGCTCCGTGATAAAACCAAGCTCGATCAGGGCGCCTCCAAGGCGGACGCCTTTATGCTCCTTCTGGTATTCCAGGGCTTTTCCTATCTGTTCGTCATTTACATAGCCGTATTCTTTCAGTACATCGCCAATCCGGACATTCCGGAAACTGTTTACATTATTCATCCGTATCGTATTCCTTCCTGCTCATCGCCACTTCCAGCCGCAGGCTCAAAAGATCGTATTGCTCGGTCAATCCGCTCTGTGCATTCACCTGACGTCTTGCGCTGCTCCAGTTGAGCCCTGTGATACGCACCCCCGGAGTATGAAGGGCAATGTCGTCGATCAGACGGTCCATAGCCGCCGTCGGCCCGTCCACATCCAGGCTGACAGACGCGATCCACACCCCGTCCTTTTTATCCGGGTTGCTCCCGGTGTCAGTCTTCTTTCCATAACCGCTTACATTGGCAGCCTCCTGCGGCATGGCGATCTGCAGCTTTCTCACAGAAAGCCCGTGAAGCATCGCCTTCTCCGTCATCAGGCGGTCAACGTCCTGTGTTTTCAGAAGCGGATACAGCTCTTTCTGTGCATCCAGAAGCATTTCTCTTCGGTCCTCGTTACCGGCCCTCATCAAAGGAAGTTCCGCCTCTTTTTGCCGGACCAGGGCGATCTGCTCCTCGTTTGCCGCAATCTGCTCCTTCATCGCTGCGTTTGCCTTATGCATGGGCAGGATCACCAGCAGCGTCAGAATCGCCGCCACGCAGAACACGCCAAGCCCTGCCAGCAGTTTTTTATCCCGCTCCGTCATCTTCATCGTCATGGCATCACCTCCCAGACTTCCTGTTCCGGTCCCACAAGATAACACACTACGAAGCATTTCCAGGTACCGCTTCTCTCATCAAAATAGAAACCATCGTAAAATACGTCCCGGAACGCGTCCCTTCTGCTCTCTAAACGCCCCACAAACCGATGGACATACTCTGCATCCGGTGAAGATGCCTCCACCGTGACTTTTCCCTGGGATGCGTCAAAACTGGTAATACCGGCAGATGCAAATCCCGCGGCGCACTCCTGTATCGTCTGCTTCACACGGCTGGTGTAGACCGGGTATGTATCCAGGTTCTCCATTGTCTTACGGATGATCCCGGTTCTGGCTTCCAATAAGGCATTTTCGGCTTCCAGCTGGTCATACTCGGCTTCCCGCTCAATCACAGCCGGATCTTCCAGATAGCTGAATTGTTCGCTGACCTGGTTCAAACGGGAAAACCAGATCGCAGACTGTACGATGGCAACCGCTCCAAGTCCCAGAAGTGCCGCCGCCGTCGGCGCAAGATATCGGATCAGTTCCCGTCGGCGTCTGATCCTTTCTGGATTTTGCCCGTACTGAAAAAACAGATTCCGTCTGTCTTTCGGAACCAGCAGACCGCCCACCGCCGTGACAAAATGATCAAAGCCACCACAGGCCGGTTTCGTCAGGAACCGGATCGTGCCGCCTTCCTCCTCACAGATTCTTTCCACCTCCAGAGTCCCGTCCATCTGATAGATGCTGTCGCGGCAGATTTCAAAATCATCCTCCTTGAATTCTCCGCTCAGGTAGATATGGGTCACCGTATTTTCAATTTGCTGGGTCTTTAAAAACTGCTGCTGGTTGCTGATGGTCCTCGCACACTCCACGCCAAATGCAGGCGTGCCCCGTTCTCCAAATATCCGGTTGCGGCTGAACTGATAGTATTGTCCGTCCACATACAGGATATTCAGCAGGCTCATCCCGTCCAGCACCTGGATGATGGATGTTTTATCCTTCAGGTAAGACAACTGGTTCAGCGCCTGAATCTCCGCCATAGTCCCCATGACAATGGATTCCAGGCGGATTCCCATCGAACAGAACCGCTCCACATGCGGCTGGAGAAAACTCCTGTCAATCATCGTAGTCAGGACATGGCACAACTCCCCCTCTTTTGACATCTCGACATAGCTGTACACCGGGTCTTTCGTCCTCTCCACCGATGCGAACTCCCGCGGAAGATATTCCATCATCTTTTTATGGGACATCCCGGGCACATCGAGCAGACGGGTTACCGCTTGGGCGCTCCCCAAAACCAGGGTGACTCCTTTTTTCGGAAGGTGGTTCTTCTCCCAGAATTCCCTGAAAAATGCATCAAACACCTCTTCATTGGTCACAAAGCCGTTGATGATACTGCCTTCCGGCGCCTGTGCACAGCAGACCATGCTCACCGATATCTGACCATGCCTGACCGTTCCGACAACAGCCCTGATATCCTGATTTGACAGATATATGACTACACTCACGTTGATGTCCTCCTAATTGTACGCTGATGATTCAATGGCCGTGTAAGACGCATAGATTGGCATCATAACAGCAATCATGATGAAGCCGACAATCAATGCCATGATAATGATCAGGGCCGGTTCGAGATAAGAAACCATCTTATTGATCGCCATCTCTGATTCATATTCCAGCGCTTCTGCCGTGGAATTGAGCATGACGTCCAGACTTCCCGTCTCTTCTCCCACCCGGATGGAAAACGCCAGCTTCGTGATAAAGCCATCGATCGGCTCAATTGCCTCGCTCAGATTGCCTCCGGCCCGGACAACCGGCAGCGCAGTATCAAACTGACGGTCGATATACGTATTTCCAATGGAATTTCTCGCGATCTGCATCGCAGTCACGATGGGAATGCCTGCGGTATACAAAGAACTGAGCGTCCTTGCAAACCGGGCGGTGTAGATCACCTTCCACAGTTTTCCCAAAAGCGGCATATGTATTTTCATCTTATCAAGCCGCAGCCGGACCGCGGCGATATTGCAGATTGCCCTGATGATCATCGTTCCCGCCACCGCTCCAAAGATGATCGCATACCAGTATCTCCCGGCAAACTCCGTAATCGCATACAGGATCCTGGTAGGCAGCGGCAGTTCATCCATCAAGCTGAACAGGGACTCAAACTGCGGAAGCACATACCCGATCAGGATCGCCACCACGCCCACGATCAGCAGGCAGAGGAACTTTGGATATGCCATAGAGCTTTTTACCTTTGTATTCAGGCGGTGTTCCTTGGAATAGTGCTCCGCCATCCGGTTGGCGGTCATATCCATATTGCCCGCCGCTTCTGACGCGCGGAACATATGGATCATCATCGGCGGAAAAACCCCTCCCAGGGATTCCATGGCATCCGAAAAGGACACGCCCTGGCGAATCAGCCGCAGAACTTCCGAATAGACGGCGCGTTCCCTCGGCCTGATACTCTCATTCTGCGCGATCATCCCCAGTGCGCGCACCAGAGACACCCCTGCACCCAGAAGTGTTCCGATCTCCCTGCAAAAATCCGATATCTCCTGCGCTTTCAGCGGCCGGGCATGCTGCCTCTCCCGGACCTCCTTTGCCGAAATCAGGTAGATTTCATCCAGTTTCAGTTTTTCATACAAATCAGTCTCATCATTCGCATACATCACGCCGCGGACATTTTTCCCTTTGGCGTTTGCAGCCCGATATTGATATTTCGGCACTGAAGTTCCTCCTGTCTGTCCATCTCATCACAACCCTGAATCTGTCAGAATCCGCAAAGTCCCAGATACCAGCCGGTCAACTGCTGCCCCCAGAACAGGGCGGCAAACATCCCTGCACATAAGAACGGTCCGAACGCAAAATGTTCCTTGCGTCCCTTCTTCTTTGTTCCAAGCAGGTATATGCCATATAAGCCTCCGGTCAATACTGCCAAAAACAGGGAAACAAGACTCAATTTCCACCCCAGCAGCAGTCCGCAGGCTCCCATAAGTTTAATATCACCTCCGCCAAACGCCCCCGGAATCACAAGAGTGATCAGCAGAAGAGGCAGGCTGACGGAAAACACCCCGATCAACCGCTCCGCCAGAGAGATCCCCGGCATCGTCACCATGGAAATGATCCCAATGAGAAGGATTACAGCCACAAATCCATTGGGTATCTCCATCGTATCTATATCCACAAAAGCGACCACAGTAAGCATCCCCAGGAATGCAAAACCGGTAACAGCCGCCAGATTACAGCCTATTTTAAAAACGCACAAAAGGGCTATACAGCCCCCGGTCAATTCAATCCAAGTATAACGGGAGGAAACCTTTCCTCCACAATAACGGCACCGTCCCCGCAGGAACAGCCAGCTAAAAACCGGGATCATATCGCACCCCGACAACCGATGGTTACAGTCCGGGCAATGGGAATATCCCTGAACAAAGGACATCTTCCTCGGAACCCGGTAGATCACTACATTTAAAAACGAAAAGATACTTGCTCCAAAAAGCCATATAATCGCCAGCAAGGCGCATACTGCCAACTGTATCATAGGAAACCGCCTGTTCTTTTTATTTCATATCCAATAGCGGAAATTCCGGGAATGAGGCAGAAATCCCGCCTCATTCCCGGTACCTTATTGCCATTCCGGCTTTGCCGCCTCCCGAAACTGATAACACAGCTTCCAGCGGCTTTCTTCCTGCTCGTCAAAGTTGTAAACTACTACAAACTTTCCTGTTATGTACGTGAAGTTTCGCGGCGCCTGTCTGCCCGCATCCCAGGAGCCAAGGATCAGAGTCCCTTCTGCTCCACTCATCTCACGTACCCGTTCCGCCACGCCCTCGGCCAGGCCATCCGGGGAGAGTGGATTGTAGATCTGCTGGTCTCGGCTGTAGTAGTCGTATGCCAGGAGACGTAGGGCTAGTTCGGTGTTTTTGGATTCGGATAAAATCAAGCGACTTTGTATTTTATAGCCATAATAAGCCGATATTCCCGTCATCAGAATAACCACTGATAAAACACCGGAAAATATAAAGATTAAAGATCGCTGTTCTTTTTCCATTTAATCATCTTATTACTTTTCAGGAGGGGTAACAGATGTAATCGTCCACGAATTGCCGCCATCCATGCTTGCTTCAACCGTATTTCCGTCAGAAGAAACAAATTCAATCTGCATGGAACCAATCGTATATGGTTTATGCTTGTCATCTAAACCTGTAGCTTCACTTGCTGTAATGTCTTTAATATTAAGTTCCTTTATATCTGCCATGTCTTGAATGTCTGCAACGTCATCATTTTTCGCTGCCTGTGCTTTCAAGCTGTCCAAAGTTTTAGCAGCATCACCACTGGCATAAAATTCAGATGCTTTTGCCTGTGCCGCCATATAAACATTTCTGGCTTCCAATACATACTGTTTTTCCTTCGCCTTATCGATCCACCCTAATAAAGCCGGAACCATAATCGCCGCCAAAATTGCCAAAATAACCAGTACTACAATCAACTCCACTAACGTGAAACCTTTTTGGGAATCTTTTTTGTCCCAAAGCTTTTTCATAAACTTCTTCATCATATGCTTTTCCTCACTCTTTCATTTCTCTTTCCGCCAACACTGCCCCGGCATCTCCGTGTGCCTGTCCGGAGAAAATCACTGCCAATGTCTGCGTTCAGAAAATGTTTTTATTCCATATGGAATAATATAGTATTATATCATATTTCTATGGAGTTGGGAATTTCAAATTGATAAATAATTACTTTTTTCTTACTTTTATGTGACTAAGTCACATTACCCAAAACAGGACATCCCATTAAAACATTGGGATGTCCGTTTTCATCGTTTTTTGCCTTGGAGATTAATTCTCAAATAAGGTCCATTTTGATTCATCACTCAAATTATCTACCGTAAACTCCTTATCACTAATCCATACTGTTGATGCCTTTCCCGGATTTCCAACCGTATGATTGTGATAATAGTATTGACCATTATAATAAACCACGGCCGCCTGCCCGGCTCCCGTAGTCGATTCTTTACTTGCGAGCATGACAATCTTACTGCTTCCATCCGCTTCTTTCGTTAAAACAGGCTTCCAAACCGAATCATATTCTCCACCCTGTAAAGTTACTTCCGGCGGCAATTGGATCTGACTCCAATCAACCTCTGGAAAATCTCCATATTTTTCAATATATGCTGCCTGAAATCTTTTCGTCGGATTATTTTTAACTTCATGCCAGTTTGAAAAATACTTCTCATATCCTTCTTTAATCACATTATTTTCTAAAAAACGAGAAATATCCCATTCATCTGCACGCAGATCTGAAGCCTGCGCATGATAGCCGGGAACATCTGCAGTGTATTTTCCACCGTCATCAATGCGGTACACCGGGCTATGGTTTCGATCATAAATCACCCGGACTCCCGCCCCCGTGGTATACACCAAACCTGTCAATACCAGTTTTTCTTCAAGCCTTATACTCCTGTTCCGGATAGTTCCTGCTGCTGATGCCGTTTTCAAAATATCTGCCACAGCTTCATCTCCATTCAGCACATTCTCCATCTCGGCCTTACTGACAGGATTACGCCCATATGCTTCCGCCACCTGACTCTGAGCCGCCATCACCACATTCCTGCACTCCAAAATCGCATCCTGATTTCTCGCCTTATCCATCCACCCAAGCAAAGCCGGAACCATGATCGCCGCCAGAATCCCAAGAATCACCAGCACCACGATCAATTCCACAAGGGTAAATCCTCCTCGTCTGTTCTTTTTCCCTTTTTCGTCCAGTTTCATCACACCAATCTCCATATCCCTTTTTCAATCATCCCATGTAAAACCTGCGGACCCTGACGCTCCGTTTTCCCGGCCCTATCCGGCCGATTCTGTCTATTTTCTCCAGTATACTTTACTTTTTGGCAGAAGTAAACTATATTGGACTGAAAGAATGAATGGAGGTAATCATATGGCAGAACAGAATTCTCTCGCCGTTATGCTGACAAAACAACTCATTTCTATTGACAGTACCGACCCTGGCCATTATGAAAAAGAGATTGGAGATCATCTCTTTTGCCAGCTATCGGACATTCCGAACGCCACTGTCATCCGGGAAGAGGTACTCCCTGGGCGATTCAATATCAAGGCGGAGCTCCCCGGGCCGCCCGACGCCCCAGCTCTGGTCTTCATCTGTCACATGGACACCGTAGTCGTGGGGGATGGCTGGACCCGTGACCCGTTTGGCTCCGAAGAAGAGCAGGGCAGGATTTACGGACGCGGCGCCTGCGATATGAAATCAGGTCTTGCCTGCGCTATGTCTGCATTTTCCCATGCCGCCGGACAGATTCAGTCCGGCAAGGCTGCGTCCCGCCGCCTCATTATGATCTGCAGCGTAGACGAGGAGGATTTTATGCGCGGCTCTGAGGCAGCCATCCAATCGGGCTGGGTTACCGCCCGTGACTGGGTACTTGATACAGAACCCACCGATGGCCAAATCCAGGTAGCACACAAAGGACGCACCTGGTTTGAGCTGACCGTCACCGGCTGTACTGCCCATGCCAGCACCCCGTGGAAAGGCGCAGACGCCATTGCAGGCATGGCTGAGATCATCCGCAGCATCCGGCTCGCCATTGCTGCCGCCCCCACCCATCCGGACCTGGGAAGCTCCACCGTCACCTTCGGACAGATTACCGGCGGCTACCGACCTTATGTGGTACCGGATTCCTGTAAAGTATGGATCGATATGAGACTGGTTCCGCCGGTAGATACCTGCGCTGCCTCTGAGATTTTAAATGCTGCAATCAGAGAAGCACAGACAGCCGTCCCCGGTATCACCGCAGCCTATGAGATTACCGGAGACCGCCCTTATGTGGAAAAGAATGAGGCAACCCCTCTTCTCTCTTCCCTGAAAAAGACCTGCCTCAAAATCACCGGAAAAGAACCCGTCGTAGGTCCGTTCCCCGGTTATACCGATACCGCCGTTATCGCCGGTACGCTAAACAACTGCAACTGTATGTCCTATGGTCCGGGAAGTCTGGAACTGGCACACAAACCAGACGAATCCGTTCCCATTGCTGATATCCTGCGGTGCGAACAGGTGCTGTGTGCATTGGTCATGGATAATATGAACTTCCAATGAGAAACCTTTGTGGGAAGACGATGCCAAAGTCCGTCATAAAAGCAGCGGCTACCGAATCACATCGCCGGAAGCCGCTTCCCTTTCTCCATCCATATCAGTCCAGTTCAATATCCTTCGCATATGCATAAGAAATAATCTCACCTGTTTTAGTAGAGGCATACCCCTTCTCCTTATGCGAATAATTAGAAATATCTACAGATCCAAAACTCGCAAATTTCTTATAAATTTTCTCCATTACTGCAAGCTCTTCTTCCGAAAGAACGCCTTCCGGCATTTCTTCCTCCGGAATCACCTGGTGCTTTTCATATCCATTATCGTAGAACACCTCGATGTGAGCAATATGATCTGCCGCCATTGTACCGAGGAGAATATCAAAATTCTCAGGTACCGGTCCATACGGCAAGTGCGCATATCTTGCACCAGAGATTGAAATACCGTTTTCTTTGTAAAATATCATATCAGAGTAATTCAAAAGTTTCATTAGTTTTGTTTTCAATAGCCCCGTTCCTCTATGCGTAAAAAAAAGAACCATAGCACATAACTTATCATAGTCAAATGCTCTGTATCCATTTTCTTCACAAGGCTCTTTTACAAAAAATTGGTTAAAAAACTTATGTTCAGAACGATATTTTTGATTCTGTTCCAGCTTATCCACAATTGCCAACAACTTACCCAGCTGTCTTTCATTAAGCGAAATCTCATTTTCTGTCAGGTATATTCGCATATTCTCCGGCTCACGTAAGAATACCAGCAAGCTATTATGGGCCTTATCCTGAATGGATCCGTTCTCATATCTGCAAATTGTCTTATCGCCCCAATTCAACAGCTTTGCAAAACTTCTCTGGCTAAGTCCATACTGCCCTCTTATCTTTTTAATTTCTGCTGGAAAAAGAAGCTTATGCTTTCTGCGATATTCATTATAGGCATAAACTAATGTGGCGTTATCAAGTTCTTCACAATAAAACTCCTCTCCACATGCAGCACATACCAATACCTGAGCATCTACTTCTATAGATTCACCACAAACATGATACGACTCTTTCTTCGTTACGACTTTTGTCTCAACTTCTCTACCACATTCCTCACAATACTTTTTCATCGAAGCAGCCTCCTTTCCTAAGCAAAGTCATCCTCATGGAATCCAAGACACTTTAAGATATCCTGTCCATTCTCATGTACAATTTTAACCTTTACATAAAATTGAACTCCATCAATACATTTCTTAAATTCCCATATATCTCCGGGACGATCAGGATCCAAATCCTGCTTGGGGCCTTTATAATAATCACTTACGGCAAATCCTAAAATCTCATTCTTCGCATCTGTGATTGTAAGACCATGCTGCGCCAGTGCCTGCATATTTTTTCTTCTTGGAACAAAATCATATTTCCCTGCGGACAGCAGATTCTTGATTTTAGTAAGATATGCTGCAATGTCCGATGTGCTTGCTTGATTACCCACCCCAGTCACCTCCGTGTACTTATATTATACACGGATATACTTATTTGTCAATAAAAATGCGGTCATATGACCGCATTTTTATTGACAATCTCACTCCCTGCCTCTCCCTGCCGCCAAAACCAGATGCTTCGCCAGCACGGCCGTTGTCACCGCGCCGACCCCGCCCGGCACCGGCGTAGCCATCGCCGCACGCTCCTGAATGGAATCATAATCCACATCGCCGCACAATTTTCCGTTCTCATCCACATTGATGCCCACATCGATCACGATGGCGTCTTTTCCTACAAACTCCGCATCGATCATCTTTGCCTTCCCTGCGGCAGCCACTAAAATCTCGGCGTTCCGGCAGGTTCCCGGCAAGTCCGCAGTTCTGGTGTGGCAGATGGTCACCGTGGCATGTTCTTTTACCATGAGCATGGAAAGCGGTCTTCCCACCACCATGCTGCGGCCGACGATCGTCACCCGCTTCCCTGAGATCGGTATCTCATTCGCTTTCAGTACCTCCACCACGGCTTCGGCCGTACAAGGAGCAAAACCGGTATCATCCCCCGCAAACACCTTCGCAATATTGGCCGGTGAGATCCCGTCCAGGTCCTTTGCCGGGTCGATCATCTGTTCAATCTCGTTCTCGCAGATATGCTTCGGAAGCGGACGCAAAAGCAGGATTCCCGTCACATCCGGGTCCTCGTTGATCCGCGCAAACGCCTCCTTAAAATCCCCGTCGCTGATATCTGCCGGAAACACATAAGACTGCACCCGCAGCCCAAACGCCTCCATCTTCTTCATCGCGCCGCGCTCATAAGACATATCATCCGGCCGCTCTCCCACACGGATGATGGCAAGCTTCGGCACGAATCCTCCCAGCCCCGCCAATGTCTCCCGGACCTGTTCTTTTATCTTTGCAGAAACTTCTGCTCCTTTTAATGCAATCATAGTTTCCTCCAATGGTTATTTTACTCCTGTCAGCTTCTTAAGGACATTGTCATAAATCTCATCTGCCTTTTGGATGCCGCTCGCCATCAGTTCCTCCGCCCTGCCGTTTAACTCTCCGGCTTTTTCCCGGTCCTTCATGGATTTTGTATTGATATACACATTCATCACCGCGCCGGTCAGAGCCGTCCTCGCGAACTGGACCGCCACGCCTACATCGGAGACAGCCATACGGCTGCCCTTTTTTTCCATCTCCTCCAGCACTTCCATCATACCCACGGCTTTTTCCATGATCTTAAGCGGCACAAGGCTGGCGGCAAGCAGATTCGCTTCCATCACCCGGTCTTTTTCACACTTCTCTTCTTCTGTCTCCGCAGGCATCCCATAAGCCGCCGCAAGCGGGGCAAATACTTCGGCATCCCGGTCGGCAAGTGCGGTCATCTCCATCTGGCAGATATTCAGGGCGCAAAGATATCCCTGCATCTCTTCTTCCACATCTGCATACCGCTTCTTCCCTACAGTCAGATTCGCCACCATCTGTCCCAGAGCGGCAGCCAGAGCGCCTCCGAGTGCAGACGCGCCTCCTCCTCCGGGAACTGGGGCTTTGGACGCCAGCACGTCCAGATAGTCATAGATTTTCTGTTCTCCTGTCATTAGTCTGTTCCTCTCTTTCTTCCAACTATTATGGCAGATATTTTCTCATTCGTAAAGTTGATATTCTGTCTGCCTTAATAATTCCAAAAAACAGGATCAAGTGTCCGGGCACATATCATTCCCAGCTTCTGAACACTTCATCCTGTTTTTCTTTGATGATATCTTACTTTCCAACTGCCGTCTCAATCGCCTTTTCCAGCCTCAGCGTCATCTCATCCACATCCGCCTTTTCAATCACAAGCGGCGGAACAAACCGGATGATATTGCTCCCGGCGCTGATCAGCACCAGCTTCTGCCCCAACAGGGCTTCTTTCACCACCGCTGCCACCGAAACGGAAAACTCCAGCCCCTGCATCAGCCCTTTTCCCCGGTGTGCCACAACGCAGTCATAGCGGTCCATGATTCCATCCAGTTTTTCCCACAGATATGCGCCGATTTCCCTCACATGCTGCACAATCTGCCGCTCCTCAAAGATATCAAATACCTTGGAGGCCGCCGCACATACAAACGGATTGCCGCCGTAAGTCGTCCCGTGGTCTCCCGGCACCATCGCAAACGCCGCCTTGCCGCAGGCCAGAAACGCGCCAATCGGGACTCCGTTTCCGAGAGCCTTTGCCACCGTCATCACATCCGGCTTCACGCCGTACCCCTGCCACGCAAACATCTCGCCGGTGCGTCCCATCCCGCACTGGATCTCATCCAGCATAAGCAGCGCGTCATACTCGTCGCAAAGCTTGCGGACTCCGGCCAGAAATGATTCTTCAGCAGGATAGATTCCGCCTTCGCCCTGAACGGTCTCCATCAAAACCGCACATGTTTTTTCAGAAAACAGCGCCTTCACGCTGTCCAGATTGTTATACTCCGCAAATTTGATATTCGGGATCAGCGGGGCAAACGGTTCCTGATAGTGGTCATTTCCCGTCACCGACAAAGCTCCGAGGCTTCTCCCGTGAAACGAATGCTTCATGGCGATTATCTCGTAGTCCGGCGCCATCCCCTTATTGCAGGCATACCGCTTCGCAATCTTTAACGCCCCTTCCACCGCCTCCGTGCCGCTGTTCGTAAAAAACACCTTTTCCATCTGAGACGCCTTTAAAAGCTTTTCCCCCGCCTCGATGGCAGGCAGGTTGTAAAACAGATTGGAGGTATGGAGCAATCGGTCTGCCTGGGCCTTGATCGCCTCATGAAAATCCGGGTCACTGTATCCCAGGCCCATGACGGCAATCCCGGCCCCAAAATCCAGATATTCCTGCCCGTCCGTATCGTAAAGCTTCACCCCGTCCCCGTGGTCAAAAATGACGGGAAACCGGTTATACGTCTTATAAAGCGCCTGCTCCGCGCGGTCCATATATTCCTCTTTGTTGATCATGTCCGTTCCTTTCCGTGAATGGTTCACTCTGGCTGTCTCCTGCTCTATTCGCCCGGATGATAGAATTTCTCTTCCCCGTTGTCCCGGATCGCCGTGCCGATTCCTTTGTTTGTAAAGATTTCCAGCAGCAGGCAGTGCGGGATCCGCCCATCCAGGATATGTACCCGGGAAACGCCGCTTTTGATCGCATCGATACAGTTTTGCAGCTTCGGAAGCATTCCTCCGCCCAAAGAGCCGCTGGATACAAAGTCCTGTGCCTCCTGTACGGTCATCTCGGAAATCAGGGAGTCCTTATCCTCAAAATCCCGGTACACCCCCTCCACATCCGTCAAAAATGCCAGCTTCTCCGCCTGCACTGCCGTGGCGATCGCACAGGCTGCGTCATCGGCGTTGATATTGTAGCTCAGGAAATTCTCATCAAACCCGATCGGACAGATGATCGGCAGGAAATCCTGATCCAACAGGTCATAGATCAGCTTCGGATCGACGCTTTTAATCTCTCCGACATACCCGATATCCGCACCCTTGGAATACTTCTTCTCACACTTCAGCATCATGCCGTCCTTGCCGCTGATGCCGACCGCCTTGATGCCCAGCTCATTGACCAGCTGTACCAGGCTTTTATTGACTTTATTCAAAACCATCTCTGCGATTTCCATCGTCGGCTCATCCGTTACGCGAAGCCCGTTTACAAACTGCGGCTCCATTCCGACCTTTCCAACCCACCGGCTGATCTCCTTGCCGCCGCCATGTACGATGATGGGCTTAAATCCCACCAGCTTTAACAGCACTACGTCCTGAATCACGTGATGCTTTAACTCCTCATCCACCATCGCGCTGCCGCCGTATTTCACGACGATGATCTTGCGGTTGAACCGCTGGATGTAAGGAAGCGCCTCGATCAGCACCTCCGCTTTCTGCATGACATTCATATCCATTTCCATCATCTTATTCTCCCCTTTTTATCCCTCTGTGACGTGGCAGATTCCTGTTAAGAACGGTAATCCGCATTGATTTTCACATAATCAAAGGTCAGGTCACAGCCCCACGCCGTAGCGCTTGCCGTCCCCATCTTAATGTCTGCAACCGCAGTGACCTCCGGCTCAGACAGGATTTTTGTGGCCTCTTCCTCACTGTAATCCGTCGCCACCCCGTCTTTTATGATCTGCAGCCTGCCCGCCGCGCTCTCAAAATACAGATCTACCTTTTCCGGGTCAAACTGCGCGCCGGAATATCCCATTGCACAGAGGATCCTGCCCCAGTTGGCATCGTGTCCAAAGATTGCAGCCTTTGTCAGGCTGGAGGTGATTACAGACTTTGACAGGGTAACTGCCTGGTCCTTGCTCTCGGCGCCCACTACCTTCACCTCAAACAGCGCCGTACATCCTTCTCCGTCCCCCGCCATTTTCTTCGCCAGGGTTTCGTTTACAAGGTTCAGCGCCCTGCAGAATGTCCGGTAATCTTCATCCTTCTCTGTGATCTCGGCATTTCCTGCCATACCGTTTGCCAGAAGGAGCACGGTGTCATTGGTGGAGGTATCTCCGTCTACCGATATCATATTGTAGGTATCCTTCACATCCTCGCGAAGCGCCTCAGTAAGCAGTTCTTTGGAAATCGCGATATCCGTTGTCACAAACCCCAGCATCGTGCACATATTCGGATGGATCATGCCGGAGCCTTTGCACATCCCGCCGACTGTTACCACTTTGCCGCCAATCTCAAACTGAACGGCTGCCTCCTTCTTTTTCGTATCGGTCGTCATGATGGCCTGGGCCGCCGCCGTGCCGCTCTCAAGGCTGCCGTCCAGCATCGGGGCCATCGTGCGGATTCCGGCCTCCAGCTTCTCCATCGGAAGCTGCATCCCGATCACTCCGGTGGATGCCACCAGCACTGCATCTTCCGGGATATTCAGCGCCTCTGCCGCTGCCTCTGCGGTCGCCCTGCAGTAACCGTAGCCCTCTGCCCCGGTACAGGCGTTGGCGATTCCGGCATTGACCACCACAGCCTGTGCATAATCCGAATGGGCCACGATCTCCTGATCCCATTTGACCGGCGCAGCCTTCACTACATTGGTCGTAAATGTACCTGCCGCCCTGCAAGGCGTCTCACTGTATACCAGCGCCATATCCTTCCTGTCCCTGTACTTGATTCCGGCCGCTGTCGATGCGGTCTGAAAGCCTTTTGCCGCGGTCACGCCGCCCTTTATGATCGTTATCTGGCTGCTCATCTGCGTCCTCCTGCTCATTTGATAAATTCTGTGATATTTTCTTCGTTCAGCGTAAAATCATAATAATTCAAATCCTGCCGCTCAGTCCAGCCGACATTGCGCCAGAACGCATTCCCTGCCTCGTTGCTCTTAAAAGCGATCAGGCTGACTTTGTTGATTCCCTCCGCCCTGAGCGCCTGCATGGCAAACTGGGCCATCCTGTCGCCGATCCCATGCTTTCTGTAATCCTCCGCCACGCATACGTGGTAAAAACATCCTCTTCTCCCGTCATGGCCGCAGAGGATCGCGCCCACCACCCGGCCGTTCTGCTCCGCCACCACGCTGGTCGTCGGATTCCGCCTCAAGAAACGTTCCACGCCCTCTCTGGAATCGTCCAGCGAGCGGATTCCAAATCCCCGGATACTCGTCCACAGGGCATATACTTTATCATAATCGTCTATGGTCATCTCCCTGACGATGATACTCATGGTTCCTGCCATCTTGCTTCCGTTCCTCTCCTGTTTTCTTCTATGGGAACAGCGGAATCTGTTTCAATCCTGTGTTTTCCGGAAGTCCAAACATCAGGTTCATATTCTGCATCGCCTGTCCGGCGGCTCCCTTCACCACATTGTCAATCGCCCCCATCATGACGATCCGATTCGTCCTCGGGTCGATCTGGAACGCCACATCGGCAAAGTTGCTTCCCTCCACCCAGCGGGTCTGCGGCACCATCCCCTCCGGAAGCACGCGTACAAAATATTCATCCTGATAATACCGGTCATAAACAGCTTTCACTTCTTCATATGTAACCTCTTTTGTAAGCGTTGCATAAGACGTCACCAGAATCCCCCTGTTCATCGGAATCAGATGGGGAGTAAAGCTGATCGTCACCGGTTTCCCCGCCGCATAAGACAGCTGTTCTTCAATCTCCGGCGTATGCCTGTGATTTCCCACACCATAGGGCTTGATCGTCTCATTTACTTCGCAGTAAAGGCTGGGTACCTTTGCACTCCTTCCTGCTCCCGACGTCCCTGACTTGGCGTCGATGATGATCGTCTCCGTATCGATCAGCCCTTCCTTCACCATCGGATACAGCGTAAGGAACGAACAGGTCGGATAGCATCCCGGATTCGCGATCAGCCTTGCCTTTTCAACCTTTTCCCGGTTCACCTCCGGCAGTCCATATACCGCTTCCTCTATGAACAGCGGAGTCGGGTGCTTGATCTTGTACCATGCCTCGTAGGTGTCCACGTCTTTGATGCGGAAGTCCGCACTCAGATCGATAATCTTTGTCCTGGAAAGAATCTCCTCCGTCACCTGAGAAGCACAAAATCCCTGGGGCGTCGCCGTAAAAATCACATCTGCCATTTCTGCCAGCTTCCCCATATCGTCGTCCTTACATGGTTCGTGGACCAGATGCGCTACATTTCTATATATAGAAGCAAAATCTTCGCCTACAAAGCTTCTGGAACCGTACCACACAATCTCCACATCATCTCTCTGCAGCATCAGGCGGACCAGTTCCGCCCCCGCATACCCGGTTGCTCCGATAATCCCGACTTTAATCATATTCATTTTCCTCTCATAAACATACAACAGTTTTACACGTACCTCATGGTGTCTTCTTTTATTATAGTAAGTTTCCCACCGCGTGAAAAGCCTTATTCCAAATATTTCCACCCTGATTCCCGTATGCCCGGGAAGACTTCCATGCCTTTTTGTCTTCCAAGATTTCATAATTATACATTATATCTGTATATTATGCAATACTTTTTATAAAAATTCATTTTCCTCTTGCATTTAATGAGAAAGTGTTGTATATTTATGAATGTCAAACACATATAACATTGATAAAAGGCTTCATTTATTACATATTCAGGAGGAGATTTCTATGAAAGAAAAAGTAGTTCTTGCGTATTCCGGCGGCCTGGATACCACCGCCATCATCCCGTGGTTAAAAGAGCATTTTGATTACGATGTCATCTGCTGCTGCATCGACTGTGGCCAGGGCAACGAACTGGACGGGCTGGAAGAGCGCGCCAAATTATCCGGCGCTTCCAAGCTTTATATTGAAAATCTGGTTGACGACTTCTGCGACAACTATATCGTACCTTGCGTACAGGCAGGCGCTGTATACGAGAACAAATACCTGTTGGGCACCTCCATGGCGCGTCCGGCCATCGCAAAACGTCTGGTTGATATCGCCAGAAAAGAAGGCGCATCTGCAATCTGCCACGGCGCTACCGGAAAAGGCAACGACCAGATCCGCTTTGAGCTGGGTATCAAGGCACTGGCTCCCGACTTAAAGATCATCGCTCCGTGGCGTATGACAGATGTATGGACCATGCAGTCCCGCGAAGATGAGATCGAATACTGCAAGCAGCACGGAATCGATCTTCCGTTTTCCGCAGACTCCAGCTACAGCCGTGACCGTAACTTATGGCATATCAGCCACGAGGGTCTGGAACTGGAAGATCCGGCAAACGAGCCAAACTACGACCATCTCCTTGTCCTGGGCGTAACCCCGGAAAAGGCCCCGGACGAAGGCGAATATGTCACCATGACCTTTGAAAAAGGCATCCCGACCAGTGTAAACGGCGAAAAGATGAAGGTTTCCGACATCATCACCAAATTAAATGCTCTGGGCGGCAAGCACGGTATCGGTATCGTGGATATTGTTGAGAACCGGGTAGTCGGCATGAAATCCCGCGGCGTCTATGAGACACCGGGCGGAACCATCCTGATGGAAGCGCATCAGCAGCTGGAGGAACTGGTTTTAGACCGTGCGACAATGGACGTGAAGAAAGATATGGGCAACAAATTCGCCCAGATCGTATATGAAGGCAAATGGTTTACCCCTCTGCGCGAAGCTGTCCAGGCATTCGTAGAGTCCACCCAGCAGTACGTGACCGGCGAGGTGAAATTCAAACTGTACAAAGGTAATATCATCAAGGCGGGAACCACCTCCCCGTACTCCTTATACAGTGAGTCCCTGGCTTCCTTCACCACCGGCGATCTGTATGACCACCACGATGCAGACGGATTCATTACCCTGTTTGGTCTTCCGCTCAAGGTTCGGGCGATGAAGATGGCAGAAGTGGAGAAGAATCAGAAATAAAGACTGAAAAAAACACAGGCCCGCCCCATTGCCATATTTTGCATGGCGAGGGCGGGCATTTTTATGAGAGATTTATATCACACTTCCTGTACCGCCGGCAAAAGCCCCTTCCCTCTCATAACCATTACTAAAGTTTCATCCGCATCTTTAAGCTTCCCAATCTCTCTCATGATATTTTTTTCAGAACGCCGAACCGTAATCTCCAACCCTTTCACATCCAGCTCCAGATGATCCAACCTGTCAACAGTCTTATCTAACTTCATTTCCATCCTGTCCATTCTGGCTTCCATCTTATCCAGGCGCTCCGTAATCGGAGCTAATCTCTCATCAAATTTCTGATTCAACTTCTCTTCCAGCTTTTCTTCCAGCTTTTCCTCCAGCTTCTCCTCCAGCTTACGGTCGAGCAGCAATTCAATATCGCTGAGCAGCCTTTCATAACTAAAATTTTCCATTCATTTCATCCCCTTTCCATACATGCGGCAATGTCATTACTCATCAGGCATAATCTTCGTCATGGGTATCTAATCCCACACATAGGGCCTCCTCTCCGGCGGCTGTACAAGAACTTATCTCTATTATATGATTTTTCCCTGTCCCAGACAATAGCTTCCTTTTTTCTTTTTCTTTTTACTTTGGAATCCTGCCTGAAATCAGGCTGAATATCAATTTATGAATCGTTTCGTGCCGGACGGCACGGGGAAATGTGTGATACGTTACAACAACTTATGATAGTTCTTATCTGCCAAGGCTATCATCTGGTAGGAATACTTTATCATATCCATAGCTCATTTTCAAGTGAAATTACGACAAAATTATTAGCTGTGCCAAGTCCAGATGGCAACAATCCCAATCATATGATTATTGCCATCCTGCCACAATCCCCCCTATAACTTCACCGCTCCCTACATGGAATATCCGTTTTTCCCATTCTGCTTGGTGCGATAAAGAGCAGCGTCCGCCTTCTCATAGAGAGAATCAAAATCCGTACCGTCTTCCGGGGCTATCGCAATCCCGATACTTGCTGATATCTCCCGGCTCTTTTCTGCCTTCGTGCAGACACAGTTTAAAGCTGCAGACAGTTCGATCGCTTTCCTTGCCACCCATTCCCTGTCCGGAACGGGGATAAACGCCACAAACTCATCTCCGCCAATCCTCCCCAGCACATCTTCTTCCCTGAAATTTTTCCTGATGATGCCGGTAAATTCTCTGATGCAGGCATCGCCAAATGCATGACCCAAACTGTCGTTCACCTGTTTGAAATCATCAATATCAAACAGGAAAAATGCATACCTGCCTCCTGGATTTTGAGATAACATATCGCTGACCCTGCGCCTTGTGGCTGTCTTTGTATAAAATCTCGTCATTTCATCGATATATGCCAGCATCTCCTTCTTCTTATCGGAATCGATGTTTTTGCGGTATGTAAACATGTGAAGGCATCCATCCTCATCAGAGTAGAACACGTATGCGTCAATCCTCATCCAAAAATAGTGGATTCCGTCCTGGGTGATCATGAGATCATAGCTCAGATGATTATTCCCCGCTTCATACTCGCGAACGATATTTTCCGGGTCAAACGTGGAGATATAGCCCTCCCTGTACTCCGCCTTGACCTGCTTTTTTGCAATGACCCGAAGCCCCTGGTCATAGGGCAGCCCTTTGGCCCCAAGACTTTCAAAATATTCTTCCGTCCGGCTGTTTGCAGCCCGGTTTTTTGTGATATTTAATTCATAAATATTGTCGTAGAGCTGCTCTGTTGCCTTTTTAAAAACCTCCTGCCGCTCTTTTACCAATATCATGATCTGCCGGTTAAAGTTCCGGATGACGGAGGTGACAATGAGCATTACAACGATCGCCACCGCAGCGATGATGATCATGCTCTGGTAGATCCTGGCCTTCATCACATGAAGGATATCCCCGTCATCCTGCTCCACCACCAGATGCCAGGACAGTTCCGGAATATATCTGGATACCACAAAACTCTTCTCATGGCTGCCTTCCGTCCCGGTCCAAAGTTCCAGATTGGTCCCGCCTTCCTTCCATGCCAGTATCTGTTCCCGAATCGACTCCTTTTTTTCACGTTCAAACCAGTCGATTCCTTCATAACCGGTGCAGACTGAGGAAATCTCGATGATTCCGGCCTCATTCAGAAGATATGCTTTCACGTGATACTCGTCTTCATAACTTTTCAAAAATTTCTTCAGATGGCTGTCCCGGATTCCAACCCCCACGATTCCAAGCACCGCTCCGTCATGTCCCTGTATCTTACAATTCACAAATGCAGTAATGGCATTATCCGACCCGTCCGCCTCATCATTGTCCACATTGATCGTATAGTCCCGTTCACTTTCCATCAAATCAAAATACCAGCTGTTTTCCGGGTTTTCTTCGGTGAGGACACGGTCGATCCCATTGAAATTGTAGTACCGTTTGGTTGCATCGGACACTAAAAAAACGGAATCAAATCCATATTTCTCCCGGTAAGTTTTGAGATAATCCTGTATGGTGTCCGTATATGCCTCATCATCCCCCCGCTCCAACTCATGGACAAGGTGATCTTTCAGCAGGCAGTCATGGGCCATCGTCAGGGAAACGTTCACCGGCCTGGTTAGCATGGAGGTAAACTGATAATAAATCCCATCCGTCGAGAGTGCCGACACCTGCTCTAAGCTGTTCATGGATATCTGATAATTCGCACGGTAGCTGAACACCGCAATGATCAGGAATCCCATGACCAGCATAATGCTGATCAACAGATTTGTTCTAAATAACTCTTTGCTCTTCAACGCCATGCGCCTCCGAATTTTCCCAAAAAATATCATTGACGAAGTTACTCTTTTCCATTATACCAGAAGCAGAATAAAATTTCCGCAATATTCTGCAATAAATAAAGCGTCTGCTTCAGCTGCCCCTCCACCGGAGGATTTTTATATCATAGAACACTTTCCTATGATACAAAATAACCGCTCTCCCAATCAGGAAAAACGGTTACTTTCAGCGCTTTATTCAGTTATCGCTCCGGCTGACAGCTCCACCCGGCAGCAGCCGTGAAAATGTTCCGGCAGGAACCTGGGCAAGAATGATCGCCCCAAATACCAACACGCAGCCGGACAGTTCTTTCGGCGACATCTTCTGCCCCAAAAGTACCCAGCCCGCCAGGAGGGAAAATACCGATTCCATGCTCATGATCAGGGAAGCGATCGTTGGCTCCACATCCTTTTGTGCGATCACCTGAAGCGTATACCCCACGCCGCATGACATCACGCCCGCATACAGAACCGGCGCCCATGCCGCCATCACCGCCTCCCATGTCGGACGTTCAAATAAAAACATAAAAACAGAAGAAATGATTCCGGCAGTAAAAAACTGTACACAGGAGATCACCACGCCATCTGCCTTCGGTGAAAAATAGTCAATGACCAGAATATGGAGAGAGAACCCAATCGCGCAGAGAAATACTAAAAAATCTCCCCTGCTGATAGAAAATCCTTCCGTGATACAAAGCAGGTACATCCCAGCCGCCGCGATCGCAACACTGACCCAGATATTAAGCCCCACCTTCTTCCTGAGGAACAGTCCAAGGACCGGTACGATGATGATATACAGGGACGTAATAAACCCTGCCTTTCCAACCGTCGTCTGGGCGATGCCAAACTGCTGGAGCGTGCTGCCCAGACAGATAAATATCCCACAGCACACACCGCCGATTATCCCTGTCTTCCTCTGCCTTTTCTGCTCCTCCCGGCTAAGCTGCCCCCCATTCCCTTTTCTCAAAAAGAAAATACAGGGAACCAGCACCAGGCCTCCCAGGATAAACCTGCAGGCATTGAATGTAAAAGCCCCTACATAATTCATGCCCTCGCTCTGCGCCACAAATGCGACGCCCCATATGAGAGCCGTCAATGTCAGCATGGCGCTGCTGCGATATGATTTCTTTTTACTATCTGTCTGTCCGTGATTCATCGCTTTTGTACTCCTGTTCTGTTCATCTTAATATCTCTGTTATTCCCCTATCTGTCATCCAGATAAGCGGAAAATCCGGAACTGAAAACCTCTTCTCCATCCGGCATCACCCAGATTGCTTCTGTATCCTTCATGGACTCGATCAAAGCCTTCCCCTGCTCAAGGGGCATGTTGAATACTGCCGTCGACAGAGCATCCGCCATCGCCGAATCCCTGCACAGGATTGTCACAGCCTGATATTCGTTCCATGGCATCAAAGTATCCGGGTTGATGATATGATGGTAGCGCACCCCGTCAACCGTGTAAAACCGTTGATACGTCCCGCTCGTCACCAATGACATATCTTCCAGCCGCAGCGCGTGCAGATACACATTCCTGCTGGAAGTATCCGGATTCTGGATTCCCACACGCCAGGGCGTGCCGTCTGCTCGCATTCCCAGAGTCTGCACATTCCCGCCTGCACTGACAATCGCGGAGCTCACCCCCCGCGCCTTCAGCAGTTCACACAATTTGCCCACGGCATACCCTTTGGCGACCGCCCCCACATCCAGCTTCATGGAAGAATCAGCCAGATATACGGTGGATGCATTGTGGGCGATCTTCATCTTGCCAATATCAGTATAGCGGTCCGCCAGCTCCAGCTCACTCCTGTCAGGAATCTGTGCCAGCTCCGGCTTCTGCATCCCCGCCGACCGGTAGTCATGCCAGATCTCAAGCACGCTTCCCATCGCCACATTCACCTTTCCATCCGTCAGCTGATACGTATCTGCGGCAAATTCTAAAAGTTTCAGGATTTCCCGGTCCACCTTCACCGGCTTGATCCCCGCATTATCATTGATGGTCTTTATATTATTGACTCCATCATAGTTATTGTAGATATCAAACAGCATGTGGTATTTCTGCAGCAGCTCATGAAGTTCCGGCTCCAATTCGCGGAATTTTTCCTCGCTCTCCATGCAGACTGTCACCGTAGTAATCGTGTCAAAACAATCCAGATACTTAACCTCATATTCTTTGAGCTTTTTCTCTCCCGCACAGCCCGACACCGCCATGATCAGCAAGGCCACGGCTGCCAGCCAGCCAAATCTTCGTCTTTTCATGCAATTCCTCTCTTATTGACAGACCGGACGTTCTCCGGTATCCGATTTTTGCACATACGGTTTCATAATAACACAAAAAAGGAACCATGCAAAGTACATCATTCCTTTCTTTTTTCTTACATTCGCCTCCGGGATTCCCGATATGGGGCAATCAGTCATTTATGTATATTTCTTTTTGGAATATTCATAGTATATTTTTGTGATTTCCTGCAATATCTCCGTATGTTCAAAATCCTTATGGTATACCATATTGATCTCCCGGGTCATACTTAAGTTCTCAATCGGCAGCCCCGCCATCTTCCCCTTGCGGATTTCGGGGGCAAATGTACTGCGCGGCAGGATGGAGACACCAAAATTCCTTCTCACCAGATCCTTGATCGTTGCCACGTTATCCACTTCAAGCGTCACGTCAAACTCCTCCAAAGACACATTATTGCTCTCCAGATGGGAGGCAAACAGATTCCGGGTATTGGAATCCGGCAGCCGGAGGATCAGTTTTTCCCGCTTTAACTGGTCCAGAGTAACGATATTCTGCCTGGCAAGTGGATTTTCCTTGGATACCGCAAGAATCAGAGAATCGGTATCCAGCATGACAGAATTGAAATTGCTGTCCACGATTTTTCCCTCTACGATCACGATGTCCAGCTCGTACGTTTTCAGTTTATAATAAAGATTATTTATGCTGTCAGAAGTAATCGTTATGCGGCAGCCGGATTTCAGACTGCTGTATTTTGCCAGAACTTCCACCATGATATTGCTCTCTGCTGTGTGGGTGATTCCCACCGAAAGCCGTGTGATATTGCGCCGCTCGTCAATCAGGCTCTGTTCCAGATTCTGATAAAGCGTCTGGATCCTTCTCGCATATTTGACCGCAATTTCCCCTTCTGCCGTGATTTTCAGGGCTCCTTCCCCCCTTACGAACAGGGTCGTCCCAAGCTCCTGCTCCAGCTGCCGGATATGCTGGCTCACTGCCGGCTGGGTCAAAGACAGCTGCTCTGCCGCCTTTGTAAAATTCTTTGTCTCGCTGACCTTCAGCAGGGTCTGCAGACGGGCATCCATCATCGCAAATACCTCCCCATTACAAATCATTATAGATATCATATATTCTATAATTTGCCATTATGGCGTTTGTCGCTATAATTATAACATAAATAAGAATTTCCCGAAAGCACTGATTTCACAGGCGTTCCGGGTGAAGCAGCGGATCGTGCAGACGGAATTCAAATATATGGAGGAAATTATCATGGGGATGTTTTACAACCAAATGGATGAGTCCACGCAGGTACTGTGTGTACTCGCAATCATCTTATTCGCAGGATTTATCGTCACTCGCCTGACCAAGCGCCTTCACCTGCCAAATGTCAGCGGATATATCATAGCAGGCGTATTGATCGGTCCCTGCTGCCTGAAGCTGGTCTCGCAGGACATCTTGGGCCACATGGGCTTCATGAGCGATATCGCACTTGCATTTATCGCATTTGGAGTCGGAAAATTTTTCAAAAAAGAAGTGATCATGGAAGCCGGGCTGAAGATCATCGTCATAACCATATTTGAAGCGCTCACGGCCGGAATCCTGGTGACGGTCAGCATGCGCCTTCTGTTTAAGATGGACTGGAATTTTGCCCTGCTCCTTGGTGCGATCGCCACGGCCACCGCACCTGCAAGCACGATGATGACCATCCACCAGTACCATGCAAAAGGAGATTTTGTCAACTCGCTCCTTCAGGTAGTGGCGCTGGACGATGTGGTCTGCCTGCTGACCTTCAGCGTGGTAGTCGCTATCGTCAATGCACGGACAGCCGGACATATCTCCGTAACCGATGTGGTGCTTCCTATCGTCACCAATGCCGGCGGCATTCTGCTTGGCTTTTTATGCGGTATCCTGCTTTCCCGCCTTCTGACTCCGGCCAGAAGCAAAGACAACCGCCTGATCCTTGCAGTCGCAATGCTGCTCGGCATCTCCGGCGTGTGTGCGTTTTTCAGCCTGTCTCCACTTTTATCCTGTATGATATTTGGAGCAACTTATATGAATATCACGGATGACCGCAAGCTGTTTAAGCAAGTGAACCGTTTTACGCCTCCGGTGATGAGCATGTTTTTCATCATCTCCGGCATGAACCTGGACCTGGGCGCCATCCAGACCGCAGGCATCATCGGAGTCAGCTACTTCCTCATCCGCATTGTGGGCAAATATGCAGGAGTCTATGCAGGCTGCGTCCTGACCTCCATGCCTCCGCATATCAAAAAATACATGGGGCTTGCCCTGATCCCCCAGGCAGGCGTAGCAATCGGCCTCGCCTTCCTCGGGCAAAGAATGCTTCCTGATGAAATGGGAAGCCTGCTGCTGACGATCATCCTGTCTTCTTCCGTCCTCTATGAACTGGTGGGTCCGGCATGTGCAAAGATGTCGTTCTTCCTGTCTGGGGCGATCAATAAAGAAGCGATCCAATCGGCGAAGAGGTATCATCCGCCGCAGATGGCCGCAAAAGGGTCTTGATGTTCCCCCTCTATTCAAACTGCGCCCGGTACATCTGATAGTAATGTCCTTTTTGTTCCATCAGCTCTGCATGGCTTCCCTGCTCTACTACCTCTCCATCCTGGACTACCAGGATTTGATCCGCATTGCGGATCGTGGAGAGTCTGTGGGCAATTACAAAGCAGGTCTTGTCCTGCATCAGCCTGCGCATCGCCGCCTGGATCTGGACCTCCGTTCTCGTATCAACATTGGAGGTGGCTTCGTCCAGAATCACCATTCTGGACTCTAAAAGCATCGCCCTCGCAATCGTCAGAAGCTGTTTCTGCCCTTTGCTGATATTGCCGCCATTTTCTCTCAAGACCATATCGTATCCCTCCGGCAGCTGCATGATAAAGGAGTGGATTCTGGCCGCTTTTGCAGCGGCAACCACCTCTTCCATCGAAGCGTCTTCTCTGCCGTATGCCAGATTTTCAAATATGGTGCCGTGAAACAGCCAGGTGTCCTGGAGCACCATCGCATATGCTTTGCGGAGGCTTTCCCGCGTAATCTCGGGCAATTCATGCCCGTCCACCCGGATCACCCCGGCATCCACATCATAAAACCGCATCAGCAGATTGATCAGCGTCGTCTTTCCGGCTCCGGTCGGTCCTACAATCGCAATCAGTTTTCCCGGCTCCACGTTTAAGCTCAGGTCATGAAGGATTGTTTTTTCCGGCTCGTATCCGAAGCTTACATGGGATAGTTCCACTTCTCCCCGGACAGATCCTTCTGTGCCGGACGGACGACCGAGTACGGCTGCGCCCACGACATCCTCAGGCTCCGGGATCTCATCCATCAGGCGGAATACCCGCTCTGCCGCCGCCAGGGCAGACTGAAGGTCGCTCATGATATTGGCGGCCTCGTTGATCGGACCGGAGAATTTTCTGGAGTACAGCACAAAGGAAGATATCTGCCCCACTGTCATCATCCCCATCATATAGAGAAATGCCCCGAATACGCTGATCAGTGATAAGGACAGGTTGTTGATAAAGTTTACCATCGGACCGACCACGCTTCCGTAATATTCTGCGCGGTAATACGTCTCCACCGCATCCCGGTTCTTCTCCCGAAACCGCCCGATGATCTGCTCCTCCTCACAGTAAGCCCGGATCGTCTTCTGCCCTCCGACCATCTCCTCGGCAAACCCGTTCAGCCTGCCAAGAGATGCCGACCTGGCGCGGAACAGCGGTCTTGTCTTACCGGTGATGAACTTCGTAATACAGGCAGACAACGGCACTGTGACTGCAAAGACCAGAACCAGACGGGGCGAGATCGCCACCATCATGGACAATGCGCCGATAATCGTAATAAACGTAGTAAGAATCTGGATCAGGTCGCTTGAAAGGGACTCGTTGACCGTGTCGATATCGTATGAGATCCGGCTGATGATGTCTCCTGTCTGATGCATGTCATAATATCCCACAGGCAGAGCCAGCATCCGGTCAAACACATCTTTCCGCATCTGGTATACCACTTTGCGGCTTATGGTGATCATCAGCACCGACAGACCGTAGGACAGGACAGACGACACGGTATAAAAAACCACCATCCAGCCGGCATAATAAAATACCCGCCTAAAGTCCACCAATCCAGGAGCTGTCCCTATGGCATCGATGGCATACCCTGATAACAAAGGTCCAATCAGCGCAAGCAGGTTGCTCCCCACCGTCGCCGCCAATGCGATGCACAACAGCAGGCGGTAGCGCAGCAAATACTGCCCCAGCCTTCGGATCGTATGTTTCTTCTGCCGCAGGGTTTCCAGCCTCAGCGGCTCTGCCCCGGTTTTCATTCCCGGAATCCCGCCGCCTCCCGCTTTTCCCGCCCCTCCGGGCAGCCCTGCGCTGTTTCTGCTATATAATCCCATCAGACCGCCTCCTTTTTGGAGACGCCCATCTGGGAATCCGAAATCTCGCGGTAGACCTGGCAGTGCTCCATCAGTTCTTCATGGGTTCCATATCCAATCTCCTGCCCGTCTTCCAAGACAAGGATATGGTCCGCGCCCATCACAGAACTGATCCTCTGTGCAATCACGATACAGGTTGTGCCGGAAAAATGCTCCCGGAGTTCTCTCCTCAGAGCCGCATCGGTCTTATAGTCCAGCGCACTCGAGGAATCATCCAGAATCAGAATTTCAGGATGTGCTGCCAGCGCCCGGGCGATCAGGATGCGCTGCTTCTGCCCTCCGCTCAGGTTCGCCCCTCGGATGTCCAGCCCCTCTTCCATCCCGCCTTTTTCCTCTACAAATTCTTTGGCCCTCGCATAGAGAAGCGCCTCCTCTACCTGGCTTTCCCCCAGTGTTCGCCCCACTTTGACATTTTCCAGAATGCTGTCTTCAAATATCATATCATTTTGAAACACCACGCCGAATTTCCCCCGCAGTTCATGGTAATCCATCTCGCGGATGTCCTTGCCGTCAATGGTGACCGAGCCTTCATCCACATCGTAGAGACGCATCAAAAGATTTACGATGGTGGTTTTCCCGGAACCGGTCGCTCCGATGATCCCCAGCGTCTCCCCTCGTTTCAGGGAAAAAGAAATCTGTTCCAGGTTGTTTCGAACCTTGTTATAGGAAAAGGAAACACGATGGAAAGCAACATGCGAATTTTCGTCTGCCTCCTGCCGATCCGTTTCATCCAGATCATCTGCCCCCGGATCTTTTCTTTTATCACTCCGGTCAGCCGTGACCATCCTCTCATCCTCCCCTTCCAGCACCTGCACGATCCGGGATGCGGAAGCAGCCGCTTTCGAGATGATGATAAACATACGGGAGATGGACAGCAGTGCGTTCAGGATAATCGTAAAATAAGTCATGAACGCAAGAATCCGCCCTACTTCCGTGACTCCGCGGTTCACCCGGTAAGCCCCCGCCAAAATAACGGCAACAAGGCCCAGATTCAGCAGCAGGTTCATAGATGGATTGGTGATCGCAGTCGTCACGGTCGCTTTCCGCTCCCGCTCCACCACCTCCAGATTCACCTGGTCAAACCGCTTTCTCTCATAATCTTCCTTCGACAGGGCCTTGATCACCCGGATGCCTGCAATGTCCTCCCGGATCAGGCGGACAAAACGATCCACGCTCTCCTGAAGCGCCGCAAACATCGGAATTCCCTTTTTCGACACCACATATACCACCGCTGCAAGCAGCGGAAGCGCCGCAAGGAGCACACAGGCGAGCACCGGGTCCAAGAGCATCGTCATCACGATCCCGCCAATTAAAAGGATCGGAGCCCTCACACCCAGACGCTGGATCCTTCCCAGCATCTGATGGACATTATAGGTATCACTGGTCAGACGGGATATCAGAGACGCCCTGGTCAGTTCATCGCAGCGGTACTCCGGCAGATACATGACGCGCTCAAACAGATCTCCCCGGATGGTATACATGGCATCGCTCGCCACTCTGGAAGCCATCCGGTTGGCGACCACATTGAACGTGACCGCCAGTACAGAACAGACCACCATGAAAAGACCCCACAACAGGATTTCCCCTTTCCTGTCTGCCGGAATCACCGAATCAATCATATAAGCCAGGGTCCACGGAAGGAACAGATCCATCAGCGTCCCTGAGAATTTCACAAAAAATCCCATCGCCATCCGAACATAATATGGCGCCAGATAATGACCGAATATCTTCTTCATGATTCCATCCCCCATCTGGTTTTCGAAAGAAAAAAAGCTGTCCGCAGTATCAGCCGACAGCCCTTTCCCTGATTCCGTACTAGCACTCTGAAAATCCGACATGGCGCAGGAATGCCGCAAAATGCTCCCTGCCTTCCGGCGTACACTTGTAGACACCGGCGTCCTCCAGTACGCGGGCAAATACCTTACCCACTTCCTGCTGAAGGATTTCTTCTACATTATCCTTTGAAAATCCGTCATAATTACCCCGGAATT
The DNA here is from genome assembly GCA_030825115.1 of Lachnospiraceae bacterium. GTDB lineage: Bacteria > Bacillota > Clostridia > Lachnospirales > Lachnospiraceae > Brotaphodocola. The sequence goes on from JAPJQL010000003.1 coordinate 201,002, forward strand.
CTTCTACCCAGTCGGCATGTTTTTCAAGAATTTCATTGCTCCTGATATCTCTTCCATCCACAAGATATTCTCCCAGAAGCGCCAGCTCATCCTTCAGGCGGGACGGCAGCACCGCAAGCCCCATAACCTCGATAAGGCCGATATTCTCTTTCTTGATATGATGCAGTTCCTGGTGGGGATGATAAAGCCCCATCGGAAACTCTTCCGTCGTAATATTGTTCCTCAGCACCAGATCCAGCTCAAACATGTCTCCATTCTTACGCGCGATCGGAGTGATGGTATTGTGAGGTTCCCCATCGGTATACGCATAGACAAAAGCCGCCTCATCCGTATATTCCCGCCACGCACTGAGCACCTGGTCGCCCAATTCGATCAGGCGGTCAGAATCTTTTCCGCGCAGGCGGAGCACCGACATCGGCCAGTGGACAATGCCCGCTTCCACGTCCTCAAATCCCTCGATCGCAAAATATTTTTCAATCGGAGCTTTTGCCATCGCAAAGGTGTAATGTCCCCCCTGAAAATGGTCATGGCTTAAGATCGAACCGCCCACGATCGGCAGATCTGCGTTGGACCCCAGAAAATAGTGAGGAAACTGTTTTACAAAATCAAACAGTTTGATAAACGCCGCCTTTTCAATCTTCATCGGTGTATGCTGCCCGTTAAACACGATACAGTGCTCATTATAATAAACATAAGGAGAGTACTGGAAGCCCCATTGGCTGTCATTGACCGTAATCCGGATAATCCGGTGGTTGTTCCGCGCCGGATGGTTCAGCCTGCCGGCATATCCTTCATTTTCCATACAGAGAAGGCACTTGGGATAACCGCTCTGCTTTGCCAGCTTCGCCGCCGCGATCGCCTTCGGGTCTTTCTCCGGCTTTGACAGGTTGATCGTGATGTCCAAATTCCCGTACGGAGTCTCTGTCACCCACTTCTGATCCTTGCACACCCGGTATCTGCGGATATAATCAGAATCCTGGCTCAATTTGTAAAAATAGTCGGTGGCCGCCTCTGCCCCCTGTGTATGGTAAATCCCCCAGAACTTATCCGATACCTCTGACGGACGGGGCATCAGGCAATTCATCAGGCGGGTGTCAAATAAATCCCGATAGCCAATGCTGTCCTCTATGATCCCCTGGCTGCACGCATAATCCAGCAGTTCCCCCAAAGTCTGCTCCAGATCCACTGCTTCGCATCCCGTCTCCGGCTCCTCGTATTCCTCCAGATGCAGCACATCCAGAATCTGATTTACCGCATACATCCTGTCTGTCTCTGTGAGCAGCCCTGTCTCCATCCCATACTGTACCAGTTTTTTGATTGCTTCGTATACCATACCAACCTCCTGCTTGTTCCATTCTGTAATAACCAGGCATATCTGAAACGTGCATTCCCATGCCTCTTGTTATCCAGTATAACGCACCTTTCCCCGAAAAACCATAGAATATCTTTCAATTGCCTATAATTTTTTTACGATTCCTTCAATCCGTTCCACAACCATACCGCCCAGAAGACCGATGACCGCCCCTGCAGCCACCCCCGCAACCAGCAAAACCGGCAGGTATGTAAACACCCCCAGAGTCTTTGTCACCCATGCCGCCGCACAGAGCTGTCCTATATTGTGGAAGATCCCACCCACGATGCTGACTCCGATTTTTGAAAACCACCCGCTCTTTACGGCAGCCGCCATCACGATCAGGCTGAAAATCCCTCCTGCCATGCTGTATGCCATGCTGAACACATTTCCAAAAGTAAATCCCATAAGCAAAATCCGGATCAGGGACACCGCCGCCGCGCCGGGAATCCCGACCGTATAAAGCCCCACGATCGTCACCAGATTGGCCAGTCCCAGCTTGATTCCCGGAACAGGAAGCGGTACCGGCACCATCGCTTCCACATAACTGAATATAAATGCAAGCGCCACCAACATCCCATACAGCGCCACAGACCGCGCCACACGCCGCCCACTCCGATTTCTTTCCATAAAGTCCCTCCAGCCGGCCAAATTGACAGCCGCTGTTATTTATTGTATGATTCTTTAGTATACCAAGTATATCAGCTTTTAGAAAGGATTGCCATGAAAAAACATAAAAAAGACCTGCTTCTGATCGCCATCATTCTGGCAGTCGCCGCTGTCGGCTTTACTGTCAATCACTATATCCACAGAAAACCGGCGGCACAGCTTGAGATTACCGTAGACGGCAAGGTCGTCGAAATTCTGGATCTGAACAAAGATACGGAAATGACCATCGAGGGATGGAACGGGGGAACCAACCATCTGATCATCCGGGACGGCATGGCATGGATCGATGAGGCAGACTGCCCGGACAAAGTCTGCATTCATCAGGGAAAAGTGTCAAAGAACCGCCAGATGATCGTATGCCTGCCGAACCGGATGGTGGCTACGGTTGTTGCGCCGGAGGAATAAAAGGCGGGAAGAGTGTTGCTGCCATAACGAAAAACAGGACCAAACCCTGGTCCTGTTTTTTCATTATTTTTCCTGTGCCCTCCACCGGAAATTCGGAATCACATCGCTCCATTTTTCAATTCCGATAATGGATTTTGCAAACTCCGTTGTCTCCAATGTTGTCTTTTTATTGTCGATATTTTTATAGATCACCCAGGACTTCTTCCGCATCGTCGGAATAATCTCATTCGGCCTTCCCATATCGCAGTACCACAGACCAAACATCAGGGAAGCATTGGCTTCCGACGGCGCATCTACCTGACGGCTCATGATAAAGGCGTCAATGTAGGGATTGCTGTCAGCGATATAGTAGGCATAGGCGATCGCTGCCGCCTGACGGTCATTGTTCTCGCCGCGGGTCGCGCTCTTGGAGGTAAAGCCCTGCTCCGACAAGATCACATGGCGGACTTCGCCTTTGGAGTCGCGCATGTGGGGCTGCTGTAAATAATCCGTCAGCACATTCAGATTCTTTAAGTTTACAACCGGAGAGCTCGGGTCATACTTGATCAGCCCGGTCTGGTCATCGTCCCAGAACTCCGGCTCCGTCAGCGGAATGGAGTACGGATGATATGCCAGTCCCCAGTTCATCTGGCCTCCGGCCACGACCTTCGCGTTGAATGTATCCACAATGTCTTTGGCATTGTATTTCAGCTTTCCGTCCGCTTCATGATTCCAGTTATAGTCGGTGGAAAAGAACAGACGGGCATTCTGGCTGGTGCTCTTGATCGCCGTATAGAAGACGCGGAACGCCCGTTCATATTCTTCTACGTACTGGTCAAGGCTCATCGGGCCCATGTAGTTCCACTGCTGGTTGTTGATCTCATTGCCGATGATCCAGTTGGATACCTTGCCATACGGGGTGGACAGGCTGCTGTAGCGGTCTGCCAGGAAAGAGGCAATCGCCTTGATCGTCTCGAATCCTTCTTCCGTGGAGGCATTGAATCCATAATAAAATGCCTTCGTCGCCGGCTGCTTTTTTACACCCGGATAGATCAGCTGCGGGGTGGCATCATTCCAGCCGTTTAAGATGACGGCCGTCACCGTCATATTCTTCTCAGACATCCGGCGGATCGTGTTGTCATAGACTTCCAGCAGCTCTTTGTTGAAGCTGTAAGTCTTACCGTCGTATTGGTAATCGATCCCCTGTCCCAGGATATGGTGGAACGGGATGTTCACGATCACATGGTTCACACCCAGCTCAAAGGCATCCGCCACCATGCTCTCCGTATTCTCAATGAGCAGACCTTTCTTGGTCTGCGCCTCTTTATACGGATCGGTGTGCTTTGCAATCGACTCCGGGTTCGTCACATAGGCCGTATTGCTGACTTGGGTATATTCCTTTCCGTCATAGACCGCCACCACAAACCGGGAATACAGACGGTCTGCCTCCGTGCCGTGGTTCAGCGGAATCTGAAACGACAGGGCATCTCCCTTTTTGATCCATCCGCAATAGTCGGTCCGTCCCTCGAGGTCATCCTGGTAGGGCTTCAATTCAAACAGGTAAAGATAATCGTCATAATAGGCAGAATCCGACCAGGTCCCCTCCATCTGACCCTGTATGGAAATCTGGTTCCCGTTTGTGATGGAGCATCCCGTGATATGGGCAAATTCCGTAGGCGCCGACTGCACCGGCTCCGCTTCTGTCTCTGCCGCTGTCTCCGCCGCCGTCCCGGTCGGTTCTGCCATGCTCTCCATGCTTCCCATGCCGAGCATCGCCGTTGCACAAAATATCATCGCCGCAATTCTGCGGATGCCACTTTTTCTCATAAATTCCTTCTGCCTCCTTTTTAAGTCGTATCCTTATTATAGCCAGATACAGAAGAATTACAAGAATCAGTGGCCTTACTTTGTCTTACGTTTTCCTTACACCGCTTTTTTCACCGTTTTACAGATATTTTTTCAGCGCCTCTGCACGGTCAAGCTTCTCCCACGGCAGATCCAGATCGGTTCTTCCAAAATGACCGTAAGCCGCAGTCTGCTTGTAGATTGGTCTTCTCAGGTCCAGCATCTTGATAATGCCTGCCGGTCTTAAATCGAAGTTTTCACGGATGATCTCCACCAGCTTCTGGTTGTCAAGCTTTCCGGTTCCGAAGGTATCAACCATGATGGAAGTCGGGTGAGCCACTCCGATCGCATAGGAAAGCTGAATCTCACACTTGTCAGCCAGTCCTGCCGCAACAATGTTCTTAGCCACATAGCGGGCAGCATAAGCCGCGGAACGGTCCACTTTGGTGCAGTCCTTCCCGGAGAACGCGCCGCCGCCGTGACGGGCATAACCGCCATAGGTGTCTACGATGATCTTCCGTCCGGTCAGTCCGCTGTCGCCCTGAGGACCGCCGATCACGAAACGTCCGGTCGGATTGATAAAATATTTGGTATCCTCATCCACCATGTCAGCCGGGATGATCTCGTCAAATACATATTTTTTGATATCCTTGTGGATCTGCTCCTGGGTCACATTCTCATCGTGCTGGGTAGAGCAGACAACCGCATCCAGCCTGATCGGCTTTCCGTTTTCATCATATTCTACCGTAACCTGGGTCTTTCCATCCGGACGCAGATAGCTCAGAGTCCCGTCCTTGCGGACTTTCGTCAGCTGAAGGGCAAGCTTGTGTGCCAGTGCAATCGGGTATGGCATATATTCTTCCGTCTCGTTGCTGGCATATCCGAACTGGATGCCCTGGTCGCCGGCGCCAATCGCGTCAAGTTCCGTATCGGTCATCTTGTTCTCTTTTGCCTCCAGCGCCTTGTCCACGCCGAGGGCAATATCAGCAGACTGCTCGTCGAGCGCCACGATCACGCCGCAGGTGTCACAGTCAAAGCCGTACTTTGCACGGTCATAGCCAATCTCGCGCACCGTCTCGCGCACGATTTTCTGGATGTCCACATAGGCATTGGTCGTCACCTCTCCCATAACCAGCACAAGACCGGTGGTGGTACAGGTCTCACAAGCCACGCGGCTCATCGGGTCCTTCTCCATCAGCGCATCCAGGATCGCATCCGAGATCGCGTCGCACATCTTATCCGGATGTCCCTCGGTTACGGACTCGGATGTAAATAACAGTTTTTCCATGTTTCAAATCCTCCTTTGAATTTGTGAAAAGACAAAAGAAAAGTCCGTAGTAATCATACTGCGGACTTGATATGTTTCGCTCATCAAATCCTCTTATCGCTCGATTACTCGCTCAGGTTGGCACCTTCCGACCGCTCCTGCATGGTAGTTTGCATTCCGTTCGGGGTTGCCGTGACTTCACAGATCCTTTGTATCTCCATCACTCTGAATAAGGGATATTACGTACTTTTCAATTGTAGTTGTTGTGTTGCATGGATTATACTAGCAGATTCTGCGGCGGCTGTCAAGCTGAATCCAATCATTCTTCCAGCCTTACCAGAACCCGCACGGTGTACTCCTCATAGCCGCTGACGGTCAGCTCATCCGTCAGAAACTCCTCATACCATTTCCGCCCCGTCTTAAGGCCATGCCTCGCAGCATACTCCGTCACAATCCGATATGGTTTTTCCATCGAAGCCTCATATCCTTTGTAAAACGTCTCAATATATCTCCCTTCCGGGTACCGTTCCGGCTTCAGTGACGCAATCCGCCTGTCCACCCTGGTGTAAATCTGCGCGTACCTGTCATACAGGCCTTTCTCCAGGTCCTCCTGATAACAGATCGAACCGACCGAACTGATGTTGACATTGCTCTGCTCCCACATACGCACGTGCTGGATGATCTCCTCCGCCAGCTTCCGGTCGCTGCTGTCCTTCACATCAGACGCCAGCAGCCATCCATCCGGCCTTGGCACGATCTTTGGGCTGTCCAGACGGACAGACTGTGCCTTTTCCACATGCCTCCGCTCCCGCCTGATAAATTTTTTCATGTGTTTCAGCCGTTCGATCTCCTGATCAATCTGCGCCTCTTTCTCTTCCATCATGGAAAAAAAGCTCTCCGGGGAACGGTTCTGCATATACGCCTTGATCTCTCCCAGAGGCATCCCCAGCTTCTGCAGCATCCGGATCACTGCAAAAGTATCGATCTGCCAGACATAATAATACCGGTACTGGTTCTCCTCTGTGATCGCCGGAGAAAAAAGTCCAATCTCATCATAATGAAACAGCGTATGTTTCTTCACGCCCAGGATCTTTGCAAATTCTCCCGTGGTAAAATACAGTTCTGAATGCTTTTCCATCTTCTCTCCTCCAGCCGGAATTTTATGTCAAAAAACGCTTGACTATCGGGTTACCCTATCCTTTATAGTAATACTTGCGCTCAAAAAAAGCAAGAAAGAGGTATAAATCATGAATCAGTCATTATCAAAAAAATTTACCTTTGGTTCCTTACTCCTGTTTGCGCTGCCAACCACTGTCATGATGATCATCATGTCTCTATATACGATCGTTGACGGGATTTTTATATCCCGGTTTGTCAGTACCAATGCACTGTCATCCTTAAATATCGTATTTCCGCTGATCAACGTAGCGATGGGCATCGGCATCATGCTGTCCACCGGCAGCAATGCGATCGTGGCCCGCAAGATGGGGCAGGGAAACCAGGAAGGCGCCAGAAAAACATTTACCGCCATCATCATGCTGAACCTGATCTTAGGTACGCTGATCGGGCTGTTTGGAATCATATTCGCCGTCCCCCTTTCCCGGATGCTGGGAGCCAGCGACCTGCTGTTGGCAGACTGTGTGTCCTATCTCCGCTGGCAGATGGCATTTGTCCCGGCATTGATGCTTCAGATTCTGTTCCAGATGTTTTTCGTCACGGAAGGCCGTCCCGGCATTGGGCTGTTTTTGACACTGCTCTCAGGAATCACCAACGTGGCGCTGGACTATCTGCTGATCGTCCCGGCGCAGCTTGGCATTTCAGGCGCTGCCATCGCAACCGTGGCCGGATATGTGGTGACCGCCGCCGTGGGACTCATCTACTTTGCAATGTCCCGGCGCTCCCTGTGGATGGTTCCATTCCGCTTCCAGATGCAGGAGATCAAAGAAACCTGCATCAACGGCTCTTCGGAGATGGTATCCAACCTCGCATCCGGCATCATCACCTTTTTATTTAACCTGCTGATGATGTACTACGCGGGAGAAGACGGCGTCGCCGCCATCACAATCATCCAGTATTCCCAGTTTCTGCTCAACGCGCTGTACATGGGCTTTTCCCAGGGAATCTCTCCGGTCATCGGGTTCAATTACGGAAGCCAGAACCACCCGCAGCTACAGCAGGTGTTCCGCACGGCGCTGATCTTCATCGGGATTACCTCCGTAGCCGTGTTTGCGTTTGCAGAGCTGGCCGGCTCCGTGATCGTAGGAATCTTCGCCCTGCCAGGAACTGCGGTATACGAAATGGCCCGCCACGGCTTTACGATCTTTGCCGTCAGCTTCCTGTTCTCCGGACTGAACATATTTTCGTCCGCTCTGTTTACGGCGCTGTCCAACGGGCGAATCTCCGCAGTCATCTCTTTTGTGCGGACGTTTGTGCTGATCGTGGCATCCCTGGCGATCCTGCCCCTGATTCTTGGCCTTGACGGAATCTGGCTGGCGATACCGATTGCTGAGGCCGGGGCTACGGTGATGTGCATCGGCTATCTGAAAAAGAACCGAAAAGCTTATCATTACGCTTAACTCCCGCCACGCCCATTCCTGTGAAACAAAAAAATAATGCGGAGGAACAATTCCTCCGCACATCAATCTTTATCTCTGCAGCCCCGCAAATACTTCATACCATCCATACTCATCCCGGCCAGGATTCTCCTTTACAATCGAGCACAAGGTTTCAATCAATGCAGGGGGTTTTTCAAAGAGCTCTGCCATCATTGCCGTGTCATATCCTCTCTGAACTTTTTTTGCCACAAGCCGGATCAGGCGAAGCATCTCACCTTTTTCCTGACTTCTTTCTTTTGCCATCAAACTGAGTACTGTCATACAGAATACCCCCTTTTCTCTATTATTTGTAATTTATCTTATCCGGACCGGAGGTGGATGTCAAAGCTCGTTACTGCCTCCAGATCCCATTTGCATCTACCCAGTAGCCGTCCGGTGTCCAGGTGTTGGCCAGCATCGCACCGCTGTTGGTGTCGCAGTAATACCAGACGCCGTTCCACGGAATCCAGCCGGTTCTCATATAGCCCACGTTGCCAAAAGCATACCAGGCGTTGTTGATCAGCATCCAGCCATTGGTTGGATAAGAACCGTCCGCGTTGCGGTACCACCAGCCTGTGTTGTCTTTCACCCATCCCGCTGTTCCGGTATTGGCCGTCGGCGCAGATGTTCCATAATAACCGCCTCTGATATAGTTCAGCCCCGCATCGTCAACATTCAGCTCATCCGATTCCGTCCAGGAACCTTTCTTGGAATTGCTGTTCACTGCGCGTACCTTAAAGGTGTAGTCGCCGGTTTTTGTAATATAGCTGGCGAAATTGAAATAGTTATTCGATGTGGTGATCAGTTCCGTCACAGAGCTGCGCCCACGGTACAGGCGAACCTGATAGCTCTTCGCCCCATCTGCCTCTTCCCACGTGGCAATCGGGCTGTTGTCATCCTCCCACTGTGCCGAATCGATATCCAGGCTTCCCACCAGGGCATCCAGCTTGATGGTTACCTCTATCTCCTCCTTATCCGAATTGGCTACATACGAAGATGTTACAAAATCTGCATCATCACCGGTGAAGCGGAATATGCTCTTGCTTTTACTGGAAAAATAATAACCATTTTTCGCACTCAGCGTAATCTTGACTCTCGGAATATCTCCATCCCGCCACTCACCGTTGTCATTGGTGACCTCCACATCATCTACACGGTAATTGGCGTCACCCTCTGCGGTCACCGATACGCTTCCGTTGTCGTCTCCTACGGAAATGGATGAATCCACATTCAAACGGACCGAACTGATCTTCTCTCTGGTCTCTGCCGCAAATGCCGTCCCTGCAAACGCAGCCCCCATCATACAGGCGACGATCCATGCCGCCATTCCTTTTTTCCATAACCTCATACAGATTCCCTCCTTATGCTGATTTCTCTTACAACATTTCTCTGTAATATCAGAATACTGGAAAACCGTGTATAATTTGTGAATAAACCATAACAATTTTAGGTCGTAAACCTGAAAAAAAGCTGTCAACTGCTTACAGAATCCTTAAACAGATGACAACTTTTTCTATTTACCTTATCCAATCTTCAATTTGAACTTTTGTGCAGACTTCTCTGAGTCTACTTTCTCGATCACCGCTCCAAGTCCCTGAAGCTTCTCCTCAAAGCACTCATAGCCCCTCTGGATATAGACAATCTCATCGACTACAGTATATCCCTCAGCCGCCAGTCCCGCAAGCACCAAGGCAGCCCCGGCCCGTAAATCCGGTGATTCCACCTGCGCTCCCGTAAATCCTTTCACGCCGTCGATGACAGCCACATTGCCCTCTACTTTGATATTGCCTCCCATGCGGGCCAGCTCATCCACATATTTAAACCGGTTTTCAAAGATACTCTCCGTGATCATGCTGGTCCCCTCCGCAAGCGCCAGGGTCACTGCCATCTGCGGCTGCATGTCAGTCGGGAAGCCCGGATACGGCAGGGTCTTGATGTTGGTGAAATGCTGTCTCGGCTTTCCGACCACGCGCACCTCGTCGTCTCCCTCCAGCACTTCACAGCCAATTTCGATCAGCTTCGCCGAAATCGCTTCCAGATGCTTCGGGATCACATTCTTTACCGTAATGTCGCCTCGGGTCACCGCAGCCGCACACATAAATGTCCCGGCCTCGATCTGATCCGGAATCACAGCGTACTCCGTGCCGTGCAGCCTGCGCACGCCCCGGATACGGATGATGTCCGTACCTGCTCCTTTGATATTCGCTCCCATACTGTTTAAGAAGTTGGCCACATCGACAACATGAGGCTCTTTCGCGGAGTTTTCGATAATCGTCAGCCCCTCCGCCATAGCCGCAGCCATCATGATATTGATCGTCGCGCCTACAGAAACCACATCCAGATAAATATGGCTGCCAACCAAATCGATGGCATGGGCAACCACCGCCCCGTGTTCGATCTCAATCTTCGCGCCGAGGGCACGAAAGCCCTTTAAATGCTGGTCGATCGGTCTGCTGCCGATATTGCAACCGCCTGGAAGGGGAACTTCCGCGCTTTTGTACTTGCCAAGCAAGGCCCCGATAAAATAATAAGAGGCACGGATCTTGCGGATATAGTCGTCATCCACAGACACTTCCTGAATCCCGGAAGCATTGATCTTCGCAGAATGGCGGTCAAGTCGCTCCACCGTGGCGCCAATCTCCTGAATCGCTTCCAGCATGACATTGATATCCCGCACATCCGGAAGATTATCGATAATCACGTCTTCATCCGTCATGATCGATGCCGCAAGGATACCAAGGGCAGCATTCTTAGCTCCGCCGATCGTCACATCGCCTACCAGCGGATTGCCACCTTTCATAATAAATTGTTCCATCCCACACCTCTATCTATCAACTAAACTAAACTTCCAATTATTTACAAAAAGATTACATTTCCTTGTACTTTCTTAATGATTATACCACATAAATCAAATTTGTAAAGAGATGCCCCGATTACTCATTTGAAACAGCGCAGACAAAATCATTTCCCCGCAGCCGGAAATATTCCGTACCGTCGTTTAAACCGACTTTCATCGTCTCCCTTGTGGCAGGATTGTACATCGTCACATTGTACTGGTCAAACCCGCAGAGCAGAAGGTATTCTCCCTCTCCCGTAAAGGCGAGCACCGGTATCCCCTGGTCCACAAAATAGAGCACCTGCATCATGCTGCAGCCTCTGGCGTCTAAGACCGTCACCCCGTCGCTGTATCTGCGGCTGGAAGAAAGGCCTTCCAGATGCCGGCTCAGCGGCTCAAACGCAGTCATCGGCTCTTTGATATGACGGATCGGCTCCCGGTTGATGCGGCTCCACAAGATCTCCTGGTTCGGTCCTACCACGATTCCCATCTGGTCATAGGCCAGCTGCAACGCCTCTGTAAAATCCAGGGAAACACCCAAAAGCCGGCCGCAGCCATAGGCATAAAATTCCATGCCCTCCAACTGATAGTTGGACCGCAGCTCCAGTGTCTCCGACTTATCATAGCTGACCCGCCCCGGCGTGGATACCCTGACATTCCTGCCGCTCCGGATCTCGTTGTCCACCTGTACAAAATACAGCTTTCCCTTATCCTGGGATGCATACCAGCCGATCCCGTCCAATTTGCCAGGTCCTACGGCTACGTTGCAGACAATGGTGTCTTCCTGAGAAGCCGAATAACTCTGCTCCGACAGCTTAGACACCTGACTCAGATGAATCCTGCTTTCCTCCACCGATACCCCGGATATAAAGATGCCGGACTTCTCATACCTCGTCTCCACCTCCATAGCCTGGTTCATGATTTCGATCGCATACATCGGCAGGTCGCGGATCCTTCCGTTCTCGACCCACAGATCGCCTTTCCGGGCAAGCCCATACACCAGATCGTCGCCCACAAACCCCAAGGTCCTGACAAATTCGCCCTCTGCTGCATGGATTTCCTTCTTCTCCCCGGTCTCTAAATCCATAAGGTTTACGCTTTCGGACTCATACAGCCTGCCGCCCTCTTGCCATGCGATGCGGCTCTTGTCGGCGCTGATCGCATAAGTCCCCTCGCTCAGGGCATCCGCAACCACCATATATTCGTTGCTCTTGAGATCGATCCCGTATATCGCATGGTCCACATACAGATACAGCATATCAGCCGCCGTCTTGTTGGCAAGCTGCTGCAAGTCTGCTTCCAGTTCCTCATAAGAAGACTGTACCGGAATGAAAAAGCGTTCCTCAATAGCATTGGCCGACTCATCATAATGATATCCTGCGACTCCCATCTGCCCTTCATGCTTCCCCCGGTTCATGTATCCGAACACCAGAAAATCCATATCTCCGTTGTCCTCAACATCCAGAATGCGGATATCATGCTGGTCATATCCCGCCTGCACGTCTCCGGCTTCCTCCCCACGGAAGGAAAAAACCTTCACGGCACGGCGGTCATTCTGATCATAGCTCCACAAATCCCGGTTCACAAAAAATGCGAGCATCGTTCCGCCCGGGCTTCGCTTCACGCCAATCTGGTCCTCATTGGTGATCCCCAGCATGATCCGTTTTCCGGCGTAAGAATCCTGATTTCCCTGAAAAACCTGATTGACCGTCCGCTCATAATCCATCATATACGTGCGCAGGGCGTTCCATTTGAGGGTAAAATTCTCCTCCACCTCATACAGTTCGGCATTCTCTCCCTCGCCCTGGCGGGCCGCAAGATATTTCAACTGGATGCAGCCCAGCACTCCGTCCAGTTCCCGGAGCGTCACCTGGACTTCTCCCACGGGCTGCATCTTCAGCCTTCCCCAGGTAAGCTGGGAAAAACTGGAGCGGATCGTCGTCTTCCCAAAGGTGCTGTTGTCCTCCGTATCATTTGTCTCCAGATAAGTGACCAGACTTTTTGCCTGCTCATAATCAAAGGTCCTGGCAGAAAAATCCACCGCCAGGTCGATCATGGACTGGATGTTCACATTGTCCGTCAGCAGAATACGGGTGTAATAATAGACTGTCCCATGTTCCTCGGTATCCACGTCCAGCCGGAGCAGGTACTCCTGGTCTTTGGTCAGCAGGTTCTGGATCGGGAGTACGGCCTTTACCTCATCCGCATCCTGTTCCCAGACATCCAGCCTTGTATTTTCCACCAGCCGCTGGAGATCCAGGCTTCTGATCTCATAACGGATTCCCAGTACATTTCCGTCATAGCCGTCAATCCTGATGTGCAGGGCGCGGTCCTGCGGCAATATGGTCAGGCTGGCCCTGGCCGTCACATTCCCCATGTCCTGGCGGTATCCGTGCATCAGATTCATATCCCGCCCGTACATCGAGACATAGACCACCGGAAGAGTCGCACCTTCCATTGCGGCATAGTCACTGCCGTCCTGGCTCCTGCCTGCTTTGTTGAATGTAAAATATAAAATAACTGCGGCAACAAAGATCGCCGCCAGAATCATTGCTTTTTTCAGTGTTTTTTTCATATTCTGTTCCCTTTTGCGTGATTGTGTCGTCTTATATTTTATCTGTTATGACTGGAAACTACAACTAAATTATTTATTAAATTAAATTTTCCTCTTGCCAAACGGCCTTTTTTCCCGTATAATGAGCCTTACCAATTCTGGCTTTCCGGCATTTCCTGGTTTATCGTTCCTATCGGAATTATTTTCCTCGTCATGTCAAAACCATTTCTAAAAAATTCTACTTAGGAGGTATACGTATGGTATACGAAACATTTCTGGAACATGTCAAAGAGAATCTGCAGGAGCATCTGGATAAAGGATGCAGGATTACGATTCACAAGATTCCAAAAAACAACAGAAAAATCATGGACGGCCTGAGCATTCTCATGCCCGGTACCCAGATGGCGCCCACCATCTATCTAACCCCCTATTATGAACAATTCTGCGAGGGAATGTCTATGGACGCGGTCATCCAGGATATTCTGGAACTGTTCTACAACAATCCCGCCCCGACCTGCATCACCGCAAAACAGATCACCCAATTTGACCTTCTGGAAGAAAAGATCATGTTCAAACTGATTCACTGCGCCTCCAATCAGGAGCTGCTAAAAGACATCCCCTATATTCCCTACCTCGACCTTGCCATCGTATTTTACCTGTTTCTGGAACGCAATGCAACGGGACAGATGACGGCGCTTATCCACAACGAGCACATGGAGCTTTGGAAGGTAAAAGAAAAGGACCTCCTCGCCCTTGCACTGGAAAACACTCCGAAAGCATTTCCTGCCGAAATCAAAAGCATGGCGGAGGTAATGAAAGATATGGTACGAAAAAGTTTTGAGGAAGAATATGACGAAACATGCGAAGAAGAAGAGATTGACGAGTTGTTTGAATGCTCCGATATGAAGATGCCTCTCTATGTGCTCACCAACCATGTAGGACTGAACGGAGCCGGCTGCATTATCTACCGGAACATACTGAAAAACTTCGCGGACTCTCTTGAAAAGGATTTGGTCATCCTTCCCTCAAGCATCCACGAAGTTCTGATCACCCCGAATGAACCGGGCATGTCTTATGAAGAGCTGGGCAGCCTGGTCACCTGCATCAACGAAAATGAAGTCGCAGTCGAAGACCGGCTGTCCAACCAGGTATATCTGTACTCCCGTGCCACCGACAGGCTCCGCCTGGCTTCCTGGTCCGGCGAAGAGACAGGGCGCCCGGGAAGATACCGGCACTAAAGCTGTACTCCTACAGGCGGATTCCGATCTGGTACACCAATACCGCCGCCAGCCATGCAGCCAAAAACTGGAACATTACAAGCCCCATCGTAAACGACCATGATTTTGTCTCCCGCCTGATCGTTCCAATCGCAGCGACACAGGGAGAATACAGCAGGCAGAATATCATCAGCGCATAGGCGCTGGCTCCGCCAAATCCCGTCATTGCAAGGGTAGATGACAAAGTCGCCATCCCTGCTGCGGAATTGACATTGCTGATTCCATACAGGACGGAAAAGCTGGACACTACCACTTCCTTAGCCGACAGACCGGAGATCAGCGCCACCGCAATCTGCCAGGAACCAAGTCCCGCCGGGCGCAGCACCGGTACCAGCGCATGTCCGATCAGCGCCGCAAAGCTTTCCGCCACATCCGAGATGTATCCGGCGGGACCGAAGTTCAGAACAAACCACAGGACGATCGACGCCACAAAGATGGTCGTTCCCGCCTTTGTCAGATAATCTTTTACCTTGTCCCACACATAGATAAAGACGGTCCTCTTATTCGGAGTCTTATACTCCGGAAGTTCGATCAGCAGGGTGTCCTCAACTTCTGATTTCCCGGTTTTATGTACAAAATACGCCACAAGGATTGCCACTACAAGGCCAATCAGGTACAGGGAGTAGGCAACCGCCAGCGCCTTGCCGGGGAAAAACATCTCCGCAAACAGGACGTAGATCGGGAGTCTCGCAGAACAGGACATGAATGGCGTGATCATGATCGTCCTTCTGCGGTCCCGCTCGCTGGCCAGGGCACGGGTCGCCATAACCGCAGGCACGGTACAGCCAAATCCCAGCAGCATCGGCAAAAATGCTTTGCCCGACAGCCCGACCTTGCCCATAACCTCATTCATCACATAGGCAACACGCGCCATATAACCGCTGTCCTCCAAAAAGGCCAGCGCAAGGAACAGGATAAAGATATTCGGCAGAAACGTAAGGATTCCGCCCACCCCTGCGATAATGCCGTCTACCACCAGCGATATCATCCACTGGGACGCCTGTATCTGCTCCAGCAGCGCCAGCACCGCCCCGGCAAACCAGTCAAGGCCAATCTGAAAATATTCCTTCAGAAAATCACCGACGGTAAACGTCAGGAAAAAAACTGCCGCCATGATGCCGAGGAAGATCGGAATCCCCCAGAACGGATGGGTGAGCCACTGATCGATCCGGTCGGTCGATGCCGCCTTCTCCTCTTTGTTGAACAGGCACTCCTCAATCACTTCCTCAATGTAGTCATATTTTTCATTGATGATCTTTTTCTCATAGCTGGATTTCACAATATGGCTGACATCTACCGGATGGTCGTTCAATACTTCCTGATCCTCTTCCAGAAGCTTGATCGCATGCCAGCGCATATTTTCCATCTCGCCATACTTGGCTTTCAAAATAGCTTCGATTTTTGTAAGCTTATCCTCAATCTCATCGTCATAGCGGACAACGATTCCCTGAGGTCCTTCCTCATAGTGATGGACCACTGCATGCATCAGCACATCCAGCCCGGTCCGCTTTCTGGCCGACACCGGAACAACCGGAATATGCCCCAGCATCTCCGGCAGGCGGTGCATATCGATTTCCATGCCCCGCTCCTCCACGATATCCATCATATTCAGAGCCAGGATAACCGGTTTTTTCAGTTCCAGCAGCTGAAGCGTCAGGTACAGGTTCCGCTCCAGAGAGGAGGCATCCACCACATTGATGATAACGTCAACTTCCCCGTCCTCAATACAGCGCCTGGTGACGATCTCCTCGATCGTGTAGGAAGTCAGGCTGTAAATTCCCGGAAGGTCTATGACCTTGATCGGCCTTCCTTTATAACTGGTCCGTCCTTCTACCCGCTCTACTGTCACCCCCGGCCAGTTGGCAACTTTCAGATTCGCCCCGGTAAACGCATTGAACAGCGTCGTCTTTCCACAGTTTGGATTGCCGACGAAGCCAACGCGGATTTCTTCTTTACTTTGATGCATGTGCGCTGTCCTCCTTGATCTCAATCCCATCGCTGATGCGCTTTCCAAACGCAAGGCGGGTTCCGCGTACCTTGATGATAACAGAACCGCTGCCCTTTTTATTTAAAACCGTTACCGGAGTCAGTTCATTTACCCCCAGCGCCTCCAGACGCCGTGTGATCAGATCGTCTACCACAACACTCTGGACGATATATGTCTGCCCGATCGCTCCTTCATTCAATTTCATACTCAGTTATACTCCTCTAACATAGTTTTCCATAGAAGAATATACTCTTATTGAGAATGTTTGTCAATATCATTTTCATTTTCTTAGCCCTCGAGTTCCAGCAGCATCTTCTTCACCGTCATCATCCGGTCACGCAGCATCGCCGCTTCCTCGAAGTTCAGCTCTGCCGCAGCCTGATGCATCTTCTTGGTCAGCTCCTTGGCCAGCTTGTTCAGTTCCTTGGCATCCATCGATTCCGGGTCTTTTTCGAAGGACTTCTTGTCTTCCATCGCAGCTTTGGATATCGCAATCAGGTCCCGGACCGCTTTTTTGATCGTCGTCGGCGTGATTCCATGTTCTTCATTATACTTCTGCTGGATTGCGCGTCTCCGGTTCGTCTCCTCGATCGCCACCCGCATGGAATCGGTAATGGAATCGGCATACATAATGACATGTCCCTCGGAATTTCGGGCCGCGCGGCCGATCGTCTGAATCAGGGAAGTCTCTGAGCGGAGGAATCCTTCCTTGTCTGCATCCAGGATGGCCACCAGCGTAATCTCCGGAATATCCAGCCCTTCCCTCAGCAGGTTGATGCCGACCAGCACGTCAAATACATCAAGGCGCATATCCCGGATAATCTCGGCACGCTCCAGCGTATCGATATCGGAATGGAGGTATTTGATGCGGATGCCGATTTCCCGCATATAGTCGGTCAGGTCCTCTGCCATCCGCTTTGTCAGCGTGGTGATCAGCACCTTGTGATGGTTCGCCACCTCCTTATTTACCTCGGAAACCAGATCGTCGATCTGCCCTTCAACCGGACGCACCGAGATCTCCGGGTCCAGCAGTCCGGTCGGTCGGATGATCTGCTCCACACGCAAAAGCTCATGTTCCCGCTCATATACGTTCGGTGTCGCCGACACAAACATCATCTGGTCGATCTTACTCTCAAACTCGGCAAAGTTCAGCGGGCGGTTGTCCAGCGCGGACGGCAGGCGGAATCCATAGTCCACCAGCGTAGATTTGCGGGACCGGTCCCCCGCGTACATCCCCCGCACCTGCGGCAGGGTGATGTGGGACTCGTCGACAATAATCAGGAAATCATCCGGAAAATAATCAATCAGCGTCCACGGCGGCTCTCCCGGTTTCCCGCCTGTCAGATGACGGGAATAGTTCTCAATCCCGGAACAAAATCCGGTCTCCCGCATCATCTCCACATCAAAATTTGTCCGTTCTGAAATACGCTGCGCTTCCAAAAGCTTGTCCTCGCTTTTGAAGTAGGTTACCTGCTCCTTCAGCTCTTCCAGAATCGCTTCCGTTGCCTGCATCATCTTCTCTTTCGGCACTACATAGTGGGAGGCCGGAAAGATAGCAAGATGACCAAGCTGCAATTTGCTCTCCCCGGTCATCGGGTCGATCTCGCTGATGCGGTCGATCTCATCTCCAAAGAACTCCACACGGTAAGCTTCCGCGCCGGAATAAGCCGGATACACCTCCAGCACATCCCCGCGCACCCGGAAAGTACCGCGGTGGAAATCCATATCATTGCGGGTGTACTGGATGTCAATCAGCTTGTGGATGATCTCATCCCGGTCCCTTATCATACCGGGCCGCAGAGAAATCACCATCTCCTGATAATCGATCGGACTTCCCAATCCGTAGATACAGGACACCGATGCCACGATGATGACATCCTTCCGCTCGGACAGTGCGGCCGTAGCAGAATGGCGGAGCTTGTCGATCTCGTCGTTGATGGCAGAATCCTTCTCAATGTAAGTGTCGGTGGACGGGACGTAGGCTTCGGGCTGGTAGTAGTCGTAGTAGCTGACAAAATACTCTACCGCATTCTCCGGGAAGAACTCCTTGAACTCGGAATAGAGCTGGGCGGCCAGGGTTTTGTTGTGGGCGATGATGAGGGTTGGCTTCTGTAATTGCTGTATCACATTCGCCATCGTAAAAGTCTTGCCAGACCCCGTAACCCCTAGTAAAGTCTGGAATTGATTGCCTTCTTGGAACCCCTGGACTAGGGCTTCGATTGCCTGCGGCTGGTCGCCGGTGGGCTGATATTCACTGTGTAATTTGAACTCCATTTTCTGTTTTTACCTCCTTGGTGACCTAAAAAAAGTTCGTCTATTAGGCAGAAATTCGTAAAAAACTTAAAGTCAAGTATTCCAAAAGCTGGCTTATAGACGAACTTTCGAATTTTTACGGCTATTGGTCACTAAAACAAATACCATTCATCATATGTTAACATTACATAGCACATATAAGTAATATATATCACTAAATACCGCTCATCCCTTTACATGATAAGTGTTACATAAAATTCATCTAACTTTTATTATCATTGCAAATATTATATATACTATTCTCTCT
>JAPJQL010000061.1 GCA_030825115.1 Lachnospiraceae bacterium
AAGGACCAGACAAAGGAGGACGCTTATCTGGAGCAGTACAGCAAAATGTTTGCCGGCGACTCCATGTCCCGCCACATGGATACCTCCGGAGCGGACAGCCTGGACCAGGCCTTTGCGGAGGGCATGATCATGCATCATCAGATGGCTGTGGATATGGCCAGGGATATCCTGGAATATACAGACTATGAAGAGATACGCACCATGGCCCAGAATATTATTGATATGCAGGAGAAGGAAATTGCCCAGATGGAAAAGATTGTGAAGGAGCAGCAGGAATCCCAGCAGGAATAAATCATCAATAGCAGCACATGCCAGTCCCCATCACAATGGATATAAGAATGACACGGCAGAATCAAACTGCGGGAAGGTCATGTCAGCTTATATAGAGTATAGGGACATTTCCCAGTACTCGCCGGATCTCCGCCCGCAGATACCTCTGGGCCTCTGCCCTGGATTCCGCCCGGTAGCAGTACCTTCCCCGTCCCCTGCCTGTCATCTGCTCCCGGTTCACAAACAGCCTGAGATAGGCGCATTTATTATAATTGCACACCAGATAGCAGTACAGGCACATGGCCGTACAGCCGGATGAGGTGTATGGGACCAGATAGTCGGAAACCTTGTGGTTTTCCACGTATTTGTGGGTCTTTCGTATACCCGCAATAAGATTGCGTTTCATGTGTCCGAACTGGTCATTGGGCCTTTCCTGCATTTCCCGGATGGAATTATGGCTCTCAATGGGAATCCACGGAAGGTCCCCGTATTCATCCCTGATCTGCCGGCCCAGAGGGTAGTCAAAGATAGCCTGTTCATAGTAAACTGCGTCAAATTTCATGGATGTGCCTTCCTCCTGATGAATTCATGGACAATATGGGACTTGGTTTCAATGTGTTATTTTTACTATTTAATATTCCCTAAATCCATGAAGTTATCAATGACAAAGCCACTATCCTTCCAATGAGTACTTGACTTTTTATTAGCAGGCTTTATAAGGTAATCCGTTTACTCTTCCGAGCTTCCCGTATGATACAATAATTCATTTACTGCAACCGATAATGGACCAATATATTCGATTTTTTTGCTCAACCGTGATTTTACCAGATAATCATCCGATATAGACGGATCATATTCTTTACATTTTTTTATAAATCTATTCATCACAGTCTGAGATTCAAACATCTGTCCATACAGGATAACCTTACCAGGAGCAATGATTGTAACTGTATTCATAACAACACGCGCCATCACTTCAAAAATATCATCCAGCACAGCCCACATGCCTTCGTCACCGCATTCAATCCACTGCATAATATTTTCGACATTGATTTTCCCAATATCTCCGTCCACCATCTGATATAAAACGGGCATAGTCCGCTCTGTACATACACTTCGTACTGCCTCTGCTATTGCATGCGTAGTTGCCCTCGTTTCCAGGCAGCCTCTTTTTCCGCATCCACATAACTTCCCATTCTTTTCAATAGTGCAATGACCAATTTCCGCAGTTTTTGAATTCTGGCTGTCATACAAACGGTTCCCTATGATAATCGCTGACCCGACGCCCGGACTCCATTTTACTAAAAGTAAATTTTCCTGTTCCCGACCATTTCCGTAAATCAGTTCAGCCTCAGCAAATGCCTTTACGTTATTTTCAACAATAACCGGAAGATTCAAAAAACCTTTCAAAATATCCCCCACCGAAACGGGTTCTTTCCATATCCGATATGCATGCTGACTGATTCCCAGGTTTCGATTTACTGTGCCCGGAACCGAAACACCCACTCCCAGAACCATCTCTTTTCCAATTCCATGTTCCCACATCAAACTTTTGCTTTCATTTGCAATTTTCTTCAGAAACATTTCCGGATCCATGGTTCCGTCTGTACGCAATTTAGTGATGTAGCATTCTTTTCCCTTCAGGTTACTGATTGCTATACTGGTTTCAACCACTTCAATTCTGACTGACAGAACATAACGATACTGATAATTGATATCAATCAGAACTTTTCTCCGCCCGGCCCGCTTCGCTTCCTCAAGTTCTCCTTTTTCACAAAGAATCCCCTGTGACAACAGGTCCGAACAGATCAGGGTCACGGTAGCCGGTGTCAGACCGAGCTCTGCGGCAATGTCTTTCCGTGACATCGCTCCCCGGTCATTAAGAAGCTTCAATATCGCACTGCGGTTACTTACCTTTACGTTTCCCAGATTTATTCCTATATATCCCAATTCTGTCTGCGCCTTTCAGATTTCAGTATTTGTAACCAGTATAAATGTAAATTTTTTATAAGGCAAGCATAAGTTTTCGTTTTAATAGCGGCAAACCTCGACATTCAGCATATGCGCAAGCTTTTCAAGCTCCGCTGCCACATTGCCGTAAATCACTACGAAATGCGGCTCCCAGCCGTCTTTCACACTGCCATGCACCACGCCCTTTGCATCACTCGCAGTCCGCACAACAATGGAGGTTCCGATGAACTGCTTCGGTTTGTCCAAAGCCGCGCCATCTGCGATGAAGAAACGGAATTTACCGTCCGGCTTGCGTCCGACGCGGAAAACGGTTACTTTCTCACATGCTTCGCAGCCGAAATCCATCGCCGGGCCGATCTTACGGTTCGGATGAACGCCTACCACTGCGCCGGTGTCCTTGCGTGCCAGGTTGCTTGCTGCCATACCGCAGTGCCAGAAGGTGATGGTATTCTCCTTCTCATTCATGGAAACCGGATCACCGAAGAAGGTGGAATTGCCGGTCAGTTCCTTACCGATGTACATGGAGAGCGCACCATAAACGTCTGCCTCACAGCTTGCGCAAACGCCTGCCGCATTCAGAAGGGACAGTACGGAGCATACCGGAGTACCGAAATCCGTGAAGAAATCCGGCCAGCAGCGGGAAGATACCGCGCCGATTCCACCCTCGGTCACATAGTCGGTATATGCCTTGTAAAGCTTTGCAAAATCTTTCACATTCTTATCCGGAGTCTTGTCCAGACCAGCCATGCAGCACCCGGCCTTGTCCAGATATTCTGCACACTCCCCGTCGGAATAGCTTTTTGCCTTATTGATCAGCTCTCTTGCCTCGATTGCCTCCAGCGTTACACCGAAGGTACTCATCATTTCGGCGTCCAGTGCACGTCCAAAACCGAAGCCTTGTGGAGTATGGCCGATCGCAGCCATCTTCAGATGATTCAGCTGATATTTTACCTTAGCCGCTCGAACAGCCGCGCCGATCTCTGCAATTACTTCATTCTCCTCCGGAGAACCGAATACATACTCGAATTCGCCGTCCCGGAATGCCTTGATCGCATTTGACGCAGAATACGCGCCGGTCAGAGAGTTCAGTCTCAGACGGCCTCCGTCAATTACCGGCTCTCTCAGCGTCCAAAGAACGATCGGACAGGAGAAGCGTTTCAGCACCTCTCCCGCATACGCCGCATTTGCAAACGTAATATTCTGGAGAACGATCAGATCCGGCTGAACAGTGTCCAGAAATGCAGACAGATCATTCATGGTCAGAAGCATTTTCTCTGGATACACTCCCTCCTCCGTGATGGAAGAAAGCATTTTAATTGATTTTTCGAACTCGATCTGCGCGCTCTCCAGATGGAACGTACCTACACCGATCGGAACATATGCAACCTGAAAACCCATGTGATATACTCCTTTCATTCCTATTTCAGGAATCTGTAATTCGACTGTTTTCTGTCATTATCTTTACCCGATGGTTTCCTGCTCTTTTTTGATTTCCTCCATTTGCGCCTGATTTAATGCCTCAACCTTCTTGTTGATGCGGATCATGGAAATAACCAGAACAACCGTCAGAATCAGGATGACACAGGAAATCGGACGCTTGAAGAAAATCAGATAATCCCTGTCATAGCTCATCATACTGGTTACGAAGTTCATTTCCATGATATCCGCCAGAATCATGCCCAGCATCAGCGGTGTGGAGGAAATATCCAGCAGCACCAGCAGATAGCTGAATATCAGAATGGCAGCGGTCAGAACAAGCTCCTTGGTATTTCCAGTCGCCGCAAACGCACCTGCGAAACAGAAAATGATGATAACCGGAGCCAGATAGGTGTAACGAACCTGAACGATCTTCGCCACCGCGCGGGTCAGGAACAGACCAATCGGGTACAGGAAAATATTTGCTACCAGACATCCCAGGATGATCGAATATGCGATTACGCCCTGTTTAGTAAACATATTCGGGCCCGGCTGGATGCCGTGAAGAATGAATGCACCCAGAAGCAGCGCCGTTACGCCGTCGCCCGGGATACCCAGAGTCAGCAGCGGGATCATAGCGGACCCCACAACCGCGTTGTTACTGGACTCTGCCGCCGCGATACCCTCCAGACTTCCTTTTCCAAAATCCTGTGGACGTTTGGAAGCTCTGCGGCACTCGTTGTAGCACATGAACTGTGCAACACCGCCTCCGACACCCGGCATTGCACCGAGAATAGAAGCGATTGCAGATGATCGGAAACATGCCGGAAGGATGGAAAGCATCTCCCTGCGCGTAATCCCCTGATTGTCAATTTTTGTGACATCATCTAGCTGTCCTTCTGCCAGAACGAAATCTCTCAGCTTTTGAACCACCTGAGTCAATGCGATCAGCGCGATCATGGCCGGAAGCATGTCAATGCCATACTTCAGTGCATCAATGCCAAAGGTAAAACGCATAACGCCGGTTACAGCGTCGGAACCGATTGCCGCCATCAGGATACCCAGCAGACCGGACATAATTCCCTTCGGAAGGCTGTCGCCGCTTACACCTGCGATCAAAGAGATACCGAGGATTGCCATTGAAAAATATTCAACCGATGCAAATCTGGATACCAGCTTAGTAATGAAAGAAGCGCAAACCAACAGCAGGATTGCGGAGAACAGACCGCCGAATACGGATGCAAACAGCGATGTGTCCAGCGCCTTTTTTACTTTACCTTTCTTTGCCAGCGGATAACCGTCAAAGGTTGTCGCAATCGCCGAGTTCGTACCGGGTGTATTCAGAGTAATCGCACTGATGGAACCGCCGTACATACCTCCTACGTATACAGCCAGAAGGGAAATGATCGCTGTATCCGGAGAGGAAAAGGAATAGGTCAGCGGAAGCAGAAGAATAATACCAAGAGTTACGCTCAGTCCCGGAATACATCCAACGATCATACCAAGAACCAGACCGCCAAATATTACAGAAAGGTTTACAACTGTGAATACCTGCGTAACCGCAAGTATAACCTGCTGAAAATCACCCATATCATCAACCTCCAAATCCCGGAATTCCCGGCAGTGAAATATGGAACACATACTTAAACAGGAAGAATATTCCGATTCCTGCTGCCAGTGTGAATATGTAAATGAACGGTTTCCGTTCGCCGCAGTACCACAACATGATCGGGAAGATAATCACTACCCCCGGAATAAATCCGATGTTGATGATCAGTGCCACAAATGCGCAAAGCAGCACAATCAGGAAAATACATGGCTTCTCTTTTGCCCAGTCAAACTCAATCTCTTTTTCTTTCTTGAAGACCAGACTCTCAATCAGCAGAATCACGGAACAAATCAGTGTCCCTGCCAGGCAGATACCCGGGATAATACGCGGGCTCGGCGCGCCTGAGTCAAACATCGGCAGACGTACCTGATCCGGCATTACGAACAGCATAACCGCACCGAATACCCCCATGATAATGCCGGACCAAAGATTCGTTTTAATTTTGAATTTCATCCGAATATATCCTTTCTCCTAATGAACGAAGGCTTCTGGCTGTCCGAAGACAGCCTCGCCGTTTTATTGTCAATCGCTACTCTTTTACTGTCCACTCAGTGTATCAAATGCAGCGACTGCCTTCTCACATGCAGATTCCAGATGTTTCACAGCATCCTCACCATAGATCTCACACTTGTTCAGCATGATCTCGCTGATCCAGTCACTGTACTCAGCATCTGCCCATACATCCTTGGAAATCTGAACGATCTCATCGATCCATGCCTGATCTGCGCCGGTGCGGACTGCCACGAAGCCGCCTGCTGCAAGAATGGAACCGGTGTAATCCTTGGAAGCATCAAGTTCCGGAGCCTTTGCATGGCCTGCGATACCCGGAACCGGAATGTCGCCGTCCGGGCCTTTGAATCCTTCGAATGCACTCTCAGAGAATGCAAGGATCGGAATCATGGTGCCTGCCTCTACATCTTCCAAAGCTGCCTGAGTAGTTCCTACGAATACATCAACCTCGCCATCCGTCAGACCTTTCTTCTGAGCTGCGCCCCCATCATAAGGAACTACCATTACCTTACCGCCCTCCTGAGCGATCAGGGAACCTAAAGCCAGATGCGGATCAGACAGCGGATTACCGCCAGACATCTTAATGCCGCCCTCTTTAGCCTTTGCAAGAATGCTCTCCAGAGTCTGAGCCGGAGTGGTGTACATAATCCAGGTTCTGTCGTCTACGGTTGCCACCGGGTAGATATCTGCACGGTCAAAGTCAACAACTTCGGTGTTATATTTCCTGCCCAGGTCATGACGATACGCAACGCCGTAACCGTAAACAAGGATTTCTCTTGTCGAAGCATCCTGATCGGTATAATAGTTTGCTGCTGCAAAACCGTCACCGCCAGTCATATTTTCTACAATGAAGTTATATTCCGGATGTGTTTTTCCTGCTACCAGCGCATACTTTCTTGCGATTACATCTGCGGTTCCTCCTACACCGTAAGGGCAGATAATCTTGATGGTTTCTGCCCCGGAGTTTGAGGGAGCTGCAGCAGCGGTCTCAGCAGAAGCTGCTGCAGCGGTAGTTGATGCCGTGCTGCCTGAGCTGCCCCCGCAGCCAGCCAGAGACATTGCAGTGGTAATCGCCAGTGCCAGTGCCAAAACTTTCTTTTTCATAATGTAAAGCCCTCCTGAAAATAATAATTATTTAGTTTTATACGATAAGCTCGGCCGTAAAGCGGCCGGGAACTTATTTTGGAGATAACACGATTCCTTTTTGCGTCCTTTGCCTTTTCGCCATTCGTCATTTCATCAACAAGGATGCACCGGAAATCAGCAGGAGAATGTAAGTAATCACCATAAACAGTTTCTGACTCATGATCGCATACAGCTTTCCCCCGATAAACATGCCGGCGAGCATAAACGGAACGCTGAGCAGCTGTATGCTTACCAGATGCAGATCCCAAAGCCCTGCCCGGATATCATCAAACAGAATCAGGGAATTCAGAAAAATCCATATGGTTGAAATAGTTGCTCGGAATCTGACTTTATCACGGACTTTTCGTGTCAGGTAACCGATTAAAAGCGGTCCTCCCGAAACGAAAATCCCGTGGATAATACCGGCAGCAGCCAGCAGAAGGTAAAGAAGAGGGGTATCATGTGTCTGAATCAAGACATCCTTCTGCCGCTGCGTACTGCCAGGTATCTGCAACTGTTTTGCCAGTCCCTGGATTGATAATAATATAACAAATATGCCAAGAATCCGGTAAAGCATCTGTTCCCTGCCAGCCAACATTCCCCGAATAAGAATGCCTCCGACAATTCCTGCCGCCATCACCACAACGATCTTTTTCAGTTCTTTCCAATTCACGCTGTCATGAAAGCCCACGAACACGTATATTCCCGACAGCAGTCCCAGCACATTCAGTACCGGCTTCGCTGTCGCATATCCGACCAGCATCAGACCGAACGGCATTGCGAGAATCGTTCCCGCAAATCCGGTGATTCCGTGAATAATATTCGACAGAAATATCACCAGATAGAAACAGACTAAATTCATCATAGTTTTTTACTTCCCGTATTTTTCACGAATCGATTCAAACAGCTTTGCCCATACGGAATCCTTCCGGTATAATACCGGTGTATCTCCCATCGGAGCCGCCACGGTGTAATCGCCCTGTCCGTACTCTACGCCGGTCCACAAATGAACCCACTCACCTTCCGGAAGGTATACCGGCCATTCTGCCTGTCCGGACCGATACACCGGAGCCACCACCATGTCGCTGCCCAGCATGTACTGATACTGGATGTCGTAGCAGCGCAGATCCTGCTCGTAATGCAGGAACATCGGACGCTGCACCGGAACACCCTTTGCCGCATTTTCCGCCACCAGAGTTTTGATGTACGGAGCCAGCATGGTGTAAACGTCAACCAGACGCGCCAGCTGTTTCATGCAGTCCTCGTCATCGTAATACTGGAAATTCTCGTTCGGGCGGTTGCACTCGTGGGTTCTCATCACCGGAGTGAATGCCGCCATCTCCGCCCAGCGAAGGAACAGTTCCTTCGTGCGGGTATTGCCGAACAGAGAAGTATAACCGCCGATATCGCTGTGTGACAGACCGCAGCCGATCATGCCCGCACTCAGTGCCGCACAAATTACGGTTGCAAGACCGTCATGGATGGTAAAGTCAACAGACTGGTCTCCTGCCCAGAGAAGCGTACAGTGCTTCTGGCTTCCCGTCGCGCCGGCACGCATGAAGTAGACAACCTCGCCCAGCTTTCCGGTCTCAGCCAGCGCGTCATAGTTGCACTGTGCCCATAAGGCCGGCCAGTGATTATGCTCGATCATTGCGGATTTTCCGCTGTGAAGAACGATATCGTCTGTCGGAAGGTACTCGCCGAAGTCTGCCATCCATCCATCAATTCCGATATCCAGAATGTGTTTTTTGATGACCTCGTCCTTGAACCACTGGTATGCTTCCGGATTCGTCAGATCCACCACTGCGCAGTAGAACTCGCCGAAATCCACCAGATATTCGGTTCCATCGCTCTTCTTTGCAAATGCGCCCTTTTTCAGACCTTCTTTGTAAAGCTCACCGTCTTTTACCAGGTACGGATTGACATAGCCGAGGAATTTGATTCCGCGTTTGTGCAGCTCTTCAATATGCTTCGGCAGCTCCGGATACATTTCCTCATGGAAATGCCAGTCCCATTGAAGACGTTTGCCGAAGGATGTGACGCGCTTGCCGCTCCAGTCCTGACACCAGACCCCGGAAACCTTGATTCTGTTTTCCAGAGTTTTTTCCATCAGCCCGAAGGAACGCTCGTTTCCGCCCTGTACGCCCATGATCAGACCGTTGTAGACCCATTCCGGAAGCTCCGGCTGACGTCCGAAAAATGCACTCTCCTTTTCCAGCAGTTCCAGAAAGCTGCCTGCCGCCTCGATGCGGATCGAAGCAGGAACCTCCCAGATCTGCAGCTCGTGAAAATCCGGATTACGGAAATCAAAGTCCGCGTATGCGGTAGAATCCACATGGAGATAATAATGCTCGGAAGATACAAAGGTCGGCTGCGGGTAATTAGTATTGTAATAATCTCCGCCTGCTCCGCCGTTTTCCACATCGGAACGCCAGGTTACGTAAGTTGTTTTGTCACGTCCCACACCCGGCTCGGAAGTCCAGAGCGGGAAATGTCTTCCGCGCAGATTGAAGTAGGACATCTGTTCTCCACAGCCATAGCAGTGCTCGGTTTCCTTCGCATCGACGCGGAACCAGAAGCGGTTGATCGCAGGATTTACATTTGTAAAGGAAAGCCAAGCCAGATCACCATCCAGACGGATCACCATCGTCATCTCGCCGCCAAAGTCAATCTCCGCTCCATTCTCATCCACTTTTACCACCGATGCCGCCAGCGGACGGCGCTCGATCACATAATCCTCAATCTTAAAGTTGCCCCGGTACATATCTACGTTTTCCTGTCCGCAGCCCACGTAAATCACCGGTTTTCCGATTTTCTGTGACAGAATGGTCTTATTACCGTTCACCAGCGACCAATCTGTGCCGTTATGTACAAGTTTCATAGGAATATCCTCAATATTTCAGTTCTTTGTTCTCGCCCAGAAGCCCCGGAAATGCGCCCTGTCTGATCAGAGGTTCTCTCTCCGGATGAGCGATTACCCATTTGTTCCTTTGCAAAAGCAGACGGTTCTCCGGCTCCAGCTGATCCGGCTTCGCAGTCAGCGGAGTATTGGTTCCTTTCGGAAGGAGCACGATACCCTTAAATCCCTCGTCCGTCACGCGGCATGGGGAAAGGTGCAGGGTGGTCTGATACATCTCGATGGCGGTGCCCTTTTCCACAAAGAATACACGGGCATCCTCCACACGGTAGGTATTGTTCCTGATCTCCCAGCTGTGGCCCAGTGCCAGCATGAAATCCGTCACTGCAATGTTGATCTCGCTGCCCTTGTGATATTCAAAACCGTTGTAGGTGGTGTTGCGTCCGTTGCAGTAGCCGATTTCCACTTCCATGCCGCCGTACAGACCGTTCTCCACCTGCGCTTTGACCGGATCTGCCTCCAGTCCCGGCTCGGAGGCATGGTAAATATTTCCGCTCTCCGGGATTTCCGTGCTGCTCTCCATGTATGAAATCAGACCGGAAAAATCATAACCGGTTACAACGCGGCCAAACGGTGCGAACTCCGGATCCTTTACGGAACGGATCTTCACATCATTTACTTCATTCAGATGCTTTAACATAGAAACTCCGCCTTTCTCTAATAGCCTCTAACCAGTTTGAAGGTTGATCTCCAGTCATCCTTGCCGATGCCCATCTCCATACCCTTCTGGTAAACCTTCTGAACGTTTGCCTCTCCCGGCATGTCAAGTCCGCACTCTTTTGCGAGGTTCATGCAGATATTTACGTCCTTTGCAGCATTTTCAAATGAGAATGCAGTGGTGTAATCCTCTGCTGCCAGCTTCGCTGCCTGGCCGTCCAGATAGAAGTTCTGTCCGCCGCCATAGGAGATTGCGGTTGCATAATCCGGAATGGAGATTCCGTTTTTCTGTGCAAGAGCCAGAGTCTCGTTTACGCCATTCTGAATCTGGGTAACCAGCGCATTATGGCAGATCTTCATAACAAGTCCTTTGCCGTTTCCGCCCATACGAATCACGTTCTCGCCCATGTAGAGCAGAATTGGACGCATTTTCTCGCACACATCCTCATCGCCGCCCATATAGATGCCGAGCTTTCCTGCGACTGCAGCCGGTTTGGATTTTACAACCGGCGCGTCCATGAACTGAGCGCCGGTTTTCTTTACCATCCCGGAAATATCAACGGATACGCTCGGATCAATGGTGCTCATGTCGATACAGATCTTGGATTCATTCAGTACTCCAAGGATCGCAGTATACACGGACCGGGAATGCTCTGATTTCGGAACCATGGAAATGATGACGTCTGATTTCTCAGCCAGCTCCACACTGTCTGCACAGGCAGCCGCGCCTTTGGATGCAAGCAGCTCAACCTTTTCTTTTACAAAGTCAAATACATAAACCGTGTCATCATGCTTTTTAACAATATTTTCGCACATGGACTCGCCCATGATGCCCAGACCGATAAATCCGATTTTCATGATGTTTTCTCCTTATCCTTGACCAGACGCCCCATCGGGACGCGCAACAATTCTTCTTACTCAGTGATGGTGTTGTCCCACGCATTGATAAAAGTCTCAAGACCCTGATGGGTGTATGCGTGTTTCATGGCATCCTGATATACTGCCAGACCAGTGGTTACGATGTCAGCACCTGCTACCGCACAGTCAACGATCTGCTTCGGAGTGCGGATGGCAGCGCAGATGATCTCAGTCTTGCCGTAGAAACCATAGTTCTTGTAAATCTCGACAATGTTCTTTATATATTCTTTGCAGTCCTCGCCGTTTGCCTCTTTCCAGCCGATGAACGGAGAAACGAACAGGGAACCGTTCTTTGCCGCGAAAATAGCCTGTGCCGGGGAGAATACCAGAGTCACGTTGGTGCGGATGCCCATCTGTTCCAGCTTTCTTGCAGCGGTAACGCCCGCCTCGGTACACGGAATCTTGATTGCAAAGTTCGGGCTGAGCGCAGCAACCTTCTTTGCCATCTCGATCATCTCATCTGCATCATCCAGATGCGGATTAATCTCTACGGATACCGGGAATCGATCGATACCTTCCAGCCCTTCTTCCTTGATCCAGTTCGCAATGTCGGTGATCGCGATCATGAACGGCTTGCCGCTCAGCATAATGTGGCGAGGGTTTGTAGTTACACCGTCGATGCCAAATGTTTTGTAAGCGTACTGAATCTCATCCAGTTTTGCGCTGTCCAGAAAATACTTCATTTCTGTTTCCTCCTTTTAATTGATTTAATTATTTAATTATTAAAAATACAAGGTAAATTAATATTTATTAGATA
This sequence comes from Lachnospiraceae bacterium, assembly GCA_030825115.1. Classification (GTDB taxonomy): domain Bacteria; phylum Bacillota; class Clostridia; order Lachnospirales; family Lachnospiraceae; genus Brotaphodocola. The sequence continues at coordinate 12,151 of JAPJQL010000061.1, forward strand.
TTTTTCTTTATTTGCGTTTTTACTATCATTATAATATAGCAATTATGCATATATGTCAATCACTTTTTTTCATTTATACAATAGTTTTTTAATCATTTTAATCAATTATTCTATTCCCTTACATTCCTGTAAAATTCTTCTGTCAGACCACTGCTTTCCGCAGCTCTTTTTAAATTTTGAAAAACTGACTGTTTAAACAAATAAAGAAAGCAGAACAGCCTGCCAGCCGTTTCTGCTTTTCTTTATTCCAGCGGCAGTCGTCGAACACATCACTGTCGCTGGTTATCCATTTCCGCCTGCACACAAGCCAAAAAACGCTCCCCGTACTTCTCATACTTAAAC
>JAPJQL010000012.1 GCA_030825115.1 Lachnospiraceae bacterium
GCCTTGGTAGCTCAGTTGGTAGAGCAGTGGACTGAAAATCCACGTGTCACTGGTTCGATTCCGGTCCAAGGCATTTGGTTCTTTTTTGAAGAATCAGTATTTAATCGATATTATGCGGGCGTGGTTCAATGGTAGAACATCAGCCTTCCAAGCTGAATACGTGGGTTCGATTCCCATCGCCCGCTCTTGGTGAAAGCCGGGAAACCTTGATTTGAGGTTTTTCGGCTTTTTTGTATTAAATATTGCTACTTCCCTCTCCCCAAAAAAATCTTGCCCCTAAAGCAATGATTTACTATAATAAACAGGCAACACCTTATCGCGGATAATCAATCTGCGTAGATTCAAAGTTTTTAGGTTTTCAAAAATTGGCATTTCGCCAGGGTTTTACCAACATGTATTGACGAAAAAAAGAAAGGAGAAGAAGGAATCAATTTATCAATTTGCCTTGCAAGGGGCAGAAATCTTGCAGTATAATGAAAGAAAGGAAGTTGTACATGGGAGATATTGTTTATCAGAACAAGGATATTGCATCGAAGGTGACTGGAGAGGCATTGGTGGGGCTGCTTCCGACGAATCTTCCGGCGATTGAGAGCAAGGAGAATTTTGTCAAGTATGTCAATTATATCGCACGGGTGATCAAACGTTATGCAAACCTTCATCAGCTGGAAGAGCTGAAGCAGGTGAAGATTGTCGTTATCTATACGGCAGATGTTGAACATGCGGAAAGTGTGTATGACCTGGGCGGTATGGTGCTTTATGTGGAGTCGGCTTTTCTGGTCCATCAGGATACGGACCGCATTTACAGGGAACTGAGCGATAAGATTTGCCGCCATGAGAGTCTTTCTGAAGAAGAACTGCTGCAGCTGATGGAAGACACGAGGACGGATGACTTGCTGAAAGCTGCCTGTGACGAGAGCTTTCGGGAGAAGCTGTACCGGGAGTATGGGATGAAGAAGTAGTATTTTTAGATATGTATAGTGCCAGAAAGCTATACATATTTTTATTTTATGGCAAGTCTCTGCCGGAGGTTCTGGCCGATTCCGTGAAAGGAGCAGAAAGCCCCGGGGATTTCTTGGCAATGAAAGGGGGATATGATACAATATAGAAAAGAACGGACTGATAAAAAAAGGGATGAATGATAAGGGGAGTCGGAGATGGGAAAAGTGCAGTCGGAAGAAATGTTTTGCCGTTCAATCTGGCATGAATATCTGGTGGAACGGCGCTATGATATCCTTGAGGAGGTTGTGGCTGAAAATATCAGCGTGATTGGGACAGGAGCACATGAGGTAAGCCGTAATATGGAAGAGTTTGCAGCTGCCATGTCTCATGAGAGCCAGGAATGGAACGGGCGGTTTATCATCAAAGACCAGTGGTATCAGACGACCAGATTATCCGATACACATTCTTTGGTGATGGGAGAGATTGTGGTGAGGGAGGATGCAGAAGACGGGATATTATATGATTTGCGGTTTCGCTTTACCATGGTGCTGGTGAGACAGGGGGACTCCTGGAAACTTTGCCACATCCATCAGTCCGTACCGGATTGTAATCAGACAGCAGATGAGTTTTTTCCACACCATATTGTTGAGAAAAATGAACGGCAGATGATTTACAGCTTAAGGCATGATGGTCTGACCGGGCTGCTGAACCGTTTGTATCTGAAACAGACGGTAAACCGTTTTATAGCTGAACAGCCGGACGGGATTCTTCTGATGATGGATATTGACAAGTTTAAGCAGCTGAATGACAGTTTCGGCCATCCTTTTGGCGACAGCATCTTGATTGCATTATCCCAGAGCCTGCAGGCGGTTTTCGGTCAGGCTGCAGCGGGGCGTATCGGCGGAGATGAATTTGTCGTATATCTTCCCGGTATTGAGAACCGGGAGCAGGCTGAGCCTTATCTGCAGAGATTTCGTGAAGATTGGAAGGAACGGCAGCAGCCGCTGAAGCTTCCTCAGGAGATAACCGTCAGCATGGGCTGTTCCCGCTGCCCGGAACATGGATCAAACTATGATGAGCTGTGGAAATGTGCGGATCAGGCGCTGTATCAGGCCAAGGAGAACGGGGGCGGGCAGGTGTGGTATCTGTTTCATTGAGAGTAAGTCGCATAGGACAAGAACAGGAGGAAACGATGCAAAACGGAGATAAAATTCGAATCATCAAGAAAAATGACGACTATTCCACAGACTATCAGGTCGGAGATATTTTCACGGTTGACAGCACCTGGTATGGCGGTGTCAATGTCACCAGCAAACTGGGCATCCCGCTGTCGCTGGACAAAGAGGAGTATGAATGGTACACCGAAGAGATTCCGTCCCGCACAGTCGATCCGTATTCCTATCAGCTTGGAACGATGGACTGCTTTTGCGAGATGGTAGCCGCAGGGCTGAAAACTCTGGCGATGAGCCACCCCTGTGATACGAAAGAGGAGCGGGACTCCTATCTGGAGGACATGAAGAAGATCTGTGAAAAATACGAAGTGAAATATTATCCGGAAGATGAAGCATTTTTGACAGATTTATTTCCTGAGACGCTGAATAAGGGCAAATACAACTATCTGTTTTTCCGCACAGATGATGTGCTGGAACGGTATCTTGGGTTAAAGAAAAGGCAGAAGGAGTTAAGGCAAAACGGCGCATATACGAAGCTGGAAAGCTACGCATTGGCACAGGAATTTGGGCGGCTCCTGTCCTACCCGGAAGAGGGGATTGAACGGCTGATCCAAAAAGCCAGGGAGGGGAAGTAAAGACGCATGCTCCCTTCCCGGCCCTGGTTTCAATGATGTTTTATCAATCATGTCTCTGATCTTCGTCCCCAAATGTCTCGCAGAACCGTGCCGCAAAGGATGGCTGTTCTCCCGCCGCATATAAGTGGGAGACATCCCCGAAGGAGCTCATCCGGAAGCAGGCAATCCCTTCCCGCCGCTCTTCGGTCACTAACGTAGTCACGGAAGACGGAGCGGCGCAGGTGCCATGCCACAGTACCATCGGGGAAACCCCGAGCAGATGGCTCAGCAGTACGCATTCCAGACCAAAATGGCAGAACAGGATGATCGTATCATGATTTGCCCGGACTGCACGATAGTATCCGCCTTCTCTGTCATATCCGTGCAAGGACAGAAGTTTGTCAAATTCGCGGGTCACCCGTTGGTACTCCTCTGCCACCTGTCCGGCTGTCATAATCTCTGTGGTGTGCCAGGCATCTTTGTCATAGTGCCGCGGCTCGTTTGTCCAATCGGCAGGAAGCCAGTCCCAGGCGATTGTCTCGGCCTCCTGGTCAGGACGGAAGATACGGGACGGAAATTCGCGGAGCCATTCGCATTCTGCCGCCTCCCGGTTCATCTTCTTTAATGTCAGGGACGCGGTGTCTTTTGCGCGCCCCAACGGGGATACGTAAAACGCCTTGACGTCCAGCCGGGATAACCGGTCGGAGAGCAGCCTGGCTTCATTCCATCCGGTCGGTGTCAGGGAATCAATCGTGTAATCGGGGTCTGCGTGTCTTATGATCAGTAGTTTCATACTTTCCTCCTGAGCGCATAGCAAGCGCCAAATGTTATGTTGTTTCCGTTTCCTCTTCAGAGGCGAGTTGAATCTGGATATCCTGAAAGGGCAGATGTTTCTGACCCGGTTCCACCGTGTCCAGGTATTCCTCCCTAAGCTCAGCCTGGGATGCCTGCATCTCCTCCCACAGACCTTTTGCGGACAGCCGCCTTGCGCCGGAACCAAATATGATCATCTGTTCCAGACTGTCGGAAGTGGCTACGGTCACATCGTATTTCTGCCCGATTTCATTGACGGTTTTTTCAATATACTGGTCGGCCGTCTCTGCCTCTTTTGTGTAGATCACATGGATATTGTGGTATTGCAGGACAGAACCTTGTCCGCCGGACACTTTATAGGCGTCAAATACCAGGATCAGCTTCATTTTTTTATAGCCCTGGTAGTTGCAGAGCATGTCCATCAGGCGGGTGCGCGCACTGTCCAGATTGATTTTTGCAAGCTCCTTTAACTCGTCCCAGGCAAAGATGATATTGTACCCATCCACCAGCAGGTATTGCTCCTTTCCACGTGTGGGAGAGGCTTTGCCGCGATAGGAAGCAGCCGCCTGGTCGGAGGCGGAAATGGTCCGCTTAAAGCGGCTTTTTTCTCGTTTGCCGCTTCCGTAGGTGCGGGCGAAAATGGCTTCCAGTTCAGCTTCGTCGGCGTAACCGGAAGCGTCAGGGGAACTGATATTCATGGAACAAGTCGCTGGCATCGTGTAAGTTTTTTCTTTGCTCTCTTCTTCCAGGCGAAGACCGCTGTCCACATGCATGGATTTGTCTGCATCCTGCCAGCCCACTACATATCCCGCCCCGTGGGCGCAGAATACGGAGCCGGTAGGGTTTTCTGTGTCCGCTTCCGAGTCATATCCGGTCAGGGAAATGACCTCATCTGCATTGTGGCATGGTTCGTAGCCCTTCAGCGTGCAGGACAGCCGTCCACGCCCTTTTGTATAGGAAATGACCTCTGTCTGATAATCCCGCATGGTCGCCACCGGCGCGCTTCCCTTCAGGATGGAGAATTCTCCTTCCATTTGGGGCAGGTCAAAGGTTCCGCTCATTCTCTGGATATCAGCCATTGCCCGCCCTACATTTTCACTTGGAACTTCCAGCTGAAATTCATAAAACGGCTCTAAGAGGACGCAAGTTCCTCTGACGGCAGATTTTTTCAGACCCTGCCGGACGGCGCGGTATGTGGCCTGTCTGAAATCTCCGCCTTCGGTGTGCTTTTGATGGGCACGACCGGCGATCAGGGTGATTCTCATATCAGTGATCTCAGCTCCGGTCAGGACGCCGCGGTGCTGCTTCTCCTCCAGGTGGGTCAGCACCAGCCTCTGCCAGTTCCGGGCCAGCATGTCTTCGCTGCAGCGGCTGTAAAATTCCAGACCGCTGCCAGGCTCGCCCGGTTCTAAAAGCAGGTGGACTTCTGCATAATGGCGCAGAGGTTCGAAATGTCCTGTGCCTTCGATGGGAGCAGAGATAGTTTCTTTATATACAATGCTGCCGGAAGTGAATTCCACTTCCGTCCCAAACCGTTTCAGGATCAGGCTTTTTAAAATTTCGATCTCTACTTCGCCCATCAACTGGGCATGGATTTCCCCGGAACTTTCATCCCATATAATATGAAGATGTGGCTCTTCTTCCTCCAACTGCCGCAGCTTTGGAGTCATGGTGTGGGCATCACAGCCGTCCGGCATCAGGATCTGATAGGTCAGGACCGGCTCAAGGATTGGCATTTCCGAGGATGGCTCTGTTCCCAGGCCTTCTCCCGAACGGGTATGGCTGAGACCCGTGACGGCACAGATGGTTCCCGCTTCTGCTATATCCACCGCCTGGTACTGGCTGCCGGAATAGATCCGGATCTGGTCGGCTTTTTCCTGCCAGAGCTGTTCTTCGGGCACGGAACCATCGCTGTTTTGATTGGTCAGCAATGCTTTGACCCGCAGGCTTCCGCCTGTGATCTTCATGTGGGTCAGCCGGGTCCCGGCAGCATCGCGTGTGATTTTGTAGATCTTGGCGGCAAAGGCTTCCGGGTATTGGGGAGAAACCGTGTAGCGGCAGATTCCTTCCAGAAGTTCCTGAACCCCTTCCACCTTCAGTGCGGAGCCAAAATAGCAGGGAAAAACATGGCGGCGGGCAATGGACGAACGGATGGTGTCTGCTGCAATACGGTCGTTTTCCAGAAATTCTTCCATCAGTGGTTCATCGCACATGGCAAGCTGGTCGTACCACTCTTCTGACAGATCCAGACTGCTGCCAAAGTCCGTAAAGTCTACACACCGCTCATCCAGCCGTTTCTGGATATCGGTAAGCAGAGCCTGGCGGTCCGTGCCTTCCTGATCCATCTTATTAATGAAGAGGAAGACGGGAATCTGATAATATTTCAGCAGCTTCCACAGGGTGAGGGTATGGCTCTGTACGCCGTCTGCGCCGTTGATGACGAGGATGGCACAGTCGACGACCTGGAGCGTCCGCTCCATTTCAGCAGAAAAATCCACATGCCCCGGGGTATCTAACAGGGTGATATCCCGTGTTCCCGTGTCCGTTTCCAGATGAAGCTCAGCCTGTTTGGAAAAAATGGTGATTCCTCTGGCCCGCTCCAGCTCGTTGGTATCTAAAAATGCATCTTTATGGTCCACGCGCCCCAGCCTGCGGATGCTGCCGGAGAGATAGAGGATGCTCTCCGATAACGTGGTTTTTCCCGCGTCAACATGGGCCAGGATGCCGATGATCAGTTTTTTTGATTTTATCATAATTTGTTTCATCTCCATATTTCTTACAGATATAAGAATAACATTGAATCATAAAATTTGAAAGAGCCGGATTTGAGAAAAATTAAGTTGATTTTTTAATAAGGTTTCTCTATAATTAAAAACATCGGTCAAAAAAGAACGGGAGGACGAGGGTCCGCTCGTTCTTTTTAAAAGAATATATATTCAGGAGAGTTATGGAACGAGCAGAGATAAAAATTCCGGTCACAAACTTTTCCGTCGCGCAGATCTGTGATTCCGGGCAGTGTTTCCGCATGGTCCCTCTTAAGGACGGGCGGTATCAGGTGATTGCCTGCGGAAGGCGGCTGGAAATTCGGCAGGACGGTGAAGTTGTCACATTTTATTGCGAACGGCAGGATTATGAGGACTTTTGGAAGTGGTATTTTGACCTGGAAGCGGATTACGGAAAGATTATTGACAGTATAGACCCTGATGATGCTTATCTGATCAGGGCGGCACAGTTTGGAAGCGGGATTCGTATCCTTCGTCAGGATTTGTGGGAGATGATCATCACCTTCATCATCTCTCAGCAGAATCACATTAAGAGAATCCGAAAATGCATTGATACAATCTGTGAGCGATATGGCATGCCGTGTGACGGATTTTTTGATTTCCCGACACCGGGAGCGCTGGCAGGGGCATCGGAGGAAGAACTCCGTTCGTGCGGTCTGGGGTACCGGAGCAGATATCTGGCCGGTACGGCCCGTGCCGTCGCAGATGGGGAAGTATGTCTGGAACGGCTGAAGGAATTGGGATATCAGGAGGCTAAAACAGAGCTTTTGAAACTGCCGGGCATCGGCAGTAAAGTGGCGGATTGTGTCTGTCTGTTCGGGCTGCATCATCTGGATGCATTTCCGGTGGATACCCATATCCGTCAGGTGTTGGAAAACTGGTATCCGAATGGCTTCCCGGCCGCACGGTATGCAGGATATCTGGGGGTTTTGCAGCAGTATACCTTCTACTATGATTTGATGGGAGAAGGCAGGGGGAATTGAGATAAAGGAGGAGGCAGAAATGTACAGTTTTGCTGTTATTCCAATCATTGCACTTTTCTGCTATTTGTTTTTATTAATATCGTTTGCAGCGGCAAAGAAGAATCAGTCCATCTGGGCGTTTATGGGTCTGCTTGTCTTTATGGTCGTCTGGACGGCCGGTTCGCTGTTCATGCGTCTGGATTATTGGCCATCCACGGGATTTTGGTTTCATGTATCTTTGTCCGGGCTTATGCTTCTTCCGGTTGCATTTTTTATGTTTCTTCGTGCATTCATCGGAGATCGGCGGTTATATGGCATTTTGTTCTGGGCGGCAGTGATCATCCTCGTTGTTCTGGTCAATGGAATGACAGGCATTTTCCTGGCTCCACCGGTTAAGATCCAGCATGGAGATCAGGCAGCATATGTCTATGAGTTCAGCCCAAAGATCCTGGTCTTGTTTGGTGTTGAGGCGTGCGCGCTGGCGGAGAGCATTCGGATGCTGTATCAGAATAGAAGGAAAAATGTGTTTTTGCGGAACCGTCTGTTACCGATCTGGGTAGGAATCGGTTTTCTGGCTGTGGGAAACCTCTGCCTTCTGATTCCGGCATTTAAAGGATTTCCGATTGATGTCTGCGCGGGGATTCCCATGGCAATATGTCTTTATTATGCGCTTTATAAAAAGCGGGTTTTTGATCTGAAGCTTCTGGTATCAAAGGCGAATTGCTATACTGTGGCATTCCTTTTTGCGATGTTGTTGTTTTACTGCCTGATTCCTGATTATGAACAGATTTTAAGGCACGTGATTGGATTTAGCGAGACACACAGCACGATGCTTGTGACCTTCTCGGTTGTTTTTGCCAGCTGGATTTTGTATATTCCGCTGAAGAATTTTTTGGATTCGGTGTTTGTGTCAGATGAAGTCAAATATTCCAATTGTATTGGAGAATTCAGCGGGAAGGTTTCCCAGCTGATGAGCGTTGATGAGATTTTGGCGCAGATGGTGGAAGCAATCAAACGTGCGGTGCCTGCCCAGAATGCGTATATCTTTTTGGTCAACCGCCAGGGGGATTATGAGCTGTCGCAAAAGGACATCGAACAGGATGGTGAGATCATCCGCGATGTGATACCAAAAGTGGATCATATCATGAAAGCTCTGAAGGACTCGGGCGGGCGTCTTTTGATGCAGGATTATAAACGGACAGATTCATTCCGGCAGCTTTCCGAACCGGAGCGGAGACGGCTGTCTGAAAACAAGATCGAGTGTGTGGCGGCGATTCGGGATGAGGATCAGTATCTTGGGTTTGTCCTGCTTTCTGCCAAGACAAACGGGGAGAATTACGGGGCAGGAGAACTGGATTTCCTTGTGTCCATGGGGGCGGTGGCATCCATTGCGGTGAAGAATTCCCTGTTGTATGAGGCGGCATATGAAGAGGCCAGGCGGGATTACCTGACGGGAGTGGCAAACAGAAAGTATTTTTATGAAATGATCCAGGAATGCTGTGAGTCCGGTCAGTTTGATTTCGGTACGCTTTTGATGCTGAATGTGGATGACTTCAAATTGTATAATCAGCTTTATGGAGCTGAAGCCGGTGATGATGCCCTGAAGCGGATTGCAGGGCTGATCTGCAGGGAAGTTCCGGAGAAATGTTTTATTGCAAGACATTCCGGAAAGGAATTTGCCGTTCTGTTTCCGGGATATCCGGTCGAGGTTGTCAAGGAGGTGGCAGAGCAGCTCTCCGAACATATCCGGGGAATGAACCGTGGCTCCGGAGAATATGCCATGAAGGTGCTGACGGTAAGCTGTGGGATTGCACTTGGCAAATGCCCGATGGCGGACTATCATGATGTGGTGAACCACGCAGAGATGGCGGTCTTTTATGCGAAGCAGGCAGGAAAGAACCGGATCGTTGTATATACGGAGGGAGAAACGCCGACGGAAGCGGTTGCTGCCGAGAGTCAGCTGGAGCAGTACTCGGGATACGCGTCAACCATATACGCCCTGACTGCGGCCATCGACGCCAAAGACCATTATACATTCAGCCATTCGGAAAATGTGGCTTATTATGCCCGGGAACTGGCGAGGGCGTATGGAATGAATGAGGAGGGGATCAGCATTGTATATCAGGCTGGGATGCTCCATGATATCGGAAAGATTGGGATTGAAGAGAGCATACTGAATAAGCCCGGCAAGCTTACAAAGGAAGAGTATGAGATTGTAAAAACCCATGTAGAGCTGTCAATTGGCATTATCCGCCATCTGCCCTCTCTTGACTATGTGATCCCGGCGGTGATCGGACACCATGAACGTTATGACGGCAAGGGATATCCGCGCGGGATAAAAGGGGAGGAAGTGCCGCTGATGGCAAGGATCCTGTGCGTGGCAGACTCGTTTGACGCGATGGTGTCAAGACGGAGCTATAAGCCGAAGATGGAGGTGGACTGCGCTCTGGAAATCCTGGAAAAAGAGGCGGGAGCCCAGTTTGATCCCAAACTGGTGCCGGTGTTTGTGCGGATCGTAAAGGATGGGACGGTGAAAATCCGGCAGGATTAAAATGTTTGCCCGGGGGCGGCTCGTGAAATGAGCTGTCCCCGGGTTTTTGTTTTAGAGACCAATTTTGGATGATTTTTACAAAGAAAATCAACAGTTACTGGTAAAATGATTGACAAAAAAAATGACAAGTATGTCAGATTTTGTACAATTTTTACGTTTTCGAAACGAATCTTCTATCCATAATGGACAAATCCGAAAAGATTGGGTATAATAACAGTTACATGTAAAAATACAGAAAGAGGTGGGCGCCTATGCATTATAAACGAAGTGTGTTCCGCAGCCTTGCAATGGTGACGCAGCTGGGGCTCAGTGTAGTGACTCCTGTCTTTTTATGTGTTTTTGCCGGCTATCAGCTGGACACCCGTTTCGGTACGAAATGGATGGTGCCGCTGCTGATTCTTGGCGTGCTGGCCGGGGGCAGATGTGCCTGGCTGCTTGCCAGACGGACGATGGAGCAGGAGAAGAGAGACGATGAGAACCTGCGCCAGGACCGGATGGCACAGAGCACGCGGCAGGGGATCAGCAAACCCAAGCAGAAAAGCCGCATCCGCAGGGAGGACCACATGACAGACAAGGAGAGTGACAACGATGGAATGGCTCACTAGAAAGTCAAAGCAGCTGATTCTTGAGATGTCAGTGGGAATTGTGCTGTATAACCTGGTACTCGGGATACTCGCCTGGGTACTGCTTCCTAAAACCTCTTATCCGGTACTGCCGGTGATTAAGGGGCTTTTTGCAGGCGCATTGGGAGCAATCCTGATGCTGGTGCATATGGCCGTTATGACGGAGCGCGTACTGGAAAGCCAGAATGAAAATTATGCCAACAGGACTACCGTGATTCACGGGATCATCCGTAAGGTGGTCTTTGTAGCGGCGCTTCTGGCATGCTGGCGGTGGTTTCAGATTGATTTGCTGGCCGCAGTTATCGGGGCTATGGGCATGAAGGCAGGCGCATACCTGCAGCCGTTAGTCCACAAAGTTTCCAACCGTGGGGAGGAGCTGCCGGACCCGAACCAGCCGGGGGCAGAGAACACGGATTCGGAAGCATCATAGAAGAAAGGAGGACAGTGTATGGGACCAATGATGTTCAATGAGCCTGACTTTATGATACACGGCGTGTTAAAGTATCAGATGTTTGGTCAGGATTTTTGGATTACAACGACTACCATTGGAATGTGGATTGTTTCTCTTATCATACTGCTGGTTGCAGTATTGGCAAACCGCACGCTGAAAAAGGCGACGGACGTGCCGGGAGCGTTCCAGAATGCGTTGGAATATGCGTATGACATGTTAGCAAACATGACGGGCGGTATCCTTGGGGGAAATGCAAGAAAATTCGTGAATTATATCGGAACGATTTTTCTCTTTATCCTTCTCAGCAACCTGAGCGGTTTGCTGGGGCTGCGGGCACCGACAGCAGATTATGGCGTCACCTTTTTGCTGGGTATGTTCACATTCTTTATCGTCAACTACCAGGGCATCAAGAACCGGGGCGTCCGGCACTTTACAAGTTTGTTTGAGCCGACGCCGATCCTGTTCCCGATCAACCTGATCGGTGAACTGGCAAATCCGCTTTCCATCTCATTGCGTTTGTTTGCAAACCTGCTATCAGGCGTGATCATCATGGGATTGTGGTATGGAATGATGCCGATTTTTGTCAACATTGGTATTCCGGCAGCACTTCACGTTTACTGTGATTTATTCTCAGGATGTATCCAGACATACGTATTCTGTATGCTAACAATGGTTTACATTAATGACAAGATGGAGTAGCAATGAGCCGTGCGGACATGAGAAAAGCAATGCAGAGAGAGGGATGCTCGCATACCTCGAACGGAATTGATTTGCTCAGGTCCATAGGGCGAAGCCCCTCACCGAGACAGCGTGCCCCGCATTATCGGGCATGGAGCAAAGCGGAATTGAGGTGGCTGCACGGCGGAGTAGAAAGCACGAATTAAAATTATTTATCTTAGGAGGAATTTAGTTATGAATGGTATCTCAGGACAGGACTTTATCTTTGGATGTTCCGCAATTGGCGCAGGTCTGGCGATGATCGCCGGTATCGGACCTGGTATTGGTCAGGGTATCGCAGCAGGTCATGGTGCTTCCGCAGTAGGACGCAACCCGGGCGCAAAATCTGATATCACATCCACTATGCTTCTTGGACAGGCAGTTGCCGAGACCACCGGTCTGTACGGTCTGGTTGTTGCTATTATCCTGATGTTCGTAAAACCTTTCGGGGCTTAATTACTTGCATATCAAACAGGGAGAAAATAGTGGCGAAAGGAGGCATAGACCTTGGACAGACTGATAGGATTTGACCCTCAGTTACTGCATGACGCGGTTCTGACAGGCATCAATATCTTCATATTATTCTTTGCATTATCCTATCTGCTTTTCAACCCGGTACGGGATGTACTGGAGAAGAGACGGCAGAAGATTGCCGGCGAACTTGCGCAGGCAGCTGAAGATAAGCAGTCGGCTGCGGCATTAAAGTCCGAGTACGAGGCAAAGTTAAGGGATGTGAACAGAGAAGCGGAAGACATCCTGGAGGCTGCGCGCAAGAAAGGGAAAAAGCGCGAGGCTGAGATTGTGGATGAGGCCAAGGCTGAGGCAGCCAGAATCATCGAGCGGGCAAATCGTGAGATTGAACTGGAGCGGAAAAAGGCAGTCGATGACATGAAACAGGAAGTGATCGACATTGCCGCTCTGATGGCGCAGAAAGTAGTCGGCAGCTCCATGAACATAAGTGTTCAGGATACTTTGATCGAAGAGACATTAAAGGAGATGGGTGAGAGCACATGGCAAAGCTAGTATCAAAGGTGTACGGCGATGCATTGTTTGAGACAGCCATGGACCAGGACAAGATGGACGTGCTCTATGACGAGGCATGCGCCCTTGTACCCATTTTCAGAGACAATCCGGAACTTACTGTGTTACTTACCAACCCGCAGATTGTCAAGGAAGAAAAGGTAGCCATCATGAATCAGCTTTTCTCCGGTAAAGTGACGGAGGAACTGATGGGCTTCTTAACAATCATTGTTGAGAAAGACAGGCAAAGCGAGATCCTTCCAATCTTCGAATACTTTATTCAGAGGGTGAAGGATCATAAAAAGATTGGCGCTGCTTATGTCACAAGTGCAGTAGAGCTTAAGGATGAGCAGAAAGCCAGTCTGGAGAAGAAGCTGCTTGAGACAACAGCCTATGTACAGTTTGAGATGCATTATCAGGTAGACCCTGCGATCATGGGCGGCCTGGTAGTCCGCATTGGCGACCATGTGGTAGACAGCAGCTTAAAGACCCGGCTTTACGAACTGAAGAAGGAGCTTTCCAGACTTCAGTTAGCTTAAATTTTAGAAAAGACCTGCCAGTATTTTGCGCGGCAGATCAGAAGGGAAACAGCAAAATGAATTTGAGACCAGAAGAAATCAGTTCGGTTATTAAAGAGCAGATTGAAAAGTATTCTACCAAACTGGAAGTCTCTGACGTCGGCACCGTGATTACCGTTGCCGATGGTATCGCTCGAATCCACGGCTTGGAGAAAGCCATGCAGGGTGAGCTTCTGGAATTCCCGGGAGAGATTTACGGCATGGTCCTCAACTTGGAGGAGGACAACGTGGGTGTCGTACTGCTTGGTGATACCAGCAGCATCAGCGAGGGCGATATTGTAAAGACGACCGGCAGGGTAGTAGAGGTTCCGGTTGGCGACGCACTGACCGGACGTGTAGTAAACGCGCTGGGGCAGCCGATAGACGGAAAGGGACCGATCGAGACTGAGAAGTTCCGCCGTATTGAGCGTGTGGCCCACGGCGTTATTGAGAGAAAATCCGTAGACACCCCGCTTCAGACCGGTATCAAGGCAATTGACTCCATGATTCCGATCGGAAGAGGCCAGCGTGAGCTGATCATCGGTGACCGTCAGACCGGTAAGACCGCAATCGCGATCGACACCATCATCAACCAGAAGGGTCAGGGTGTTCACTGTATCTATGTGGCAATCGGCCAGAAAGCTTCTACCGTTGCCAATATTGTTAAAACTTTGGAGGAGTTCGGCGCTATGGATTACACCACGATCGTGGTTTCCACTGCATCCGACTTAGCTCCGCTTCAGTATATCGCGCCATATTCCGGCTGTGCGATCGGTGAGGAGTGGATGGAGAACGGCGAGGACGTGCTGGTGGTCTATGATGACCTGACCAAGCATGCGGCGGCTTACCGTACCCTGTCCCTGCTTCTGAAACGTCCGCCGGGACGTGAGGCTTATCCGGGCGACGTATTCTACCTGCACTCCAGGCTTTTGGAGAGGGCTTCCCGTCTGTCCGATGACCTTGGCGGCGGTTCTCTGACTGCACTGCCGATCATTGAGACGCAGGCAGGCGATGTATCTGCTTATATTCCGACCAACGTAATCTCCATTACAGACGGTCAGATTTACCTGGAGACGGAGATGTTCAACTCCGGTTTCCGCCCGGCGATCAATGCAGGTCTGTCCGTATCCCGTGTAGGCGGCGCGGCTCAGATCAAGGCAATGAAAAAGATTGCAGCTCCAATCCGTGTGGAGCTGGCACAGTACCGCGAGCTGGCTTCTTTCGCCCAGTTTGGTTCAGAGCTGGATGCAGCGACGACCCAGCAGCTGGCACAGGGCGAGCGTCTGAAAGAGATCTTAAAGCAGCCTCAATACCAGCCAATGCCGGTTGAATATCAGGTTGTCATCATCTATGCGGCGACCAGAAAGCATCTTTTGGATATTCCGGTGGCTGACGTGCTGGCATTTGAGAAAGACCTGTTTAAATTCATCGATGCGAAGTATCCGGAGATCCTGACTTCTATCCGAGAGACGAAGCAGCTGGGTGAGGAGACAGAGCAACTTTTGGTGAAGGCTATCAACGAGTGCAAGGAACAGCGCTAGAAATCGAGGTAAACGTTCATGGCATCCATGAGAGATATTAAACGTAGAAGAGCGAGTATCCAGAGCACCGGCCAGATTACCAAGGCTATGAAGCTGGTTTCTACGGTTAAGCTGCAG
Organism: Lachnospiraceae bacterium; assembly: GCA_030825115.1. Lineage (GTDB taxonomy): Bacteria > Bacillota > Clostridia > Lachnospirales > Lachnospiraceae > Brotaphodocola. The sequence continues at coordinate 14,861 of JAPJQL010000012.1, forward strand.
AAGTCCAGGGCGAAAGCCGAGAGTTCCAAACCGTATTTCGAGCTGATGTATGCGACCATCGCCTCCATGCTGCAAAAGTCCGGGGTGATGGACCATAAGTATCTCCGCCAGGGGAAGTCGGATAAAAAGGCAGTGATCGCCATTACGTCCAACCGTGGTCTTGCGGGCGGCTATAACAACAATATTGTGAAGCTGATCGCCGGTGAGCCGGGCATGACCCCGGAGAATACGATGATCTATGCAATCGGACGAAAAGGCAGGGACGGTCTGGTAAGACGCGGATATGAGATGAAGGCGGATTATTCCGAAGTCATCAACGAGCCGCTGTACCAGGATGCCGCCGATTTGACGGTGGAGCTGTTAGACGCATTCGGACGTGACGAGATCGGAGAGATCTATCTGGCTTATACTTCGTTTAAGAATACGGTTGTCCATATTCCAAAGCTGATCAAACTCCTGCCGTTTACGATGGAGGAGCAGGGAGAAGAGGGGACGAGCGGAGCGTATGCGCTGATGAACTATGAGCCGAATGAGGAGCAGGTTCTCAACGATATCATCCCGAAGTATATGAGCAGTTTAATCTATGGTGCACTTCTGGAAGCGGTTGCCAGTGAGAACGGGGCGCGTATGAACGCGATGGACTCCGCAACCAACAACGCAGAAGAGATGTTAAGTAAGTTAGAGCTGCAGTACAACCGTGCGCGCCAGGGTTCCATTACCCAGGAGCTTACGGAGATTATTGCAGGCGCAAATGCTATAAATTAAGAGAAAGAAACAAGAATAAGGAGAAGCAAGATGGCAGAACAAAACACTGGTAAAATCACGCAGATCATCGGCGCGGTTATGGACGTTAAGTTCTCCCAGGGCAAGATTCCGGAGATCAATGAGGCGATCAAAATCCCGACCGGAGACGGTAAGGAGCTGGTAGTCGAGGTGGCTCAGGATCTTGGTGACGATACGGTCAGATGTATCGCGATGGGAAGCACCGATGGTTTACGCCGTGGTATGGACGCCATTGCAACCGGCGCGCCGATATCCGTACCGGTTGGAGAGAATACGCTTGGACGTATTTTCAACGTACTGGGCGAGCCGATTGACAATAAAGAGAAGCCACAGGTGGAAGAGTACCTTCCAATCCACAGAAAAGCTCCTACCTTCGAGGAACAGTCCACAGAAAAGGAAATTCTCGAGACCGGTATCAAAGTCGTAGACCTTCTCTGCCCGTATCAGAAGGGTGGTAAGATTGGTCTGTTCGGCGGTGCAGGTGTAGGTAAGACCGTATTGATTCAGGAGCTGATTCGTAACATCGCAACGGAGCACGGCGGATATTCCGTATTCACCGGCGTAGGCGAGCGTACCCGTGAGGGAAATGACCTTTACTACGAGATGACCGATTCCGGCGTTATCAATAAGACCACGATGGTGTTCGGACAGATGAACGAGCCGCCGGGAGCACGTATGCGTGTGGGTCTGACAGGACTTACCATGGCAGAGTACTTCCGTGACCAGGGCGGTAAGGACGTGCTGTTGTTCATCGACAATATCTTCCGTTTCACCCAGGCAGGTTCTGAGGTTTCCGCACTGCTTGGACGTATGCCGTCCGCAGTAGGTTACCAGCCAACCCTCCAGACGGAGATGGGTGCTCTGCAGGAGCGTATCACTTCCACCAAGAGCGGTTCGATCACGTCCGTTCAGGCAGTATACGTACCGGCCGATGACCTTACTGACCCGGCGCCGGCGAATACATTCGCCCATCTGGATGCAACCACGGTTCTTAGCCGTTCTATCGTAGAGCTGGGTATCTACCCGGCGGTTGACCCGCTTGAGTCCACCTCCCGTATGCTTGACCCGCGTGTGGTTGGCGAGGAGCATTACAATGTGGCGCGTGGCGTACAGCAGGTGCTTCAGAAATATAAAGAATTACAGGATATCATCGCCATGTTAGGTATGGATGAGCTTTCCGAGGAAGATAAGCTGACCGTATCCCGCGCAAGAAAGATCCAGAGATTCTTATCTCAGCCTTTCTTCGTTGCAGGACAGTTTACCGGTATGGAAGGCCGTTATGTACCGCTGAGCGAGACAGTACAGGGCTTCAAGGAGATTCTGGACGGGAAGCATGACGATGTGCCGGAGCAGTATTTCCTGAATGCAGGTAATATCGATGACGTTCTTGCCCGTGTGAAATAGGGGGTAGGAATATGGCTGATATTATGAAATTGCACATTATCACTCCGAACCGTGACTTTTACCAGGGGGATGTTACCATGGTGGAGCTGACTACGACGGAGGGACAGATCGGTATCTACCCGAACCACATCCCGCTGACCGCGGTGGTGTCTCCGGGTGTGCTGAAGATTCATGAGGAAGGCCAGACGTTGGAAGCAGCCTTGCTTTCCGGTTTCGTCACGATTTTTCCGGAGGAAGTCATTATCATGGCTGAGACGGTAGAATGGCCGGATGAGATTGACTTCAGCCGTGCCGAGGAAGCGCGCGTGCGCGCGGAGCGGCGGATTACCATGAACTCGAATGAGATTGACATCATGCGTGCAGAGATGTCGTTAAAGAGGGCGCTGGTACGTCTGGAGCTGAAGCATTAAGCTATTTAAGTGAGATAAATTACAACCCGGAACGATGGGATCTGCTGTCGTTTCGGGGGATTCTCGCAGTAATTCTTGCTGCGGAAATCAAAGGGGAAAATTCTTCCCGTATCCCAAAGTATGGATAGATAGAGAACAATGTTCTTGCAGTATCAGAGAAAATTACATATAATAAAAGGAGAGCTCTGCACCGGAAGGTCAGTAAGATCAAGTCCAGCGAGAAGATAGGGTGCAAAGCGAAGGACAAATTCCCTTTTACCGAAGCGGATGTAAGACAGTATCTTGAAGATTACTGGCAGGATTAAAATTTGTGGAAAAGAATCTTCTTCAATTTGAGGGGGATTCTTTTCACATACGGATAGAAAAATTGATTTAAATCATGAAAAGGGTGCTTGCGATGGACAGAAAAAATAAATGGTATGCTGCAGCAGGAGCTATCCTGTTAGCGTCGGCATTCGCATTACAGGTGGCGGCAAGGAATATCGGCGGATTTGCCACATGGTATGCTCACAGGATCTATCCGGTCTTAGTGGGGGCGATTGGACGATTTTTTGGCATTTTCCCTTTCTCAGTGGTGGAAATATGCCTTTATCTGCTTATTTTTATCAGCATAGTGTATGCTATCCGCTTTTTAAGGGAACCTTGGCGGATGCTCAGCAGGACGTTGTTTCTTGTGGGGGCACTGCTGTTTTCTTACACGGCCAACTGTGGTGTCAACTATTATGCTGCGCCGTTTTCTTCCTACGCGGGACTGGAGACAGGATTATATACAAAAGAAGAACTGGAAGACTTGTGCCGTTTTCTGGTAGAACAGGTCAATGAGAATGTTACAATGGAATCCTATGCCGAACACCGGCAGGAGTGGAGAAAAGAAGGTTTGAAGGCGATGGGACAGGCGGCGGCACAATATGAGTGTTTGGGAGGTTTTTATCCGCCCCCGAAAGAGGTAGCCTGGTCTTACATATTGTCGGTTCAGCAACTCTGCGGAATCTATGCCCCATTTACGATTGAAGCAAATTACAATGGGGATATGCCAAGTTACAATGTTCCCCATACAATCTGCCATGAGCTGTCCCATTTGAAGGGATTTATGCGGGAAGACGAGGCGAATTTTATCGGTTATCTCGCCTGCATCTCTTCGGAAAACCAGGCATTCCGATACAGCGGTTATCTGATGGGGTGGATTTACGCGGGAAATGCCCTTGCGAGAGCAGATATGAAGGCGTATATGGAACTGCGGCAGCAGTTGGATCCGCAGGCGGAGCGGGACCTCCTGGCCAATAATGCTTTTTGGGACCGGTATGAGGGAAAGGTCGCAGAGGCGGCAAACCAGTTAAATGACACTTATCTGAAGATGAATGACCAGACGGACGGGGTGCAGAGCTATGGGCGGGCGGTGGATTTGATGTTGGCTTATTATATGGGGCAGGCACGGTGAGGAAAAGGTGGTCAAAAAGAAGTGTAAAAAAATTGGCGGACGGATATTGATTGCAGTACGGATAAAAATAAGCTATAATAATAGTCAGAATAAGTGGCATGTACAAGGGGAAAAGGCAGAAATCTGCGGTTGAATTCCCTTGGAAAATAAAGGAGGCTACCGTATGGACAAAGTGTTATATGACTTAATGGACTGGGCAGGCATTGAGGAGATTGTGTATTCGGAGGCGGCGAATCCGGAAAAACTGCTGGGACCGCACGTGACGGCGCAGGGGCTGCTCATTCAGGCGTTTATCCCGACTGCAGCAGGCATCACCGTGAAGCTGACGGCCAGCGGAAAAAAATACCCGATGGAACAGCAGGACGACGCAGGTTTTTTTGCAGTATTGGTACCCCGCAAAAGCATGACGGATTATACGCTTTTAGTAACTTATGATACTGGTGTGGTGGACGAAATCCATGATCCTTATGCATATGCGTCGCAGTACACCGATGGAGACCTTAAAAAATTTGAAGCGGGCATCTGCTATGATGTCTATAAAAAGATGGGCGCACATCCGATGACGATTGGCGGAGTAAGCGGTGTGTATTTTTCTGTATGGGCGCCGTGTGCGATGCGTGTCAGCGTGGTCGGCGATTTCAACCTGTGGGATGGACGCAGACACCAGATGAAAAGGCAGGGGGATTCCGGTATCTTTGAGCTGTTTATCCCCGGTTTGGAGAGCGGAACCATCTATAAGTATGAGATCAAGAGTCCAAAAGGAGAGCCGATGTTAAAGGCAGACCCATATGCAAACTATGCGGAACTGCGTCCGCACAATGCGTCGGTTGTCTGGGATATCGGGAAATTTTCGTGGAGTGACGATGCCTGGATGAAGGCACGTGAGAAGGCTGACCATAAGACAAAGCCGGTATCCATCTATGAACTGCACCTGGGTTCCTGGATTCGCAAGCCTCTTGAGGTTGCGGAAGACGGGACGGAGACAGTCGGCTCCGAATTTTACAATTATCGGGAAATCGCGGTGCGCCTGGCAGAGTATGTCAAAGAGATGGGATATACGCATGTGGAGCTGATGCCGGTGATGGAACATCCCCTGGATGCTTCCTGGGGGTATCAGGTGACCGGGTATTATGCCCCGACCAGCAGGTATGGAACACCGGATGATTTTATGTACTTTATGAACTATATGCATGAGCAGGGGATTGGCGTGATCCTGGACTGGGTTCCGGCACATTTCCCGAGAGATGCTTATGGCATGGCATGTTTTGACGGAACCTGTGTCTATGAGCACAAGGACCCACGGCAGGGTTCTCACCCTCATTGGGGAACACTGATCTACAATTATGGCAGGCCACAGGTGACGAACTTCCTGATTTCCAATGCGCTGTTCTGGGCAGAGCAATACCATGCTGACGGAATCAGGATGGACGCGGTGGCATCTATGCTGTATCTGGACTATGGAAAGAATGACGGAGAGTGGGTCGCCAATATCTATGGCGGACATGAGAACCTGGAGGCAGTAGAGTTTTTAAAACATCTGAATTCTGTCTTCAAAAAGCGCGTGAAAGGCGGTATGCTGATCGCAGAGGAATCCACCGCATGGCCGCAGATCACCGGCGATGTGAAGGGCGGTTCTCTTGGGTTCGATTATAAGTGGAACATGGGATGGATGAATGACTTTACCGGATACATGCAATATGATCCATTTTTCCGCTGTCATCATTATGGGGAGCTGACTTTCAGTATGCTCTATGCATACAGTGAAGATTTTATCCTGGTATTCTCCCATGACGAGGTGGTCCATGGAAAAGCTTCCATGCTGGGCAAGATGCCGGGCGAGACGCTGGAGGTAAAAGCGGACAACCTGAGGGTGGCATATGGCTTTATGTATGGACATCCGGGCAAAAAACTTTTGTTTATGGGACAGGAGTTTGCACAGGTATCCGAGTGGAATGAGAATGAGGAGCTTCCATGGGATATTGTGAAGTATCCGGTCCACAAGACGACAAAAGATTATGTGAAGGCGCTGAACCAGTTTTACAAGAGCCATCCGGCTTTGTACGAAGCGGATCATCATCCGGACGGATTTGAATGGGTGAACTGCACAGCAGGTGCGGACAATATCCTGGTATTTATGAGAAAGACCAAAAAAGCGGATGAGACATTACTGTTTGTCTACAATTTTGCGCCGGTTGAGCATGAAAAATATCAGGTTGGCGTGCCGTTCCACGGAAAGTATAAAGAAATTTTCAACAGTGACGCTATCGCATTTGGCGGAAGCGGAAAAGGAAATCCGAGAGTCAAAACCAGTAAGAAAGCGGAATGTGATGAGCGTGAGAATTCCATCATGATCGAGGTTCCGCCGATGTCTATGCTGGTATTCTCCTGTACGAAGACGGATGAGCCGGTGAAAAAGGCCTCCGGTGCGGCAGGGACAAAAAGTCCGGCTAAAGCAAAGGCAGGAGAAGAAACCAGCGCACCTGTGAAGCCAACTGCAAAAGAAACGGCAAGGTCAGTGGCAAAGGCTGCGACCGAAGCAGTGACAAAGACAGTAGCGAAAGCTGCGGCCAAGGCGGCAAAGACAGCGGGAGAAAAATTCTTAACGAAACAGGATGAGGACAAGAAGGCAGAGGAGAAAAAGCCGGAGGTCAAAAAGATAGAAGATAAGAAACCGGAAGTCAAGAAGCTGGCGGACAAAAAGCCTGAAGTCAAAAAGGTAGAAGATAAGAAGCCGGAGATCAAGAAGCTGGCGGACAAAAAGCCTGAAGTCAAGAAGGTAGAAGATAAGAAGCCAGAGGTCAAGAAGCTGGCGGACAAAAAGCCTGAGGTCAAAAAGGTAGAGGATAAGAAGCCGGAAGTCAGGAAGCTGACGGATAAAAAAACGGCGGATGAAAGCAAGAGAGAAGAATAGCGACGATGCATAGACAGCTGCAGCCGTGGAGATAAGTACCCCGGCTGCAGCTGTCTGCGTTTCAACATAATATCGTTAAAGGATTTTTTTGATATCCATTAACCTGTTTATTTCATAATCAGGCTTGATACCCGCCATCCGGGGCTGTCTGCCAAGGTTTACCCAGCAGGTGGCAATTCCGGCATTTTTACCGCCCTGGATATCCGATGTAAGGCTGTCTCCGATGATGATCATCCGGGACGGGTCCTGCTCGGCGATCCGGGCAAAGCAGTAATCAAAATATTCTTTCTTTGGCTTTTGGCTTCCGGCGTCTTCTGAAACAAAAATATCTGAAAAATACCGGTCAAGGCCAGAATCTTTCAGCCGGCGGTACTGGGTGTGGGAGATGCCGTTTGTCACGACATAAAGCTGATAACGGCTGGAAAGACAGGCACAGATCTCTGACGCTCCCTCGATCAGGACTGCGCAGGAATCCAACTGCTCCCGGTATAGGCGTTCCACTTCGGAGGCGTCGATCTCTTTGCCGAGGGTTTTGAAAAATTCAACAAAGCGGTTTTCGATGATTGCCTCTTTGGGAATCGCTCCCCGCTCAAAGGCTTTCCAGTATTTTTTGTTGATCTCATGATATCGTTTTTCCAAAGCCTTTGTCGGCTCTACTCCATAAGTCTGCAGCACAACACGGACACCCCGGCGCTCAGCCTCGTCGAAGTCGAGGAGCGTGCCGTCCACGTCTAACAGCACGGTGGTGAAAGCGCGGGAACCGCTCTGATGGAGCAAAGCAGTCTGATCATTCTCAATCTTCATACACGATCACTCCGCTGCAGATGGTATATTTTACCTTTCCGTATAACTGTTCTCCGGTAAAAGGTGAGTTCGATGATTTGGAAACATAATTTCCGGCGGTCCACTGCTCATTCTCATCGAAGATGACAAGATCGGCATCTGCTCCCTCGTCCAGCCAGCCTTTGTCCAGCCGGTAAAGAATGGCGGGGTTCAGGCTCATCTTTTCCATCAGCTGAAGGGTGGTCAGGTGACCCGGGCGTACCAGATTGGTGATGCCGAGAGCCAGAGCTGTCTCCAGCCCGATGATTCCGCTGGGGGCCTGGGTCAGTGGTTTTGCTTTTTCCTCTGCACTGTGAGGCGCGTGGTCGGTGGCAATGATATCAATCGTGCCATCTGCCAGCCCCCTGATGATCTGCTCCCGGTCCTTAGCCGTGCGGAGCGGGGGGTTCATCTTGGCCAGGGTCCCATGCTTTAAAACCGCTGTTTCATCCAAAGAAAAATGATGAGGGGTCACTTCTGCCATGACATCCGCACCGAGCTCCTTTGCCAGTTTCACCATCCTGACAGAATTGCCGGAACTGATATGCTGGATATCGACGGTGGCTCCCGTATGAAGTGCCAGCATACAGTCGCGGGCAATCATGATATCTTCCGCCAGGGCAGGAGAACCTTCGATGCCGAGCTCTTTGGATACTGCGCCGCGGTTGATTCCGTTGTCCGTGATAAAGGACGGATCCTCTTCATGGAAACTGAGCGGCACATTGAGCCGGACAGCCTCCTTCATCGCCTGTTCCACCAGACGAGCGTCTTTGAGCGGCATCCCGTCGTCTGTAAAGCCGGGGGCGCCGCAGCGTTTGAGGGTTTCCATATCGGTCAGCTCCTCGCCCTTCATTCCTTTGGTGATGGTAGCTGCGGATAGTACGTGAATCCCTGTTTTTTTGCCCTCTTCTATGACATATTGCAGCGTTTCGGCATTGTCTACGACGGGTTTTGTATTGGCCATGCAGACAACGGTCGTAAAGCCGCCTTTTGCGGCTGCTTTTGCTCCGGTATGGATATCCTCTTTATAGGTTAGCCCCGGATCGCGGAAATGGACATGGACATCGATCAGTCCGGGGGCAATGGTCAGCCCGGACGCGTCGATGATGCGCTCATAGGGATTTTGACCGCCAGCCTCGTCGATATCTGCGCCTATCCTTATAATCTTACCGCCGTCCAGCACTACGTCGAGCTGCGCGTCCACTCCTGTCTTCGGGTCGATCACCCGTCCGCCTTTTATCAGTATCATCTGTCTAATCCTCCTTATTTTTCAGCCCGATGCGGAACATCCGCTGGGGCAGCTCAAATACAAATACGATGCCAAGCACGATGGCAACAGCAACCTTCAAAGCGGCATACCCTGTCTGGGTAGCCATCGAAAACTGTCCGGTCACGGTATAATAGGCAGCCCAGTACACTCCGGCTCCCGGGACCAGCGGGATAATACCGGAAATCAGAAATATGGTGACAGGGCACCGTTTCCGAACCGCAAACCAACGGGACATTAAAATGACCCCGATGGTGGCAAATAACGTTGCAGAAGGCGCAGAGGAAAGCGGGAGCAGGCAGAGGTAAAACAGCCATCCCGCGCCTCCGATCAAACCGCAGTAGGGGTAATAACGGACCGGTGCGCCAAACAGGAGCGAAAAGCCGACCGTTCCGACTGCGGCGGCAGTCACTTGAAGCAGCATGCCGGAAACACTCATAAAAGCACACCTCCTGTCAGCCTGCCATAGAGAGCGATCACGAACCCCACTCCCATTGCAATGCAAAAAAACACAAGAACGGCATCCAGCATCCTGACGGAGCCTGAAATATAGTCCCCATCTGCCATGTCCCGGATCGCATTGGTGAATGCCATACCCGGAACCATCAGGATGATGCCGCCGATCATCATGGATTCCAGATGAATCCCCGCCCCCGATTTGTACATCAGGATGCATAAAAATGTGACCAGCGCGCTGCCGACGATGTTGCACACAATCTTAGAAAAAAACGGTTTGCCGATATACAGCAGATACCCGTACAAAAGAAAGCCGATCAGCAGCGAACACAGGGCGTCCTGCAGGTTTCCGCCAAACATGACAGAAAAGCACGCGCCGGTAATCCCTGCGGCGGCAATCTGGACCTTTTTTGAAAAGCCGGGCATGGCCTGAATCCGCTCCAGTTCCATCTTTACTTCCTGAAGGGTACAGCAGCCCGCCTCAATCCTTCTGGAAAGCTGGTTTACCTCTGCCACCCGGCTTAGATTGGCATTGTTGACGGGTATCTGCTGGACTTTGGCAAATTCCGGTTCGTCTTCATCCCCCGAAGTCAGAAATATGCCATTGCTGAGCACAAATGCACTTGCCGATTTCAGCCCATAATAACGGCAGATACGATAAACCGTATCCTCCACCCGGAATATCTCGGCTCCGTTTTCCAGCAGAATTTTTCCTGCTTTCAATGCGACGAGCAGCACATCCCGCTGACGCACCTGTTCTGTCTGTTCCATAATCCGACCCCTCTGCCTGTATTCAAATCAAAAACACCTGTCCTTCTTTTTGGATATCTGCAACTCTTTCCCGGTATTCAGAAGAAGCCGGAAGATCCTTTAAGCGCCCGATCACGGAGTAATCTTCCCAGAAGTGCATGGGAAATACCATGTCTGCCCCAACCTGCTCCATATACTCATGAAGCCCCAGGTAAAACCATTCTTCCAGACGTCCGTCCAAGGGGACAAATGCTACATCCGGGTGAAAACCGCCGCTGCGGATCTGCTCCAGCTCTTTTTTATAATTGGCATGCATGTTGTTGTTCCATGCCTTTGTCTCTCCGTTCCAACGCCAGTCGTTTAAGTCTCCGGCGTGGTAGATGGTTTGTCCTTCGCATTCTACCATAAACGCGACGCCTTCATCGGTTGATTTGAACGCGGTAACACGCAGGTTGCCATATTCCTCGATCTCCAATTCCTCACCAGGGCCGATAAATTCCGTGCATCCGTGCATTTCCTGCGGAACCCGGTTCTGCCAGATATCGTCTGAAAGCACATAGAAGATATGAGGATACTGCCTGGCCAGATCGAATATGCAGGGAGAAAAATGATCTCCGTGGCGGTGGCTTGCGAACACAATAAGGGTCTTGTCCTTTGCCAGAGCAGGCAGAGGGCCGTCTGTATAGTCAAATAAAAGAAGTACCTGTTCCAGCTCCACGAGGAAGCTGCTGTGATGAATGTAAGTGATTTTCATATGATTGCACCTGTATGATGTGGTTAATAGCTGCTACTTAGAATATTACCATAATTCGGCTTAAAATAACAGCCATATTGAACGTTGTTTAAAAAGGAAAGGATATCCGTTCGCGGATAACTTCGCAATTGATTTTTCTGACCCATTGTGATAGCATATCCATATAAGGGTAATTGAAGGAGGATTGGGTATGGATATTGCCGAGATGAGAAAAAGGAAGAAAGAAGCAGGTCTGACCAATGCCCGGATCGCCGAGCTCTCAGGCGTTCCGTTCAGTACGGTCAACAAGGTATTTTCGGGAGCGACAGATAATCCGAGATATCGGACCTACCTTGCAATTGAAGCGGTATTGCGCGAAGCAGGGGAGAACGGCGGGGACGGCAGCCGGGAAGAAGAAGGGCAAAGCTGTATCGAAAGCTGTCTGTGAATGAAAATGCTGTGAAATCCAGACCGCGGATTTCACAGCATTTTTTACTCATATCTTCTTTTTTTATGCTTCTGCATTGCCGTTTCCCATATAAAAACTAATCAGATAAAGTCCGCACAGCCCAACCAGTGCATAGATGATTCTGGACAGCCAGGACATGCTCCCAAACAGGAATGCAACCAGGTTGAAATCGAAAAATCCTACCAGTCCCCAGTTGACTGCACCGATGATTGCGATGGTCAATGCTGTATAATCCAGTGCTTTATTTCTCATGGCAATACCTCCTTTTCATATCGGTAGTATGTACCAATATTTGAAGTTTATACATGAGAAATCCGGGTTTCTTGCAAATAGAGAGCTGATTTTAGTTGGACTTTACTTCCTTCCACAAATTGTTGTATACGGTGTCTACCTCATCTCCAAGATAGTTGAATACTTCACTGTCTTTCAGCGAGTCAATATCAGGGAAGACAGACTTGTTGTTTTTTGTCTCCTCATCCAGAAGGTCATAAGCGCCTTTGTTCGGGGTAGCATAGGTGATATACTCAAAATTCGCCTTTGCGATCTCCGGTCTGCACAGGAAGTCGATCCATTTTTCAGCGTTTTCCTTGTTCTTTGCATTGGCAGGGATCACCCAGCTGTCCAGCCACAGGTTCGTACCTTCTTCCGGGATCACATAATCCAGGGAATAATCCAGACCCAGGTCTTCTACCTCATCCTGGATGTATAAAAGCTCACCGGAATAGATGACGCCCACGGCTGCCTCGCCGCCGATCATCTTATCACGCACCTGGTCGATGACGTAAGCCTGAACCAGAGGTTTCTGCGCAATCAGATCCTGCTTTGCCTGCTGAAGTTCTGCTTCATTTTCCGTGTTCATGGAGTGGCCGTTCTTTTTCAGTGCAACCATAAATGCGTCGCGGACGCTGTCCTGCATCAGAATCTCGCCGCTCAGCTTTTTATCCCACAGATCTGCCCAGGAAGTCGGCGCATCCACGCCCAGTTCTTCCAGACGTTTTGTGTTGTAGATGATGCCCACCGTGCCCCAGCAGTACGGTACGGAGTACTTATTGTCCGGGTCAAAGGCCTTTGACATCTCCATATAAGCCGGGTCGATCTCTTTTACGTTTGGCACGTTGTCGAAGTTGATCTCGGCAAGCAGGCCGTTTTCCAGCATTTTCTGGATCATGTAGTCGGACGGGCATACCACGTCATAGTTGATGGCGCCTGCCTCGATGATAGGGTACATCTCTTCATTTGTTTCAAACAGGTCGTAGGTGACTTCGATACCGGTTTCCTCTTCAAACTGGTCAATTACGGATTCGTCGATGTATTCGCCCCAGTTGTAGACATACAGTTCCCCGGCATCTTTGCTTCCGGTCTTGCCGCCCTGGGAAGCGCTTCCGCAGCCGGTCATGGTCGTGGCGGCGGCAACGGCCGCCAGGGTCAGTGCAAACAGTCTCTTTTTCATAGTCAGTCTCCTCTTTTACGATTGTTTTTGCCGTTTCGGTGCAAAGTTGCTGATTAACAGCAGTACCAGCACGGTGACAAAGATAACAGTGGAAAGCGCATACATGGATGGCTTAATGCCCCGGCGTACCTCGCTGTATATGAGGGTCGACAGGGTGTTGATGCCTGCGCCGCGGGTAAAATGGGTGATGATGAAGTCGTCCAGCGACATCGTAAACGCCAGCAAAAAGCCGGAGAGGACGCCGGGAAGGATATCCGGGAACACCACCTTGAAAAATGCCTGAACCGGACCTGCGCCCAGGTCCATCGCCGCCTCATAAGTCGAGCGGCTGGTCTGCTTGAGCTTGGGCATCACGCTCAGGATCACATATGGAATATTGAACGTAATATGTGCGATCAGGATGGTCTTAAATCCCAGGGAAATCCCGAATGCGATAAAGGCGAGCATCAGCGAGATTCCGGTCACGATATCGGCGTTCAGCATCGGGATGTTGGTGATTCCCATCACGATGGTTTTTGGAACCTGTTTCATCTTATTGATGGCGATGGATGCCGCAGTCCCGATGACCGTGGCGATCAGAGCCGACAAAAATGCGATCGCCAGCGTATTGTACAGGGCGTCCATGATATTGCGGCTGGCAAACATCTCCGTGTACCACCGCAGGGTGAACCCGCCCCACTGGGTGCGGGATTTGGAGCTGTTGAAGGACAGGACCATCATGGTGGCGATCGGGGCGTATAAAAAGACCATGATCACGACAAGATAGAAATCCTGCCATATTTTTTTGAGGTTTTGTCTCAGTCTTGTCATCAGAATGCACTCCCTTCCCCGTTTTTATCATATTTGGCGATGAGGGCCATGCTGAGCAGGATAAATACCATCAGTACAAGGGACAGGCCGGAACCGAGATTCCAGTTGCTTCCTTTTGTAAACTCCTGTTCGATGACATTTCCGATCAGCAGGATCTTGCTGCCGCCCAGCAAATTGGAGATGACGAAGGTCGTCAGCGCAGGCACGAATACCATCGTGATCCCGCTGATGACGCCGGGAACGCTCAACGGGAACCAGATCCGGACCAGAGTCTGGAAAAAGTTTGCGCCCAGGTCTCTTGCAGCGTTGATGGTATTGTCGTCAATCTTGCAGAGCACATTGTAGATTGGCAGCACCATGAACGGCAGGAAATTGTAGACCATGCCGAGGATGATTGCGCCGGGTGTATTGATTAGGCTCTGGGTCGGCAGATGAAGGGCGGTCAGGATGCCGTTGATGACACCGTTTTTCTCAAGCAGGGTCTGCCATGCAAGCGTGCGGAGCAGGAAATTCATCCACATCGGCAGGATGAAGATGAACACGATAAAGCTGCCCTGCCCGATGCCCCGGTTCCTCAAGATCATGGCAAGAGGATAGGCGAGCAGCAGACAGATGACCGTACTGACAAAAGACAGTCCGAGGGACAGCCAGAGCGCTTTTGCGTGCTCTGCCGTGGCGATGGACAGGATATTTGCCATCGTAAACGCCCCGGTCTTGTCGGTCATTCCATAATATACGATAAGGAGCAGAGGGATCACGATAAATCCCACCATCCAGAGCAGGTAAGGACCTGCAAGCAGTTTTTTACTCATTGACTCCCACAGCCTCCTCATCTTCCGATGCAGGCTTGTTCATGATCTGGATATCGAAGGGGTCAACGTGGATTCCCACTTCTTTGCCCACCGGGCACATATCCGTCGAGTGAACCAGCCATTCAAATCCATCCGGAGTAGTAACTTCCATCTCATAGTGTACGCCTTTGAAGATCAGGTGGGTACATACGCCGGTCAGCGTACCCTGGGAGGGCTCTACCAGGTCGATGTCCTCCGGCCGGATCACGACGTCTACCGGTTTGTTGACGCCGAATCCCTTATCGACGCAGGCAAACTTCGCGCCGAAGATCTCCACCAGCTCGTCCCGCAGCATGATGCCGGGGACGATGTTGCTTTCCCCGATAAAATCTGCGACAAATGCGTTCTCCGGCTCGTTGTAGATCTGCTCCGGCGTTCCCATCTGCTGGATGTAACCCTGGTTCATGACCACGATGGTGTCGGACATGGTCAGCGCCTCCTCCTGGTCGTGGGTGACATAGATAAAGGTGATGCCAAGCTCATTTTTTAAACGGATCAGCTCATACTGCATATCCTGGCGCAGCTTTAAGTCCAGGGCCCCCAGCGGTTCGTCGAGAAGCAGTACCCTTGGCTCGTTTACGATGGCGCGGGCGATGGCGATCCGCTGCTGCTGACCGCCGCTCAGGGAATCTACGGTACGCTTTTCGTATCCGTCCAGATTCACCAGTTTTAATGCATACTTGATCTTATCTTCGATGTAAGCCTTCGGTTTATTTTTGATCTTTAATCCAAAGGCGATGTTTTCCGCGATATTCATATGGGTGAACAGCGCATACTTCTGGAATACGGTGTTGAGCTGACGTTTGTTCGGCGGAATCTTGCCGATATCCATGCCGTCGAAGATCACCTTGCCGGTGTCGGCCGTCTCAAAGCCGCCGATGATACGCAGTGTGGTCGTCTTGCCGCAGCCGCTGGGGCCGAGCAGGGTGACAAAGGTGTTCTCTTTTACGGCGAGGTTTAAATCATCCAGGACCATCGTCCCGTCAAAACTTTTGGAAATGTTCACTAAATCAATCAAAGGCTGAGCCATCTTATGTTCCTCCTGGTCAAGGGTAATAATCAGAAGCTTGGCGGGGAGCTGACCCACAGGATGACAGCGCCCGACTTGCTGGTAAGGTAGTGTTTTTTGTCTGGTACGAAATAGAAGGACTCGCCTTTTTTAGCCTTGTAGGTCTTGCTTCCAAGGTGGATGGAGATGCTTCCCTGCATCACATAACCGAATTCTTCGCCTTCATGGGGATTATCCGGGTAGGTCTCGCCGCCGGCTTCCAGTGTCAGCATGATGGGCTCCATCACGTTCTTCTGGGCATTGGGGATAATCCATTTGATTTCATTCTTTAAGTCTGTGTCGTGTTTCTCAAAATAATCATTTTTTCCGAATACGATCTGTTCTTCCGGCGTCTCGTTGAAAAATTCGCCGATGGAGGTCCCAAGGCACTGCAGGATATCCATCAATGTTGCGATGGAGGGAGATGTCAGGTCGCGTTCAAGCTGAGAGATAAATCCCTTTGACAGCTCTGCGCGGTCGGCAAGCTCTTCCTGCGTAAGTCCCTTGAGGACCCGGAGTTCTTTCAGTTTTGCGCCAATGCTCATATGTTCCCTCCAAAAACTAAAACTTTACTTAAAGTTTACTAATACTAACTGATTGTAAAAATAATTAAAAAGTTTAGTAATAATAAACAAGCAGCAAATCTTATTATACAGAAATTTCTTCCGCTGTCAATAGATTGTGAATAGATTTTTTGAGGAATGTGTGATATGATAAAACCAATTCAGAAAAGTTATGAAAAAGCATGGTTTGAGGAGGATATATTGATGGCGGCGAAAGGAAAGTACATGGCTTATGTAGGGTCCTACTCCTACAATGGAAAATCAAAGGGAATCACCGTGTTTGACGTGGATGTGGAGAAGGGGATTTTCAAGGAGCGGTGTGAGGTGGAAGTGGACAACTCCTCCTATGTCGTTCCCTCCAGTGACGGGAAGACACTGTATTCCATAGCAGATGAGGGCGTTGTGGCATTCCGCATCCTGGAGAACGGAAGCCTGTCCAGGCTCAACAGCGCCAAGATCAAGGGAATGAGAGGCTGTCATCTGTCAACGGACGGCAAGGACAAGTATATTTTTGTATCTGGATTTCATGACGGCAAGTCCACGATCCTGCGCCTCAGACGCGACGGAGGCGTCGGCGAGATCGTAGACGGCGTATATCACAAAGGCCTGGGAAGCGTGGCAGAGCGTAATTTCCGCCCCCACGTGTCCTGTACCCGCCGGACGCCGGACGGGAAGTTCGTGATGATCTGCGATTCCGGTTTGGACCAGGTGAAGGTCTATAAGTTCAATGACAAAGATGAGAAGCTGATTCAGGTCGATACGATTCCCTGTGACCTGGAGTCTGCGCCGAAGTGTTTCCGGTTCAGCTCAGACGGAAAGTTCATCTATCTGATGTATGAACAGAAGAATGTGATCGATGTATTTACCTACAACAGCGGAGACCGCGTGCCGGTGATTGAGAAGATCCAGACCGTCCCGACGGCCAGCGAGAAGAGAAGCCACCTGACTGCGGCATGTTCCATGCGGTTTTCCAGCGATGAGTCCCACCTGTTCTGCGGCAATGCGGGAGATGAGACTGTGGCGGTCTATGACAGGGACAAAAAGACAGGGCTGTTAAAGATGATCTGCTGCCTTCCGATCAGCGGGGAATATCCGAAGGACATCGCCGTATTCCCGGATGACAGGCATATCGCGGTGATCAACCATGAGAGCGGCAGCATCACGTTTTTCAAGGTGGATTATGAGAAAGGTCTGCTGATCATGAGCAGCAAGGCGATCAAATGCAGCGAGCCAAACAGTTGTGCCATCGTGAAGGTGGGAGTCTGACATGGCGGGTTCGACATTTGGAACAGTATTCAGAATGATGACATGGGGGGAGTCTCACGGGAAAGGCGTCGGCGTTACGATCGACGGCTGCCCGGCGGGGCTTCCGCTGTGTGAAGCGGATATCCAGCAGTATCTGGACCGGAGAAAGCCGGGACAGAGCAAGTTCACCACGGCAAGGCAGGAGGGGGATCTGGTTGAGATCCTGTCAGGCGTATTTGAGGGCAAGACGACGGGGACTCCGATTGCGCTGATGGTGAGGAATCAGGACCAGAGGTCCCATGATTACAGCGCGATCATGGATGTATATCGTCCGGGTCATGCGGATTTTGGCTTTGATGAAAAGTACGGCTTTCGGGATTACCGGGGAGGCGGCAGGTCATCGGGCCGGGAGACGATTGGACGGGTGGCGGCAGGGGCTGTGGCAGTCAAACTGCTTGCACAGTACGGGATCACGGTGACCGCATATACAAAGAGCATCGGGGAATTTGAAGTCCAGCCTTCGCGGTTTGACATAAAGGTCCGGGATGAGAACCGCCTGTATATGCCGGATGTAGTGGCGGCATCTGAGGCCGAAGAGTGGCTCGAACGGCTGATGGCGCAGAAGGACTCCGCAGGCGGCGTCGTAGAATGCGTCATAGACGGAGTTCCGGCCGGCGTCGGAGAGCCGGTGTTTGACAAGCTGGACGCCTGCCTGGCAAAGGCGGTGATGTCCATCGGCGCGGTGAAAGGTTTTGAGATCGGAGACGGGTTTGCAGCGGCAAGGTCCTGCGGCTCTGAGAACAACGACGCTTTTTATACAGATGAGGATGGAGTGGTCAGGAAACGGACCAATCATTCCGGCGGGATACTTGGCGGGATGAGCGATGGCAGTGAGATCATTCTGCGAGCGGCATTTAAACCAACCCCTTCCATCGCCCAGCCCCAGCAGACCGTGGACCGGAACGGGGAAAATGTGGAAATCAGCATTAAAGGCCGCCATGACCCGATCGTGGTCCCGCGGGCGGTAGTCGTGGTTGAGGCGATGGCAGCGCTGACCGTGGCAGACCTGCTGCTGCTTGGCAGGACTTCCAGAGTTTAAATTAATGAAATGATGAGGAGATGAAAAGATGAAGATTGCAATGGGAAACGACCATACAGCGGTTGAGATGAAGAAAGAGATCCAGGCATATGTAGAAGCAAAAGGATATGAAGTGATCGACTTTGGAACCAATGAGACGGCAAGCTGCGATTACCCGGAATATGGGGAGAAGGTAGGTCGGGCTGTGGCTGCGGGAGAAGCAGATTACGGAATCGCAATCTGCGGAACAGGAATCGGGATCGGGATCGCGGCAGGCAAAGTAAAGGGAGTCCGGGTCTGCACCTGCAGCGAGCCATACAGCGCAAAACTGTCCAGAATGCACAACAATTCCAATGTCCTGACATTTGGCGCACGTGTTGTCGGTGCAGAGATGGCAAAGATGATCGTAGATGAGTGGCTGGATAACCAGTATGAAGGCGGCCGCCACCAGAGACGGGTAGACCAGTTGATGGAGATTGAGAGGAGATAAATGGGAATGGCTGCTTCCAATATGGTTTCGCTTGTCATGGCCGGTGTCCTGCTGACATTATCGGCTTGTTCAGCCAATACGTCACAGCCTGACCATGCTGATATTCCGCTGCAGTCCGAGATGGTGCAGTCAGAGGTAATACAGTCATCTGCCGAAGGGCAGTTTGAAGAAGATCATAAGCCGGAACAAAACGTAGTGCTATATAACAATTCACCTTATATGATTTTCAGTAACGAGTTGATCGATACCTATTTTATCGCTTGTGGGCTGCTTTTTGATTTTGAGGGAGGATATTTGTTTGACTCTGGCATGGAAGCAGATTATCAGCCAACGATTGAGCATTTCACACCATATAAGGAGCATCCGTTTATCCGTGAACTTGAGAAATTTGTGGACATGGAAAATAAGTATGCCGATATGGGGGTTTTGTATTATCTTGCACAGTATGTAACTTCCATGTCCAATACAGGCCTTGGCATTGCCAATATTCAGTCGTATTCGTTTCAAAGTGATGAAGAATTTTACGCTTTTGTGGAAAACTTATATCAGTTTTATCAGGATACCGGAGCAAGAGAATTTTTTAAAAACTCCAAACTGCATAAAGATCAAAAGAAGTACTTATCTGAACATATGAAAGATGTGCCGGTTCATGATCTGCTGCAGGAGATGGAGGGCTATACCGGTAATAAATCCGAAGTTTTTGGGGGAAATCATGTTTATTATTGTTCCTTGATTTCTGCATATAAATCTCCAAAGAATGCGAGTTTTCATACATTTGGGATGAACCAGGATATGTATCTTACAAGCATCCAGTCACCGCTGGGATTTGATGGGAATTTCGATGCAAAACAGCTTTTTGAAAGCTATCATCATGAGGCACTGCATATGTTTATCAATCCGGGCGTAGAGGGACAGGTGCAGTTGATCGAACAACTGGCAAAAGATAAAAGCCCCTCAGATTTTGTGAGCAGCCAATATGAAAATATGCCCTGGCACAGGATTACAGATGAAGCGATTGTCCGGGCTGTGCAGGCGCGGATCTATGGGATCGTGTATCAGAATCCGGAGCTGGGGTATCAGGAGATTTTGGCGAAGGAGATAAGAGCCGGATTTCAAAATCTTGATGCGCTATATCGCTGCCTGGAGGAATATGAGAGCAGTCGGGATAAATACCCGGTGATAGATGATTATGTTGTGAAATTGGTTGAGTGTTATTTGAATCAGGTTTGAGTTTGATCTTAAGAAGCTCACAAGTGATACCCGTGACAGGCGGCTTTGATACATTCCTGCCTGTCATGGGTTTTGCATTGTCGGTCATTAAAACAACCTCAGATAGTAATATGGCAGAAACAACCGCCCAACTACTCTGAGCACCGGAAAAAACTTTCCGGCATCCAGGATAACCGGACAAAAGATCAGACTGCCGATCATAAAGAACGGAATCAGGCAGCAGAGTGCCTGGGGGTTTTTAAAGATGACGCCCAGCAGGCTGGAAAAGGCGACAATGAGGATGATATAACCTCCCATGGCAGCCAGCTCTTTTCCCATCCCCTGGCCGCTGCCCCCCAGCCAGATCGCCAGCAGCCCGGAGGCGGCCGCCATACAGACCGGTCCTGCGATGCAGGCAACCCGGCATGGTCCCCGGAGCCGGTAGGGAAGCGGCAAGAACAGACCGTTTCTTACATCAGTGCCGGTGGTTACCGTCCCATAGAGTCCGACGATAAAAAGACATACCGCAACAAGCCCGCGCACCGGAAAAACGTTGGGCGCGGCAGAGGACGCAGAAACCTCCACATTTCCCTGATGGTCAAGCGCCGCATATTCAAAATGGAACGTAGCGCCGCTTTCTCGCCATTTATCATACAGCTCGCCCGCTTTTTGCGCGGCAATCTCCCGTTTCTGGCTTTCCGGCTCACCGGCGGCTGTGAACAGTTCACTGTTTCTCACATAATCTTCCAGAAGATCCTTATCATACAACTCCATCATGACGGAAAATACGACCTCTGTAGACAGCTTTGCCGTCACCGTGGAGGGGGCGGAGTATACGGTGATGCAGCGTTTGTAATCGCCGCGGTCCAGTCTGTCCTCCAGCCCTTCTCCGATCACATAGCCGCACTCTGCCCGCCTGGAAACCACGTCATCCCGAAGCTGTTGTTCGTCCCGGCTCAGATAAAAGCGAAACATCCCCTCCCCGGGATTCCGGCCGGTCAGACTCTGCGCCAGCCGCGCGCCCAGCTCTCCTTCCTGGTTTCCCTGTACAAAGACTGCAATGCGAATCTCCTGTGCCTGTTCCTGCCCTAAGGCTCCCAGCGCTGCCATGCCGACGGGCATGAGCAGCAGGATGAGCAGGAAAGACAGCCGCTTTCCATAACGTTTACAGGAGAGAAGAAACCATGTAAATATCCGTGTCATTTTGCATCCACCTCCAATACAATCCCAAGGATGATGCCAGTTACGGCCAGCAATCCGAGCTTACAAAAGACCGTCGGATCCCAGTTGGCTGTCACCGTCATCTGAATCCCCTCCATCAGAACCGTTGAGGGCAGGAACGGAGCCAGACTTCGCACCGCTTTGGGCAAAAATACGAGAGGAAGGAAGCCGCCTGCCAGAAAATGCTGTCCCACGCCTGCGAGAAACAACAGGATGATGCCCCCCATCAGCGTTTGGGCCGCCTGGAAACAAAGGGATACAAGGGACGCAGCCGCCAGGCATGTCAGAAGCAGGATGACGACCGGCAAAAGCCCGCCTGCAATCCAGTTTTTGGCGATGGCTATGACTGCGACAGGCAGCGCCGCCGCAGCGAGGAGCAGGGTCAGTCCCAGCACTCGTGAGCCGACCCGGATGGCGCGGTTGATTCCGATGATGTCCAGCTTCCTTGAAAATGACGGTCGCCGGGGCAGCAGGTAGCCGGAGACCGGAATCGGGCAGAGGAGCAGGTATAGCACAAAGGCGCTGATGCCAAAAAACTGCATATTGTCCACATCCCCCGTGGCGCGCTCCGTTCGGTGGCGGAAATAGTCACTGCGCGGCAGGCTGTATCTCAGATAGAGCGTATTTAAGTCCGCCTCAAGCTGACCGATGGAGGAGTCCAGGCTGTAGAGGCGCAGCAGTTCGCCGCCGGCATAGATGCCCGCCTGGCTGGTCCCCAGCGTCCTGGCTCCGGCGTCGGTCAGCTCCCGGAAAATCTGCCCCTCCAGACCGGCATCTGCCGGAAGAAGGATGCGGACCGGCGTATTGGTCCCATCCATGATGTCCTGCACAAATTCTGGCGGGATTTCCATGACTGCATACAGCTCGCCCCGGTTTAAACGCTCAATCCCTTCCTCTTTGTCTAAATATTCAAAATCACACAGGCTTTTCACACTGCCGAGTGAACTGGCCATGCCAACGACCTTTTCTGCGAGAAGATCCTGTTCGGGCAGGATGACGCCTACGGCGATCCGCCCGGTGACCGCATCCCCATACAATGTCCGTGAAGACAGGAGGGCAATTGCACCCATAAGGAAAAACAGTGCAATTGCCCCCGCATAGATATGGGGAAGCCGCTTTAGTGCTCTTTTTAGTTCCAGTTCCAGGTAAACCAGGTACTTTAACATTGCTTCCCAATCCTTTTTATTTTTTGTCTCGTGTTACTGGATTCCAAGCTGCTGCATAATGCCTACAGCGCCGAAGAGCCCTTCAATAAATAAGCCCTGCCATTCTGCTCCGGTGGCTGCCAACACATCCATCTGCTCTCCTTCTGGCGCGGTGACTTCACTTTGGAGAGGCGATATGGAATATTCGCCGCTCATCATCACGTGGACGGACTGCTCCATTGCGCTGGCTTCCAGCTCATCGATCGTGAGGTGGAAGGATTTGCCCTTCTCCAGTTCATCGACAATACCGCTGCCGGAGATGGCAAACAGCTGGGAACCGCCCGCTCCGACCTCTGCCGCTGTATGGAAACTTCCGCCGTCAGAGTAATAGGAGTTGGTATACATGAAGGTTATCTTCCGGTCATCAGAACCACCATCAAACTCTACGGAGATATCGTCGGTCAGGTCTTTCTTGTCATATGTGCCCTGGCGGATAAACGAAATGGAGATCTTATTCGTCTCGTCTTCCGGGTTGGTAAGCGTAAGGCTTCCGTTCATATTCTGGGTCAGATAAGCGCCGCCCTGAAGATTCCACTGGAACACTACATCAATGCGTTCTCCTTCTGTCTCTGCGCCCTCTTCGGTCACTTCTTTGACCGTTGTTTTTCCATCGACAGATGCCAGGCGACCTGCCTTGTCTACGTATACAACCATCTGGATATCAGACAGGGAGCCGTCCAGATAGGTGATCATCTCATCGACAGTGCCCATTAACTCTTCATAAGTCTGCTGCTGCATCTCTTCCGGGGACTGGACCGTGCCGCCGTACGCGCCTGCACCCATGATCTCGCTCATCCGCACGGAGGCTTCCAACTGTTTGAGGAAATCATTTTTCAGCGTCTCATCCGTCAGGAAGAAGTCGGAGGAGGAGCGCAGGAATTCGATCATCGAATCTTTGCTGACCGTTACGTTATAGCCTGTGCAGCTGATCTCTTTGCCGTCCATCGTGAAAGTTCCTTTGCCGTTTTTTTCTACGGTAAGGGCAGCCTTGAAGTTATCCTGCGCCTTGCAGCCCTCCCGGTAGCGTGTCAGAAGCGCTTCTACGTCAAACGGGGCAGTGCCGTTTTCTGCCTGGTTGACCGCATCATCCATCAGTTCCTTAAGATAGGAGGACATGGCGTCTACATCGACACCGTTTTGGGCCAGATAGGCGCTCACGGTAGGGGAGTTTTTTACGCGGTCTGCCAGTCCGTCGCTCAGATCCAGGGTAAGCACCTTGCTCACAAGTTCAGGAAGGGAAACCATCAGTTTCTCGTCGCCATAGTAAACATTCAGGTTGGCGGCATCCATGTCGTTGTAGGTCACGCCCATGTTGAAAGACGACTTTTTGTTGGTGACATCATTTTTTCCGGAAATCCGCAGTCCGGCTCCCGCAAAGCTGTTGACGGAAGGTTCGGAGCAGCTGTCCAGCTTCAGGCTCAGGCTGGTTTCGCTGTCGGTTGAAGTCATCGCCTTCGCAAGGCTGGAAACTCCAAAAAGCTCCTCTTCCGGGGATACCTGACCCTCTGGCCAGATATTTTCAAATGCTGCAATAACGACTTCTTTTGGATCTTTTGCCGTCATCTTCACAACGGCAAAAGCGGCGACTGCGATAGCTGCAACAGCAGCGATGATGATGGCTGTCTTCTTTCCTTTCTTTTTGTCAGCAGGCGGTTCATCCTGTGACGGTACAGGGGCAGGTGTCTCCTCAACAGCCGGTGCAGGGGCATTCCCGGCCTCGACGGGCTGTCCGCAGTTATTGCAGATCTTATCATTTTCTGTAAGCTCTGCTCCACAATGTGTACATTTCATAAAATCCTCCTTGGTAATTCGTTTTTTTGCTGTTTATTTGAACCGGTCGATCAGTTCCTGCTCTGAAAGTCCGGTGTCAATCAGTTCCAGTGTTCCGTCCTTCAGCACGTACATGACGCTGCAGAGGGACAGTTCCGCCAGTTCATGGGAGGTCAGGATGACAGTTCCCCCGGCGGCCATATAGTTTTTTAAATAAGCGCGGATCGCTGCCTTACATTCTAAGTCAAGGGCAGCTCCCGGCTCGTCCATAATCAGGACAGATGCATGGTTGGAGAGGGCGCATGCGATGCTCAGGCGTTTTTTCATGCCCCCGGACAGTTTTCCGGCGGTCCTTCCCAGCATGCCGCCGATTCCCAGCATGGCGGCAGCCCCTTCTCTAAGGTCTGCTTCCATCCCTTCTCTGCTTCCGTGATACCAAAGACGCAGGTTATCCCGGACCGACAGTTCCTCGATCAGCGGATTTTCCTGCGGGACATATGCAGCCTCGCGGGCGAACACCCTGGGATTCCCAAACGCCTCTGTACCGTGGTACAGGATGCTGCCTTTTTCTGCCCGGACCGCGCCGGCCAGGATGGAGAGCAGGGTCGTCTTCCCACAGCCGTTGCCCCCGACGATCCCCACGCAGGTTCCCGGCAGTACGGTCAGGCTGACGCCTTTTAAAACGGGGCGTGTGCGGTATGATTTGAAGATGCCTTCTGCTTTTAACGCCGGTACGGTACTCATCCGATTCCACCATAGAGGATGCCGAGGATAAATACGATGACGGAAAGCGGCACATATACATATTTGGCAAGGGGGCCAAAGAGGCTCCAGAGCGGTTTATCCCGTCCCTCCTCCATTTCCTTTCTGATGTTTTTATATCCCAGGATATAGTAGATGGATACTGCACCCAGCACAGCGCCGAACGGTACGACGATAATGGTGATAAAATCCATCCAGGAGCCAACCCTGGGCTCGGCTTCAAGGAAGATGCCGACAAGCAGGGCAATCCCGCCGCACAGGGCCACGGCCAGTTTACGGGGGAGGTGGAAGCGGGTCTGCCAGGATTCGCTGACCGCCTCAAACATATTGATCAGACTGGTGATCCCTGCAAAGGCGACAGAGAGGAAGAACAGGACCGCAAAAACCTGCCCCATCGGCATCTGACGGAAGATGTTCGGCAAGGTGATGAACATCAGCGGCGGTCCGGCGTTCGGCTCAATGCCAAATGCAAAGACGGCAGGCATGATGGCAAGCGCCGCAAGCATGGCGGCGATGGTATCAAAAACGGCGGTGCGGATGGAGGCCTGCGGGATATTCTCCTTCTTGCTCAGATAAGTCCCATAGACGATCATGCCGGAACCGGTGATGGACAGGGAGAAAAATGCCTGTCCCATCGCCATGACCCAGGTGTCCACCTTCAATAACTCGCTCCAGTCCGGTACAAACAGGAACCGGTATCCCTCCATGGCGCCGGGCAGGAACGCTACGCGGACAGCCAGGACCGCAAACAGGATAAAAAAGGCGGGCATCAGGATCTTGTTGATTTTTTCAATTCCCTTGGTAGCCCCAAACATCAAAAGCGCAACGGCAGCGGCGATCACCAGGATGTGCCACGGAAGGCTGCCAAAGTCACCGGTTGCCGCTGAAAAATAAGCGGCGGCATCTGTGGTCAGGATCGCGCCGGACAGGGAACCTGCCAATGCGCGTACTACCCAGCCCACGATGATGGCGTAGCCGATGGAGATGCCCAGAGAGCCAAGCAGGGGAATCCACCCCAGCAGGTAGCCGATCTTGCCTTTGTTGATGGAAGCCCAGCAGTACTCATATGCGCCGAGAGTACCTGTCCTGGCGCGCCGGCCAATCGCAAACTCTGCAGACAGACCGACCAGACCGAATAATGCGATAAATATAAAGTAGGGGACGAGGAATGCACCGCCTCCATATTGGCCGACCCGGTAGGGGAACATCCAGATATTGCCCATACCGACAGCCGAGCCCACGCAGGCGAGCACAAAGCCAAGGCTGGTTTTGAAGCCTCCGTTTTGGTGTGCTGAATTATTCTTGCTGCTCATAGTATTTTCCAATCTCCTTATAGACGTAGTATTCTCTCATTATATACGGCTGTGAGCGTTTTGTAAAACAGTTAATACTTAATTTATAAATGTTAGAAGTTGTCTATTTTGTATTAGCAGAGTATAATAGGAAGAGAAAACAATGATCTTCAAACAGGAGGGGAATATGGACTGGAAAAGGTTGAGGAGTGCAATTGCCACAGTATTGACGATAATTATGGCGGCGTTGATGCCTGTCTCGGCATTTGCTGATGTGGCAAAGGCAGAGTTGCCGGGACTGCGCGAAGCGTTTGTGACGCGCAGCATTACGGATCTGACAGGGCAGGGAGTTGATATCAGCTCAGACGGAAATACGTCTGACGATGGTTCTGAAGCGGGAAATGACAACATTCCGGGGGAAGATGAGATTCTGGATCAAGATGAGATTCTGGATCAAGATGAAATTTTGGATGAAGAGGAGCTTCTGGAAGCTACCGCGAGGACGTCAGACCGACGGACCGTCGGCGGAGTGGTGATTGCCAGTGACTCTTCTGCCCGTGCGGAATATCTGATTGACGGGCAGGAAAAAGACAGTATTTCATTTTTTGTTAAACGGGACGAGACGAATGAAGTGATTGAGCCTGATCTGGTTGTGCTCAGCATCACCCAGACTGCCGGTTTGGAAGCTTTTGGAGAGATTGAGGTAAAAGTCGGCGTTCCGGGGAATCCGGAAGACGGCCTGAAGGACAAGATTGAAATCATACCTCCAGACAGCATTTATCTGGAGCCGGGAAAGACCCTGGAGTTTGGGATTAAATTTGTAGTCAGCGATGAGATGAGGGCGGGAGAGGAAAATATCTATAATGACGGAACGAAGAACTTTATCACGATTTCCGGAAGAGGTGCGGTAAAACATGTTCCGGTTTATTATGGGATCGATGGTCTGTATTCGGCTTATAGTACGGAATGGTGTTACATGTATGACGGCGCGCCTTTTACAGATACGGAGAGCGGTATAGAATACAGGCTGGTAGGTCATATAAAATTAAATGATACAAAACCGGAAGTCTTTACGATCCGGCATCAGTTCGGGGTGTTTGGCAACATGACGGGAGTGGACAGTGAGGGAAACGTGGTTCCTCTCGAAATCACCAGAGCCAAATTGAATCCGAAGGGGAATTTTGTATTTGCCGACGGTTCTACGGAGATGGTTCTCAGAGAAGAAGGGGGCTTGATATCGATTCCGATCATTCTGAAAGAGAACGTCTTTAAAAAATGGAAGAAGGATGCGGTTGCCAAGAACGACATGAAGCTGAGTTATATGCTGTTGGTGGATCTGGTGATAGAGTATAATGACGGCTATCTCAGCGGTGGACAAATGTCTTCCCTGCCTCTTGTATATGCGGTCAGCTATATTCCTCCGACAAGTGAGCCGGAGACGGGAGGCAGCAGCGGAAGCGGTGGAAGCGGCGGAGGTTCAGGTACGACATCGACAGGAACGGTGCAGGGAGGACCTGCGGCGACTCCGAGGATGACGTATGCGGCTTCGGATGATGTTGGCTGGGTACAGAAGGACGGTGTCTGGTATTATATGGATGCATCCAATGCCCCTGTGAAGGACTGGCTGCTGGGACCGGATGGAAGATGGTATTTCCTCGGCGCAGACGGCGTCATGAAGACCGGGTGGATGCAGCTTGGCGGTACATGGTATTTCCTGAACGCGGATGGTGCGATGGCGAACGGCTGGGTTCAGGGTGCAGATGGAAAATGGTATTATCTGCAGATGGATGGCAAGATGGCTGTGGATATGACGACGCCGGACGGCTATTATGTGAATCAGGACGGCGTTTGGATCGCATGACGGAAAATTGAACCGGCAGTTTTAGAAATGGAAGAAGCACAGACATGGGAATCTGTGCTTCTTTCATTTATCTCTGTTTTTCTTCCAGTGCCAGCACCAGTTCCACGATCATCTCATGGGTGGGGGCAGGCACGCCGCATTTTTTAGACGCGCGGACTACGGAGCCGCTGATGGTATTGACTTCTGTCTTGCGCCCGTCGCGCAGGTCCGCGCAGATGGAAGTGATGCCTTCCGGAGAGCCGAGGGAAGTCTTTTTGACCTTTTCGGTGATGGACTCCTCGTCTGCCTCAAGCCCCAGCCCGTGTGCGACTTCCACCGCCTCGTGGATCAGTTTTTTTGCCAGGTTCCAGGCATGTTCATTGCCGGCGATAAAGCCCATCGGTACCTGAAGTACGCCGGTGAGGGCGCTCAGGGACACGTTTGTGAACAGTTTGTTCCAGATCAGCTGCTGGATGTTTTCATGGATCGTCCCGTGAAAGCCGCAGGTATCCAGCACCTCTTTCAGCTTCGGAAGAAATCCGTTGGCATCCGCGGTCAGCATACCGATGTTGGTGTTGCCGGTTCCACCGCGCCGCACGCAGCCGGGGGCGAGAACGGCGCCGTTATCCTCGGTCGTGCCGATGATGATCCGGTCCGTGGGGACAAATTCGGATAAGATATCTTCGTGCCCGGAACCGTTCTGGAGCGTCATCAGGTAGGTATTTTCACCGATGATTCCTCTGTTGCTGCTCAGAGCGGCGCGGGAGAACAGTGATTTTACGAACAGGATTATCAGATCCACCGGCTCCATGCCTTCGGCGGATGTGATGGCTGTCGGATGGTAGACGGATTCTGCGCCGTCCTCCTGAACCTTCAGCCCCTCTCTGTTGATATGGTCTACAATCGCCTGATTGGTGTCGATCAGATAAACTTCATTGTGTAAGGAAAGGTGCCCGCCATAGATGCTTCCCATAGCGCCGGCGCCGATAACTGCAATTCTCATAGATGACCATCCCTTCGTATCAGTTATTTGGAGAACTCAGCCAGCCCTTCGATCGCGTATGCACGAATCGGGCAGGAGTCCAGCCCTTTGATCGGAAGCGGGGAGTAGGACATGAAGAAGGTGTCCGAAGTCAGTTCTTCCAGATTCTTCAGCACTTCCAGGAATACGCAGTTTACTTCCATCAGGACATCGTGGAACGCACATACGTCCTCATTGTTGCTCTCAATAGATACGCCGTCGCCAAAGCCTACGCACTTTGTTTTTTTGCTGCGGAACCACTCGGCAGTTTCACGGCAGATAAAAAGGCGTTTGTCCTTTTCGGTGTTGGAATCCGGTGTAAACGGCGGCAGCTTGTAAGGGGAGTCGATGATCACGATATCGCCCTCCTGGATCCGGTCGCCGCAGGCTTTTTCCAGGTCTTCTCCGGTGATCTTATGGTTTGGCTCACAGCCCTCGATGTTCACATAGATGGCACGTCCCATAAATGTGGTGATCGGCAGAGCCTCCACGTCAGACCAGTTGTCATTGTGATGGTAAGGACACTCGACATGGGTGCCTAAATGGCTGGTCAGGTCCATGATGGTATGGAAATCCGGGATTGGACCTCCTGTGTTGAACCTGGTCAGACCACAGCGTCTGCTCTCGGTCTTCGGGTCTAAGACCTTGGTTAAGTCTACGATTCTTAAGTTGCCCATCTGATATGCGCTCATGTGTAAATACCTCCTTGGTTTTGCTTGTTTTTCCAACTTGTTATCTGTATTATATAGTATACCGGTATACCGGTCAAGTATTTTTTTCATTGACGCGGGACAAATTTTCATATATGATTATAGTAGCACTAAACCGGTAGAAAGGGGAACGTGATACTTATGAACAGCAGAAGCCCATTGCAGATACAGGCGTATGAATATTTGAAGGAACAGATTCTTTCGGGGAAGCTGGACCCGGATGTGCTGTATTCGGAGACCAGGATGTCAGCCGAGATCGGCGTTTCGCGGACGCCCATGCGGGAGGCGATCCAGTGCCTGAGCCAGGACGGGTACATCCATGTGGTGCCGAGCAAAGGATTCATGATCCGGCAGCTGAACGAGAAGGATATGGTGGAGACGATTCAGGTGCGCTGCGCCATCGAAGGGTTCTGCGTCCATGTGATCGCTTCGGAGACCGAGAGCAAAAAAGGACAGAAGCTGTTAAAAGATCTGGAACGGCTGCTGGAAAAACAGGAGAAGGCGCTCCAGAACAAAAAGGAAGAGACAGCCAGGAAGCTGTTTATGGAGTATGACCACCAGTTCCATATGGCGCTTGTGGACTATGTGGACAATAAGGAGTTTCAGCAGACCTTCCAGCGCCTGATGTACCTGATCCACCTGACGACCGCCGGAGCGCTGGCAGTGCCCGGACGGAGCGAGGATACCTTAAAGGAGCACAAACTGTTCTTTTCTTATTTAAAGTCCGGCGATGGAGACGCAGCATATAAACTGATGATGGTGCATCTGATGATGCCGTTGACGATGCATATCGTGTAAGGTTTTTTCACGAAAAATATAAAACTTGTATAAAAGATATGGAAAAAAACTTCGCTATCAGTTAGGATAGAACCATATTGGATGATGGGAAGTGAGCAGATGACGATTTATGATATAGCAAAAGAGGCAGGAGTGGCAGCGAGCACGGTATCAAGGGTGATAAACAATAAACCGGGCATCAAGGCAGAGACACGCAAACGGGTTCAGGAGCTTCTGGATAAATATGATTATACTCCGAACGCTGCGGCGCGGGGGCTCGTCATGCAGTCCACAAAGATGGTTGGCATCCTGATCGTGGACATCCGGGTCACCCACCATATAAACAGCGCGTTCGTCATTGAACAGGAATTGACAAAACGGGGGTACTGCTGCATCATCATGAGTACCGGTCCGACGGATGAGCGGAAGGCGGAATATATCCAGATTCTGGAGCAGCGCCGGGTGGAAGGGGTTATCCTTATGGGCTCCATGTTCTCCACAGAAGCGGTAAAGCAGGGGATCAAGAAGCATCTGTCCAAAGTGCCGGTCGTCATCGTCAACGGATATCTGGACCTGCCAAATGTCTCCGGCGTCATCGTGGATGAAGATGCCGGCGTGACCCAGTGTGTCGATTTGCTGGTTGGAAAAGGAAAAAAGAAGATTGCTTTTATCCTGGATGGCGATTCTCCGGCCAACAGGAGAAAGCAGCAGGGATATTATGATGGGATCAGAAAGAACGGGGGAACAGAGGACGATTTTCTGATGTATGAGGCAGAAGAGAGTTCTCTGAACGGGGGATATGACGCCACGGTGAGGGTGCTGAAGGAACACCCGGACGTTCAGGGGATTATTTATTCCATCGATCTGGTTGCGGTCGGGGGAGTCAGGGCCGCTTATGATCTGGGCTACCGGGTGCCGGAAGACCTGGGGCTGATCGGGATTGACAACAGCCTGTATGGGGATATCTGCATGCCGAAGCTGACAACCCTTCACAATAAGCTGGAGGAACTGAGTGAGACGGCGGCCAGCATCCTGCGGGAGGGGCTGGAAGGGAAGCCGCAGAATAAGAAGTTGATGCTGTTTTCTGAAATCATTGAACGGGAGAGTACGTGAAAAGCAGATACAGGGCAGATTGAATTTGCCCTGTATCTGCTTTTTGCCTGTGTGCCGGCAGAGAAAACCGGCAATAATAACAATCGATTGCAAAAATTTTGTCGTAAAAAGTCAAGAAAATAACGAAGATTGTGAGAAGTATACAAAAATATAGCGGAAAATATGTAGAATAACACAATAACTACACACTTGAAATCCCAAAATGCCTGTGTTATTATAAAAACATAGTTAGCAATCGATTGCAAAAATGAAATGTATCAGAAATAGTGGAAAGAGGGATAAAGCGAATGTTGAGAGTCAAGTATGACGACATGGTAAAGGAGTTCCAGCGCGTCCTGGTAAGCAGAGGTTTCAGTGAGAAGAATGCATTAGATGCAGCCACAGTGTTTGCACAGAACAGCCTGGATGGCATCTACAGCCACGGATTAAACCGTTTTCCGAGGGTGGTTGAATATCTTGACAAAGGGGAGATCAATCCGGAAGTGACGGCTACCTGTGAGATGGCGATGGGCGCGATCGAGAGGTGGGAAGGCCATAGAGGTTTTGGCCCGTTGAACGCAAAACAGGCGATGGACCGGGCATGCGAGCTGGCGAAGCAGTACGGCATCGGCATGGTGGCTCTGGGCAACTCCAATCACTGGATGCGGGGCGGCAGCTACGGCTGGCAGGCGGCTGATCAGGGATGCATCGGAATCTGCTGGTCCAACACGATGCCGAATATGCCGGCATGGGGCGGCAAGGACAGAAAGATTGGCAACAATCCGCTGATTCTTGCAGTGCCAAAGAGCGATGGGGACCATGTGGTTGTGGACTGTGCAGTATCCCAGTTTTCCTATGGAAAGATCGAGGAGACCAGGTTAAAAGGACAGCAACTTCCTGTACCGGGCGGATATGATGAGGACGGTAACCTGACCACAGACCCGGCAGCGATTGAAAAAACCTGGAGAGTTCTTCCGATGGGCTATTGGAAAGGAAGCGGGATTTCTATCCTTCTGGATCTGATATCCACGGTACTGACCAACGCCAATTCTGTACAGAAGATTGGAACGTTTGGGGACGAGATCGGGCTGTCCCAGATCATGATAGCGATCGACCCGGGCAAGTTTGACAGCGCGGAGGTAACAGACAAGATCGTGGAGGCGCTGGTAGAAGACATCAAGTCGTCCGTTCCGGCCCAGGAAGGCGGCAAGGTATTTTATCCGGGCGAGATTGAGATCAACACCAGAAAAGATAATCTGGCTAACGGGATTCCGGTTATAGACGAGAAGTGGAATGCAGTTTTGGCAATGTAAGAAAACCGGAGTAAAGGAGAACCGATGACATGATTTTTTCATCAATTTACGCAAATGACAGTGTAGATAAATATCCAAAGGCAATCCAGACTGCACTGGAATATCTGAAATCCAATGACTTCACAAAGATGGAGACGGGAGTATATGAGATTCAGGGCAGAGAAATCTATGCACAGGTGATGGATGCCCAGACTGGGCCGGCAGACGCAAAAAGACCTGAAGTCCATGAGAAATATATCGATGTTCAGTTTCTGGCATCCGGCAGGGAGCGGCTGGGATTTACCCCCGATACCGGGAACTACGAGGTGGAGGAGCGGCTGGAAGACAAGGACCTTATCTTTTACCGGTCTGTGGAACACGAAGGCTTTATCGAGGCAGTGCCGGGCTGCTACTGTATCTTTTTCCCGGAAGATGTACACCGCCCTGCCGTGGAGGCAGGTGAGCCGATGACGATCCGTAAGGTGGTTGTCAAGGTGAGCGTGGCATTGATCTAGCAGCAAAAGCGGCAGGATGGAAACCAGGATATTTGCGGGAACGTTCAGAGGGACGACCGTAAAAATAAAAGAAAAGAAGGGAAAGTAATTATGAAAAAGAAATTATCACTTGTATTGGCGGGCGCTATGGTAATGGCATCGTTAGCAGGCTGCGGAGGCGGAAAGGCGCCGGCGGCACCGGCAGCGCCGGCAGCAGACGGAACGACAGCGGCAGCAGCGGATGGTAAGGCAGAACTGAATTTGATCATTGCATCCAACCAGACATCCCTGGACAATCCGTACTCTTATGGTATGGACAAGTTTAAAGAAGTGCTGGAAGAAAAATCCGGCGGCAAGATTTCCGTTACGGTACATAAAGGGACGCTTGGCGAGAATGAATCCGAGCTGATTGAGAAACTGGAGATGGGCGCAGCTTCCATGGTAGTTGCTTCCCCGGGCTTTATGACTTCAATCGGTGTTCCTGAGATCGACATCTTTTCCCTGGAATATCTGTTTGACAGCTTTGACCACTGGGAGAAATGCCTGGATGGCGAGTTCGGCGAAAAGATGAAAGAAGTTGCGAAAGAGAAAACCGGCAACAACTTCCGTATCATGTCCTACTGGACTTCTTCTGTACGTGATTACTATGGAAAGAAAGAAGTGAAGACTCCAGCTGACTTAAAGGGCATGACCATCCGTACCCAGTCTTCCCAGGTTCAGCAGGACTTCTGGAAAGCCTGCGGCGCGATCCCGACTTCTGTAGCATGGGGAGAGCTTTATCAGGCATTACAGCAGGGCGTTGTGGATTCTGCAGAGAATGATTACACCAGCTTCATGCTGAAAGAGCATCACAAGACCGACAATGGCAAGTATATCTCCGAAACCCATCACGACTATACGACCCGCCTTCTGCTGATGAACGGACATTTTTATGACAGCCTGACCGACGAGCAGAAACAGTGGATCGACGAGAGCGTGGAAGAGGCAACCAAAGAGGAACGCGAGGTTGTTTACAGAATGTTTAAAGAGTCCAAGGAGAAAGTCATCGCTGACGGTGCGATCGTAACTGATTTTGAAGACATGGATATCGATGCATTCAAGGCACTGGCGCTTCCGATTCAGGATAAGTTTGCGGCAGACAACAATATGACCGCAGAGCTGGAGATGATTCGCGCAGCGGCAAACTGAGGATGATGGGAAAGCCGCCCGGGGATCTGGGCGGCTTTCTTTATGGGATATCGTAGTGGCGAAAAAGGAGATGGAACAATGAAGAAAGCAATTGCTATGTTACAAAAAATCCAGATTGCGGTGGGCGGTTTCTTCCTGTGCGTATTCCTGGTTACGGTCGTCTATCAGATGCTTTCCCGGTATTTGGGGATCGCGGCTACCTGGACGGAGGATGTGTCCATGTACTCGTTCATCTGGGCCGTATTTATGGGCGCAGGCGCGATGGTTTATGAGAAGCGCCATTTTGCATTTACCTCCATCAGCGATATGATGAAAAATGAGAAAGTAAAGAGCGTGCTGGCAATCGTCATCGCGGCGCTGATGCTGTTCTTCGCGATTTTGATGGCTTATTACGGCTATAAGGTAACGAAGCAGTTCTGGAACTATACCTGGGTCAATATCCCCGCGTTTAAGCGCGGACCTACCTGGCTGTGCCTTCCAATCTGCGGCGTTACATCGGCGATCTATCTGATCAATGAGATCATCGAAGAGATTGGGAGTCTGGTTAAAGGAGGGAAACATTGATGGGTGCGTTATTAGTAATTATGTTTGTCGTCTTTGTGGCGATTGGTGTACCGATTTCATTTGCGCTGGGCGTGGTGTCCTTTACCGGAATTGCTTCTCTTGCCCAGATACCGAACACTGTGGTATTTTCCAAGATGTTCAATGGCTTAAACAGCTTTACGCTGCTTGCTGTACCGCTTTTCATCCTGGCGGCGAACCTGATGAACGAAGGTGAGATTACTGAGAAGCTGATCAACTGCTGCAACGCTATGGTAGGGCATCTGCGGGGCGGCCTGGCTTACTCGAACGTACTGGTTTCCATGATCTTTGCTGGAATTTCCGGCTCATCCCAGGCGGATACCGCAGGCGTCGGCAAGATCTTTATCCCGTCGATGGAGAAACAGGGCTACGATAAAGGAACTTCCGTAGGCGTTACGGCAGCGTCCTCAACCCTTGGCTCGATCATTCCGCCGAGTATTACGATGGTGGTATATGCAGGTATCGCCAATGTCAGCACCGGAGCGCTGTTCATGTCCGGCCTGATTCCGGGGATTCTTCTGGGACTTGCGATGATGGCTGTAATCCGGTATTATTCGGTGAAAAAGAATTTCCCGCAGTGTGAACGTGTTCCGGCAAAGGAAGTGGTCCGCCAGACCTTGCAGTCCCTTCCGGCGCTGATGACCCCGATCATCCTGATCGGCGGTATCGTCTCCGGTCTGTTCACGCCTACGGAGTCTGCGGCATTTGCATGTATCTATGCGCTGATCATCGGTATCTTCTTTTATAAGACGATCAAAATCAGACGATTGCCCGCAATCCTGATTGAGACGATGAAGCTGTCTTCCCTGTCCCTGTTTGCACTGGCGACGGCGAATGCGCTTGGCGAGCTGCTCAGCTACTATCAGCTGAACGTGGTCGTACAGCAGTTCTTCACGAACATGCCGGGCGGAAGACTGGTATTCCTGCTTGTTGTGGTACTGTTCTTTATGTTTGTAGGAACGTTTATGGATGCAGTTCCGGCGATGATCCTGTTTGTCCCGATCATCCTGCCGTCTGCTACGGCTCTTGGCATCAGCCCGGTTATCCTGGGTCTGATCATCGTAGTAACGCTGGCGCTGGGGCTGGTGACTCCTCCGTATGGCCTGTGCCTGCTCATCGCCTCGTCGATCAGCGGGATTACGATTGAGGATGCATTTAAGGGAACCATGCCTTATTTCCTGTCCTCCCTGACCGTGCTGGCGCTGCTGGTGCTGTTTCCGAATGTGTGGCTGGCAATTCCGGCGACATTGTTCCCAGGCCTGTTTTAACGGCTGGGTTTATAAAAAACCTGACCGGCGCATCTCATTCCTGCGTCGGTCAGGTTTTTGATTTTACATCAAATGTGCTTTTTTACAAATCCGTGACAGCTTTCTGCCAAACGGCATATCCATAAGCTCCTCTTCCTCTACCGCCCCGAACCGGGCAATCAATCCCCCATATAAAAGCATCGCAAGAGGAATGCTGATAGCCAGCGAGATCTTATTGCTGTGGAACAATGCAAAGCTTCCATAATATACGGCATATGCTGCCACTCCCATAATAGAGGCAGCCGCCAGCGGAAGAAGGAAGGTGGTTTTTACTTCCTGCCTGTATTTTAAATGCTTTCCGATGGCAGCCCAGTTTAACGCGCATACAACAAGGGCGAAGGTCACATTTCCGATGACAAGACCGTAAACGCCCCAATCCAGCCAGCGCACCATCAGATACACCAGAGCCACATGGATGAGCAGCGATATGGCGGAATGGGTGACGGATTTACGCATCAGGTCGGTGCCCTGCAAGACCGCGTTGGTGACGGTAGAGAGGGAAAAGAAGACCACCGCAGGAGCGCCAAGCTGCATCAGCTGTGCGGTCAGTGTGCGGCTGTCTCCGAACAGCAGCCGCATGATGGGGGAGGCGAGAACGCCAAGGCCCACCGCGCAGGGGATGGCGATCAGCATGTTGAATTTGACTGTCATATAGATCTTATACCGGACTTCGTCGTTTCTTTGCTGCACACGGGAGCGGACGATGCTGGGAATCATGGAGGCTCCAAGAGCCGAGGCGATGGCCACGGGCACATTGCTGAGCAGACGGTATTTGGAACTGTAGATGCCCCACAGCGTCGCCCGCTCTTCCTCGCCAAATCCCTTTCCGTTTAAAATCAGGCTGAACATGGAGTTGTCCAGCGAACCGCTCACCTGATAGACGAACTGGCTCAGGATGATCGGAGTCATCGTCAGAATCAGGGCAGAGCCTGCCGCTCCCCATGTTTCGGCCGGAATGCTCTGCGGGCGATTCAGTTCCAGATGGTTTTTCCGCTGGTAACGAAGCAGCAGAACCAGTAAAAAGATGAGAGCGGCAACCGCGCCGGACAGTGTGCCGAGCGTACCGCCTGCCGCACCGTAAGCGCCCGGATTGTCGTGGGAGGCAAACCAGCGCATGAAGGCATAAGAGGCCGCGATGCTGACCACGGCATTGACGATCTGCTCTATGATCTGGGAGACAGAGGTGGGGACCATGTTGTCCTGTCCCTGAAAATATCCCCGGATGACGCCCATGATGGAAAATACCAGGATTGTGGGAGACAGAACCCGCAGTGACAGGGCACAGCTTGGGCTCTGGAAAAAGGTGGTGGTGATCCAATCTGCGCCAAACAGCATGATGCCTGTCATCAGACCACCGGATACCACCCCAAACAGCAGTCCGCTCTGAAAGATCCGGCGGACGTCTCCGTACTGCTCCCGGACCCGCCTGGCGGCGACCAGTTTCGAAACTGCGAGCGGCAGCCCGTAAGAGGACAGGATCAGCCCGATGTTGTATATCTCAAATGTTGTGCTGTAATAACCGTTGCCCGCATCGCCCAGAATCCGGGTCATCGGAATCCGGTAGAGCAGGCCGATAAATCTCACAAGGATGCCTGCCGCGGCGAGGATGCTGCCCTGTACCAGAAAGCTTCCGGCAGGGGAAGCCGATATCGGTTTTCCGTTTTTAGGTGTTTTGCTCATAATAGGTTCTCCTCATATGTAAAGTTAAAAAGCTCCGCTGCTTGCTATTATCTGCGTTTTATGCGGATTTTAAACAAAATACATGCGTCCATTATACCATAATAAGGAAAAATGTGTTAGAATTAATCCATTGAATGAACAACACCCTGAAAGGAGAGGAAAGCATGAAAAAAATAGGCTTTATCGGCGTTGGAATCATGGGCAAATCGATGGTCCGCAACTTAATGAAAGCCGGTTTCGAGGTGGCTGTCTACACCAGGACAAAATCCAAGATTGAGGATGTGATCGCAGAGGGAGCTGTCTGGCGCGATTCGGTGAAGGCGTGTGTATCAGACCGGGATGCAGTCATCACGATCGTGGGATATCCAAAAGATGTGGAGGAAGTATATTTTGGAGAGGAAGGCATTCTCCAAAATGCCCCGAAGGGAGCATACCTGATCGATATGACGACCAGCAGCCCGAAGCTGGCGGTGCGTATCTACGAAGCGGCCAAAGCGGCAGGGCTGTCTGCCATCGACGCCCCTGTCACAGGCGGGGACAGCGGAGCTAAGGCCGGGACCCTGACGATTCTGGCCGGCGGGGACAAAGAGGCCTTCGATGCCTGCATGCCGGTGTTTGAGGCGATGGGAAAAAATATCAACTATGAGGGCAAGGCAGGAAACGGGCAGCACACCAAGATGTGCAACCAGATCGCGATAGCCGGTGCGATAGCCGGAGCCTGTGAGGCGCTTTCCTATGCAAAAGGCGTGGGACTGGATGTCCAGACGATGTTGGACTCCATCTCTACCGGAGCGGCAGGCAGCGCCCAGATGACGAATGTGATCCCAAGAATCTTAAACGATGACTTAAATCCGGGATTTTTTATCAAGCATTTCATCAAAGACATGAAGCTGGCTGACGAGGAAGCCTCCGATGCCGACATCAGCCTCGGAACGCTGGAGTATGTGCTTGGAATGTATGAAAAACTGGAAAAAGACGGACTGGGGGATTTGGGGACGCAGGCGTTGATTAAATATTATGGATGGGAGTAATTAACATTTTGCTGTGAAGTTAGCGTAGGAATGCACGCAGAGGGCGGGACGCATGAGGGCGTCCCGCCCTTTGCGCGTTGTGTGCCGGCAGCCGGTAAAATAGTCATGAAACTCTTGTTTTGCACGCCGTTAGCGAGTATAATCACATAAGACGGAAAAGGAGGACATCGGATGGCTGGCAGAATCAGCAGGAACGTTAGAAGGAAGATAAGATTTGCCCTGTGGCTGCTCACATTTTTATGTTTGCTCGGCACTGTGGCAGGCTGCGCCCCGGCGATGCCGTCAGGGACGCAGACCGGGGCACAGACGGACCTTTGGGGGGCGGCAGAAAGCCCCGGGGTCAGTGAGGACGGAAGCTATTGTTCAAAAGAAGAAGTGGCGCTGTATCTGCATACTTACGGTCATTTACCAGATAATTATATCAGTAAGAAGGAAGCGCAGGCGCTTGGCTGGGACAGTAAAAAAGGGAATCTGGCCGAGGTTGCGCCGGGAAAGAGCATCGGGGGGAGTTATTATGGAAATTATGAATGTCTGCTTCCCAGGAAAGACGGGCGGAAATACTTTGAATGCGACCTGGATTACGACGGGGGACACCGCGGTGCAAAACGCCTGGTGTACTCGGATGACGGGCTAATCTTTTATACGGAAGACCATTATAAAACATTTGAACAACTTTACTGACAGCGATTCCAAATGATAAGGAGCGGATGATGATGAGAAAAGTACTTCTGGATTTCAAATTGACAGCTACGCCGGAGCAGGTGCAGGATTATCTTGCGTTCAAACTGGAATTTCCCGATTACTATGGAAAAAATCTGGATGC
The DNA here is from genome assembly GCA_030825115.1 of Lachnospiraceae bacterium. Classification (GTDB taxonomy): domain Bacteria; phylum Bacillota; class Clostridia; order Lachnospirales; family Lachnospiraceae; genus Brotaphodocola. Next base: position 55,135 of record JAPJQL010000012.1, read on the forward strand.
GTTGTATGACAGTCTGACGGACATCGGGGAAGATACCTGCATTGGAGTGTTTGAGACGGAGAAAGACGGAGAAGCGGGCCGTTATCTCAGGATGGTGAAAAAGGTACTGCGGGATGCAGAGGAGGAAAATCCGCATCTTTGTGTGGTTTTCGCTGATTTGGAAGAAAATTATGGAGAGAATGAAGGATTAGAGCTATGAGAATAAAATCAATTCGAAATACGAAGATAAGAACAAAACTGATACTTCTTGGAGCTGTCAGCATCCTGGGGATGTTTGTGCTGGGCAGCGAGTCCGTGTCTACGGCCTGGCAGATCGACCAGGTGGGCGAGGAAATCAGCAGCACCTGGATCAATGCGGTCATCATTGCAGAGGAGTTAAATACCGCCACCTCCGATTACCGGATCCAGGAGAGCCGCCATGCGATCGCCATAGCGCCTGCCATGATGTCGGAGATTGAAGAGGAGCTTAAGGTACTGGAAAAAGAGATCGCGGACAAATTCAGGGCATACCGGGCGCTGCCTACGATGGAGAGGGACCAGCAGATCATCCGGGATGCGGAGGTTGTCTGGAACGAGTATCTTGAGACAAGCCAGGAACTTTTGCAGACAAGCAGGGGAAACAGCCGCCAAAAGGCGCTTGACTTGATGATGGGGCGTTCCCAGGAACTGTTTGACCAGGCGAGCGGCATGTTTATCGAGGCTGTGGAGTGTACCAAGCAGGAGACCATCGATGCCAGAAGAGAGGCGGACCGCCTTTACCGGAGGATGTCTCATATCAAGCTGTTGGTGATCGGCGCGGATGCCGTGATCGTACTGTGGCTGATCCTGTATCTGATCAAGTCCATCGAGAAACCGGCGGAGGCGCTTGCCGAGGCGGCCAGGAGAGCAACCAACGGCAACCTGGAGGCTGATCTTGATTATGATTCTGAGGATGAGATCGGCGCGCTGACAAAGGCGATGAACCTGCTGCTGCGGCGTCTGCGGTCCATGATCAACGACGAGAAGATGATGTTCCGGGAAATCGGCAATGAGAACTTTGATGTCCACTCGGAGTGTGAACAGTCCTACCGGGGGGATTTTGCGCCAATCCTTTATTCCTTTACAAGCCTTCAGAGCCGTTTAAAGGAGATGAAGCGGCAGCATGAGGATGAGGTGGCGCATCTGAAGGTCCGGATCCATGAACTGGAGAACCAGCTGGAGGAGAGCCGGGCGGAGACAGAGACGCCCGGGGAGAACCAGGCGAGAAGAGACACAGAGAAGAACAGACAGAGAAAAACGGACAGAGGAGAAACAGACAAAGTATGATGAATCATCAGGCCAGATGGATGTTGCAGACAAAACGCGCCGATTTTGCGGCGTTGGCGGAGCGGTTTCACATCAGCCCCGTCACAGCCCGGATCATCCGAAACCGGGATGTGACGGATGAGGATGAGATTGAGCGCTATCTGCACGGGGCAGTCCGGGACTTGTACAGTCCTCACCTTATGAAAGACATGGACCGGGCTGTCTCGCTGCTGAAGGAAAAGATAGAAGGCCGCAAAAAGATCCGCATCGTCGGGGATTACGATATTGACGGTGTCTGCTCTACATATTTGCTTTATCAGGGGATAAAACGCTGCGGCGGAGCAGTGGATTATCAGATACCGGAACGGATTCGGGATGGATATGGGATCAATGAGACGATCATCAGCAGAGCGGCCGAGGACGGAATCGATACGATCGTGACATGTGACAACGGCATTTCGGCTGCGGAGCAGATCCGTCTGGCGAAGGATCTGGGGATGACGGTCATTGTCACCGACCACCATGAGGTGCCGGTCCGGGATGTGGAAGGCTCGTCGGAACAGGCAGAATGCCTGCCTCCGGCAGATGCGGTCATCAATCCCAAGCAGAAGGGATGCTCGTATCCGTTTGACGGTATCTGCGGAGGTGTGGTCGCATATAAGCTGGTACAGGCGCTGTATGAAGCTTTTGGGATTCCGGCCGGAGAGTGGGAAGAAATGCTGGAATTTGCGGCGATCGCCACCGTCGGAGATGTGATGAAGCTGAAGGATGAAAACAGGATCATCGTCAGATGGGGGCTGGAGCAGATGCACAGGACGCGTAGCGTCGGGCTCAGGAAGCTGGTGGAGGCATGTGGATTGGACATCCATGCCTTGAGTGCGTACCATATCGGTTTTGTGATTGGACCGTGCCTGAATGCCAGCGGGCGGCTTCAGACGGCGAAACTGGCGCTGGAACTTTTGCTGTGCCGGGATGAGGCGCAGGCGGAGGAGATGGCAGTTCAGCTCAAGCTCCTGAATGAGGAGCGCAAGGAACTGACGAAAGACGGCGTAGAGCAGGCGCTGGCGCTGGTGGAAGAGCGCTATGCCGGAGACGATGTGCTGGTCATATACCTGCCGGACTGCCACGAGTCCCTGGCGGGCATCATAGCGGGGCGGATCCGGGAGACCTGGCACAAGCCGTCGTTTGTCCTGACCAAAGGGGAGGACTGTGTCAAAGGTTCGGGGCGTTCCATCGAAGCGTATCACATGTACGAGGCTCTCTGCGGGGTTCAGGATCTGCTTTTGAAATTTGGCGGGCATCCGATGGCGGCGGGATTTTCGCTGAAAGAAGAGCATGTGGAGGAGTTCCGCAGACGGCTGAATGAACAGGCCTGTTTAAAGCCGGAGGATTTTATCCCACAGATCTGGATCGACGTCGCCATGCCCCTGGAGTATATCTCGGAGGGGCTGGTGGAAGAGCTGAAGCTCCTGGAGCCGTATGGGCAGGGTAATGAAAAGCCACAGTTTGCCCAGAAGAACTTAAATATCCGCAGCGCGCGGGTGCTGGGGAAGAACCGGAATGCGGTAAAGCTGTCTCTGGTGACAGAGCAGGGAATGCCGATGGACGGGATGCTGTTTACGGAGGGAGACCGTTTTATGGAGGAGAAGGGGACGCGCAGGGGGATTGATGTCGTCTACTATCCTGATGTAAATGAGTACAACGGGAACAGGTCCCTGCAGATTGTGATAAAAGATTACAAGCTGCATGAATAGAAAAAATTAAGAAAAACGAGGTGGAGCAATCATGGATTTGGAACGGACAGGTAAGGATATCCGCACCGTAGTCATTGGGTTCGGAGGAATGGGAAGCAAGTATGTGGAGATTCTGGCAAAAGGGCAGATCCAGGGAATGTCCCTGCAGGGCGTGTGCTGCCGGAACGCTGCAGGGCAGCAGAAACTTAAGGAGCAGTATCCGCAGGCGGTCATCTATCAGAATGTGGAGGACACCTTTGCCCATGCCGAGGATTTTGATGCAGTTGTGATCGTGACGCCTCATGACACCCATGTGGAGATCGGGACGAAGGCATTTGCCCACGGAAAACATGTGATCTGCGATAAACCGGCCGGCGTGAGCACCCGGGAAGTACGGGAGTTTCTTGCGGCTAAGCGGAAAGATACGGCATTTGCAATGATGTTCAATACCAGGACGACGCCGGCTTTCCAGAAGGCAAAAGAGATCCTGGATCAGGGTGGGCTTGGAAAGGTCACCCGTGCCATCTGGACCTGCAATACATGGTTTCGCAGCAGCTGCTACCACCAGAGCGCGCCGTGGCGCAGCTCCTGGAGCGGGGAGCGGGGCGGTCTGCTGATCAACCAGTGCCAGCATTTTCTGGATATATGGCAGTGGCTTCTCGGAATGCCGGATGCGGTGGACGCTTCCATCGACTTTGGAAAGTACAATAACTTTGCCGTAGATGACAGCGTAGACCTTCGTTTCTTCTATAATAATGAAAACGGGGAGAACGGGATGGGGCAGACACGCAGATTCCCGGGACTGAGGGGCAGCTTCTTATCAGCCAGCGGGGAGCATCCGGGCGTCAACCGTCTCGAAATATGGGGAACCGGTGGACGGCTTACCGTAGAAGGTGGAAAAACCCTGACTCTTGACCGCAACGATGTGGATATCCGGGATTTTTGCAGGGACAATGAAGAAATCTATGCCGTGCCGCCTCATCATCTGGAGCAGATCGAGGTGGGAACAGAGGAACAGCCTTATGTGGTCATGTTCCAGAATTTCAGCGACCATATCCATAAAGGAACACCCCTTCTTGCGCCGGGGGAGGAAGGGCTTAACAGCATGATGCTGGCAAATGCGTCCTACTTATCTGCATGGCAGCATCGTCTTTTAGAACTTCCGATCGACGACGGGCTTTACGAGGTGATGCTGGAACAGCGGATCAGCGGGGAAGAGAGATTGGCAGACCGGATGAGATAATGGGCGGCTTGACAGTAAACTTGCGATTGTACTATAATCAATTTCATCAACTCTGTGCCAAAGAATAGAGAGAAAAGAGGAGAAAAGTCATGGTAAATGAAGTTATGAAACTCATTGCGGAGTATGACCCGGAAGTGGGCAAAGCCATTGAAGCAGAGGCAGCACGCCAGAGAAGGAATCTGGAGCTGATCGCATCTGAGAATATCGTATCTGAGCCGGTGATGATGACGATGGCAACCGTGCTGACCAACAAGTACGCAGAAGGTTATTCGGGAAAGCGTTATTATGGCGGCTGTGAATGTGTAGATGTGGTGGAGACGATCGCCATCGAGCGCGCAAAAGAACTGTTTGGATGCGATTATGCGAACGTACAGCCTCATTCGGGCGCCCAGGCCAATATGGCAGTGTTTGTGGCAATGCTTAAGCCGGGGGACACCGTGATGGGGATGAACCTGGACCATGGCGGCCATCTGACCCACGGAAGCCCTGTGAACTTTTCCGGCCTTTACTTCAATATCGTGCCTTATGGCGTGAACGACGAAGGATTGATTGACTATGATGAGCTGGAGCGCATCGCTGTCGAGAGCAAGCCGAAGCTGATCGTGGCAGGGGCGAGCGCCTATGCAAGGGAGATTGATTTCAAGCGGTTCCGCGAAGTGGCGGATAAGGTTGGCGCATACCTGATGGTGGATATGGCCCACATCGCCGGTCTGGTTGCGGCAGGACTGCATCCAAGCCCGGTTCCCTATGCGGATGTAGTGACTACGACTACCCACAAGACCCTGCGGGGACCAAGAGGTGGTATGATCCTTGCCAACAAGGAAGCGGCCGAGAAGTTCAATTTCAACAAGGCGATCTTCCCGGGAACTCAGGGCGGTCCGCTGGAGCATGTGATCGCGGCAAAGGCTGTGTGCTTCGGCGAGGCGCTGAAACCGGAATTTAAAGAATATCAGGCGCAGGTGAAGAAAAATGCGGCTGCGCTTGCAGATGCATTGATGAAGCAGGGCTTTAAGCTGCTGACCGGCGGTACGGACAATCATCTGATGCTTGTAGATCTGAGGGGCATGGAAGTATCCGGCAAGGAACTTCAGAACCGTTGTGATGAGGTATATCTGACCCTGAATAAGAACACAGTTCCGAATGATCCGAGAAGCCCGTTTGTGACCTCCGGCGTCAGGATCGGCACCCCGGCTATCACTTCCCGCGGTCTGAAAGAGGAAGATATGCCAAAGATTGCTGAACTTGTATGGCTTGCTGCGACAGAGTTTGAGGATAAAGCCGATTACATCCGCAGCGAAGTGACAAAACTTTGTGAAAAGTACCCAATTTATGAATAATTGGCAAAAAAGTAAGAATATTTAAGTGTTTATTAATGTTTGTCGGAAAGCATAGACAGGTTATCATTTCAAGATTATAATGATTCCCGTCCCCGGACAGAGGGGGCAAATAACGATTCTTGGAGGAATTATTATGAAAAAGAGATTTTTAGTTGCAATGATGAGCTGTATGCTGGCGGCAGGCGCAGTGACCGGTTGTGGAAGCAAGGCGGCAGATGCAGTGACTACGGCAGCAGCCGAGGTTACAGTCGAGGATACAACGGAGAGCGCAGCCGAGGACGCAACGGAAGCAGATGTCGAGGAGACTGCGGCTGAGGAGACTTTGGAGGCGGCAGAGGGCGCGTACCTTTCCTGGAGTGCAAAGGAGTGGAACGAGGCAGATGATGCAGAGAAGACTGCAGCGGCAAGAGAGTACCTGATCGAGTCCACGAAAGCAGCGGCAGAGGCAGCTGGCGAGGAGTTCACCGGTGAGATGGAGGCTGCAATCACAGAAGAGCAGGTTGCAGAGGCAGAGGCGTCTTTAGAGACTGCATTTGCAGAAGATGAGACCATCACCATCCAGGAGATGCTGAACGCGGCAGCGGACGCCGAGGACGTTGAGACGGAAGCGGAAGAGGATGCAGAGACGGCAGAGACAGCGGAGACAGAAGCAGCGGAGTAATTGCCCGGTCTGTTAGAAAATTGCAATAAAAGAAAGCGGAAACATGGAGATTTTTTCCTGTTTCCGTTTTTTTTACATTTCAAGACCAGAAAGCCTGAAACTTTACGTGGATTTAACATAACCATCCTTTCGGATTTAACATAAAGATTTTACAATCCGTATTGTAAGTTGAGAAAATGACAGGCGACGGCGCACTGGCCGGAGCGGAATCTGAAGATCAGAGAGAGGAATGGATTATGAAAAAGACATTGGCATTTGTAATGGCGCTTGGATTGGCAGCAGCAAGTTTGACGGCATGTGGAGGCGGGAAGGCTGAGACGGCTACAGTGGCAGACACCACGACAGAGGCAGCCAAAGGGGTGACTTCTGCAGCGGCGCAGGAGGCAGAAACAAAGGCGCAGGCAGCCACGGCGGAAGGTCCGATCACCGTAGTATCCCGTGAGGACGGTTCCGGCACCCGCGGCGCGTTCATCGAGCTGTTTGGCATTGAAGAGAAAAATGAAGCAGGCGAGAAAGTGGATATGACGACTGAGGATGCAGAGATCACCAACAGCACTTCTGTCATGATGACGACGATCGCCGGCAATAAAGAGGCGATCGGTTATATCTCCTTAGGTTCCCTGAACGATACCGTAAAGGCGGCAAAGATCGACGGGGCGGAGGCGACCGTGGAGAACATCAAATCCGGCGCATACAAGATTGCGCGTCCGTTCAATATTGCGACCGGCGAGAACGTAAGCGAGGCGGCAGCCGATTTCATCAAATACATCATGAGTGAAGAAGGCCAGAAGGTAGTCGAGGACAACGGTTATATCAGTCAGGGCAACGAAGGCGCTTACAGTGCCGCAGGCGTATCCGGCAAGGTCATCATTGCAGGTTCTTCTTCCGTAACCCCGGTTATGGAGAAGCTGAAAGAGGCATATACGGTGTTGAATCCGGATGTGACCATCGAGGTACAGCAGAGTGACTCCACAACGGGTATGACCTCCGCCATCGAAGGCGTATGTGACATTGGCATGGCATCCAGAGAGTTAAAGGACAGCGAGCTTGAGGCTGGTCTGACTCCGATCGTGATCGCTATGGATGGGATTGCGGTAATCGTAAATAATGACAGCCCGGTATCAGAGCTGAGCAGTGGTCATGTAAAGGCTATCTTTACCGGTGAGGCAACTGACTGGGCGGATATTCAGTAATCAGGACTGGTAACTGCCATGCATGGATAACGTGTATGGCAGTTTTTCTGTAAAAGTATAAAAGCACGTAAGACGTAAAAGGAGCCTTATATGAAGAATTTTAGGGAAAAAGGGATGCAAATGGTTTTCTTGATTTCGGCATGCGCATCTATCCTGTCGGTGGCGATCATCTGCCTCTTCCTGTTTGCCAATGGCGTGCCGGCGATCGGGGAGATCGGTCCGCTCAAGTTTCTGCTTGGAGAGCGGTGGAAGCCGGGCAATGACATCTATGGAATCCTGCCGATGATTCTGGGAAGTATCTATGTAACGGCAGGGGCGATCGTGGTGGGGGTTCCCATCGGAATCCTGACAGCGGTCTATCTGTCACGTTTTTGTCCGAGAAGTTTATACCGGCTCATAAAACCGGCGATCGATCTGCTGGCGGGAATCCCGTCTGTCGTATACGGCTTCTTTGGCATGGTGGTCATCGTACCGGTGATGGCAGCGCTTTTTGGCGGCAGTGGAAAGAGCATGGCCACCGCTTCTGTTTTACTTGGAATCATGATCTTGCCGACGATCATCGGCGTATCGGAATCAGCGATCAATGCAGTGCCTTCCAGTTACTATGAGGGGGCTCTGGCGCTGGGGGCGAGCCATGAGCGGAGCGTATTCTTTGCCACGCTTCCGGCGGCGAAGTCCGGTATCCTGGCAGGCGTTGTCCTTGGGATTGGCCGCGCGATCGGCGAGACCATGGCAGTCATCATGGTGGCAGGAAACCAGGCGCGTATGCCCAAGGGGCTGTTTGCGGGAGTACGTACCATGACGGCAAATATCGTACTGGAGATGGGATATGCGACCGACCTGCACAGAGAGGCGCTGATTGCGACGGCGGTGGTCCTCTTCGTATTTATCCTGATCATCAACCTGTCGTTTTCAGTTTTGAGCAGAAAGGCGGACGTATAGCATGGAAGACGGAAAAAATATAAAGGCGATCAATTGCCAGACCTTTGCCCAGAAGATGAAGGGCTACCGCAGAAGTCCGCTGTCTTTTCTGCTTCTTTTGCTGGTGACGGTTTCGGCGGCGATCACCGTGCTGACGTTGCTGTTTTTGATCGCTTACATTCTGGTAAAAGGGGTTCCCTATCTTAAGCCCGGTCTTTTTGCCTGGGAATATAACACCGAGAACGTATCTCTGATGCCGGCTCTGATCAACACGATACTTATGACCTTTCTTTCCCTGCTGATCGCAGGGCCGTTAGGGATTTTTGCGGCAATCTATCTGGTGGAATATGCAAAACGCGGCAACAAGCTGGTTGCGGTGATCCGGGTGACGGCGGAGACCTTGTCCGGCATTCCGTCCATTGTCTACGGCCTGTTTGGATTTTTGCTGTTCACGGTCACGTTTGGATGGTCCTATACCATCATCGGCGGCGCTCTGACCCTTGCGATCATGATACTGCCCCTGATCATGAGGACGACGGAGGAGGCGCTTAAGTCGGTGCCGGATTCTTACCGGGAAGGAAGTTTTGGCCTGGGGGCAGGACGGCTGCGGACCGTATTTACGATCGTGCTCCCGTCGGCGGTACCTGGAATCCTGGCGGGCATTATCCTGGCAATCGGGCGTATCGTAGGGGAGACGGCGGCTCTGATCTACACCGCAGGAACGGTGGCAGGCATCCCGTCCAATCTGTTTGGTTCGGGCCGTACTCTGGCAGTTCATATGTACGTGCTGACCAACGAAGGCTTATATACCAACCAGTCATACGCTACCGCGGTGGTGCTGCTGGCAATCGTCATCTGTATCAACGCGTTGTCCGGGGTGATCGCCAAAAAAGTGGCAAGGGCATAACGGCGGAAGTTTGATAAAAGGAAAGGAACGTCATGGATAAGTTCACAATTGAAAACATGGAATTATATTACGGGGATTTTAAGGCGCTGAAAGGCATCAACTTAACGATTCAGGCAAATGAGATCACCGCATTTATCGGACCGTCCGGCTGCGGAAAGTCCACGCTTTTAAAATCCCTGAACCGGATGAATGATCTGGTGGAGGGGTGTAAGATCACAGGAAATGTGCTGCTGGACGGGGAGGATATCTACGGGGATATGGACATCAACCTGCTGCGGAAACGGGTCGGCATGGTATTCCAGAAGCCGAATCCGTTTCCCATGAGCGTATATGACAATATCGCGTTCGGACCACGCACACATGGAATCCGTTCGAAGGTACAGCTTGACGATATCGTGGAGAAGTCTTTGCGGGATGCGGCAATCTGGGAGGAACTGAAGGACCGGTTAAAGAAAAGCGCTCTTGGGTTGTCCGGCGGGCAGCAGCAGAGGCTCTGCATTGCCCGGGCCCTGGCAGTACAGCCGGAGGTCCTCCTCATGGATGAGCCGACCTCGGCACTGGACCCGATCTCCACGTCAAAGATAGAAGACCTTGCCGTGGAACTGAAAAAAGACTATACTATTGTCATGGTAACGCACAATATGCAGCAGGCGGCGCGGATCTCGGATAAGACAGCATTCTTCCTGTTGGGGGATGTCATCGAGTTTGGAGAGACAGAATCGTTATTTTCAATGCCGAAGAACAAGAAGACAGAAGACTATATTACGGGGAGGTTTGGCTGATATGCGGAGTCGTTTTGATGAACAGTTGGAGCTTTTGAATGTGGAACTGATCCGGATGGGGGCGTTGTGCGAGGATGCGATCGCCTATGCGTCCAGGACGCTGCTTGGCGAGGCGAATCTTGCGGAGCAGGTATATCGGACGGACCGGGAGATTGACCAGAAAGAGCGGGATATCGAGAATCTGTGTATGCGCCTTTTGCTGAAGCAGCAGCCCGTGGCAAGCGACCTGCGCCTGGTATCGTCTGCGCTTAAGATGATATCAGATATGGAGCGGATCGGGGACCAGGCGTCGGATATTGCGGAGATTTCTTCCTTTATCCAGTCGCGGGAGGTGGAGAGCAACCTCCATATCCGGGATATGGCGGAGGCGACGATCCGCATGGTGACCCAGAGCGTGGATTCTTTTGTAAAAAAGGATCTGCAGATTGCCCAGGAGGTCATCCGGTATGATGATGTGGTGGATGATCTGTTCCATAAAGTGAAAGAAGAATTGATCGGGCTGATTGCAAAGGACAGCTTGGACGGGGAGTTTTGCATCGATCTGCTGATGATCGCCAAGTATTTTGAGCGGATTGGCGACCATGCGACCAACATTGCGGAATGGGTGGAATTCTCGATCACGGGAGTCCACAAAGAGTAGTCTGGATAAAGGAGAATGAAAGTGATATATCTTGTAGAGGACGATAACAGTATCCGGGAACTGGTGATATATACCCTGCAGACCACGGGGATGAAGGCGAAGGGATTTTCCTGCGCCCGGGAATTTTGGGAGGCGATGAAAGAGGAGCTTCCGGGAATGGTGCTTCTCGATATCATGCTGCCTGACGAGGATGGACTATCTATCTTGAGAAAGCTGAGGGAATCCAACCACACCGCAAAACTCCCGATCATCATGCTGACGGCAAAAGGCACCGAGTATGACAAGGTGGTGGGGCTGGACAGCGGTGCGGACGACTATATTCCAAAACCTTTTGGCATGATGGAGCTGGTATCCCGGGTGAAGGCGCTTTTTCGCCGGACGGAGCCGGAGAAACGAGGCACGATCCATCAGGTGGGGCCTATCGTCATGGACATGGGGAAGCATACCGTGAAGGTGAATGGGCAGCAGGTGGCGCTCACCTACAAGGAGTTTGAGCTGCTGTGCTATCTGATGGAAAACGAAGGCATCGTGCTGACCCGGGACCAGCTGCTGTCTAAAATCTGGGGATATGATTTTGACGGCGAGACCAGGACGGTGGATGTGCATATCAGGACCCTGCGCCAGAAGCTGGGCGTGGCGAGCAATTATATCGAGACCATCCGGGGCGTCGGTTACAAGATGGAGGAGATTGGATGAAACGGAAAATATATTGGAACATGTGTCTGGTAGCGCTGTTTTCCATGATACTTGCGACTCTTTTGACTACCTGGATGCTGAGCAGGGATTTGCAGGCCCAGATGAGGCAGGCGGTAGCCACGGAAGTGCGCTATATTGAGTCGGCGATGGAGGTGTCGGGACAGCCGTATCTGGACCATCTGGCAAGCCGTGGGGATGGCAACAGCATCAACCGGATCACCTGGGTCGATGCGGATGGCACGGTCCTGTATGACAGTTTTGCAGACAGCGAGAGCCTGGAGAACCACAAGAACCGCCCGGAAATAGTCCGGGCGCTGGAGAGAGGGCGCGGCCAGAGTACCCGGACATCGGATACCCTTGCAGAGCAGACGTATTATTATGCGTCAAGGCTTCAGGACGGCACGGTGATCCGCGTGGCGAGCACCACGAGGAGCGGACTTGCCACGATGATGGGGACGGTCCCGTGGATGGTGGTGATGGCTGCGGCAATCTTTGGGGTCACTATGGTGATCGCAAGGATGCAGACGAGAAGCATTGTGGAGCCGATCAACCGTCTGAATCCGGATGCGCCGCAGGAGGAGAAGATCTATGATGAGCTCTCCCCTCTGGTCCGCAGGCTGGAGAAACAGAAGCAGACGATCAGGGAGCAGATGGATATCCTGCGGGAGAAGCAGGAGGAGTTTTCTGCGATTACGGAGAATATGAGAGAAGGATTTATCGTTGTAGACAGCAAGGCAGATGTGATTTCTTATAACAGCAGCGCGCTGCGGATCTTAGGTGTGGAAATGGAGATTGCAGAAGGGGCAAATATCAACGTACTAAGCTTCAACCGCTCCAACAACTTCCGTCAGGTCGTGGACAGCGCCTTAAGAGGAGAGCGGAGCGAGCAGAATCTGGAGCTGAACGGCCGTTATTACCAGATCATAGCCAACCCGGTCGTGGAATCGGGGGATAAACGCGGTGCGGTGGTCGTCATCCTGGATGTGACCGAACAGCAGAGCCGCGAGGAGCTGCGCCGGGAATTTTCTGCCAACGTCTCCCATGAACTGAAGACGCCGCTGACCTCCATCTCCGGGTATGCGGAGATCATGAAAAACGGGTTGGTGCAGCCTGCGGACATGGGGCGGTTTGCGGAGAAGATCTATATGGAGGCACAGCGCCTGATCACACTGGTCGGCGATATCATCAAACTCTCCCAGCTGGATGAAGATAAGGTGGAGATTGAGAAGGTTTCCCTGGATCTGTACGCACGGGCATCGGATGTCGTGGGACGCCTGAGGGATCACGCACGGGCGCAGGATGTGAAGCTGGATCTGGTTGGCGTGCCTACAGTTGTGCTGGGGGCGTCGCAGATCCTGGACGAGATGATCTACAATCTCTGTGACAACGCGATCAAATATAACAGGGCAGGCGGTTCGGTAAAAGTGACCGTGTGCACCGAAAACGGGCATCCGACCCTTGTGGTTGAGGATACCGGGATCGGCATTCCAGAAGGCGATAAAGAGCGGATTTTTGAGCGTTTTTACCGGGTGGACAAGAGCCATTCCAAACAGATTGGCGGCACGGGCCTGGGACTTTCCATCGTAAAGCATGGAGCGATCTACCATAAGGCTAAGGTGGAGATGAAGAGTGCGCTGGGGAAGGGGACACAGGTGAAGATCGTGTTTTGAAATGCAGCATAAAGAAAGACAGAAAAGAGGGCAATCGCCCTCTTTTCTGCATAATTGAAACCATGTCACATCTGAATCAAATGATAAGGAATCTGATTTGCCGTCAGCATCTGTGCTTCCCGCTGATGGCAGGTAAATATGATGATTTGTCCCTGATAGGCCTTACACAGCCATTTCAGGGCTGTTTTCAGACGGCTGTCATCGTAGAGGACGAAGCTGTCATCAAAGATCAGCGGCATCTCATCCTGGCCGGACTGGATCAGCTTTGCCGCTGCCAGGCGCAGCGCCAGATAGATCTGGTCCATCGTCCCGCTGCTGACCTGGTCGATGGGAACCAGTTTTGTCCTGGTGTTCATAAAGACATTCAGGTTTTCGTCCACACTCATGCTGTTGTAGATTCCGCCGGTGATCCCGTCGATCAGCTTGGACGCTGTCTTATTCAGATAGAGCCCGAAGGAATCGCGGACCTGGGAGGAAAGTTCTGTCATGGTCTCAAGCGCCAGATCGATGGCGGTCAGCTCTTCTCTCAGACGGTCATTTTCCTCCAGCACCGTTTTCAGCGACTCCACCTGGTCTTTACAGTGGGTCAGATGCTCCAGCTTTTTCTCAAGCTCCCACTGGGTGCGCTGCTGTCTGGAGATCACTTCATCGCAGGTCGTTTCCCGCTCCTGCAGGGATGCAATCTCTGCGGCATACTCTTTTACAGAGGCTTCTGAACGGACAAGCACCTGGCTCAACCGGATAAACTCCGCCATCCGCGCCTCAAATGCCTTCATGGCATCGTCTGAGATCGAGGAATCGCCCAGATGCCGGGAAAATATCTCCTGGAGCAGCTTGCTGCTGTACTCCAGATTTTTTTTCAGCCGTTTATTCTTGACGGCGAGTCCAATCCCGATCCCTCCAGTCAGCATAGCCAGTCCCCCGGACAGGCAGATCAGGAGCAGGGAGATGTCGGAGAGGCCAAGAACGGATGCCAGCCTGGCGGCCAGGTCAAAGGAGGCATAGCCGCCCCCTTCGTGCAGTGCCATAAGCGCGCAGCATCCCCCAAAGAGAGCGGCGAGCAGAAGGGAAACCACGGCAAATACCGTGCGGGACTTTTTTTCACTGCCCGCCCTGGTAAACTGGTATTCTTCATAGGTGGCACGGGCCTCATCCTGATACCTGATAATGGATTCCTCATCGGTAAACTGGCTTCCGGCCAGCGCCTGGCGTCCCGTCGCAATCTTTTGGAGCAGCCCCTCTCTGGCCTCCTGTTTTTGCGCCAAAAGGGACCGGACCTGGGTACGCATCTCCTGATATGCCTGAAGCTGGTTTTCATATTCCGGCGCGGAGATTTCCTTTTCGATATTGCGGATTTCACTGAGCAGGGAGGTGTAGCTTCGGGCGGCTTCCGGAACCATCTGCCGCTCCAGTTCCCGCCGCCTGTTCTTTAAATAGGCGGTGGCCTTGGTGATGTTCAGCGCCATATTGCCCGATGTGTTCATGTTTGCGATATAATTTTTCAGTTCTGACACCATCCCGCTGTCTGTTGCGCTTTTGAGCTGTCCGATACTGATCGTGTTGGTGTATGTAATCTCGTTCAGGCCGCACAGGAGTCCGTCCATAAAAGTCCTGGTCGGCTCGACTTCCCGGCCAAGGGTTTCATTTACAATAGTCAGCGATTTCTGGTCTTTTTGAAAATTGCGTTCGATCCGGTAGACCATGCCGTCCTGTTCGAGCCGCAGACGCCCGCCGTAGGCAGCCTTGTTCAACCAGGGTTCACAGCGGGAATACATATCGTTTTTAGAAGCCCGTCCCCGACCGCGCTCCAGTCCGAACAGCATACAGCGGATGAAGTGGTGCAGCGTGGATTTGCCTGCTTCATTTTTGCCGTATATGATGTTCAGCCCCGGTTCAAAGGTGACGGAACGGTCATGAAATTTTCCAAAGCCATCGATATACAGGTCCAGTAATCTCATAACCTAACTCCTTTCATCCTTGGTACGAAGCAACGCGTCGATGCCATAATATAATGCCTTTTTTTCCACCACGCTCATATCCTCTTTCTGGAGCGCGCGGATATAAAATCCAATCATGTCGCTGGGGTGTTCTGCGAAGAGCTGGGAAAAATCATACTGAGGTTCTGATTCGTCCAGAATCTCTATGATGCGCATCCGGCTCTCCAAAATCTCCAGATCAAATTCAATGTCAGGATCACGCATGCCGCGGATTCGGAAGCGGTAGATATGTTCTGTTCCGCGTTCCTGGATCACCTCTGTGATCCTTGCGGACAGCTCCGCATTGGTGGTGGCAGGCGTTACATTGACGATCAGCGGAATGTACTGAAGCTGCGCCACAGGCACGAATTCCAGCCGGGTGATCCGCCGGGTGGTGGGGCTGATCTCTCCGACGATCATGCCGTGCTGCCCTGTCTCGGTCTTGTCGAGCGGTTCCAGTGAGCCGGGATAGGCAAAGCTTTTGTCTGCGGCTATCTCAGGCTTGTGGATATGTCCGAGCGCCGTGTAGGAAAAACCGGTGGAAGACAGGGCCTGCTTATCCAGGGGCAGGTGGGCGGCGTCTCCTCCATGAGCAAGAAGCACATGGATGCGCGGGTCTGTGGGCGCTTTGATGTCATTTAGCCGGGATTCCGTGATCTCGGTGGTATGATAGCTGAATCCATGAACCTCCGTATTCAGCTCTTCAAAACAGACGGAAGTCATCTCCTCGCTCATCAGCCAGGTCACGTTCGGACACCAGGTAAAGCTCAAAACCGCGCTGTTGCTGCGGATCCGGTCATGATTGCCCGCGATGATGACAATACGGACAGAAGGGATCGTAGAGAACAGATAGTTCAGTTCCTTCAGATCCCTCAGAAGCGGCTGGCGGTGGAACAGGTCCCCGGCGATGAACAAAAAGTCCACATCCCGGACACGGGCCTGCCGGATGACCTCGGTAAAGGTATCTTTGATCGCCTGTGTGCGCTCGCGGCTCCACGGCTTGTCATGGTCCGGGGTCATTCCCCAGTGGACGTCGGCAATGTGAATGAATTTCATGAGAGGTTTCTCCTTGATGGTAGCTGGTTAAGATGGAAGCACCTGACAGGAATCTTTTGATTCCCGTCAGGCGCTTCCACCTCTTGTATTGTGGCCAGTACGGTCTTTTGATGTCTGCCCTACAGCTCGCAGTTGCCTACGGTTCTTGGGAACGGGATGACATCGCGGATGTTGCCCATACCGGTCAGGTACATCACGCAGCGCTCAAATCCGAGTCCAAAACCTGCATGGCGTGTGGAGCCGTATTTTCTGAGGTCCAGATAGAACCCGTAGTCCTCTTCGTTCAGCCCCAGCTCGTTCATACGTGCAACCAGCTTATCAAAATCATCTTCACGCTGGCTGCCGCCGATGATCTCCCCGATGCCCGGAACCAGGCAGTCCATCGCTGCCACGGTTTTTCCGTCCGGATTCATCTTCATATAGAAGGCTTTGATATCCTTTGGATAATCGGTCACAAACAGCGGTTTTTTGTATACTTCTTCAGTCAGGTAGCGCTCATGCTCGGTCTGCAGATCGCAGCCCCAGGATACCTTGTAGTCAAATTTGTCGTTATTCTTCTCCAGGATCTCGATGGCCTCGGTGTAGGTCACATGGCCGAACTCCGAGTTCAGCACGCTGTTTAAGCGGTCTAACAGACCCTTGTCCACGAACTGGTTGAAGAATGCCATCTCCTCGGGAGCGTGCTCCAGCACATAGCGGATCACATATTTTAACATGCCTTCGGCCAACGCCATGTTGTCGTCCAGGTCGGCGAACGCCATCTCCGGCTCGATCATCCAGAACTCGGCCGCATGGCGGGTAGTGTTGGAATTCTCCGCCCGGAAGGTCGGTCCAAATGTGTAGATGTTGCGGAACGCCATCGCATAAGTCTCGCCATTCAGCTGGCCGCTCACGGTCAGGTTGGTCGGTTTGCCAAAGAAGTCCTGGGAAAAATCAATGGCTCCGTCTTCGGTCTTTGGCACATTGTTTAAGTCCATCGTCGTAACCTGGAACATCTCGCCTGCTCCCTCGCAGTCGCTTCCCGTGATCAGCGGGGTATGGACATAGACAAAATCCCGCTCCTGGAAATACTGATGGATCGCGTAGGCGATCAGGGAACGCACGCGGAATACGGCCTGGAATGTGTTTGTCCTGGCACGCAGGTGGTTGATGGTCCTGAGGTATTCCAGGGTATGGCGTTTCTTTTGCAGCGGGTAATCCGGCGCGGAAGCACCCTCCACGGTGACTTCGGTCGCCTGGATCTCAAACGGCTGCTTTGCCTGCGGTGTTGCAACCAGGGTTCCCTTTACGATGATGGCCGCGCCGACGTTCAGCTTGCTGACCTCGGCAAAGTTGTCCATCGTATCGTGATAGACGACCTGAAGCGTCTCAAAATAGCTTCCGTCGCTTACGACGATGAAGCCAAAGGTCTTGGAGTCGCGCACACTGCGTACCCAGCCTCCGATGGAAATCTCCTTATCTAAATAATCTTCCCTTTTTTTATACAGTTCTCTTACTGTGATCAAGTCCATGATGGATTCTCCTTTTTTTACATACTTAATGGGATTATACTGTATTTTTCCCTGTGATTCAAGGGTAAGCTGCGTATTTAGTAGGAATAATTGGGTTTCACTACCAGATATTGAATAAAATGTAAAAAAATAATGTAACCCGCGAAAAATGTCGGAAAATGTACAACATCTGTCAAAAATAATTTTAAAATTTGTTCACTATTTCTAGAATTTGTGCTATAATAACAATCACAAGAAAATACTACAGCGAGGTGATAACGTGATTAAAAAAGAGATGATCGCCATGCTTTTGGCGGGAGGACAAGGCAGCCGTCTGGGCGTATTAACACAAAAGGTGGCAAAACCAGCAGTATCATTTGGAGGAAAATACAGAATTATCGATTTTCCACTCAGCAACTGTATCAACTCAGGTGTTGACACAGTTGGAGTTTTAACACAATATCAGCCGTTGCGTCTGAATACCCACATCGGAATCGGTATTCCCTGGGATTTGGATCGTAATGTCGGCGGTGTGACGGTTCTTCCCCCGTATGAGAAGAGCAAAGGCAGCGACTGGTATACCGGAACCGCCAATGCAATTTATCAGAACCTGGAGTACATGGAGAACTACAACCCGGATTATGTACTGATCTTGTCCGGCGACCACATCTATAAGATGGATTATGAGGTGATGCTGGAGTATCACAAAGCGAACAATGCGGACGTCACGATCGCGGCAATGCCGGTACCGATCGAGGAGGCAAGCCGTTTTGGCATCGTTATTACCGATGACAACAACCGGATTACCGAATTTGAGGAAAAGCCTGCCGAGCCGCGGAGCAACCTTGCTTCCATGGGTATCTACATATTCAGCTGGCCGGTGCTGAGAGAGGCGCTGCTCAAGCTCTCGGATGAGCCGGGCTGTGATTTTGGTAAGCATATCATCCCGTTCTGCCATGAAAAGCAGCAGAGGCTGTTTGCTTACGAATACAATGGATACTGGAAAGATGTAGGTACGCTGGGTTCCTATTGGGAAGCCAATATGGAGCTGATCGACATCATTCCGGAATTCAATCTGTATGAAGAGTACTGGAAGATCTATACAAAGAGTGATATCATCCCGCCGCAGTATGTAGCAGAAAATGCCGTGATTGAGAGAAGCATAATCGGTGAAGGCACGGAGGTGTACGGAGAGATTTATAACTCCGTGATCGGAGCCGGTGTTACGATCGAACCGGGTGCAGTCATCCGGGACTCCATTATCATGCGCGACTGTGTGATTGGAGCCGGGGCTGTCGTGACCAAGGCGATCGTAGCAGAGGACACTAAAGTAGGCGCCGGTACAGAACTTGGCGTGGGCGAGTATGCGCCAAGCAAGTACGATCCGAAGGTATACCAGTTTGACCTGGTGACGATAGGGGAACACAGCGTGATTCCTGAAAACGTGAAGATTGGTAAGAACACAGCGATATCCGGTGTGACAACCACAGAAGACTACCCGGCCGGCGAACTGGCAAGCGGAGATTACATTATAAAGGCAGGTGGAGCACGATGAGAGCGATTGGTATTATTTTAGCAGGCGGCAACAGTAAACGGATGCGTGAGTTATCCAATAAGCGGGCAATATCCGCGATGCCGGTTGGCGGAAGCTTTCGCAGCATCGACTTTGCCTTAAGCAACATGAGCAATTCCCATATCCAGAACGTGGCAGTATTTACCCAGTACAATTCCCGCTCTCTGAACGAACATCTGAGTTCTTCCAAGTGGTGGGATTTTGGCAGAAAGCAGGGAGGTCTCTTTGTATTTACGCCTACGATCACCGCGCAGAACAGCGACTGGTATCGCGGCACAGCCGACGCCCTGTATCAGAACCTGACATTCTTAAAGAACAGCCATGAGCCCTATGTGGTGATCGCAGCCGGAGACGGTGTGTACAAGCTGGATTATAATAAGGTTCTGGAGTATCATATTGAAAAGAAAGCAGATATTACCGTTGTATGCAAGCGGCTGGGCGAGGACGAGGATGTAACCCGTTTTGGCCAGGTCCAGATCAATGACGACGGACGTATCGTAGAGTTTGAGGAGAAGCCGATGGTGGCTGCCTCCAATACCGTATCCTGTGGAATCTATGTGATCCGCAGACGCCAGCTGATCGAGCTGATCGAGCGCTGCGCGGCAGAGGACCGTGTTGACTTTGTAAGGGATATCCTGGTACGCTATAAGAACTTAAAGAGAATCTATGCGTACAAGATGGATACTTATTGGAGCAATATCGCTTCCGTAGAGTCCTATTACAAGACCAATATGGACTTCCTGAAACCGGAAGTAAGGAATTACTTCTTCAAGGAATACCCGGATGTATATTCCAAGGTGGACGACCTTCCACCGGCAAAGTACAACCCGGGTGCACTGGTAAAGAACAGCCTGATTTCCAGCGGTTCGATCATCAACGGTACCGTGGAGAATTCCATCCTGTTTAAAAAAGCCTATGTGGGCAACAACTGTGTGATCAAGAATTCCATTATTCTGAATGACGTATATATTGGGGATAACACCGTCATTGAGAACTGCATTGTGGAGAGCCGCGACACGATTCGTGCCAATACCACGTATATTGGTACTCCGGACGATATCAAGATTGTTGTGGAAAAGAACGAAAGATACACACTGTAGAGAGGCAGGAAGGGGTTTACGAGCATGCAGATAACAGACGTAAGAGTAAGACGGATAGAAAAAGAAGGCAAGATGAAGGCCATCGTGTCGATTACTTTGGACAATGAATTTGTAATTCATGATATTAAGGTGATCGAGGGGGAGAAGGGGCTGTTTATCGCAATGCCAAGCCGTAAGGCAGCAGATGGGGAGTATCGGGATATTGCACATCCGATCAATTCAGGAACAAGGGATATGATCCAGAGCGTAATATTAAACAAATATGAAATGACAGCGTTAGAGAGCCAGAACGAGGAAGTTCCGGTATAGTTAAATCCGGGAACGGAACCGGCAGTTTTACCATGGCCATATGCAGAATGCGGTTAGCAGGTGCATGTGGCCATGGTTTTTTTGTTTCCAATTCGTTAAAATGTAAGAAAAAGGTCAGAAAGAATTTCTGTGAATGGATGAATATATATGGTATATTTAAATCAAAGATTGGAGGCAGGATTATGGTGAAAAAAACAGGAAGGTATCAGGCCGCATTTGCGGCCGGAATGTTAGTGATGCTGGCAGTGTCCGGTTGTTCGGTCCAGAACCAGGAGGCGGCTCTGGAACCGGCTGTATCTTATGAGAGCAGGGAAGCTGCACGGGTAGCCGCTCCTTTGTCCGGCAGCTCTTCCGTTACAAAAGAAGAAGCTGAACGGATTGCATTGAACCATGCAGGCGTAAGAAGAGATGATGTTTTATCTATCAAGACCAGGACGGATTATGACGATGGCATAAAAGTATTCGAGGTTGAATTTTTCACTCCGGGGAAGGAGTACGATTACGATATTGCTGCCGATACAGGTGAGATTCGCTCATATGACTATGAGATTGAGTATGCAGACTGGAAAGATGGGGCAGTGGTGGAGGTCTCTCCTGCAGAACATGGCGGAATCACAAAAGAAGCGGCTGAGGATGTGGCATTGGATCATGCTGGCGTAAAAAGAGCCGATGTAAAGGTTATCAAAACAGAACTGGATTATGATGACAGACAGCTGGTCTATGAGATTGATTTTTATGCAGACGGGAAAGAATATGATTATGACATCTTGGCAGCCACGGGAGAGATCAAGTCATTCGGTTGTGACATCGATGAGAACGCGGAATCGCTTCCGTCCGAAAGTTCCGGGATCACATTGGAAGAGGCAAGGGAGCTGGTTGCAGATCGGATTCCCGGTGTGGATATTTCCTCAATAAGGATAGAGAAAGAGTTTGATGATGGAAGGCTCACCTATGAGGGAAAAGTGTTGCATGGTCAGATCGAATATGAATTTGAAATTGATGCAAAGACCGGAAGATTTCTGGAGTGGGAAGTAGAAGCAGATTGATGAGGCTGGGGCAGCCGCAAAATAATGTATTTTGCGGCTGCCCCATATATGATATGGCTATTTGGCAAGTGCAGCTTTTGCCAGTATGCTTCTTGCCACGCTGAGTCCGTTGGCGGAAGCCTGCTGCAATCCTCTTGTCACGGATGCGCCGTCTCCTACAGCGCGCAGGCCATGGATACTGGTTTCAAAGTCGGTATCAACGACAACCTTGTTGGAGTAAAATTTCACTTCCACGCCGTAGAGAAGCGTCTCATCGCTGGCGATGCCGGGAGTGACTTTGTCGAGCGCCAGCAGCATCTCCTTGATATCGACCATAATGCGGTGCGGGAATACCAGGGAGAGATCGCCCGGTACGGCATCCTTCAGAGTCGGTATCAGGTTGTTGCGGCACAGGCGTTCTTCGGTCGTGCGGCGTCCTCGCTGGAAGTCTCCGAAAGTCTGGACCATGATCTTGCCGTCGCAGAGCATGTTGGAGAGCTGGGCTATGTGTTTGCCGTATTCAATCGGAGTTTTGAATGGTTTTGTAAAGTTTTTTGATACCAGCAATGCAAAATTGGTATTGTTCGTCTTAAATTCTTTAGACTTGTAAGCGTGTCCGTTGACGACGGCAAGCCCGTTCTCGTAGTATTCCGTTGCCACCTCGCCGGACGGGTTGGTACAGAAGGTGCGGACTTTATCGTCAAAGGTCGGTGTGTAATACACCAGCTTCGCCTCATACAGGTTTTCGTTGAGGAATTTCATCACCTCGTCCCGGACTTCTACCCGGACGCCGATATCCACAGTGCCGACCTGGGTTTCGATGCCGTGGTCACTGCAGATGTGACTGAACCAGTCGGAGCCTTCCCGGCCGATGGCGGCCACGATTTCCGGCGCGCAGCAGGTCTCGCCTTTGTCGGTGATAACCCCTTTTACCTGATTGTCCTCGATGATGATATCCTTTACCATCGTGTTAAATTCCATGTGCACTCCGGCGGCCAGAAGGTGCTCCTGAAGGCGGGTGTAGATTTTGTAGCCTTCTTCGGTGCCCAAATGGCGGATGGGGCATTCGATCAGCTTTAAGTTGGCGTTGATTGCCTTCCTGCGGATCTCTTCGATTTCTTTCTGCTTATCTACGCCGTACACGTTCTTGTCGGCTCCGAATTTCAGGTAGATATTGTCGGATTCTTTTAAAAGCTCCACGGTCTTGTCGTAGCCCAGGATTTCGGGCAGGTTGCCGCCCACGTCCGGGGACAGGGAGAGCTTGCCGTCGGAGAATGCCCCGGCTCCCGCAAATCCGGTGGTGATGGAACATGGTTTGCAGCCGACGCAGACCCTGGTGGTCCGCTTCGGGCAGTTCCGCTTTTCGATGGGACGTCCCTTTTCGATCATCAGGATATTCATGTCCGGACATTTTTCAATCAGTTCATAAGCACAGAAGATGCCGGATGGGCCGGCGCCGATGATGATGACATCGTAGTTTGTTTTGTTCACGTGAATACGCTCCTTTTTTGTATGAAAAAAATTCATGTTATCTAATAAAATTTTAGCACAGATGGTGGGGAGATGCAAGCGGGAGAGAGGGAGGTTACTGTTCAGAGGCCAACTTGTAAAAAAGCCCCCATGGTGTAGACTAAAATCA
>JAPJQL010000062.1 GCA_030825115.1 Lachnospiraceae bacterium
CAGATAAGTTCTCTCTTTTCCATGGTCTATGCCTCCTCTACCTTTATTGTAATCGTCTTAAGTTCCGGATGCAATAACAATTTTGATTTTTCCAGCTTTATTTCTTCCATCTCACCGGGCGCCATGACCGGGCGTTTGCGGTGGAGCACCTGCTCATCGTCGAAATATACGCCGATATAGCAGTTTTTATACACATTGCCTACGCGGAAGCGGACAATCTGGGTATCATCCATGTGCTCCGGGTTGATGGTGCATGGCACGGTATAACGGACTCCGTCCACCGCTTTGAGGGTGATCTCATGTCCCTCTGCCCTCTGCTCGCCGCTCTTTACATACTTCGCTGCATTCCTTCCGGCAGCTGCAGCCTCCTCTGATACGAAGTCAACCAGGTCATGCACATGAAGCACGTTGCCGCAGGCAAATACGCCGTCCACGCTGGTCTCCAGGCTCTCATTCACAACCGGGCCGGAGGTGACGCGGTTCATCTCCACGCCGATGCCGTTTGACAGCTCGTTCTCCGGAATCAGGCCGACCGACAAAAGAAGGGTGTCACAGGTGTAGTCTTCCTCGGTTCCCGGAATCGGTTTGCCTTTTTCGTCTACCTGTGCCAGGGTGATGCCTTCCAGACGCTCTTTTCCCCTGATGTCCACAACGGTATGGCTCAACTTTAACGGAATGCCGTAGTCGTCCAGACACTGTACAATGTTTCTCTTCAAACCGCCGGAGTATGGCATCAGCTCTGCCACAACCTTGACCTTGGCGCCTTCAAATGTCATACGCCTTGCCATGATCAGGCCGATATCGCCGGAACCCAGGATCACAACCTCGCGACCGGGCATAAAGCCTTCCATATTGACCAGCCGCTGTGCAGTTCCCGCAGAATAAATGCCTGCCGGGCGGTAACCCGGAATATTCAGCGCTCCTCTGGAACGCTCGCGGCATCCCATTGCCAGGATAACTGCCTTAGCCTGAATCTCAAAGAGACCCTCTTCCCGGTTCATCGCCGTCACCACCTTGTCACGGCTGATGTCCATTACCATCGTGTTCAGTTTATATTCAATGTTTCTCTCATATACCTGCTGCTCAAACCGCGCCGCATACTCCGGTCCGGTCAGCTCCTCCTTGAAGGTGTGAAGGCCGAAGCCGTTGTGGATACACTGGTTTAAAATTCCTCCCAGCTCCTTATCCCTTTCCAGGATCAAAATGCTTTCTACGCCGCTGTCTCTGGCTGCCACTGCTGCAGCAAGGCCCGCAGGACCGCCGCCGATTATCACGATATCATATTCTCTCATCTTAAGCGCTCCTTTCTATAAAGAATCTTTATTGGTTCCCACTAACAGCCTGGAATCCCCGCCGGACTTGGTGATCTCGGTCATCGGGATACCGCACTCTCTGTGCAGGATTTCCATTGTTCTCGGGCTGCAAAAACCTGCCTGGCAGCGTCCCATTCCCGCTCTCGTCCTGCGTTTTACCGCATCCAGGGAACGCGCGCCTAGAGGTCTGTGGATGGCATCGAGGATTTCTCCCTCTGTCACCATCTCGCAGCGGCAAATGATGTTGCCGTATGCCGGATTTTCTTTGATCAGCTCTACCCGCTCTTCTTTGGTCAGCTCTTCCGGATTCAGAATTCCCTTGCGGCTTCCGTCAAAGTCAGGATTCGGCTCCAGACCCAGCTTCTCCTGAAGGATGCCCGCTACCATTTTTCCGATAGCCGGACAGCTGGTAAGTCCGGGAGACTCGATGCCCGCGCAGTCTACAAAGCCCGGCGCATCCTCCACCTCTTTGATGACAAACTCATGGTGGTCTTCATGAGCGCGGAGCCCTGCAAAGGAGGTGATCACCTGGCGCATCGGCAGGTCTTTTACATTCATGCCTGCCTTATTGATCAGCTCATCTAAGCCCTCTCTCGTGGTAGCCACCCCTTCTTTGTTTTCAATGTCGATCGCCGTCGGCCCTACGATCAGGTTGCCATGTACGGTCGGAGATACCAGCACGCCCTTGCCGTATTTGCCCGGAAGAGCAAAGATGGTATGGTTGACATGCTTGCCCGCGCTCTTGTCAAGCAGGCAGTAGTCGCCCCGGCGCGGAGTGATGTGGATCTTAGTCTCACTCACCATATTGTGGAATTTATCTGCATAAACTCCGGCTGCGTTTACAACATATTTTGTCTCATAGACGCCCTGATTGGTCTCGATCGCCCATCCGCCGTCAATCTTTTTAATGTTCTGGACTTCGGTGTTGAACTTAAAGTCAACGCCGTTGGTATACGCATTCTCTGCAAATGCAATGTTCATATTGAACGGACATACAATTCCGGCTGTCGGAGCGTAGAGGACTGCCACCGTCTCATCTGCCAGATTCGGCTCCATCTCACGGATCCTGTCCTTATCTGTGATGATCTCCATATCTTTTACACCGTTCTTAACGCCTCTGTCATAGAGCGCCTGAAGTCCCGGCATATCCTCTTCATGCAGGCACACGACAAATGAACCACATGGGTTGAAAGGGAAATCCAGCTCTTTTGCCAGCTTTGGCATCATCTGGTTGCCTTCCACATTCAGCTTCGCCATCAGGGAACCCTCCGCAGCATCATAGCCTGCATGGACGATTGCACTGTTGGCCTTGGAGGTTCCGCAGCATACATCCTCCTCCTTCTCCAGCACAAGGGCATTCACCTTATATCTGGACAGCTCCCGCGCAGATGCGGCCCCGGCCACACCGGCACCAATAATAATTACATCAAACATAGTCTCATTTCTCCTTTTGACAGAATGTGCCTCGGCACATTCCGGCGCCGAGCGCAATTGCTTTTACAGCAGGTGATCTCATGGAAAAGAGCAGGGCAAATGAGGTATGTCTCCATACCTTATTGCCCTGCTCTTAATCTCACGCAATCAATATGTAGTTAAATAGTCCCTTACGCCCACGGAATCGCGCCGTACAGTAATACAGCAACAACCGCGCCGATGATAGGTCCTACAATAACAACCGGTGCATAGCCCCAATTGGAGTCGCCCTTACCCTTGATCGGGAGCAGCGCATGTGCCAGACGAGGTCCAAGGTCACGAGCCGGGTTAATCGCATAACCCGTCAGACCGCCAAGAGACATACCGATAGATACAATGATACCAAATACCAGGAATTTGTCAACTCCAGGAGGAACTGCGCCAACCTGGCCGATTCCCTTAATAGCAAATACGAGTACGAAAGTTCCAACAGCCTCACTCAGGATATTGCGTCCCATATTCGGAACGGATGGTCCTGTTGAGAATACACCAAGCTTTGTTCCTGCTGCTTCGGTTGCGTCAAACTGATCTTTGAACATCAGGTATACCAGACATGCACCTGCAAATGCGCCTGCAAACTGTGCAATGATATATCCCGGAACCAGACCCCATGCAAGGCTTCCGTCCACAGCCAGCGCAATGGTCAGCGCAGGGTTGAAGTGTGCGCCGGATGCTGCGCCGAAGATAAATGCCGGCAGCATAACCGCAAGGCCCCATGCAAGTGTGATCTGAATCGAGCCGGCGCCCTTCATACCGGATTTATTCAACGTAACGTTTGCTACTACACCATCGCCCAGAAGAATCAGCATAAAAGTTCCCAAAAACTCTGCAATATAAGCTAACATATAGTATCCCCCTTATTTTGTTGTGTCAATGTTGCCTTTCATAGTTCCATACTCATATCCTTAATCTTCTTTTGCCCATCCATAGGAATATTTTACTGCTCTGTTCCAGCCGCCTACCATCTCGGCTCTCTTCTCATCGTCAATTTCCGGACGGAATCTTCTGTCGATTGCCCAGTTCTTGATAACTTCTTCTTTGTTTGCCCAGTAGCCCACTGCCAGACCTGCCAGATAAGCAGCGCCCATAGCGGTAGTCTCAACACACTGAGGACGGTTCACCGGTGCATTGATGATGTCAGCCTGTGTCTGCATCAGATAGTTGTTGGCACTTGCTCCGCCGTCTACCTTCAGGGCTGCCAGCTCAATACCGGAATCTGCCTTCATCGCCTGCAGTACGTCATTCACCTGATAGCACAGGGAATCAAGGGTTGCACGGATGATGTGGTATTTGTTCACGCCACGGGTAAGACCTACGATAGTTCCTCTTGCATACTGATCCCAGTGCGGTGCGCCAAGTCCGGTAAATGCAGGAACTACATAACATCCGTTGGTATCGCTTACTTTCTTCGCCATATACTCGGAATCCGGTGAAGAATCGATCAGTCTCATCTCATCACGCAGCCACTGGATTGCAGCGCCTGCTACGAAGATAGAACCTTCCAGTGCATAATTTACCTTACCGTCCAGACCCCAGGCAATCGTGGTAACCAGACCGTTCTTGGAGAATACCGGTTTCTCGCCGGTGTTCATCAGCATGAAACATCCGGTTCCATATGTATTCTTAGCCTCGCCTGCCTCGAAACAGGTCTGCCCGAACAATGCTGCCTGCTGGTCGCCTGCCGCTCCGCCGATCGGAATCGGTGCGCCAAAGAACTGTGCATCAGACTCGCCATATACGCAGCTGGATGGTTTTGCTTCCGGAAGCATGCACTTCGGAATATTCAGCTCAGCCAGGATCTCATCATCCCACTCCAGGGTGTTGATGTTGAACAGCATGGTACGGGAAGCATTCGAATAATCGGTCACATGAACTTTGCCCTTCGTCAGCTTCCAGATCAGCCAGGTCTCTACAGTACCAAATAACAGCTCGCCCTTCTCTGCGCGCTCTCTCACGCCCTCTACATTGTCCAGGATCCATTTCAGCTTCGTTCCGGAGAAGTAAGCGTCGATAACCAGACCGGTCTTTGCGCGGAAACTGTCAACCAGACCTTTTTCCTTCAAAGAATCACAATACTCGGAAGTTCTGCGGCACTGCCATACGATTGCATGGTATACCGGCTCGCCGGTTTCTTTGTCCCAAACGATAGTGGTCTCACGCTGGTTGGTGATACCGATGGCTGCAATATCCTCAGAAGTAGCGCCAATCTTCGACATCGCTTCTACCGCAACACCGAGCTGTGTGGACCAAATCTCGTCTGCATCATGCTCAACCCAGCCTGGTTTTGGGAAGTACTGGGTAAATTCTTTCTGAGCTACGCTACACATCTCACCCTTTTCGTTGAAAAGGATACACCTGTTGCTTGTCGTCCCCGAATCCAATGCCATTACATACTTTGCCATATAAACCCTCCTTATTGTTGTGATACATTCCACATGTATCGTTTATGATCAAGCTGGTCTTCACCCCCATGAATCACAGCTCAATTTCCTAAAGCTACATCAGCCATACCTTCGGATTGGTTGTTGATACCGATATGGCGCCTGCCGACAACGCAGACATCACATCCTCCTTATCCGATATGAGTCCTCCGGCAATCACCGGAACTTTTACCAGTTTGCAGACTCTGCGGATCACTTTTGGCATAAGACCCGGCAGAATCTCAATGATATCCGGGCGCGCCACGCTCATCTGCTTTTCTATGTTTTCGAAAGCCATGGAATCCAGCACAAATACCCGCAATGTGGTATACAGCGATAATTCCCTCGCCCTCTTGATCATGGGCGGCTTCGTGGATATGATCCCGTCCGCTTCCGTATGCTTCTTGATAAAGTCAACTGCAATCTCCTTGCCGCCAAGGCCTGCGATCAGGTCAATGTGCACCATCGCAATCTTATCGGCTTTTTTTATCTCTTTTACGATCTCTCCAATATTGCAGATATCCCCGAACAGAACAAATACTACTTTGATCTCTTCCCTGCTGCAGCATGCATTCAGACCGTCCATGTCTTTTACGGCTGCTATGACCGGATTGGCTTCAATCAGGTCATAAAATTTCTGGTCCATGGGAATCTCCCCCTTCCATAACCGACAAAAAGAGCATAGTACAAAATCAACATTTCTGTTGTTATACTATGCTCTCACCCTCTCAGCACGGTTTATTCATCTGAAACCAATATAGCACATTGCACATATTATTGCAATACTGCATTTTATATTTTGTTAGTAAATCCCAAATAATTGGTTCAAATTTTTAAACTATTTGTGCATTGTGTATAAAATATCATGCGTTTTCGCTGTTTTTTAGTTATTATTTTAACAATGTGACGATATCTTCCATTGTTTTATTCCCCATGTGGATCTCACTGTCGTTCACAATCATCATCGGGACGCGCTCAATCTTGTATTTTGCCACAAGTTCCTCATAGAGGGCGGCGTCTATCATCTCCGCCTCAACGTTCGGGTTCAAGATTGCAACCTGCTGACAGGCCGCAACAACGTTCGGGCAATGGTGACAGGCAAGTGAAACGCAAATTTTTATATTGGTCTTTTTATTTATTTTATCAATCTTCTTTTTTAATCCTCTTGAGACTTCCTGCCCCGGTCCTGCCAGGTTGTAGATGGCAAGGACAAAGGAGTTGACCTCCTTGCCGCCGGGTATGCCATGAAACGCCGCTCTCCCATAAGTTCCGCCTTTATATAACCCCGTGACCGGAAGGTATGTGGTATCGAGTTCAGGCACCTGCGACGCCTCTTCCGGGGAATAGAGCTCCAGCTCCAACTTTTCTCCCAGACTCACCACCGTATTCAGGAATGCCGCCATCCCGGCGTCTTTCTCCCGCCCCATGTCTACGACGGCTTTCAATGTCACCGGCTCCTGCATCTTTGAAAAGATCGTCCTCAGCTGCGCCTTCAGCGTCTCGTCAATGAGACTGCTCCCGGAAGGGACTGTTGTCAAATCAATCGTAACCGCCACCTCCTTACAAAAGACCGACAAGGTCCAGACTCGGCGTCAGGGTTTCCTCACCCGGCCGCCACTTTGCCGGACATACCTGGTCTCCGTGTTCCTCCACAAACTGCGCCGCCTGTACTTTGCGGAGCAGCTCTTCGGCGTTCCTGCCGATCCCCATGTCGTGAATCTCATATGCTTTGATCCTGCCCTCAGGGTTCACGATAAATGTCCCCCTCAGCGCCTGTCCCTCTTCTTCTACCAGCACGCCAAAATCCCGCGCCAACACGCCTGCCGGGTCTCCCAGCATCGGATATCCGATCTTCTTGATGGTATCAGATGCATCCGCCCATGCCTTATGTACAAAATGGGTATCCTCTGACACAGAATATATCTCACAGCCGATTTCCCGAAACTCCTCATAAAAATCAGCCAGATCCCCTAACTCCGTCGGACATACAAAAGTAAAATCGGCCGGGTAGAAAAAAAATACAGACCACTGCCCAAGGGTATCCGCTCTCTCAATCTCCCGGAACTCTCCCTTGTGGTATGCCTGTACCTTAAAATCGCCCACTGCCTTGTTAATCAGGTTCTCCATAAAAAACACTCCTTTCCGCTGTAACGCGGGGTTTATGTTTCCCTATCCCCAAAGCTATTCTCATAGTCTTATTTTAGCATTGTTCGGGGGATATGTCAAAAGAAATGTTTTGGGGCGCATGGTGTCTGGCGGTGGAGAGCGAAAGGCCGTCCGGGAGGGGGAGCGGGGGCAGGCGATGATTTGCTCCGGGTCGGAGGACTAAGTGGAATTAAGGTGTTTTTCCGCTTACTAACAGCGCTAAGAAAGCCCGCCAAACTCGTTTCACTCAGACAGTGCCGGGCTTTCTTAGCAACGTTCGCTCCAAAACGCCAAATTCCACTAAGTCCACCCGACAAGTCACAAACCATCGCCTGCCCCCGCTCCCCCTCCCGGACTACGTACCCGACAACCGCCAGATACTAATGCTCTGATAGAGAAAATGCCTTAGCTGAGGGAATGCTTTTTATAGCGGCAGCCAGTGCACAGCGCAGGAAGGGCAGGGACGGCGGGACGCCGCCCCTGCCCTTCCTGCGCGTAACCTCACTCCACCACGCTAACACAACATTACCGAACCGTTTTTTGCCCTGCTTCTATAAAACGAAACATCCTCACCGCCCCTTGATAATACAGTTCTTCTGCATTTTTCAAGGCTTCTTCCAGTTCCATCACTGCATTTACGGTCGTCATGATGGAGCAGATACCATAGTCCAGGATCTGCTCTGCCCCCTCTCCCATAGAGCCTGAGAGAGCCACTACAGGGATTCCGTGTTTTTTACACCGCATGCCAACTCCCTGCAAGACTTTTCCGAAGCAGGACTGCCAGTCTGTGCGCCCTTCCCCTGTCACCACAAGGTCTACGCCGTCCAATCTCCGTTCAAAATCGATCAGGTCCAGCACGGTTTCTATCCCGGATTTCAGAGTCGCTCCGAGGAATACAAGGAGCGCCGCCCCCAGTCCTCCGGCCGCTCCGGCGCCGGGGATATCGTCCGGGTTTATCCCAAATGTCCGGGTCAGGACATCCCGGTAGTTCTGCATTCCACGCTCCAGGCGTTCAAGGCTCTCCGGAGTCCCGCCTTTTTGCGGTCCGAATGTATAGGTTGCCCCATCCCGCCCGCAAAGCGGGTTGTTCACATCGCACATCACGGTGAAGGATGTCCGGCGGATTCGGGCATCCATCCCGCTGATATCTATCTGTGCCACGTGCGAAAGATCCGCCCCACGCCCCACAAGTTCAGCCCCGGATGCGTCCAGGAAGCGGACCCCGAGCGCCCTCATGCATCCCATGCCGCCGTCATTTGTCGCCGAACCGCCGATTGCGATGGAGATTTCCGTAAACCCTTTGTCCAACGCATCTTTCAGCAGTTCTCCCGTCCCATAAGTCGTCGTGTTTTCCGGGTTTCTGAGCGGTTGGGGCACCATCGGAAGACCAGAGGCTGCAGCCATCTCAAGAACCGCCCTGCTCCCGTCCAGCCTGCCATAATAGGCGTCCACAGGTTCCATGAGAGGACCGTGTACCCGGACCGCGATCCGCTCTCCCCCGGTCGCCGCGATCACTGCGTCTGTCGTGCCCTCGCCGCCGTCAGCCACAGGCACCCCCGTACATTCGCAGGAAGGAAATACCTCCAGCGCCGCTTTGGCCAAGAGCTTCATCGTCTGTTCACTGGATAGCGTCCCTTTAAACGAATCCGATGCAAATAACAGCTTCATTGTACCGCTCCTCTCTTATCAAATCATCCGTATATTCCTGTCAATGAAGGATCAGAGACAGGATAAAAATTTCCACGATACCCGCAATTCCCAGGATCAGGGTAGCCATCGTCTGGGTCTTATAGCCTTTTTCCGGTGTCATAGCGCCAAAATTGGTCACTACCCAGAAATAGGAATCGTTTGCATGAGATACCGTCATAGCTCCCGCGCCGATTGCCATGCACGCCAGCGTTGCACGAATCGGGCTTGCCAGCCCAAGCACCGGAAGCAGTGGAGCCACGATGCCGGCTGTCGTAGTCAGCGCCACGGTCGAGGAACCTTGCGCACTCTTTAAGATTGCAGACAAGATGAACGGGAAGAAGATTCCCATCGTGCTCAGCACGTCTGCATGCTGCGTGATATAGTTTACCATATCAGAAGAAGAGATGACCTTGCCGAGCACGCCGCCTGCCGCCGTTACGAACAAAATCGGTCCTACGGTCTTAAGCGTATCATTGGTAATGGTATAAAAATCCTGCATCTTTCCCGCGCCCGCCAGCTGGAACACGCCAAAGACAGTTCCCACCGCCAATGCGATGATTGGAGTCCCCAAAAAGGTGATAAGGTTTGCCCCCGCTCCCTTCATGCCCGCCATAGCCACAACGGAAGAGAGCGCCATCAAGAAAATTGGCACAATAATAGGAGCCAATGCATTGAATCCGCCCGGCAGCCTGCCATATTCCGCAACCAGTTCCTCATACGTTTTGACCAGCTCGCCGCTGTCTGACTCGTCCTCTGCCTTGACCCGCTTTCCGATATACTTCGCATAGAAGAAACCTGCAATCAGCGGGAGAATAGAGCAGACAACACCCATTCCCATGACAAGCAGCAAATTGTTTCCGATACCAAGTGTAGATGCCGCCGCAATCGGTCCCGGTGTCGGTGGAATAAACACATGGGATATGTAAAGCCCGGAAGATAGGCCCACAGTCATCGCCACAGAGGACGCGGCCGTGCGGTTTACAAGCGCCTTTCTGATCGGATTCAGAATAACAAAACCAGAATCACAAAATACAGGAATTGAAACGACCCAGCCCATCAGTTCCATAGCCAGAACCGGATTGTTTTTGCCCACCAGACGGATCACCATGTCAGCCAGTTTCAGGGCAGCGCCGGTTTTTTCCAAAATCGTACCGATAAGTGCTCCCAGGATGATGACAATACCGATACTGGAGAATGTCCCTGAGAAACCTGCGCCAATCACGCCGGCCAACCCCGTCACTTTCGTCCCATCCTCAAGCACCCTGTCCGTCAGCGGGATTCCCGCAATCAGCCCCAGAATCAGTGATATCCCCATAATGGCGATAAAAGGGTGGATTTTAAATTTGGAGATTGCGACAATCATCACAATGATTGCCAGAATAAAAATAAGAATTAACGGAAAACCAGTCATACCTATACCTCCTTTAATCTTTTCCGAGCACAATTGCTCTGCTATATCCTTATAATAGCATAAGCATTCATCATCATATAAAGGTTAAAGGTCCGAAGATTCCGACCGTTCTTTGTACTGACAATACAGAACTAATGTTCTTTCTTTAAGTAAATATAAAATGCCTCCATAAACAGGCGATCCTGACCGGACGCGATCGGATTGACATTCAGCACATCCTTAATCTTATTGTAATGGTACAGCAGAGTATTCTTGTGCATAAACAGCCTTTTTGCCGCCGATACCAGATTATAATTGCAGGCGATCAGCGCTCCCGCAATCTCCAGATACTCCTGTTTAAATTCTTCATCCAGCTCCCGCTCATAGATGTTAAACATGCGCTGAAGTTCGTTCATCGGTATGATCTTCTGGATATAATTTCCGGCATAGTCATAAAAAAATGCGGAGATCGACTCCGTTTCCACAGTTTCCTCCAGCCATTTGCAGTGGCGGTATCCGTAATAATACTGGGAAAAACTCCCCTGGAAAGAGCCAATATAAAACTTGCACTCCTTTTCCTGTTCCCGCAGCCACTTGAGAGCGGTCCGCAAATAATCGGCAATCAGGTACTTATAATCCGAAAACATCCTACGGTCCGCTTCCTTCATCGTTTTAAAAATCAAGATATGGCTGTCATCCAGTACAAAACTGATATCCTCCGTGCTGTGCCTCATCCCGCTTTTGATCAGTTCCAAAAACGGTTCCGGCTCTATGTCATACAGCCTGCACAGAATCGGGATCCGCAGGATCGTCTCCGAATAATTGAGCTGTTTTGCAATGCTACGCAAGGTCTTCGGGTCTGAAAATTCCTCATGGGTGAGCATGGTGACAAACTGTTCCTTGCGGTTTTGCCGCCGGAGGATCTCCGCCTGCTGCTTTTCATATTTCAGCATCGCCTCAATCGCCATTTTGGTGATCAGGGCGACCGGCTTGATCTCCTTTGGGCTTCCGGTGATTCCCACCACGCCCTCTCTCCTGCCGTCGATCTTGATCACCATATTGATGCCCGGCTTTACGCCCGGATAGTCGTCGTCACTGGATGTCACCACCATGTCTTCGGTTCCCGTCACGATATAATACGCCACCTCATGAAATGTCCCCACCCGCCCCGGATCCCGGCTTGCGATGATGACTCCCGGACCGTTCATGATATTTATGTTATAATCCGTGTACAGCGGAACCAGTTCGATGAAC
>JAPJQL010000063.1 GCA_030825115.1 Lachnospiraceae bacterium
GAAAACCAAAAAGCAATGTTTTAGAGGGAATCGTTGGACAGGCATTGGCAATCCCAGAAGTGATAAGCGCCGGTTGGGAGGTGCTGTGAGTGAAGAAGAAAATCGAAGATCATAGACTCACAGTTTTCTCTGCGCCTTACGCCGTTTTCACAATAATATGCAGCTGTTTAAGCTGGATATTTTCCGAATACAGAATTTTGATGTTCCAGATTTGGTACCAAGTGTCTGCTGTCATTTGGCTTGTTCTGGCAGTTACAGCAGTGGTGTTGCTCATCAGACTTCTGAAATTAAAGAAACTAAGAAATGAAATCAATCACCGAAAGGAGTGAGCAGCCATGGATTACACCTGCACCTTTTTTGGAGTTCTTTTCACCATTGCGGGCTTTGTGTTTGCCTGCGGGAAAGGACATATTCACTTATCTGCGTGGAAAAATATGCCGCAGGAAGAAAAAGAGAAAATTAAAATTGTCCCGCTTTGCCGCAATATCGGAGAAGTTATTGCGCTTAATGGCATCATTTTCCTGATGAAGGGATTGTGGTCTGGATTTGCAGACCACTGGTTTGTGGCCGCCATGATCGCATGGCTGATGATTGCCGGCTTTGACGTCTGGTATATCGAAAAAAGTAATCGATATCGCAAAAAATAATCCGCAATGCGGTTTCAGATAGATATTCCATAAAACAGTGAGGTGAATGGCATGGACTCTGACAGTAGTCCGCGAAGGCATAGAGCAGCACTTGGGGACGTGGAGTTCCGTGTCCCTCATGTGGCCCTGCTTGCCTCTACAAAATCAAGGAGGTAAGACCAATGAACAAGAAAGAAAATCGTATAGCCGTTCGTCAGGCAGCGAAAAAGGCAGTCATTCGAGACGAGCAGAATCGTCGCATTCAGTTTGCGGCTACCAATCCCATTAAGGAAGTTTTGAAAAACCTGCATACCACGCTTCGTGGCCTTGATGCAGAAGCCGTATTCGTAAGCCGCACCAAATACGGCAGCAACAAAGTAACACACGAAAAAAAGAAATCTCTGGCCATGCGGCTGGCCGGTGCATTCATCAATCCCTTTACCGCCATCCTGTTCTGTCTGGCGCTGGTGTCCACCATGACGGATATGGTGTTTCCCTATTTTTCTCTTTTAGGCAGTGCGCCGGAGGATTTTGACCCTCTGACTGTGGCAATTATTCTGACTATGGTTATGATTTCCGGCACACTTCGCTTTGTACAGGAATCCAGAAGCGGAAACGCGGCAGAAAAACTGCTGGCCATGATCACGATCACCTGTACGGTCACCCGCAGGGAGCAGGAAAAAGCTGAAACTCCTATGGACGATCTGGTGGTGGGCGATATTGTGCATCTGTCCGCCGGGGATATGATTCCCGCCGATGTCCGCATTTTGAATGCAAAAGATTTATTTGTCAGTCAGGCAAGTCTCACCGGCGAGAGCGAGCCTATCGAAAAGACGCCCAATGTGAGTGCAGAGAGGGAGAGCGTCACCGATTACACAAACATTGCCTTCATGGGCAGCAATGTGGTCTCCGGCAGCGCAACCGCTGTTGCGGTCTGCGTCGGCGATCATACTTTGTTTGGGTCTATGGCGTCCGCAGTTGCCGGAGAAGCGGTAGAGACCAACTTCACCAAGGGGGTCAATGCCGTCTCCTGGGTGCTGATCCGCTTCATGCTGGTCATGGTTCCGCTGGTATTCTTCATCAATGGCATTACAAAAGGCGACTGGTTGGAAGCATTCCTGTTCGGCATCTCCATTGCCGTCGGCTTGACTCCGGAGATGCTTCCCATGATCGTGACGACCTGCCTTGCCAAAGGCGCGGTCTCCATGAGCAAAAAGCAGACCATCGTCAAGAACCTGAATTCCATCCAGAACTTCGGTGCCATAGACATTCTTTGCACCGACAAGACCGGAACACTGACACAGGATAAAGTTGTGCTGGAATATCACCTCAATGTAAACGGTGAAGACGATACGCGGGTATTGCGCCACGCTTACCTCAACAGCTATTTCCAGACCGGCTACAAGAATCTGATGGATCTGGCGATCATCCATAAGACAGAGGAAGAAGAAGCGGCAGATTCTCGTCTGCTTGATCTGTCTGAAAATTATGTGAAGGTGGACGAGA
This sequence comes from Lachnospiraceae bacterium, assembly GCA_030825115.1. Taxonomy (GTDB): domain Bacteria; phylum Bacillota; class Clostridia; order Lachnospirales; family Lachnospiraceae; genus Brotaphodocola. The sequence continues at coordinate 2,133 of JAPJQL010000063.1, forward strand.
TTCCCTTTGACTTCACCCGCCGCCGCCTGACCACGGTAGTTCAAGATAAGCAGGGCAAGACCCAGATGGTGACAAAGGGTGCTGTGGAAGAAATGCTCTCCGTCTGTACCTTCGCAGAGTGTGATGACGGTGTGGAGCCGCTGACCGATGAGGTTCGCAGCCGGATTCTCAAAACAGTGGATGAGCTCAACGACAAGGGCTTCCGTGTGCTGGCGATTGCGCAGAAAAGCAATCCGTCCCCGGTGGGCGCTTTCGGCGTGAAGGACGAGTGTGATATGGTGCTGATTGGGTATCTTGCGTTCCTCGATCCTCCGAAGGAATCCACCGCAGATGCCATCAAGGCACTGAAAGACCATGGCGTGACTACCAAAATCCTGACCGGCGACAATGACAAGGTGACCCGCACCATCTGCAAGCAGGTGGGGCTGAAGGTTCGCAATATGCTCCTTGGCTCTGATCTGGATAATATGAGCGACGCGGAGCTGGCACGAGCAGTAGAATCCACCGATGTATTTGCAAAGCTGACGCCCGACCAGAAAGCACGTGTGGTTTCGATTCTCCGGGAAAACGGCCATACCGTTGGTTTCATGGGCGATGGAATCAATGATGCCGCCGCTATGAAAGCCGCCGACATCGGCATTTCGGTGGATACCGCCGTAGACGTGGCAAAAGAATCGGCTGATATTATTTTGCTGGAAAAAGACCTGATGGTTTTGGAGCAGGGCATTATCGAAGGCCGCAAGACCTATGCCAACATGATCAAGTATATCAAGATGACCGCATCTTCCAACTTCGGCAATATGTTCTCGGTGCTGGCGGCCTCCGCTCTGCTGCCGTTCCTGCCGATGATGAGCGTACATCTGATTTTCCTGAACCTGATCTACGATCTGTCCTGCACCGCGATCCCCTGGGACAATGTGGACGAGGAATTTATTGCCAAGCCCAGAAAATGGGATGCGTCCAGCGTTGGCAGCTTTATGATCTGGATTGGACCAACCAGCTCCATCTTCGATTTTACGACCTACATCTTTATGTATTTCGTATTCTGCCCCCTGTTCGTGTCCAATGGCGTTCTGTTCAACGATCTGGCTGCTCATTACAGCGGAGCGGGGCTTGCGGCCATGCAGTCGCAGTATATCGGGATGTTCCAGGCTGGATGGTTCGTGGAATCAATGTGGAGCCAGACGTTGGTCATTCACATGATCCGTACTCCGAAGCTGCCCTTTATCCAGAGCCGCGCATCTGCCCCAGTGACGCTGCTTACCATGACCGGTATTGCGATCCTGACTGTGATTCCTTTTACAGTTTTCGGAACGGCACTTGGTTTTGTTGCTCTGCCCGCAACGTATTTTGCGTATCTGATCCCCTGCATCCTGCTGTATATGGTGCTGGCAACCAGTTTGAAAAAAGCCTATGTCCGTCACTATGGCGAGCTGCTCTAAGGAGGTGTGATGATGAACTGGAAAGAAATTTGGATTACTTTTTTCGGAACAACCGAATGGCTGGGTCTTAATATCGGCTTTTGGGTATCCATGGCTGCGGTTGTACTAATCGTAATTGTAATGAACGTTGTGTTTTGGGGAATGAAGCCCAAAAAGGCAAAAACAGACAAACCGAAAAAGGCTTGATTACATCACATCGGCACTATACCAAAATTCATATTGAAACGCAAACTGCCGCACGACGGCAAAAGAAAAAAGCCGCCGTTGCCGATCTCAGTCTCCATTTCGATTCACCCGTCAACCACGCTTGAATTGAAATGGAGGTACATAATGCAGGAAATCAACCTTCGGGAGCTTTATCCCGATGTATATAAAACCGATACCTTTTTGGAAGTAACCGATGAAGTACAGGAGGTGTTTCTGGCCGATGAACGAGCAGAGGCAGTCTATGAACGAAAGATGTATCGCTACAAGGCTCAGTATTCTCTGGATTGCGAGAATGGAATTGAAAATGCGATCCTGCATAAGCCGCAGACACCAGAAATGGCTCTGGAGGAAAAACAGCTGCGAGAACAGCTTTACTCCGCTGTGATGACTTTGCCCAAGAAGCAAGCAAGAAGAATTTACGCCCGGTACTATCTTGGAATGACTGTAAATGCGATAGCCGGGGCTGAAGGCGCAGATCCGAGCCGTGTTCGTGACAGCATCCGGCGCGGGCTGAAGCGGTTAGCAAAATATTTTTGATAAAGTTTCATTTGAAGCGCCCGTTTTTTGCTCTTTTTGTCAGTGTTAATAAGAGGGACAACCTTTCCCTTCTCCGGCACCTTGACAACTGAACAGACGGCATTTCTGGTACATAACCCATGTACGAGCGAGTCAGGCGCGCCGCCAAGACGGACAGCCCAGGAGGTGATGGATAAGGCTGTTTTTTTAATCCTGATGCTCTGCTGAATACGACTCCGACACGTATACAACCCGTGCTGTTCATACATACTATTACAGGCACACCTTTCGTTACTGTTCACAGGTTGTATTCCGCGAGGTGTTTTCGTGCGCATTTTGCACGAAAATCCCGAGTTTCGCGGCGCGAAACTGCGCTTTTTGCAGTTTCTGTGCATCGCGAAGCGTGTTATTATTTACAGCATGCCGCTTTTTGGCATGGTGTGAACAGTAACCACCTTTCTCAATTTTATTGTTTTATTTATCATATGGTTTCACATTCCTTTCATTTTTATGGTATACTTCATTAACAGAAGCGTGAGAATCGTAGCCATTTTCATATTCTTAAAATACAATCATTATGAATCCGGAGGATATTAATATGAAACCAATTTTTGAATCTGCAAAACAGCTGGAGTCAGAACTTATATCAATCAGAAGAACATTACATCAATATCCTGAAATAGGTTCCATCTTACCACGGACCCAATCATTTGTTTTTGGCAAACTGGAAGAGTATGGATATTGCCCTCAGAAACTATGTGAAAGTGCTGTTACCGCCACGATATCCGGAAAACAGCCAGGCAAAACCATCCTTCTTCGCGCAGACATGGACGCTCTGCCCATTCAGGAAGCGGCTCCCGTTTCTTTTGCCTCCGAAAATGGCTCTATGCATGCATGTGGACACGATATGCACACAGCCATGCTTTTGGGAGCAGCTAAATTATTAAAACAATACCAGCAGGATCTGGTTGGTACCGTTAAACTGGTATTTCAGCCTGACGAAGAAGGGTTCACAGGAGCAAAGGCAATGCTCAAGGCCGGTGTTTTGGAAAATCCCCATGTAGATGCGGGCATTGCATTTCATGTTGTTTCCGGCATTCCATCCGGAACGGTTATGTGTGGTTCCGGCGTCTGCATGGCGGGATGTACCATATTTCAGATTCATATAAAAGGTACCGGCTGCCATGGCGCAATGCCAGAAACCGGAGTTGACCCCATCAATATTGCGGCCCATATTTATCTGTCTCTTCAGGAAATCATTGCAAGAGAAATTGCCCCCACCCAGCCAGCCGCACTTACCATTGGAAAGTTTTATGCCGGCGAAGCTCCAAATATCATCCCTGAAGAGGTGATTCTGGAAGGAACCATCCGAACAATGGATTGCAAGATATCCAAATATATCTTTGACAGAATTGAAGAAATCTCCACACAGACTGCTTCCCTTTTTCGTGGACAGGCTAGTGTGAAAGAAATCGCATCTGCACCACCGCTGCAAAATGACAGTGAGATGGTCAAGGAACTTGCCGGCTGCATGAAAGAATGCTATGAGCCTCATAAAATAGTATTGTTTACGCAAGGTGGTATGGGATCAGAGGATTTCGCCTCATATACTTATGAGAGGCCATGCTGCTATATGTTAATTGGCGCCGGAACCTCAGAGGAGAATCCGCTATATGGCAAACCGATGCATAATGACCACGTTGTATTTAATGAGGAGATTCTTCCCCTGGGCAGTGCCCTTTACACATCAAATGCCATAAACTGGCTGCGAAACCACATCCAATAATATTTTCTTTGCATGCTGAATATATAAATAAAAAAGGGTATTCATATGCGTACAAAACGATATACAATTATCATTGCGGGGCTTATGCCGGAAATCGTCACACAAAGCATTCTGATTAAGATTTGGGAAAAAGCTGCCAAAGAGGTATGTGCGGATACAGGTATATATGTAAACGCATGGCTAAGTGAATCTTATTTTGTTTGTGGGGATAAACGGGGATCTGATCTGGACGGGCTGACCGCCAGCTTTATAACCATATGGAATCCAGCCGAAGTGGAAAGTAATGAAAAGTTCCATGAAGCTTTTACACAGGTTGTAAATGGCATAAGGGATTTATTGGGCAATCCATATGTATGGATTACGATAGAGGACATAGAGTTCTATTATTTTATCAAATGCGATAGTTAGGAGCCGATTATGATATGCCCCTGAAAAGCGCTAAGCTCTTTCTCTCAAACTCGCCGGCTTCTGTGGTCAGCTTATAGATACTGGCGGCTGCTTACTCAAAATAGGCAGCTAACGGCATCCACCATGCAACTTCTGCAAAAAACACTGCTTTTAATGACAGGCTCGTTTGCCCTTAGCATTATCCATTTTTGAGCTTTACGGTCTTGATTGATTTTGTCTATCAACAGTGCATTGGCGGAAACACTTCGGGGAATGAACGGCGTAAAACAGGTGTACGGACGTCGGGGAAGTTTTAATATTCCGGCAGAGAGGGACGGGACAATTATGTGTTCTGTGCCTGTACGCAGCAATCACTCTTTATACTGACAACATTGGTTTGTCATGATATAATTTAAAAAGAGATGAGCAAAACGTTATGATTTATAGTTGAACGTTAGCAGTTATCTTTGCAATTAGAAAAGAAATGAATTTCTGAGGACAGCAAAGCTAACGTAAGTCCAAAACTTACGCCACAGAGATAACAGACGACTTATTTCTTACCCACATACGTTCCTGCCCGGTACCTTTGAATCTGGAATTATAGCGTTCACATTCCGTGCGTAAAGAGTATGTGCGTTTAAAATACCTGCTGTTCCGGTCAAGAAGGAGCCTCAGGTCATCCGGGATGGTAATATATCTGGTACAGCCACGATGCTTCTTTCCGTTGTAAAAGTTTTTATGATGACAGGGACAGTCAACATCAGGAGAAGTCTTTAAGGGACAACAGAATTTCTGCCGGGTACGTCCTTTGTCAGCAAGAAAGGTGCATTCTGCAACAGAGAGGAAACAGCATGAACTCCGAGCTTACAGTCCTTATCAGCTTTTGGCTGGTAAGCAGGATTAAATTTATTACTGATGAAAGATTTGGGATTGTTTTGCGCGGTATTTGCTTTTATGGAAGTGGAATCAAGCCCTATAAAGGAAGAGTCAATGATTCCCTTATCGGCAAGGGAAAGAACCTGTGCTTTCATGATGTCAGATAGGATGGAATGATCGAAGTTAATTAGAAAACGGTCAAAGGTCCAATAAGATGGAAGTGGCCTGGAAATATCAAAACCGCAGTAATGAGCAGTGAGAAGGTTATTATTCAGATAATCAACAAGGTCAGAAATCATGGAAAGGCCTTCACATTTCATAACGATAAAAGCACAAACCATAGCATAGTTGGAAAAACGTTTACCCCATTATCGATTCGAACCTAAAGAATTTTCCAAACTGAGGATAAAACAGCTATTTTTTACAAGGCTTGCTGCGTTTTGTTGTAGAATGACACTTATCTTTAAACAACGTTGTCATCAATCAACTTTTTTCATATAATATATAAAGAATGCCTTGGAGACTAAAATGCTTAACAATAAATATACTAACTTGCCTTCCTATTTCTCAGGAGCTTCCTACTCAAGATTACAATCAACTGCAGCAACTGATTACGGCCCACATCCATTTACTATTGATATTAGCAATGCTGCTATGAATAATGACACATTTCGCACTGCCTTATGGACAGGTGACAACCTGCAGCTTACTCTGATGAGCATACCAGCTGGTGAGGAAATAGGCGTAGAGGTGCATCCAGACGATGATCAATTTTTGCATATTGAATCTGGTCGCGGGGTTGTCCAAATGGGTAAGCAAATGGACAATTTAAATTTTCAACAACCAGTCTTTGTAGACAGCGCCATATTCGTTCCTGCCGGAATCTGGCACAATATAGTAAATACTGGCGATATTCCATTAAAATTATATTCGATTTATGCACCGCCTCATCATCCCTGGGGTACTGTTCACCAAACTAAAGCTATCGCTGAAGCAAATACAAATCATTATTGATTACAACCTCGTCAGTTCTCCAATAGGGACTGACGAGTCTTTGATTTACCACAACTTCTCCAGTTCATTGTAATAGCCATATGACTTTCCCCATATTTCATCCTTAAATGGTGCTTCCTTTAGCGTTGTCCCATCTCCTAATATGCCATCATCAGAAACCAGACTGATAATCATGACTTCGGCGTCAAAATACAATTCATTATGCGTAAATGGTTTCGGGTTGCAGCATGCATAGATGACTTTTTTAGACCTCTCCCTTATAACATAAAAGGTTATATTTCTGTCTGGATTATTATTTATCAGGTCTATATCAATATTGTCTATTTTTATATGAGAGGTCCCCCTAACAGAAATACACTGAAGGATATCCCCGTAATATTTAAGACAGTCACCATTCATTCGATTAATATCTTCTATCACTTCCGGCAGAGCATAAAATCCGATAGGCATACTTTTTTCTTGAATGAAATCATAGCCTATTTTCTCAACAATTCTCATTCCTTTGACATGGTCCGGATCACTGTGAGAAATCGAAAGGTGCTTTACCTCAGTTATATTTTGTCTGTTGCAGGCTACCGCAATCTCTTCCGGTGTATCTATCAACATTTTTATATCATCAATATACAGGCTGGGGCCTAACCGTTCGTACCTTCCGCCCTTTTGCCTGGCTTCCTGACATATCTTGCATTTGCAAAATGAACTCGGAATGATTGACATCCCGCCGCTTCCAACGATTTTTAACTTCAATGGTTCTACACCTCCTGAATCTAGAATTCCATATTAACTCATTAATCTGTAATTTGGCACTTTAATTTCTCTCAAATCCTTCACGAACCCATTTAACATAAGACCATTGACGTTGTGTATTTTCCGCCGCATTTTCGCCAATAGGCGTTCCGCATTCTTGATACACATAGAACTCGTCAAAAGAACTGATATATTTATTGGCATAATACTTACAACCCGCTAACCCTGTATCATTTGCCTCCTCGTCTGTCAAATCACCCATATATTCATAATCCTCGGGGAGTTCATCAATGGACATCGTGTTCGCAAAAAAGTTTTGTCCCGCCATAATGAGCGCAGGCGGCAATTCCCCCACATCAGTCCCGTATTTACTTTTTTCGGCTGCTGTGCATCCAACTAAAAGTAAGCTCATCATTATTAAAAAACTAAGTAATGTTTTTTTCATAAACCGTTTCCTTTGCCACTGTCGATGACGACAAGGCGTTTTTAAATTCTTACCTGTTTGCCACTCCGTTTGGCATCACATAATGCGTATCTGTCATATCGTTAAGGATTTCCCGGTTCCGGTCACCCACTTCTTTGCATTTCTTTCTCAGTGATTATTCGCTACGGTATCTACCCATTTCAGGACCGCTTTCCCCATCGTTTCCCGGTCCATGGTATCCACACGCAGTACATCCGTGCCGGGACGGTTTAAGAACCACTCCCGTTTCAGGGGAAGAAGATACTCCCAGTGAAAATCAAAAAATTCTCTGGACCGGCTTTTATCCCTCCTCTTTCCGCGCCGAAATCCATCAGTACCCGTTTATGCTCCATTGCCGCTTTCCACCGCTCCACTTCATGATTCTATCAAAGAATAGTCCATTAATAGGATATTTATAAGCTTAAGAAAGCTGAACAAATTTCGATTTGTTTATTTGTCCATTGCAAGTTAACTATTCAGAAGTTTTGTTACGTCCTCCATGGAAACGTCCATTTTCGCTTGTTTCTGGCTCTTTTTCATTAATTCAGAGACAACATCCTTTAAGTCTGCCTTTTCCTCTTCAGATAAAACTCCATCTCTTTGGATGATTTCATACGCCTGATTTGCGATAGATGTGTTTACCAATCACTCGATCTATCCAAGGTACCTTCTTTATCTATGTATGCTCCTATCGTTCCGTCCAAGTCAAACGCCACCAATCTAATCATCTTAGGATTCCTCATTTATTTTACGCATGACTCTGCACGGATTCCCAACTGCCACACAATTGGGTGGAATATCACGAGTGACAACGCTGCCCGCCCCAATCACACTGCCTGCTCTAATTTTAATCCCAGGGAGAATGATGACGCCCCCTCCAATCCAGCATCCATCTCCAATTTCAACCGAAAGCGCATAAACCCGGCAAAAATGGGTTCCGCTCTCCGGCGTCCAATCAGGTGTCAAACGTTCCTCTAATTCCACCGGATGCGTTGCCGTATAAATCTGTACATTTGAAGCTATCGCTTGTTAATAAAACGCTTGTATCATACCATTATCCCCGCGCGACTTTCGCCTGCTAGCTGAACCGGATTTACTGCATAGCATCTTCCATCTTCATAATGCCTGCCCGGTTTCTT
>JAPJQL010000064.1 GCA_030825115.1 Lachnospiraceae bacterium
ACAACAGTATTACTAACCGTTTTCTATTTTCATTCATCCAAATCCCCTCCGTCCAATATCACTATAATCTCACTTGATATATATGTAAAATAGTATTATTATATAAAATACATAGTGTTTTTAATATGTTTAAAGGAGGACACTCCATGACACTGAGACATATGAAGATCTTCGTCGCCGTCTACCAGAACAGCAGCATAACAAAGGCTGCCGAACAGCTCCACATCGTGCAGCCATCCGTCAGCCTTGCCATCAAGGAACTGGAAAATTATTATGGGATTTGCCTGTTTGACCGAATCGGCAGAAGAATCTATCCGACAACAAGCGGAACAAATTTTTATGATTACGCAGTCCATATCGTATCCTTGTTCGATGAAATGGAACACAAGATACGAGACTGGGATGCACTGGGAAGCCTGCGGATCGGTGCGAGCATCACGATCGGCAACCTGCTTCTTCCCCAGATCATCCATGAGTTTGACAAGCTCTATCCGAATATTAAGATAACTGTCACCATCAGCAATGCTGAAACCATCGAACAGAACGTGATGGACAACCTGGTGGATTTCGCCCTCACAGAAGGCGACTCCACAAGACCTCAGATTTGTCAGGAACGGGTTCTCAAAGACCGTTTTTGTGTAATCGCCCACCCGTCCCACTCCCTGGCCAAAAGGAAGGAAGTTGTCCCGGAAGACCTGCTCTCTTATCCTCTGCTTCTCCGGGAAGCCGGAAGCGCAAGCCGCTCCATGGTAGAGAGCCTGTTCCTCTCAAGGCATCAGACGATCACACCTTCCTGGGAAAGCACCAGCACCCAGGCCCTCGTCCGCGGAGTCATAAATGACCTTGGGATTGCCATCGTGCCTTACTTTCTTGCACATCAGGAAATCCTCCAGGGACTTGTGGCAGAGATTCCGGTAAAGGACATGGAACTGTACCGGTATTTCTCTATTATCTTTCATCAGCATAAATATCTTTCTAAATCTGCACGGGCATTTTTGACCCTTTGCAGGGATTATGAGAGGTATCTTTGATTGGATATGGTTATAACAGCGGCAATGATGTGGACAGAAAAATGCTGATAAAAACCTGATGAACTGCTCATCGGTTGATATCAGCATTTTTTCTTTTTATAGTCTGTCAACTAATCTGTTTCTATTGTGGCTGGACGGTTTCGCACTGCTCTCCATACCGTAAAACCAATACTTCCAAATGCCGCAATAAGAAATATTGCGGATAACGGACTTGTAATAAACGGAAGAAAAGAACCTTCACTAAACATAATCGCTCTCCTGAAATTTTGTTCCGCCATAAATCCCACCAAAATACCAATAATAAACGGCTGTGCTTTCAGTCCCCATTTCTTCATAAAAAATCCGATGATTCCAAAGATAAGCATCAATACCAGATCGGATATACTGCTACCAAGCCCATATACTCCAAGTACACACAAGAAACCAACAACCGGAAACAAAATTCTTTTGGGAATTTTTAGCAGGCGAACAAACGCCGGTATCGAAAAATAATTTGCTATCAGCATGACCACATTTGCAATCATCATCGCTACAAATATAAAATATATTGTCTTTACGTCATTAGTAAACATCAATGGCCCAGGCTGCACTCCCTTCATGGTAAATGCTCCAAGCAAAAGCCCGGTAACCGCATCTCCCGGTATCCCAAGCGCCAACAGAGGAATCATCGCCCCACCAGTAGCTGCGTTATTTGCTGTTTCCGATGCTACCAACCCCGATGGTGCTCCGTATCCGAATTGTTCCGGCGTCTTTGACAGTTTCTTGGCCGTATTATAGCTCATGATACTCGCAAGAGTTCCGCCAATACCTGGCAAAATACCAACCAAAATACCAATCACAGCCGATCGGAGCACATTGAATTTTTCTTTCCAATATTCCTGAAACGTAAATCCAAACCCTTTAATCTTATACTCCTGTACTGCCACCATACAGTTTTTTTCTTCACTCTTGCGGTCTGCCATTATAAAAATTTCCGAAATTGCAAAGATACCTATCAGCACTACAGTACTATTGATTCCACTTTCCAGAGATGGCACACCAAATGTAAACCTCGGATACGTATCAACCGGTGCCGGTCCAATCATGGCTACTAAAATGCCTAAAAGCCCTGATATCGTTCCTTTTACAATATCTTTAGACGACATTGTCACAATAATGCTCAGTGCAAAGAATGTCAGCGAAAAATACTCAAACGCGCCAAATTGCAATGCTACTTTCGCTAAAATGGGGGCAATCAAAATCAAGGCTATGATGCTAAAACTTCCACCCAAAAAGGAAGAAAAGATTCCAAGTCCAAGCGCTTTTCCGGCATCTCCCCGTTGTGCCATCGGATGTCCATCCATACAAGTCATGAGAGACGCTGCTGTTCCAGGAATGTTCAGCAGGATTGCCGAAATCAATCCACCGGAAAATCCACCAATATAAAGCCCCATAAGCAAAGAAATACTGGGAGACATCTTCATGGCAAATGTAATTGGTAAAAACAACGCGACTGCCATCGTAGTGGAAAGACCAGGTATAGCACCAAAAATCAGACCAATCAACACGCCAATCACAATCAATAGCAAATTTTCCGGCGAAAGTGACTGAACAGCTATCAAAAAGTTCTCTACCATGTCACTCCCCCCCTACCATCTCGGATACAGAGGTATCCGTACGTTCAACCCATATCGAAACCCATAACAAAAAATAACTGAAAAAGCAACTGCCATAACCAAATTGCCTATCATCCTTTTCCTGGTACATGACCTATCATCAAGAACCTGAAACAGAGAAAATAAAAACACACATCCGCACAATACAAACCCCAGTTTTTTAACAGCCAACGACACGAATAAAAAAATCAAGACAACTGCCAAATATTTATATGGAACCTGAATAAACGGAGCACATTCCCCTACCGCCTTCAAATCATGAATCAGATTCAGTACTGCACACAGGGCCAGGCATATCAGAATAATCCTCGGCACTGTACGCGGCGTAATCGCTCCAATAGAACCGCTTGTAGACTGCTGGATTGAAAACGTTTGCCAAAAGAAAACCGCTGAAATCAGCAAATATATCACGGACGGTGCCACTTTTCTCCATCTACTCCTACCCATAAAAACTCATCCCCTCTTCTATTCTCCGGACAATACATCCTTGTACTGTGCATAGGATGACTCCGCTTCCTTTAAAAGTTCTACCGACCTCTCCGGCGTATTGTATTCCGGCACTATGCTATACACCGCAAATGCATCAATACACGCTTGCTTTGTTACTGCTTTTTCCACGGCTGATGCAAATGTATTGACAATTTGTACATCCGTTTCCGGCGGAAATGCAAAATAGAAATATTTATCCATTGTAATATCATATCCCTGTTCCATGAAGGTCGGAACATCTGGCAAAAATGGATTCCTTTCATCTGACATGATTCCAAGCGAGATAAAATCACCAGATTCCACATACTGCTGTATGGTACCATAAGGCGCAAAGAAAATATCAATCCTGCCCGCCAACATATCTGTAATCCGCTCTGCCGCATTCTGTGAATCTACATATTTAAATGCAGCCCCAATTTCATTTTCAAATAAAGCGCATGCCAGATGTGCATAGGATCCCTGATTTACACTGGCTATCACTTCATCTCCAGCTAATGCTCTCTGGACAAAATCATCAATATCTTTATATTTTGCCGCTGGAATCACCAATGTCTGTGTGGTATCCACAACCGGTACCGTACAAACTGTCTGATCTAATGCTCCGATATCCGTTTTTCCTACGATTTTAGTCAGCAGTGATGATGCGTGAAAGAACTCAACCGTATATCCGTCATTTTCTGCATTGTTCACTTCACGAGTCCCTTCAATTGCACTGCCTTTATTCACAATGGTAAGAGTAACTCCCAATTCATCCTCCATATATTGAGAAAGAATCCTCGCATACGTATCAGTATCACCTCCTGCAGATGCAGATACCACTACATTGATATTTCCATCTGGATAAGCAGCAGTTTTTCCTCCACCGCATCCAGTTACCAGTCCCATTGCTGCCAATGCAGCCGCAAGCACGATAGTTATCTGTTTCCTGTACCTTCTCTTCATAATTTATCCTCCTAAATTATCGAATTCCCCGCTGCAGAAGCATATCGCGCCCCTGGAACAGTTTATTTCCATCCTGCAGACTTGCAGAAAAATCATATGCTTTCTGCGGAAGCCCTTTCAACTGCTTTCCCTCCAAATACATTAAATCCCTACCATACATCTCTTCTACCAGCTTATCTGTTAATTCTTCCATCACATCTGCATATGCTGGATTCAAAGACACATCTACCAGCTCATCTGGGTCTTTTCTGAGATCAAATAACTGCCGGATATTCCCAACAGGGTAATAAACCAGTTTCATCTCTTTTGTCCGAATCATTCTTGTCGCCCGGTCATCCTCCCAAAGTTCACCATAAGAATATTCGCGGTCTCCCTTCTCCGTCAGGGAAGTTCCCTCTATATAATCAGGCACTTCAAGACCGGCAAGTGTCAACAAAGTAGGCACCACATCTCGCAATTCCACGATCCTGTCATCCACCCGATTGCAGACCATCTTACAATCTGCAGGTGGGGACAAAATAAACGGTATCTTCACGGAGTTCTCATACATCAGAAATTTCCCAAATAGACCGTGAGTTCCCAGCATTTCTCCATGATCTGCCGTAAACAGAATTATTGTATCCTCTAACAACCCCTGCTCCCGAAGTGTGCCTACAACCAGTCGAATCTGGTGGTCAATATAAGTACAAGTTGCATAATAGGCCCGCTTTGCCATATCTGTCCGCTCTTTTCGGTCAAACCAACCATACAGGTTTTTATAATACTGATATCCAAACGGCAAATCAGACGAATCAGCCTTTGTCCATTCTCCTATAAGCGGTTCTGAAAATTCTGTATCCTTATAAAAATCCAGATACTGCTGCGGTGGCGCAAGGGGTGGATGCGGCGCTGCATAGGATAAATACCAGAATGCGGGACGATTCGGATCCTTTCGAAGAATCATTTCACACATCTCCCTGGTTGCCCAGTTCGTCGGTGTCATCGATTCATCCAGATGGAATGGTCTGTAAAAATAATTATTATTACACATCCCGTGAGCCATTTCCTCTCCAGCATGTCCATTCCGCGCGAGAAAACGCTCATAATCATCCTGAATCATTCCCGCCTTATGCCGCCCCTCCTCATGAAGAATAACATCATCAAACCCGATCCGGTCCCGTTGCGGAAATACATGAAGCTTTCCAACTGCAACGGCCTGGTATCCATTATTGCGAAATATCTGTGCCATAGACGGAATGTTGGACGGCATTCTCAAATCCTCACAAAATGTACGATCCCCATGCGTTCTGCTTGTAACTCCCAGCATCAATTCCCGCCGTGCCGGGATACAAACAGGAGTTGTACTGATTGCATTTGTATAGCGGATTCCATACCGTGCCAACTCATCCAGACTTGGAGTTAGTATCTCATTATTACCGGCACAGCCAAGGTAGTCCGCAGACCATTGATCCACCGTAATTAATAGTACATTTTTCATTTTTTCTCTAATCCCTTCTTAAAACAGACAAAAACATCAAAACAAGCCAGCTTTTTATATCATTTTTTGTTATATTTGTCTTTACTCATATTATATGTTAGAATAATTGTGAGCGCAATAAAAACGTTATTCCGACTTTTCCGAACAAAATTCGATATTCAAATATAAAGAGGAGGTATTCTATGAAAAGTGCCCTGACCCAGATATCCAACTATTATGCCCGTCTCAGTTACAGCGAAAGGTTATTTGCTGACTATGTCCTCGCTCACAGAGAGCAGATTATCCATATGCCAATAGCCGAGCTTAGTGACAGTGTCAGCATTGCTTCTTCCACCATTATCGCTGCTATCAAAAAACTGGGATTCGACGGTTACAGAGAATTTAAAATTGCACTGGCATCAGAACAGCTCAATCCGGTTGGAGCCTGGTCCCCAGCTTCTGAAGAGGCTGAACCAATAGAAAATAATATATATAAAAAAGTAGTCGCTTCCAATATTGCAGCTCTGGAGGAGTCTATAAATACCATAAAATATTCCAATATGCAAGAGGCTGCTGTCCTGCTTCTAAATGCTAATCATATCTATATTTTTGGTGTAGGGACATCAGGGGTACTCGCTAGAGAGGCACACGATTTCTTCTTTCGGCTCGGACTCTCCAGTAGCTTTCACGAAGATCTTCATTATCAGATGCTTGCAACTGCAAGATTAAAGAAAAACGACATTGCACTTTTGATTTCTCAGACCGGGGTAAACAAAGATATTATCAATATTGCAGAAAAGCTTAAGGAAGGGGGGCACCGAACAATTGGCATCTCCAACTACATGGGAACTCCCTTTGCCAAGTACATGAATTTGCTACTTGCTCCACTTACCATGCTCTCCACAACCCATGATAACCATTTTTCCTTTCGTGTTCCAATTCTCTGCATTATTGAAACATTGTATTATATTATGTCGGAGCAGATGGGAGAACAGTATCAGTCTGTCTTAAATGAAAATCACCAACTTGTAGAAAACAGTTCGATTAATAAGTTCTGATACACTCCCTTTTGGATAGATAAGTGAACCAATAATATAGCCATTTTTGTGTCTTTAATATACCTAATTCGCCAATCAAAAAGATCCTATGGAGATTCCATAAGATCTTCTGATTCTTCTTTATACCCGCTCCTGCCGCAGACCGCCCGAGTCCAGCCGATACCCATCCACCACCGTGTCATAAGCCATCGTCCCGTCCTCATTCAGATAATAGTACTTTCCCGGCTGGTCCATCACCCAGCCGGTCTGTACCCTGCCGCCGGAATCTGCATAATACCAGTTATCCTCATAAACAAACCATCCGGTAGAAACTCTTCCATCTTCACTCAGATAATACCTGCTCCCGTCCACCGTCTGCCACCCGCTCTGCCGGTATCCATATTCATCAAACAGATACCAGCTGCCTTTGATCAAGTGCCAGCCGCTGCCCAACGGATTCCCATCCACATCCTCGTATTGGGTCCCTTCCAGATAATTCCGCCATTTCCCTTCCGTAATGCCCTGGACCGACCGACCGCGAAAATCAACATCCGGCGACGCCACCCATGCCCCGGCAGTCACATACGCCTGCTCACTGACACGCGGCGTCGCACGCACGACAAAGAAATAAGAATGAAGATCGTTCATATAGTCGGAAAAATCCATACTCAGCTCCGTGGTGCGCTTCGTCATCACGGCTTCCATCTCCTCGTCGTCCCAGTCTGCCTTCCGCCAATTCTCCTCATCCCGGTCCACATGGTCTGCGAGATAAAGCTTTACCTGATACTCATGGGCTTTACTGACGGACGACCACCTTCCTGTCGTATCGGTCTCCCAATATACATACTTCGGTTCGCCAAGATATACCTGCTCCACCGCCTTGTCCGATGCCCGGGAAGGAAACGTCCCCAGGCATGCCATCGCCAGAAAGAATGCTGCTGTTTTTCCAATTCCAGTTCTTTTTTCCACTTCACTATTCTCCATATCACAAACTCAGAATCACAACGTCTCTGGATTTCATTATAGCGGATATGTATGAATAATCTGTGAAAATCCCCCGAAGAGTGGTATTACACAGATGAAGAAGTTACACGCACTCCTGATTCAGAGCCGTTTCGACGACATTCTCGCTTTCTGTGTCCTTTGGCAGCAGCAAATTCAGGATAATCGCAGATACCGTCGCAATCACGACTGCGGACTCTCCAAAAATCGTCTTTGCCCAATCCGGAAACATCCCAAGGCTCCCGCTTGCCTGAATCACTCCAATCCCCAATGCAACGGATAACCCTACTACAGCAGTGTTCCGCGGTGTCAGCTCCGCTTTCGTGATCAGCTTGATACCGGTCATGGCAATCATAGCAAAGACGGAAACGGTAGCTCCTCCCAGCACGCAAGATGGAATTGTTGTCAGCAGGGACGCAAATTTCGGGATAAAGCCTGCCGCCAATATGATGACTGCGGCCAGACCCAATACAAAACGGTTAACCACTTTTGTCATAATGACGATGCCAACATTCTGGCTGAAGGTAGCAGTCGGCAGACCGCCCAGGACCGCACCGATGATGCTCGCCACTCCATTTCCAATGATTCCGCCGCACATCTCGTTTTCTGTCGCCTCACGGTCCAGACCGCCTCCGGCCGTAGAGGTGAAATCTCCGATTGCCTCCACAGAGCTCACTACATACATCACAAGCATTGAAATAATGGAAGTCACTTCAAATTTCAATCCAAAATGCAGCGGCATCGCAACCTGAAACCATCCGGCGCTCTGCACATTGTCGAAGGAAACCATTCCCATAAACAGTGCAATGATATATCCGAAAAACATTCCCATCAGGATTGACGCCAGCTTACAGATTCCGTTTGTAAAGTAGTTAAAGAACAGGACGATCATCAGCGTCACCATCGCCACAAGCCAGTTTCTCGGACTTCCAAAATCGTCAGCCCCGACTCCGCCGGCCATATAATTGACAGCCGTGGGATAAAGAGACAATCCGATGGTAAATACAACGGTTCCCGTCACCAGCGGAGGAAAGAGCCTGGTCAGCCGTTTATAAAAGATTCCGACCACGACCGCTCCAAAACCGCCAATCAGCTGTGCGCCAAACACAGTCGGCAGGTCAAACCTGCTTCCCAGTGAAATCAACAGCGGAATATAGGCAAAGCTGGCTCCCATAATCACAGGAAGTCCCGAACCACAATAACGGTTCAACGGAAACAGCTGCAGTAAAGTCGCAATCCCCGAAATCAAAAGTGCAGACTGGATCAGGATGATCTGATCCTCAGGACTCACCCCGGCAACACCCGCCAGGATGATCGCCGGCGTCACACATCCTACAATCATGGCAACCACATGCTGGATCGCCAGCGGCAGCGCTTCCACAAAACGCGGCACTCCTTCTAACTGAGTAACTTTCGCATAAGTTCTATTCTCTTTATGATTCATCATATTTTCCCCCACATCAGCGATTCAGATAATTTGTCACTGTCTGATTTGCCTTTTCAATCAGCTTGTCTTCATCCACATGCACAAGCCGCCCATCTTTTACCACAACACTGCCGTTTACAACCGTATAATCCACACTGCCCTTCAGCCCTACCGTACATAAGACAGACTTCGGGTCAAACTGTGCGCCAATCATGTCGATCCGGTCCATATTCACCAGGAAGAAATCTGCTGCCATGCCGACCGCAATCTGCCCCAGTTCCTCCCGGCCCAGCAGCTTCGCACTGCCATTTGTGGCAACCTTCAGCATGTCATACCCGGTCGGCGCTTCCTTGCTCCGGTTCAGACGGTGAAGGAGAAATCCTACCCGCATCTCCTCCAGCAGGTTTGAGCCGTCATTGCTGGCCGAGCCATCCACCGCCAGCCCCACCGGGACGCCAAGCCGAAGCATCTCCGGCACGGAAGCAATCCCGGAAGACAGCTTCATGTTGGAAATTGGGCAATGCGCCACTCCGGTCTGCGTCTTCGCCAGATATTCCAGTTCCTTTTCGTTAAAATGAATCCCATGGGCATACCATACGTCCGGTCCCACCCATCCTAAGCTCTCCATATACTCTAACGGTCTCTTGCCAAAATGAGAAAGCGTAAATTCCTCCTCATCCTTCGTCTCCGCCAAATGGGTATGCAGCCTGACTCCCAGCTTCCTTGCAAGGATGGCCGACTCCTTTAACAGCTCTCCCGTCACGCTGAACGGGGAACATGGTGCAAGCGCAACCTGATGCATAGAATATTTGCTGCCGTCATGATACTTCCTCACTGCCGCTTCCGAATCTTTCATGATTTCGTCCACAGTCTGGACAACCGAATCCGGCGGCAATCCCCCGTCTTTCACGCTCAAATCCATACTTCCCCTTGTAGCATGGAAACGGATTCCCAGCGCATCCGCCGCCGCAAACTGGGCGTCCAAAAGCCCGTCCCCGGCAGCCTTCGGAAACACATAATGATGATCCAGACAGGTCGTACAGCCCGTCTTCAGGAGCTCTCCAAGCCCCGTAAGCGAACTATAATAAACCACGTCATCATCTACGTGCTTCCAAATCTCATATAAAGTTTTCAGCCATGGAAATAATTCCATGTTCTGTACTTGTGGTAAATTGCGGCTAAACGTCTGATATAAATGATGGTGTGTATTGATAAGACCCGGATACATCACCATATTAG
>JAPJQL010000013.1 GCA_030825115.1 Lachnospiraceae bacterium
CCGGATGAATCAGCTCTACGGTCATCTCTACGTTATCGCCAGGCATACACATCTCGGTACCAGCCGGTAACTCGCAAACGCCAGTTACGTCAGTTGTACGGAAGTAGAACTGCGGACGGTAGTTGTTGAAGAATGGTGTATGACGGCCACCCTCGTCTTTGGTCAGTACGTAAACCTGTGCGGTAAATTTCTTATGGCACTTTACGGAACCTGGTTTAACCAGACACTGTCCTCTTTCGATCTCAGTTCTCTGAACACCACGAAGCAGTGCGCCGATGTTATCACCAGCCTGAGCCTCGTCTAACAGCTTACGGAACATCTCGATACCGGTTACAACAACCTTACGGGTCTCTTCGTGGATACCAACGATCTCAACCTCGTCAGATACGTGCAGGGTACCACGCTCTACTCTACCGGTAGCAACAGTACCACGGCCGGTGATAGAGAATACGTCCTCTACAGGCATCAGGAACGGCTTGTCAGTCTCACGAACCGGATCCGGAACCCAGCTGTCAACAGCTGCCATCAGCTCAAGGATCTTATCGCCCCACTCGCATTTCGGATCTTCCAGTGCTTTCAGTGCAGAACCCTGGATGATAGGAGTATCATCGCCCGGGAACTCATACTCGTTCAGCAGCTCACGGATCTCCATGTCTACTAACTCAAGCAGCTCTGCATCGTCAACCATATCACATTTGTTCATGAATACAACGATGTACGGTACGCCTACCTGACGGGACAGCAGGATGTGCTCACGGGTCTGAGCCATAACACCATCGGTAGCAGCTACAACCAGGATAGCGCCATCCATCTGAGCAGCACCAGTGATCATGTTCTTAACGTAGTCAGCATGTCCTGGGCAGTCAACGTGTGCGTAATGTCTATTCTCAGTCTCATACTCAACGTGAGCGGTAGAAATGGTGATACCACGCTCTCTCTCTTCCGGAGCTTTATCGATATTCTCGAATGCAACTGCCTCACCAGTACCTAATCTCTCGTGCAGAGTTTTGGTAATAGCTGCGGTCAGAGTGGTTTTACCATGGTCAACGTGGCCGATGGTACCGATGTTACAATGGGTTTTGTTTCTTTCAAACTTTGCTTTTGCCATTTTATAACGTCCTCCTTAATTGGGCCTCTTTGGGCTGTTAATTTATGTTAGGCTGTTTTTTATTATATGCTATATCTGCAATATTTTCAAGCCTATTTTCTCTATTCCGGCGGTCAAAAACCGCCGCCGGAATTAGATTTTGTTTAGCCTTTACGCTCGTTGATGACTTTCTCCTGAACGGACTTCGGAACCGGCTCATATTTGTCGAAGAACATGGAATAGTTTCCACGTCCCTGAGTCTTGGAACGTAAGTCTGTGGAGTAGCCAAACATCTCGGAAAGCGGAACGAATGCTCTTACAATCTTACCGCCGCCCAGGTCGTCCATACCTTCGATCCGGCCACGACGGGAGTTGATATCACCGATAACATCACCCATGTAGTCCTCCGGCATGGTAACTTCTACCTTCATGACCGGCTCAAGCAGGATGGAGCCTGCCTTCTGCATCGCGTCTTTGAATGCCATGGAACCGGCAATCTTGAACGCCATCTCGTTGGAGTCAACCTCATGGTAGGAACCGTCGTAAACGGTAGCTTTTACACCCAGTACCGGGAATCCTGCAAGGATACCGGACTTGGCAGCCTCTTCGATACCAGCTCCAACTGCCGGGATGTATTCCTTCGGAATCGCACCACCGACAACTGCGGACTCGAACTTGAAGGTCTCTTCTGCGTTCGCATCCATCGGCTCGAAACGAACCTTACAGTGACCGTACTGACCACGTCCACCGGACTGTTTTGCATACTTGCTGTCTACATCCACAGCCTTGGTGAAAGTCTCTTTGTAAGCAACCTGCGGAGCACCAACGTTTGCTTCTACGTTGAACTCTCTCAGCAGACGGTCTACGATGATCTCCAGATGAAGCTCGCCCATACCAGAGATGATGGTCTGTCCAGTCTCCTGATCGGTCTTCGCACGGAAGGTCGGATCCTCTTCTGCCAGCTTCGCAAGAGCCTCGCCCATCTTGCCCTGACCAGCTTTGGTCTTCGGCTCGATCGCGATATCGATAACCGGCTCCGGGAATTCCATGGACTCCAGGATTACCGGATGCTGCTCATCACAGATGGTATCACCGGTACCGGTAAGCTTGAAGCCTACTGCTGCGGCGATATCGCCGGAGTAAACTCTGTCAAGCTCCTGTCTCTTGTTTGCGTGCATCTGAAGGATACGTCCAACACGCTCTTTTTTGCCTTTTGTTGCATTCAGCACGTAAGAACCGGAGTTCATCGTACCGGAGTATACGCGGAAGAATGCCAGCTTTCCTACGAACGGGTCAGTCATGATCTTGAATGCAAGTGCGGAGAACGGCTCTTCATCAGAAGAATGTCTCTCAATCTCGTTGCCTTCCATATCAACACCCTTGATAGAAGGAATGTCAAGCGGAGACGGCATAAACTCGATTACTGCATCCAGCAGCTTCTGTACGCCTTTGTTTCTGTAAGCAGTACCACAGCAGACCGGAATCGCTGTACACTCACAGGTAGCTTTTCTCAAAGCTTTCTTTAATTCATCAACGGATGGCTCCTCGCCTTCCAGATACATCATCATCAGTTCATCATCCAGCTCGCAGATCTTCTCTACCAGCTCGGTGCGGTACAGCTCTGCGTCATCCTTCATATCATCCGGAATCTCGCAGACGGAGATATCGTCACCCTTATCATCATTGTAGATGTAAGCCTGCATCTCAAACAGGTCGATAATGCCCTTGAATTCGTCTTCTTTTCCAATCGGCAGCTGCAGACAGATGGCGTTCTTGCCAAGTCTTGTCTTAATCTGCTCTACGGTTCCATAGAAGTCCGCACCCAGGATGTCCATCTTGTTGATGAACGCCATACGCGGTACGTTGTAGGTGTCAGCCTGACGCCATACATTCTCGGACTGCGGCTCAACACCGCCCTTGGCACAAAATACACCAACGGCACCGTCAAGAACTCGCAGAGAACGCTCTACCTCTACGGTGAAGTCAACGTGTCCAGGAGTATCGATAATGTTGATACGATGCTCCAGAGCACCTTTTTTCGGTTTGCAGTTTTCCTGCAGCGTCCAGTGACAGGTGGTTGCCGCAGAAGTGATGGTAATACCTCTCTCCTGCTCCTGAGCCATCCAGTCCATGGTTGCGGTACCTTCGTGAGTATCACCGATCTTGTAGTTTACACCAGTGTAATACAGGATACGCTCAGTCGTCGTGGTCTTACCAGCATCGATATGAGCCATGATTCCGATATTCCTGGTTCTCTCTAACGGATATTCTCTTCCAGCCAAAGCTTTGTCCTCCTATTAGAATCTAAAATGGGAGAAGGCCTTGTTAGCCTCTGCCATCTTATGCATGTCTTCTTTACGTTTTACAGATGCGCCGGTATTGTTTGCTGCATCCATAATCTCGTTTGCCAGTCTCTCAACCTGGGTCTTCTCGCCTCTCTTACGGGAGAACATGGTGATCCAGCGCAGAGCCAGGGTCTGTCTTCTCTCCGGCTTAACCTCGATCGGCACCTGATAGGTAGCGCCGCCGATACGTTTTGCCTTAACTTCCAGAACCGGCATAATGTTGTTCATTGCTTCCTCGAAGACCTCTACAGCCGGCTTACCGGTTTTCTCTTCCATACGCGCAAAAGCACCGTATACGATCTTCTGTGCAACACCCTTTTTACCGTCAAGCATGATGTTGTTGATCAGCTTGGTCACAACTTTGTTGTTGTATAAAGGATCTGCTAATACATCTCTTTTTTGAATATGTCCTTTACGTGGCACGTTACTTCCCTCCTTAATTATAAAAATCAATTCATAGGTACTCACATGTTTCCATAAAATGTGTCCGCGCCTCCATTAATATCTATTCCCTGCAACCTACAGGTCAATACCAACTTTTGGCACTTTTTTACATCTTACTGCTGTTAGTGATTCCATTTGGCGGATATTTCCGCAGTTACTTATTTTTTGTCTTTCGGTCTCTTAGCGCCGTATTTGGAACGAGCCTGCTTACGGTTTGCCACACCTGCGGTATCCAGAGTACCTCTGATGATATGGTATCTGGTACCTGGTAAGTCTTTTACCCTTCCGCCGCGGATCAGAACAACGCTATGCTCCTGAAGGTTGTGACCCTCACCTGGGATATAGCTTGTAACTTCGATGCCGTTTGACAGACGTACTCTGGCGATCTTACGAAGTGCAGAGTTCGGCTTTTTCGGGGTAGCAGTCTTAACTGCGGTGCAGACACCTCTCTTCTGAGGAGAAGAAGTATTGGTTGCACGCTTCTGTAAGGAGTTGTATCCTTTCTGCAGAGCCGGTGCAGTAGACTTCTTTACAGATGTCTGTCTTCCTTTTCTAACTAACTGGTTAAATGTTGGCATTCTTTTCACCTCCTGTGATATTGTCTGTTGGTTGCTTTCATTCTCAACAATACGTACAAAAATCCGCGCAAAAAAATATGACGTGTTTTATGCACGCCATATCATTATATCTGTATTGCCATATCGTGTCAAGGATAATTTACGTTTTTTTACATGGATAAACCGGATTTTTAACAAATACCGCGCTTCACCGGACCCATGCCCCGTAGGGCGTTACCCCGTTATCCTGATAACGCCACTGTTTTGTCTCTTCATCGTAGCGGTAAGCTGCTGCCTGCTGTGCCTCCTGCAGGTAATACCGCTGCCCGTCCGGGTCCGTATACCAGCCGCTGACTAAAGAACCGTCCTCCGCAAGCAGATACCAGTGTCCGTCCGCCGGGTCTTTCAGCCACCCGGTCCTCATCGCGCAGCTCTGCTCATCCAGATAATACCAGAGCCCGCCGATCAGCTGCCATTTTGTCTGCGCATAGCCCTCGGCATCAAAATGATACCAGTGACCATTGATATATTTCCAGGTGTCGGCCGCATACTCATTCGGCCCGACTGCCAGTCTCCACCTGCCTCCGTCCTGGACCCAGATCCCGCCTCCGTCACGAGAGCTGCCCGGCAGAGAAGAGCGGTACGTTCCGTCATCATCACCAGAACTGCCCGAGCCATGATTTACACGGATTCTGGCAAATCTGGCCTGGATGGTGTGGTTCTCATTGACATTTTCAAACGAATAGAGGCTTACCGGACCGACGTTCACCCCGTCTACCATCACCGATTCGATGCGGTATCCGTCATATGGGTCGATATAAAAAGACTGGTCCTGCCCTTCTTCGATCTCAACTGCGCCTTCCGGCGATATCTGTCCTCCGCCCGTGGAAGAAGCCTGGATGGTATAGCTGTTGCTGAACTGACCTACTGCCGTGATCATCTTCCGGTAAGTTTTATGCTCCGCCACCCTCCACTTGACTGTATCATATGCAAACATAATCTCAACCGGCACATCTATTTCAAAAATCTGCATCATGGGTTCAACCGATGACTCCTCGTCGAAAGAGCTCTCATACTGGTCTTCATCTTCAAAGAAGAAAATCTTTACATATTCGGGTGCTGCATCCACCGGTACTGCATCCGACGGCGTTGCGTTCGACGGTGTTGCATCTGACGGCGTTGCATCTGACGGCGTCGCATCCGATGGTGTTGCCTCTATCACGATATCAGAATAATAAACCGCCTTCGTACCGGAGTAAAAGATATCCCCTTGCTGGAGAGTATCAAGCCTCAAAACTCCCTGTGTTTCCGGTTCTTTGACCGTAATCTGATAATCCCGTATGTAATCCTCCGTCATGGACAATCCCTTCACTACGGTAGCCCGAACCTGAATCGTCCCGGCCGCCTCTGTCCTCAGCAGATTGCCGGAAAAGACCGCACCGGTTTTATCGTCCTGTACCACGCTCCATCTGACATCCCGGTTTGTCGCATCCGACGGGGACGCCTTCACCTTAAAACGATAATCCCTCCCGGCTGTGATCTCCCCCGGAATATCTGCGATACTCTCCACCGCTTTATAAGCATCCAGATTCACATGGATCGTGATCGCTCCCTCCGCATCTCTGCTGTGACCGGTCGTTATTTCCATCGGCGCATAGTAAGACCACGCCTTTTTATCCCCGTCATAGACCCGGCAGCGGTAGATTCCTCCATCCAGCATTGATTTCAGTTCCTGGTTTAAAAATGGATATATAAACAGTGTTCCGTCGTCTATATCCTGATAGACCGGGGTGACTCCCGGTCTGTGCTCCGGAGTGTTTACCATATTATGCATATCATATTCCCTGCATATACTCTCATCAATATGCCATACGACAATCCCGCCGTCCATATCCTGCTCGCCATAGCCATACTCAAGCCCTCTGTCATAGCCCAGATACTGCCTGTTCTCAACCAGGTAATATTCCTCATCCGGGTCTTTTCCGGGGATTGGAATCTTATAAGCCTGATACGAATCAGAATCAGAAGCCTTTGTCACACCCAGACGGTAGTCACCACTTTCCGTTATGATTTCGGGGGTGATATATCCAAGCTGGATCCTGCTCCACGGATCCAGATAAACAGGAATGAAAATCTCTTTCCCGGAATCATCATAATACCTGCTCCACGAACCGCCGTCCATCAGACTGAGCGCCCCCGGAGTGTGTCCGTACCATTCCGCAGTTTCGTCGCTGTAAGTAATATCATATAAATCCGGCAGTCCAAGATAATGTCCCAATTCATGGGTAGGGGTTCCGATCGGAGCCTGCTCGGCGCAGGCCGGGTCATTCCCGTCTGAGATCAGCTCTCCTATGCAGGTATAATCCGATATTTCTATCCCATCCAAAACCACCCGGTTATCATATGGCGTATCTTCAAAGGCCCACCGGTGTGCCCAGATCCCCTGCCTGGAAATCCCGGAATAACTCGATTCATATCCGGCCACAATAAACAGGATCGCCAGTTCGTCTCGATCGATACGCTGATTGCGGTTCGTATCATAAGCCTGAAAATCCACATACGGATCCGACTGCCTCAGCGCAGCTTCAAACATATCGATCATATCCTGCTCAAGTTCACTATTATAAGGGTGCGAGCCCCAGCTTCCATGGGTCCTGTCCAGCCGGACATGAACGATCCCGTCATTTTCTCCATCCTGTTCATCCGGATGGGCATAGCTTTCCACAGCCGGAGCAAAGGTAAATTGTCCGCCGGACACAACGTCATAATAATTCCCGATGCTGTTCTCGGAGTGATAGATCTTTTCCGCCCAGTCATAGGACTCGTCATAAGGCTGGTCAAGAAAGCCAATGACGATCGTCAGCAGCGGTTCTTCTTTTTTTCCGCCGTCCAAACCGAATGTCGCCGGATCATCCCCGGATGGCACGACCGGCTCCCCATAATCATAGGTGCGGGCGGCATAAGTCCTTCCTGCCAGGGCATAATACTGCTCTCTTACCTCCTCGTAGGCCAGTTCCCCGGCCGGACACAGGTCGCTGACCGACGGATCTGATTCCGCCCGGTCACCCAGATACAGAGCCCCATCCTCTGCCAGATACACATATTTCCAGATATTGCTGCGGCCATCCTGCTGGATCAGATCTCCACCCGGCGTCACATAATACTGAAACCATTCATCCCCCTTCAGAATATAGTCAAAACTGCCCCTGCCATCCGGCTGTTTCATATGCCGCACCGCCTTATAGGCCGGCGCCGCGCTGACCGGCAGAGCCGGCGCCTGAAATACGCTCAGCGCCAGCATGATGCAGATCATCGTTCTGGATAACAACTGGCAGAACCGTCTCCTGCTGCCCATAATTTTCCCCCTCCATGTCCAGGTGTCTTCCCGCTCTTTCTCACAACACCTTATTATGCCTATTATATCTTTTTTACACACGCGTTTCAACATGAATGAAATATTTTGTTGCATCCGGGAACTTCGTATAAATCACCTGACAGGCGAATAGACTGGAACAAACCCTAAAATCCAACCAGAAAGGATCTCTTCATGAATCCATCAAGACCAAAGGCGCTGATCCGCTCGCTGCTCTTCTCCTACATCATCTCCGGAGTCCTGCTGCTGGGGCTTGCATTCGCGCTCTATAAACTGAAGATCAAGGAGGCCCAGATCAACACGGCGGTATATGCCGTCTATGTCGTCGCCTGCCTGATCGGCGGATTTTTCGCCGGGAAACGGATTGGGCAGAGGCGTTTTTTCTGGGGAATGCTCTCAGGCCTCCTCTATTTTCTGATTCTCTTTGCCGTATCCTGGATTTTAAAAGACGGCGGGAGCTTCGACATGACCAGGGTCATGACCGTGATGGGCTGCTGCCTGGCAGGAGGGACTGCCGGGGGGATGATAAGTTAGGCGTGGAGAAAATTCCCCACGCCTTCCTGTCAAACCTTTAATCTTCTGTTTCCTGTTCTTCCGCCTGTTCCAGCTCTTCCGCGGTCAGAATATAGAGGTGGATCTTTTCCACCCGGTTCTTTTCCATATGCTCTACCACAAGGCGCAGGTTCTCATAAGAAACCGCTTCTCCGTCCTCCGGCAGATGGTCTAACAGCCCGATCACCAGACCGCCGATCGAATCATAATCCTCCGATTCCAGCTTAAGCCCCAGCATATCGTTGAGGTCGTCCAGTTTCATGGAGCCTTCCACAATATACTCGCCGGGCGCTACTTCCCGTACTTCGTCTTCCTCGTCCTGATCGTACTCGTCACGGATCTCGCCCACGATCTCCTCAAGCATATCCTCAAGAGTGATCAGGCCCGCGGTCGCGCCGTACTCATCCAGCACGATCACAATGTTATTGAAGGTTTTCCGCATCTCCACCATCAGTTCCGCCGTCTTTTTAAACTCATAGGTGTACAGCGGCTCCCTCAGGAAGTCACGGATGGAAAACGCCTCATCCTTGTCAAACAGGATCAAATCCTTCATGTTGATGATACCAATGACATTATCCGTGGTGTCTTCATACACCGGGACTCTGGTAAAACGCTCCTCCCGGAATAAGGCAATGACCTCCTCGTAGGTGGCGTCCACCTCCACCATCACCATATCGATCCGCGGCACCATGATGTCCTTTGCCAGGGAATCCCCGAAGTCGAATACATTGTTGATCATCTTCTTTTCTTCGGTTTCAATGACGCCTTCTTCATGGCTGACCTCAACAATCGTTCTCAACTCATCCTCTGTGATCGGGTCCCTCTTCTTGTTCGGGTCGATCCGAAGCAGCATAAGGACGCCAAGAGACAACTGGTTCACAAAGAAGATGACAGGGGTAAAGACCACCATCAGGATATAGATGATCTTCGCATATTTTAACGCAATCTGTTCTGAATATATCGTGGACAATGTCTTTGGGGTTATCTCACCGAATACCAGGATCAGCAGGGTCAATACACCGGTGGCAATCCCCACCGCCTTGCTGCCGAACATCTGCATCGTCAGGGTCGTCATCAGGGAGGATGCCGACAAGTTGACAATGTTGTTGCCAACCAGGATCGTGCTCAGCATCTTGCTGGGGTTCTCAATCACCTTTGTCAGCGTGACTGCCTGTTTGTGACCTGCTTCTGCCAGTGTCCTGACACGCATCTTGTTTACTGTGGTAAGTGCTGTTTCTGCTGATGAAAAAAAAGCGGACAGACAGAGTAACACTATCACCGTGAAAATCTGTATGCCCGTACTGTCTCCTGAGTCTAACATAGAAATGATTCAATCTCCTTTTTCTTAATGATATTTTGATAGTAAATTTTCATACGATTGTACAATGAATGCGGGAATCTGTCAACTGCCGCTTCCAGAATTTCCCGCATTTCATCTGTATTTTACAATAATTTTATGATTCTTTTATGGCTTTGGGCGGAAATAATGCCTTCACCTCGCGAAAAAGCTCCACAGCCATCAGGATGCCGGAACCGGTAAACA
Source organism: Lachnospiraceae bacterium (assembly GCA_030825115.1). Classification (GTDB taxonomy): domain Bacteria; phylum Bacillota; class Clostridia; order Lachnospirales; family Lachnospiraceae; genus Brotaphodocola. The sequence continues at coordinate 9,902 of JAPJQL010000013.1, forward strand.
CGAACAGGTCACCAAGATTAAACACCACCTTCTTCAGCCAGCCAAACTGCAGGCTGAAATAATCCACCACGTAGCGGCGGACATAGCGGTCATACAGATTGCTGACAGCGCCGCCAAGCAGGATGGCAAGCCCGGTCTTTTCCACCACATGCCCCTTCTTATTCTGCAGCAGATAAAAGAAGACTCCGCCCAGGCCGGATATCACCACGAGCGGCACGGTCCGCACCAGCTCCCCGTGCTTTTCCATAAATCCGAAGGGAAATCCCGCGTTGTGGTTCCGGTACAGCAAGATCCGCCCTCCTGTCTTTTCAAGCGGCCTCGGGAACCGCCCCTCATCCTGTCCTTCAATCAGCCATTTCAAAAACAAATCTCCTGCAGCAAGCAACACCATGATACCGATAAAAACCATATGCATGCCTCCTCTTCCCATTATCGTTCTGATTTATTGTACTATTTTAAAAACAGATAGTCAAATAAACCTTTTCTGTCATATATTATTCCAAAGAGCGCAAGGAATACCCATCTATGCCTGCTTGTAATGCCCCGGTTTCTTCCGAAGACTACGCTGATTTTATCTATCACTACGCAGTCAGGACTCCCGATGAAGTGTTCGCGATCGCCGGCACGCGGTGTGTGGATTTCGTAAACAGGGAATACGCCATCATCTATGTCCCTCTGCGCGCCGCAGAACCGATCAGCATAAACCGATTTACGTATTCTGCCATCCCAAAGCTCTACGGACTCCAGGACCTGACTGCCATCGAGAGCAGCGGCATCGTCCAGTCTTTCGACCAGCCTGTCCTGAATGCCACCGGCCACGGAGTTATCATCGGGCTGATCGACACCGGGATTGAATATACCAACCCGCTGTTCCGAAACAGCGACGGCTCCACCCGCATCCTGAGCATCTGGGACCAGACCATAAATTCCGGTCAGGAGAACATCCCCAACGGGGACCTTCGGTCGGCGCCGCTCTACGGAACCTTCTACTCAAAAGAGCAGATCGATCTGGCCCTTCTCTCAGAGGACCCCTATGAGCTGGTACCTTCCCGCGATACAAACGGACACGGGACGTTCGTGGCCGGTGTTGCCGCCGGAAACAGGATCGTCCATCCCGTACCCTTCTCCGGCGCAGCCCCGGAAGCTTCTCTCGTAGTCGTCAAGCTCAAACCGGCCAAACAATATCTGCGGGACTTCTTCCTGATCACTCCGGATACTCCCGCATTCCAGGAAAATGATATTATGATGGGAATCCGCTATCTTTTTGACCAGGCGACCAGGTTTCATATGCCTCTCGTTATCTATCTGGGAGTCGGAACCAATCAGGGAAACCACGACGGCACCGGCCCGCTCGGCTCACAGCTGCAGCAGTTTGCCGGGACAGTCGGTCTCTCCGCAGTCCTCGGCGCAGGGAACGAAGTCGGATATCACCATCATTTCTTTGGAAGCATGACGGCCGGCCAGGAATATGAAGATGTAGAACTGCGCGTGGGGGACGGAGAAAACGGATTTTGTCTGGAACTGTGGGCACGAGAGCCGGAGCTGTATACGGTAGGCTTTGTATCTCCGACAGGAGAACTGATCGAACGGATCCCGACGCGGCTGGGGGCGGAGATTGACATCACATTTCGTCTGGAGCGCACCATCATCACCGTCAATTACCGGCCCGCTGAGATCGGAACCAGAAGCCAGCTCATCTTCATGCGATTTGCCAATCCCACGCCGGGCATCTGGCATATCCGGGTATACCCGTCCCTGGACATCAGCGGCCAGTTCCACATATGGCTGCCCATGCATGGTTTTATCTCCGACCAGACCATCTTCCTGCGCCCAAATCCGAATACCACGATCACGGAGCCCGGCAATGCCACCATGCCCATGACCGTCAGTACCTATGACCACGTGACCGGCAGCATCTACACGCACAGCAGCCGCGGATATACCAGGCACGGCATCATAAAGCCTGAATTCGCAGCCCCCGGCGTCAATGTACAGGGTCCGGCCTTAAGCCGCCCGGACGAAGACCTCCGCTTCACCCGCGCCACCGGTTCTTCCGTTGCTGCCGCGATCGCTGCCGGAGCCGCTGCCGATGTACTGTCCTGGGGCATTATAGACGGAAATGAGATGAACCTGGACGACACCACCATCAATGCCATGCTGATCCGGGGCGCCGACCGGAATCCTGTCCTCACCTACCCCAACCGGGAATGGGGCTACGGTACGTTAAACCTCTATCAGTCTTTCTTACGGCTGAGGGAATGACCCCCTATCCCCGCATCTGGATGAGCGGTCCGCCGTTCTTTTCCAGATAGGGGCGGGTGATCACAACCGAGCCGATATTGGGGTCTTTCGGAATCTCATACATGATGTCAAGCATAAATTCTTCAAGGATGGCGCGCAGGGCTCTTGCCCCGGTCTCCCGCTTCATCGCCTCCTGGGCGATCCATTCCAGGGCGCCGTCCTCAAACACCAGCCTGACCTCGTCCATCTCAAGCAGCTTGATATACTGTTTTAAGATGGCATTTTTGGGTTCTTTTAATATCTTTACCAGAAGTTCCTGGGACAGCTTTTCCAGCGTCACCGTAACCGGCAGACGTCCCAAAAACTCCGGGATCATGCCAAAGGCGCGAAGATCTGCATTCGTCACCTGGCACAGCAGGTTCTGCTCTTCTTCATAGCGGTCTTTCAGCTCCGCGCCAAAGCCCATGGAAGATTTTTTGCTCAGGCGTTCCTTGATGATATTCTCAAGGTCCGGGAAAGCTCCGCCGCAGATAAACAGGATATTGTCCGTATTTACCGTCGTCATCGGCGTCAGGGCATTTTTCTGGTTTGAGCCCACCGGCACTTCCACCCGGCTTCCCTCCAGAAGCTTTAAAAGCTCCTGCTGCACCGACTCGCCGCTGACATCCCGGGTATTCGTCTCCTTCTTTTTCGCTATCTTGTCAATCTCATCGATAAAAATGATTCCATGCTCCGCCTTTTCCACGTCATTTCCCGCCGCCGACAGAAGTTTTGATACCACGCTTTCAATATCATCTCCGATATATCCCGCTTCTGTCAGGGAAGTCGCGTCTGCAATAGCGAGCGGCACATCCAGAAGCCTGGCCAGCGTCTTCACCAGATAGGTCTTTCCGCTTCCGGTAGGTCCGATCATCAGGATATTGGACTTTTCAATACTGATCTCCCCGGCCGCTGTGTCCTGCTCTTTTTTCTCTGCCGCCATCCTGAGCCCTTCTGCATAAACTCTCTTATAGTGGTTATAGACAGCTACTGCCATGACCTTTTTTGCCCGCTCCTGCCCGATGACATATTCATCCAGCTGCCGTTTGATGACATGGGGGGCGGGAATGTCCTTAAGCTCAAAATCCGGCCCCGCTTTTTCCGTGCGCTTCTTAACCTTCTGTTTTTTGGGAATGCTCATCTCCGGCATATTTTCCAGATTGTCCATGTTGGAAAAATTCATGTTCATATACGGCATGCTGGGAATCTTCGATAAATCCACATTCGAAAGATCCATTCCGCTTCCCATCACCGAGTCAAATGCCTTCTGCATACAGTCATGGCAAAGGCACAAACCGCCCGGCATTGTGATCATGCTGCCCGCCTTGCTCTCGGGTCTCCGGCAAACATAGCAAATCTTCTCATACTCCTGGTCATCATGCTGCCCTGGTCCTGTCTTCTCCTTATCCTCCACCGCTCTTCTCCTTTTTAACTGCGCAAATACTCAGGGCACGTATCCCGCGCTCTGAGTATCTGCAAATTCTGCCTCTTCAGTTCCTGTCAGTTGGTTTCCGCCTCCGGTTTATATCCCAGAGTTATCTCTACCTTCCGCTCTATATACTGCCCATTATCCAGCGACTGAACGGTCAATGTAACCGTATCACCGCCTTCATAGTAGCTCAGCATCTCTTTTAAATCCGCCATCGTCCGCACGGTCTGGCCGTCAAACTTGGTGATGATATCCTTCTCCCTCAACTCGGATTTCGCAGCGGCACCGTCTTCAATGATCTTGTAGACATAGATTCCTTTCGGCATGCCAAACATCGTCGCCGCATTCTCATCGATATTCTGGGTCTGGATTCCCAGATATCCCTGTTTCTTCTCATCCACAGCCACTCTGGTCTTTAACGTCATCAGCTCGCCTATGATATCCTGCGCTTTGCTGATCGGGATCGCATATCCCATGCCCTCTACCGCTGTAGAGGAGTATTTGGCCGCGTTGATGCCGATCACCTCGCCATTCATGTTCAGAAGCGCTCCGCCGCTGTTGCCGGGGTTGATCGCCGCATCTGTCTGAAGCAGGTTTCTCACGGTCTGGTCCTCCGCTCTCACTTCACGGTCCAGAGCGCCGATATAACCGACGGTTACGGACTGCCCGTATCCGAGTGCATTGCCGATCGCGATCACGCCCTGTCCGACCTTTAAGGAATCGGAATCTCCCAGGGCAGCTACCTTGATCTGTGTCATGGTGTCCGCCGGAATGTCTTTTAGCGGCACTGCGATCACCGCAAGGTCGCTCTCCGAATCCGTTCCCTTGATGGCTGCAGGCGCCTGGGAATTGTCGATAAAGGTCACAGACAGTTCTTTGGAGTCTGCCACAACGTGATTGTTCGTCACGATCAAAAGCTCATCATCGTTCTGTCCGACGATGATACCAGACCCGCTGCTCGGCACTTCCACCGTCTGGCTCGGTCCAAACCAGGTCTGCTGCTGATACAGCATCGTATTGGTGATGGCCACAACCGACGGCATCGCCTGCTCTACAATCCCCGACACATCCATCTGGATTGTATTGGAGGTCTGCGCGCCTGCCGGGGCGCTCGGCCTGGTCTCTGCCGCAGCCACGCTCTGCTGCGTCTCAACCTGGGCGATCTGCTGAGTGCTGCCGCCGCTCAGATATTCAGCCACACTGTTTACGCCAAACATCGTCCCGCCTGCGACCGTACCGAACAGCAATGCCGCCGCGGTGATCCCTGCCACCCGGGAAGCAGTGCCTTTTTTCTTCTTCGGATGCTGCGGCGGCTCCGGCGGGATATGTCCCATATCCATCCGGTTATACTGCCGCTCGCCTTCCGTTCCATGTCCTGTAACCTCATCCGGGTCCCGCATCGTGAAATTCGTCGTGATGGCACTTTCATCCTGTGCCTCAGTGCTTCTATATCCATCTTGTGCGGGAATGTCTCTTCTGTCATCATCATACATAATTATAATCCCCTTTCCTGTGTTTTTTCTTGTTATAGGCACAGTGTAACAACGAATTGTGACAAAACTGTGATGGAATTATAATTTAATTGTGAACTGTATCCGGTTACTGTCCCGGCGCCGACACAGGGCCGGCCGTGGTCCCATTGCTGCCCTGGCTGTTTTGTCCGCCAGGCCCGCCGCCTCCAATCGTCTCACCACCGCCCGTTCCGCTGCCCGGGAACTGCGGGATCGACGTTGTCGGCGTATTTCCCCCTGGTCTTGCGGAGGATGGTCCTCCCGAACCTCCGGGTGTGGGCTCTGTCGTACCGCCCGGTCTCGGAGATGTGCTCTCTGTCGTGCCGCCCGGTCTCGGGGATGTGCTCTCCGTCGTGCTGCCCGGTCTCGGAGATGTGCTCTCTGTCGTGCCGCCCGGTCTCGGAGATGTGCTCTCTGTCGGTCTCAGCGACGAGCTCTCCGTCGGCCTGGTCGGGGAACTTTCCGTCGGTCTGGTCGGCGCATCCTCTTCATCCCCTGGTCTCGTCGGTCTGGAAGGGCTGGATTCTGTCGGATCGCCAGGCCTTGCGCCGGAGCTTTCCGTACTTCCCGGTCTGGACGCTCCCGTACCGGCCGTATCACCGGGCCTTACCGTCTCCGCCTCAACCGGGTCGCCGTTCTCATCCGTCTCCTCTTCATCTGTTCCGGTCGGGCGTTCTTTCGTCGTGTTCTCTTCCGTGTTGTCCTCGTCCTCATCCTCTTCATCCGCAGCCTCGGTTGCCGCAGCCGATGTCTTAGGAGGCTGGATCACACCGCCGCCCGTGCCTACACTCTCAATATATTTTCCTTCCCTGTACATACCGGTATCTTCAGCAATCTTGGCGCTGAGCTTCTTTACCGTATCAGAAGGCGTATAATCCTCCACGCCAAACAGGAAACTGTGAAGTGCCTTTACATTGCTCTCCAACGTCTGCGGAACTACGACCGCTCCTTTTTTACCCATGTTCGCGTCCCCGCGCGCCTGTGGGAATCCGGTGCTCTCGCCCATGTGGAACTTGTTCAGGATCGTTGCATTCTTCACCAGGTCATCAACCCCGATATTTGTCGCCACCTGCGGGAATATCGTTCCAATCAGCGTATTCAGCGTATTGAAATCCGCCTTTTTCGCCTTCTCAAACGCCTGGGCGATAACCTTGCGCTGGCGCTCGGTACGTGCATAATCCGTATCCATCTTTCGCAGACGCGCATAGGCGACAGCCTGTACGCCGTCTAAATGGTTCATTCCGGCATGGGTCAGATGATGGGAGCCAATGCCCGTCGCCTCGACCGTCTCCGTGATAAAGGAATTGATATAGTGAAACTCTGCCTTGCTCAGCTCGATGTCCACTCCGCCGAGGATATTGATCCCGTCCGCCACAGCCTTCCAGCTGAACGTCATATAGCTCGCCATGTTCAGATCCAGATTCCGGTTCAGCGCCGCAACCGCCTGCTCCGGTCCTCCGAGAAAATATGCCTGGTTTATCTTATTGTAAGAACCATTTTCCGAGATATTCATATACGTATCCCGGAATACAGAGACAAGCTTGATCTCACCGGTGTCCAGATTGATATTGCAGAGTATGTTGACATCGGCATTGGTCCCCTTCGCAATTACCCGGTCACGGTCATCTACGCCAAACAGGGCAATCGTCCAATACCCTTTCAGGCGCTCCTCCGTCTCGATATCCAGATTGGGGTTTGCAACATTCGCAATGTCAAAATCCGGCCTCTGTAGCTGATGGTACTTTTTTGCAAACGCTGCATAAGTAAAGATAAAGATCAGAGCAAAGCACTCCGCCACGATCATGGCGATCATGCGGCGTTTCCGCTTCCGTTTCGCAATCTTTTCTTCCATATGAGGCGGCAGACCGCCTTTTCCTGCCCCCATAGCTGCCGCCGTCTGGCGTGCCGCATAGCGGGATGCCTGCTCCCCGCCGTCTGCCAGACTGCCGCTTCCCGTCTCGCCCCGGTACACCCTGCGCCCCGTACTCTGCCCCGGACTGGTCTCTGAGCTGCGCGGTCTTTCCCTTCTCGTCTGCTCCGGCTCCCTCATCTTTGGATTCCTCCGGCTTTTGCGCTCCGCAGAACGTCTTAATTCGTCATCAAAATCGCGATTCATTCCTATCCCTCATTTTCCTTCCTGCAATGCTGTGCTAGTACGCATTTTTATTGATAAAACCCTTGAATATGGTCAAAAACAGGATTTTGAAGTCAAATCCCAGCGTCCAGTTCTCGATATAGTACAGATCATGCTCGATCCGCCTGGTGATCGAAGTGTCACCGCGGTAGCCATTGACCTGCGCCCAGCCTGTCATTCCCGGCCGGACCTGGTGCTTGATCATATATCTGGGTATCTCTTCCTTAAAACGCTCCACAAAAAGCGGCCGCTCCGGCCTCGGCCCCACCAGGCTCATATCACCCACCAGCACATTGAAGAACTGAGGCATCTCGTCAATGCTGGTCTTTCTGATGATCTTGCCAATCGGCGTCACCCTCGGGTCGTGAGGAGTCGTCCACTGGCATTTCTCCGCCGACGGGGACTGCACCTCCATCGAGCGGAACTTATACATCTTAAACGGGCGGTTGTGAAGCCCCACCCGCTCCTGACTGTAGATCAGAGGTCCCGGAGAAGTCAGCTTGATGATCACCGCCGCGGCCAGCATGATCGGAGAAAACAATACCAGCGCAAAAAGAGCACCGAAAATATCCACAATCCGCTTCATGGTGGCATTCAGCAGGTCATTTAACGGCACATGCCGGATATTGATGACCGGCAGTCCCTGCAGATCCTCGGTGTATGGTCTTGTTGGTATCACATTATTATAATCCGGAATGAATTTGGTATGCACGCCGGACTTTTCACAGCTTGCCACGATTTCTTCCAGATTGCCATAGTCCTTGATACTCAGGGTGATGGCAATCTCATCCAGGACGTTGAAATCCAGAATGGTCTTTAGATTGCTGACCGTACCGATGATCTTGATGCCCCGGTACTCCTCGCCCCGCTCGGCATGGTCGTCTAAAATCCCGCGGACCTGATAGCCCCACTCCGGGTTGGCAAGGACGCGGTCGATATAGCTTTTGGCCGTCCGGCTGTATCCGATCAGCAGGACATGCTTCTGATTATATCCTTTCGAACGCATAGAGCGCAGCACCATACGGATGATGTTCCGCTCCAATGTCTCCGCCGCCGTGTTCACCACGGCAAAAGACATGACCAGCCTTCTGGAAAACTCCTCCAGATACGGATTCTTTCCCAAAAAATACAAAACTACGGAAAACAGAAAGAAACCGATAATATTTGCCTTGCAGATATTGGCAAATTCCTGCCGCCGCCGCTGGATCCTCTTGGGCGTAAACAGGTGGAATATCCCATACAGCAGCAGATACACCGGAACGATGATGACGAGCGCCCCCAGATAGATCCGTGGCGGAAGCACCTCATGCTCCGAATAGAACCAGCCGCTTGCGATTGTCACAAACCACATGAGAACATAAGAACCCGTAATGACACATGCGTCAATCAGCACATGCAGGCGGTTAAATCTCTTCTGGTTGTCCTTTATCATAGCGTTTCACCTTATTTTCTTTTGATGCTTACTCGATGGTAACGATTATACACGAAAAAATGGGATTGTACTATTAAAATTCTCTTACAATATGCCTGTGATTCCCCATACAAATTCGTTAACCAGCAAGTTTTTTCCGTATCTGCCGCCTGGAAAACTCATAGATGTACAGCGCTGCGCCGTAGATCAGTTCCCATTCAATCGCAAGGTAATTGGACAGATTCTCCCTCCGGTACGGAACCTTCCTGGTCTTTCGCGCCGTCCTGATCCCTTCTAACAGCCCTTCCACATAGTCCTTTTCAAAGCCCAGTTTTTTAAAAAAGGCATATTTGCCCGCAATCCCGAGGGCGATCGGCAGGCTGTTGAGCAAAAGCTGCAGACACGGCATATTTTTATAATTCAGGTATACATTGTTGCGCGCCGCCAGCTTCACCTTGAAAGAATTGTACTTCGATCCGCTGGTCCCGCTCCCCACATGGTACACCACCGCCTCCGGACAGTACCGGTTATAGTATCCCGCAATCTTGGCACGGTATCCCACATCGATATCTTCCAGATAGGCAAAATGCATCTCATCAAAATAACCGATCTCCTCAAACACTTCCCGGCGGTAGATCGCCGCCCCGGCACAGGCGGAAAAGATATGGCAGGGACGGTCATACCGGGCAGTCTCCTGCCCTACTCCCCGCTGATACGCCCAGCCCATAATGCTGTACATATCCCCGGCGTCGTCCATCAGGTCCCGGTGATACATCTGGATCATCTTGGGGCTGACAGAAAAGATCCGGGGAGAACCTTCTATCGCGCGAAGGAGCTGTCCTACATAATCCGGCTCTGCCTCCGTGTCATTGTTCAAAAGAATCACATAAGGCGTCTTTGCCGCCCGGATCCCTGTGTTCACTGCCCCCGAAAACCCGGTATTTTCCGCCAGAAACACCGACGGGATCTCCCGGGCTTTCAGCCACTCCACGCTTCCGTCCGTAGAGCCATTGTCCACCACCAGCACCTCAAAATCACGGCAGGTCTGTCCTGCAAGCGCCTCCATGCACGCCTCCATAAACGCCATCCCGTTGTAATTGGGGATAATGACCGTCACTTTTTTTTCACTCATTCACATCCACCTCAAGCTTATAAGGCTCTCCGATCTTTTCTTTCAGCAGATCGCGGAGCGCAAAATTAGACTTCCGCAGAGTCAGATTCGGATTGTAATACGGGTCGCCTTTTTCCAGGATCGTTGGCCAGCGGCGGGCAAAAATCGCAACTTCCCTGTTGAACCGGTCCACCTTCTCCGGCGTATCCTCAAGTCCCCTGGACTTCGATTCATAGTGGTACAGCTTCGCATAAGGCGCATATACTACCAGCTTTCCCGTCTTCCGCACCTTCATGCAGTAGTCGATATCATTGAACGCCACGGCAAGCTCTTCGGTAAATCCGCCCACCTCGCGGAACACCGCCGCCTTAGTCATCATGCACGCCGCCGTTACGGCGCTGTAATCCTGGGCACACATCGCCCTGTGGAAATAGCTGTTCTCCGCTTCATGCAGCCCGATAAATGTATGCCCCGCGATGCCGCCAAAGCCCACGACCACGCCGGCATGCTGGATCGTGCCGTCCTGATACAAAAGCCTCGCCCCGACGATCCCCACATCATCCCGCTGGCAAAAGCCCAGCATCTCTTCGATCATGCGCGGTTCGATGATCTCCGTGTCATTGTTTAAAAACAGCAGATATTCTCCTTTGGCAAACTCCGCGCCAAAATTGTTGATTGCAGAATAGTTAAACTCCCGTTCCCATGTGACCACGCGCACCTGCGGGAATTCCTTTTGGATCTTTTCATAATACGCAAACGTCTCCGGCTCCGTACTGTTATTCTCGATCACCACGAATTCCAGGTTCTTATAATCCGCCCGCTCGATCAGGGAGCGCATACAGAGGTCCAGATCCTTATGGTGGTCCTTGTTTGGAATCACCACCGACACCAGCGGATTCCCTTTTATCTGGAACGTGGTGTGGTAAATCCCATAATCCACGCCCTTTTCCACCTTTTCGGCCGCGATTCCGCACCGCTCATAATGCGCCATGACAGCCCGGGAACCGGCTTCAAACGCATACAGCTTGCTCTCCGGATTGCTGGCCGTCGAATCCTGATGGCAGCGCCAGTGGTACAGCACCTGCGGAATATGCCAGATCTCTTTCGCCGCCTCCGTACACCGGAAGATAAAATCATAATCCTGCGCCCCGTCATACTCATGGCGGAACCCGCCCACCTGCTCCAAAAGCTCCCGCTTCACCACAAACAGATGGCAGATATAATTGACGCTGCACAAAAGATCGGGGTTAAAATCCGGTTTGAAATGTGGATCAAACAACGCGCCCCCGTCCATATCCAGCTTATCCTCGTCGGAATAGATCACATCGCACCGGGGATGGTCGTGGATGGCCGCAGCCACCTCAAACAGCGCATGTTCCGGCAACGTGTCGTCGTGGTCCGCCAGCACGATAAAATCACCGTCCGCCATCTCGATGGCGGCATTGGTGTTTCCTGATATTCCCAGATTCTCGCCCAGGTTTTTGTAGCGGAACCGGTCATCCTTTTCCAGATACTGCTTCATGACCTTCTCGACGATATGCCCTTCCCCTTTCGGACTGCCGTTTGCGACGCAGACTTCCCAGTTCCCATAGGTCTGGTGCAGGATGGAGTCCAGCATCTCCCGCAGATATTTCTCCGGGGTCTTATAGGCGGGAATCACAATGGACAGCTTCGGCTGACCGGGAAATACCGTCTTTCGCTGCTGTTCCAGTTCTTCCCCGGTGGGCTTTGTCAGATCGTACCACTCGCCGTAGTCGTAGTCGTTGTCCAGCCCCTGAAGCTTGTGTCTGGACTTTAAAAACAGTGCTTTTAATCCATGCTTCCTGCCAAACTCAAAAGCCACATGCACCGTCTCCATATTCATCAGGTCACGGATTTTTTCCATACGCTTGTGGGCCACGCTGGCGCGCTTTGCGATCAGCTCTTCATTGTACTTCACCCGCGCAGTCTTCCCGTCGCAGCGGATCAGCAGAAAATAGCTGCGTCCCCGCTCATAGGGAAACTGGATGTCAAACCCAAAATCCCGGTCATAGACTTTTTTATAATAAATCTGGCTCACATCATCCCGTCTTGTGGAGACACACTGGATCTCCACCGGATTATGCGCCTCGTCCTCCACGGCAAACTCTGCTTTCGACTCCGGGCTTTTTCCAATTACCCAGCCGTTCAGCGTAATGGAATTTTCCCGGATCCGCACCACGTCAATCTTATACTTCATTTGTTTTATTCCTCTGTTTCTTCTTTGTCAAAATTGATCCGCTCCTCTTCGATCACCAGCGGCCGCTTCATCACACGCTGATTGATGGACAAGATATATTCTCCCACCATTCCGATGAAAAAAATCTGCACAGAGCCCAAAAAGAGCATTCCGATCAGCATTGGCGCCATCCCGGCAGGAAAACGGTCCCACCAGACCAGTTTCATGATCAGGTAGATCAGCGCCACAACAAAGCTGCCCGCGCAGCAGAACGCGCCCATGATCGTCGCAAGCCGTAGCCCCACCTTCGTATAAGAAGTGATGCTGAGCATCGCCGCATCATACAGCTTGTAAAAATTATTATGGGTCTTTCCCGCACGCCGCTTCGGCTGCTCATAGGGAATCTCCTTGCGCTTGTATCCAAGCTCCGCCACGATTCCCCGAAGGAACGGCGTCGGATCGTCCAATCCGCGGAGCACCTCGATAAAGGCCCTGTCATAAAGACCGGAACCGGTAAAATGCTCGATCTGCTCCACATCCGACAGCTTCTTGATCGTTTTATAGTAGCAGCTTCTGAGCCAGTACATGACCCGGCTCTCCTTGCTGCTGGTCTTAATCCCGATCACGATTTTATAGCCCTCTTCCCACGCCTTCACATACTTGGGAATCAGATCCACCGGGTCCTGAAAATCGGCCACCATCTCGATCACACAATCTCCCGTGACCTGCAAGATCCCGTAATACGGAGAATTGAACTGGCCGAAATTCCTGGCGTTAAAGATCGCCTTGATCTTTGGATTCTCCCGGCAGAGCCGGCGGAGGATCGGCCGGGTATTGTCATTTGAATCATTATCTATAAATACGAGCTCATAGTCGTACTGCGGCAGGTCCCGCTCCAGCGTCTCCACCACCGCACGGCTGATCGGCTCCACATTTTCCTCTTCATTATAGCAGGGAATCAGCACACTGATTTTTTTCATCTGTCTTCACCTCATATTTTTGCTTCTATCATTTCCATAGCTGCCAAACGGCTCAGGCTGTCACTGTAAATCGTTCTCCTCGCCGGCCTGAGCCAGCATTTTGCGAATTCCCTCCGCAAACGGATACTGCTCGCTCCACTGCCCGTCCGTCAGCTCATGCAGCACATCAATCTTTGGCCGGATGGACAGCGCCCCTTCTCTGGCCTGCACAAAGGTTCCAAACTCCAGTTTTCCGTTTTCCCCGCACAGCCTGTGTACCTCCTCCACAAACGACTTCAGCTCCCTGGTGTCTGAACTGGCGATGTTTACGATATGGGACTCTCCCTGCCTGCCCTCCGAGCAGAGACAAAGCGCCAGAACAGCCTGTGCCGCGTCCTCGATATCCATAAAATTCCAATGATGGCGGCAGGCGCTCAAAGACACCGTCTCCCCTTTTGGCAGTTCCCTCACAAGGGTGGAGATGATGGACCAGGGATGGTCGCCTGTCCCATAGACACTGAAAAACCGGAGATGATAATATGTCATGTTCCACTGACAGCACAGAGGCTTTGCCTGCTCATAAAATGACAGCTTTGCCTTCCCGTATTCATTCACAGGATGGCAGGCGAGCGACTCTTCCATCACGCCGTCATTTGTGATCCCGTACTCCACCCGCGACCCGGCGTCCATAAACAGCCGGCAGCCCAGCCGGTGCGCCGCTTTTACGCACGCTAAAGAAGCTGCGACATTGGCCGCCTGGACCTCGGGAGAGTCGATCTCTTCCCGGTTCACACCTCCCCATGCAAAATGCAGAAAAGCATCGGCCTGTCCAATCTGTCCGATGCAGTCTTCCACCTGCTCCATCGGGCAGAATACCAGGTTCAGCGTCCCCTTCCGTCCTTTATCCTCCGGCAGACGCCCAAGGCTGCGAGAATCAGGGCGCACCAGCGCATAGACCAGCGCCCCCTGTTCCAGGAAGATCCGCGCCACATTTCTCCCGATAAAACCGGTCGCCCCGGTTATGACAATCTTCTTTCCTGACAATTCCATCATCCGTTTTCCCGCTTTCCAGTCATTCTTCCATACAGTCCGGTCCGTCTGTTTTTTCCGTATGGTCTTACAGCTCTTCTATGTGGTCCGTCCGCAGCGTCAAGATCCTGACGCCCTCATCGAACCGCTGCCGGATAATCCCGGCAATCTCATCCGTATATCCCGGCGCCACGATCAGCACTGCATCCACCGGCGCATCAAAATAATGCTCCGGAGCCACGATCGGCAGGTGGGATGCAGGCGCATACCGCCCCTGTTTAAACGGTGCGGAGTCAATGATATACTCCACCCGGTCTGCCAGCCCAAGGGTCGCCGCCAGTGTAAATCCCTGATGGCTGGCCCCCCAGATGGCGAGCTTTTTGCCCTCCCCGCGAAGTTTCAGCAAAGCTTCCATCTCCCCCCGCACACGGTCATAGCCTTGTTTCAACGGCGCGATATCGATCCGGGTAATCCCGGCTGGCTCTGGTTCTTCCTTAAGCCGCTCAGGATTCTTCCGCACGATCATGGCGATCGTATCCCGGTTCACCATCTCCTCTTCCAGCACGTCAAACCCGTACCGGTTGAGCAGCGCCCGCAGGGAATCAAACGAATAATAGGCGATATGATCCCGGATCAGCTCATAATAACTCCCCTGCTCCAGGATATATTCCAGCGCAGGCACGGTCACTAACCCCATCCCGTCATCCGCCAGATTATGATAGATCGCCTGGAGCATCCTCCCCGGTTCGGGCTGATGTTCCAGGAAATTAAATGACAAAAACACGTCGAATGGCCCTTGTACCGCACCGTCCGTCAGCTCGCGCTCCGGCTCTCCGGCAAAGTCCTGCCACACATGCAGCCCCGCTTTCCGTGCAAGCCCGGCCAGCTCCGCCTTATGTTCAATCCCGTAAGCTTCTACGGGAAATTCCGTCAGGACTTTGAGAAACTCTCCGCGCCCGCAGCCCACCTCCAGAAACTTTTTCCCTTCCAGATGATAAGTCTCGATCAGATGGCGGTACTGCCGTCTCCGCAATTGGGTCATCGTCGTGGAAAAGCCGCCCGCGCGGATCACATCCTTAAAATAAGAAACAGGGGCACAGTCAAACTGAACCAGACCGCAGCCGCAGCATTGGTACAGGTCCAGAGTGACGCCCCGGTCACGGTCTTTTTGATCTTTATCCGGTATATCCTGGGCAGACGCCGGAGCGTCGCCAAGCTCAAACAGTATCTCATCGGGAAGCGCCTTCCCGCAGGCTATGCATCGTTTCATATATTCCCTCCGTAAAAGATGTAACAGGCCGCCATCCGGTCTCCGCCTCAAGCTTTGAGATGTCCGGGATCAGCGACGCCGGACCCTCTGCATTGGGTTTCCGCTTTCCATAGGCATAACTCCCCCTGCTGCCGCAGAGGCGGTACATCTCCTCGATAAATCCTCTCAGTACCCGGGTATCTTCACCCGCGATATTATATACGCCCGGCCGCCCTTCTGTCAACAG
Source organism: Lachnospiraceae bacterium (assembly GCA_030825115.1). Lineage (GTDB taxonomy): Bacteria > Bacillota > Clostridia > Lachnospirales > Lachnospiraceae > Brotaphodocola. The sequence continues at coordinate 25,459 of JAPJQL010000013.1, forward strand.
GCGGATGATCGCCGCAGCCGCGTCCTCAATATAAAGAAAATTCCACTTCTGGGTACACTCCCCAAGCTCCATATGTCCCCCCTGCATCCAGGTATCCAGGCAGGTGTTCACAAGGGACCATGGATGGTCGCCCGGTCCGTATACGCTGAAGATCCTCGTATGAATATACTCCATTTTCCGTGATTTGCATAGTTCTTTCGCAAGATTTGCAAAATCTGCCTTTGCTTTTCCATATTCTGACACCGGGCTGCAGGGCGTCTCCTCCGTGATCAGGCTGCGGTGGATTCCGTACTCTGCCTGAGAACCGGTAAATAGAAATCGTCTGCAGCCAAGTCCTGCGGCCGCCCGCACCGCCGCCAGGGAATTGCGGACATTCGCCTGCTGTACCTCCCGCTTCATCCGGTTATCGCTGCCTGCCCCGTCCCAGCCAATCTGAATCCAGGCATCCCAGCCCGGGCCGCTCACGGCGCGCCCAATCTCTTCAATCTGTTCCATATGCAAAGAGACCACCAAAAGCCGTTCCTTCGCCGCTTCCGGCACGCATTCCCACAGATGCCCCAGGTTCTTCGTGCCGGGGCGCACAACCGCGCACACCCGGCATCCCTGCTGCAATAACTGTCCTGCCGTCACGGCCCCGATAAAACTGGTGGCCCCCGTCACAACTACATTCATCTGTCAACTGCACCTTTCCTCATCTGCCCCGGTCTCCAAAACTCCCCCTACTGCAGTCGTTTGATCACCATCATCGCGTCCATCTCCTCTTCCGGAAGGAACGGAGACAGATCCTCCAGCGGAGGAGATACGATCGTCCCGTCCGGCAGCCGTTTTGCGGAAGATTTCGGTTCAAAATTCTGGTCTGTCGTCACAAAGACCTCGCAGATCGCCGGTCCTTCCAGAGAAAGGGTCCGCCCGATCGCATCAGCCAGCTCTCCGTTGTGCCGCGCCGCCGTATAAGGATATCCATAAGCCGCCGCCAGCTTCTCCATATCCGGGAAGCTCAGGTCATAGCTGTCCACACCGATCCCCACAAGCGGCTCTCCAAAGAAATTCTTCTGGGTCTGCCGGATGGAGTGGTAGCCGCCGTTATTGATCAGGAATATCTTAATCGGCATCTTGTGATGGATGATCGTCTGCAATTCCTGTAAATTCATCTGGATGCTGCCGTCTCCGGTCAGAAGGATGATGTCCTCCGGCTTCCCGCCGTCCCCGCCTGCAAACTCCGGATCATAGGCTGCCATACAGGCTCCGATGGCCGCCGGCAGGTCATATCCCATCGAGGCGATCGCAGAATTCGAGAGAAACCTCTGTCCCGGTTTTATCACGATCGCATGGCCCCCGACAACACAGGCAGAGCCGTTGCCCACCACCGTGATCTGATTCTCCTTCTGTCTGCTGCCAAGCTCATGGACAAGGGCATACACATTGGCTTCCTTCGTATCGTCATCTGCCAGATGCTTTGGCAGGATCACCGGATATTTTTCCCTCCACATCCGGCAGGTGTCGGACCAGGTCATCCCGGCCAGCCCCTCGCCGCCGTTAAATACCGGATGGGAAGCAGCCGCGCCGTCTTCCTCCAGCACCTTGATCATCATCTCAAGCAGCTCCTTCGCATCCGCGTGGACCTTCATATCCGAATGGACGCTCGGCTTTTTCAGTTCTTCCGCATCCACATCATTGACGATCACATAGGCCTCTCTCGCCCATGTCTGATAATTATAACCGACCTGGCGGATACTCAGACGGCTTCCCACGGAAAATACCAGGTCGCTGTTCTGGACCGCAAAGTTGCCCGGACGGTCGCCCATCCCGCCGGCCCGTCCCACATACAGCGGGTGGCTGCTGTAGATACAGTCCTGGCTGTTCCAGCCGACTACGACCGGAATGCCTAAAAGCTCCACGACCCGCATAAAAGCATCGTGCGCCCCCGCAATACGGATTCCGTTCCCCGCATTGAATACGGGACGCTTCGAAGCTCTGATCTTTTCGACGATCGCCCTTGCCGTCTCCTCCGTCACCTTCGGCGGCAGGACCTGACGGCGCTCGCCTTTCCCCGCATAGTCTTCCGGGATCGCGTGAGGCGGCTCCACGACCGTCACAGCCTCGTCCCCTCTCTTTCCTGCGATCACCGCGGCTTTCAGCGAGTCTCCCGAAGCCCCCGCCACCACGGCGGCGCCGGAGTCATGGTCGATCCCCACGGTATGGACCGCCCAACCGGTCCCTCCCGCCTCATAATCATCTGCGTCGAATCCTGCAAGCTGCTCCACGTCCACATAAGCGCCCTGGACATCCAACGGAATATCAAGCCAGGTCGGTCCCGGCCTTCCGGAATACGCCAGATAAAGCGCTTTTTCCAGGCAGTAGCGGATTCTCATCGGGTCGATCACCATCTCACTGTACTTCGTCATGCAGTCGATCGACTTTACGATATCAAATTCCTGATCGCCCATCGCCCGGATGCCTACGCCGGACCAACGGGCCGTGGTGTCATAGCGCACCTGTCCCGACAGCACCAGCATCGGAATAGAATCCAGCCATCCGCCTACCACGCCGGTGATAGCATTGGTACCCCCCGGGCCTGTCGTCACACATAGAAGACCAATCTTGTTGTGGATCCTGGCATACGCTTCCGCCGCGATCGCGCATGCCTGCTCATGATGCTGGTACAGGCAGTGCAGCCCTTCCTGATGTCCCAGCGCATCGTTCAGATGCATTGCTCCGCCGCCGGTCACGGTAAACGCCTGATTGATCCCGGATTCCACCAGTTTCTGTGCTATATAGTTGGAAACTTTTACTTTCATAGGCTTCTCCTCTCTAAACTCTTGCAAACAGTATAACATAACTCCTGAAAAAATCCTACTATGAAAAATCCTGCCATTCCTGCCAGCAACCTACACTATGCACGCCCCACCCCTTACGTTATAATCGCAGAGTAATGCAACTACGGATTCTCGGCCAAAGAGATTATGGTAAACTCAAAAAGGAGAAAAAACATTTATGAACAAGCATTTTAAACTTATGGCTGTATTATCCACCGCAGCGGTGATGACTGCGGTAACCCCTGATTTCGCTGCATCCATTCCGGGCCTTACGCAGACTGCGTTTGCCGCAGTTAAGAGCGGATGGGTCGAAGAGGACGGAGAGCTGCGCTACAGAGACAGCGACGGCTACTACCTGACCGACTCCTGGAAAAAACGCGACAGCGAATGGTATTACCTCAATGAAGAAGGCTTCGTAAGCCGCTCTTCCATGATTGACGAGTACTATGTAGATGAGACCGGAAAAAGGATCTACAACCAGTGGGTCAGCGTGGCAAACGAAGAAGAGTGGGACGAAGACGCTCCGGAAACTTATTGGTATTACTTTGGCAAGAACGGAAAATCCATCGTTTCCAAGTGGCAGTCCATCGACGGAAAATGGTACTACTTCAACGAAGACGGCCATATGATGACCGGCAAACTGGAACTGGACGGATATACTTACTATCTGGGAGACGAAAAAGACGGCGTGATGAAGACCGGCTGGATCCAGCTGGAAAACGAATCCGACGACCCGGACGAAGAACTGGTATGGCACTATTTTGACAAAGACGGCAGAATGGTCATGAACCAGGTTGACCGCAAGATTGGCGGCAATTACTATACATTTGAGAACGGCATCCTGCAGACCGGCTGGTACAAGCTGCCTGCCCAGGCTGCTGAAACAACCGATGAGACCGCATCTGCATCCAATGCAGAGAGCACCGAAAATACACAGGCACCGGCTATCGCTTCCTGGCAGTACTACGAGGAAGACGGCAAACGTGCAAACGGCTGGTATCAGATTGAAGGAGCAGAGGGAATCAGCGAAGAAGGCGAGATCTTTACCTTCTACTTTAAAAATGGCCGCCCGCACCACGCACAGACCGGCGTACAGGCATTTACCGTTGAGTCCAAAAAATACGGCTTCAACACCAGAGGCGAGATGCAGACCGGCCTGCAGGTCGTAACCTTAGAGGACGGCGGCATCGCCAACTTCTACTTCGGCGCCGACGGCGTGATGAAGACCGGCAAACAGACCATCTATGATGAGGACCTGGACGAGAACCAGACCTGGTTCTTCTACACCGATGGCGGAAACAAGGGACAGGGCTTCCACGGCGTCCGTGACAACAACGTATTCCGTTATGGCCTGCGCCTCGATGCAGACCGTGACCTGCGCTACGCACCGGCTGACCTGGATGGAACCCTGTACCTGGTGAACACCACCGGAACCATCCAGAAAGCATCCTCCTCTTCCAAGTCCGCCACAAAGCCGGAACTGGGAAGCGGCTACAAAGATGTGAAAGATGCAAATGATAAGATCTGGACCGTTGATACAAACGGCGTGATCCAGCAGTAATCTGCAAAAGCATGTTTACAAAAGATATTTCATCCGTTCAGAAAGGGACTTCGGCGTGCAGCCGGGGTCCTTTTTGTATTTTTTATGTTTTTTTCTGTTTTTTTGTCATATGATTCCGATTACTGCGTTATATATTACAAACAAATACTGCTTAATTTTAAGAAGGAAGGCTTTTATCATGCGAGAACTGTCAGTTTACTATTGCCCTAAGTGCGGTCGCTATGGTTATTACCAGCTGGTACGCAACGCGGTCTGCCCCAACTGTGAAGTGAAGATGACATGGTTGGACATGCGCTATCAGGATTTTATGCATCTGAGTCTCAAAGAACGGGACGAGCTGATCATCCACGAAATCGTCACCCATGACTCATCGGTTTCCAACCGTATGATCACCGCAGCGCGTACCAATGATAACCGCCATCTGATTGCAGCCCTGAACAGCCGCATCCACGAACTTGAAGATGATAACAAAAAACTGAACGAGACGGTCGACTGGATGCACAAAACAATCTGGGAACTTCTTGAAAAAAATAAGACCCTCGAGCATCTGCTCGAAGATCCCCCGCCCGGGCAGCCGGATTAATTCTCCGGCTGTTCTTCTATGTAGCGGTTGACCAGCCGATTCAGCGTCACTCGCATCTGTGCGATAATACTCATCAGCATATCATTATCCTCCTTCAGCTTTACATTCTCATTCCGAAGCTTTTCCATCTCACCCATCAAATCCATTTTGATCTCCTCCTTACAATTTTCAGTAACTGTTAACCACTATAAAGCCTTTTATCCCATTTGAAAAGGGAAACAAATCGCACCGTTCGACATAAATTGACATTTTTCCAATAACATTTTATCGTCCTACTAGATGTATACCTGTTGTTAAAAAACAGACACAATCTCTTCCGTCCTTCCATCATTTTTTATTCGACAAAAATTGCACAAAAAAATTTTTTATTTTTACGATTCTCGATTTCATAACAATTTTCTTACGATTCGTGCCTTTTCCTTACAATCACAGGGAAGGTATTGCCAGCTATTTCCTACACTGCTATAATATAGACACAAAGATAGAGAAAGGGTGGTCTGTCATGAGATACACAAGAGGATTAACCTTGGTTTTGACCCTTACCTGTCTTCTTTTAAGCGCATTCCCCGCTATGGCCGGCGAGTGGCGCAAGACGAAAGAAGATCAGTGGCAATACATTCAGGACGATGGCTCCAAAGCAACCGGCTGGCTGGAACTTGACGGCAGTCGCTACTATCTGGATGAGAAAGGCAACCGCAAGTCCGATTACTGGCTGAAGGATGACGGTGCATGGTATTATCTGGATGAGGATGGTGTGATGGCAACCGACTGCTGGGTGGATAACTACTATGTAGATGCCAACGGACGGTATGAGAAAAAGAGATGACTGAGGAACAGCTGAAACAGGAATTTCCGGCGGGGATTCCTGTTTTTTATTACAATTTTCTGGCGCTCCTTAATAAATTGTAATTAATTATTCACATTTTAAGTAGTTGTTCCCGTCCCAAATCTGTGATATGCTTTCTGTATTGGATAATACAATACAAGAAATCACCTGGAGGTAATAAAGTTATGAAAAGAAAGTTATTGGGCGTTACCGTGATCTCCGCAGCTCTTGCAATCTCTGCAAGCATGACTGCGTTCGCAGGATGGGTACAGGATTCCAACGGCTGGGCATGGCAGAATGACAACGGCTCTTGGCGCGGAGCCGGCTGGCTGACCGACCCGGCAGACGGTTCCATCTATTATCTGGATCCGGACGGCTATATGATGACCGATACCCGTGTGGAAGGCTACCGCTTAGGACCGGACGGACGCCGGATTGAAAAGACGGAGGAAGAGATTCAGAAGGAAGCAGAAAGAAAGCAGAAGGAAGCTTCCAGACCAAGCCCTTCCAAAGAACTGGCCGCTGCCGACCTTGCGGCACAGGCTGCTAAAAACTCCAACATTGCAGCATCCACAGCACGTCTCTCCTATCAGGCAGAGATGAAGAAGCTCATGGACGTCATCTTTATCGATGCAAGGAAGACCCTGGACCATTCCATTCTCGGAAGCACAACCGAGGATAACCTGGAGACAACTTACCGCTATTCCTTAAACGGCAGAAACTCCATCGTATGCTCCCTTTGGAAGGTCTCCAACGCAAAGAGCTACAACTACGTGGCAAATGCCCTTGATTTAAGCTATGACCGCAACGCAGTCAGCGACGAGGCACAGGTTCAGCTTCTGGACGACACCTTCCGCCGCCTGATGGTAGCTTCCCTGGGCGAGAACACCGGCAATACCATGCTGGACAACATCTTCGCCGAGAACGCAGCAGGCAACAGCGTATTCGAATGGAGCGGCAATACCGACAGCGGGAACTATTATAATATGAAGTGCAACAACGGAACGATTTCCATTAAGGTAACCTGCAGTGAAAAGACTGCGGAGGAGATCGCGGCTGAGCAGGCTGCGGCAGAAGCTGCGGCCAATGCAGAGAATACCGGAGCTGCGGCTCAGTAAATAATTTCTGAATTTTATGTAATCTTAGAGACAGTCTTTGATGGGCTGTCTCTTTTTTTGTTATTAGAAAATGCAAAAGACCTGCCAACAGCAGGTCTTTCCATTCCTTTATCTCATTATTCGATTACAATCTCCTGATACGTATCCCTCGGAATCTGTCCCTCATACATCGGAGTGCCATCATTCTCATACTCAGACTCTTCGTACACTTTTACATTGATATCGTTGTCCTGATACAGACCGCCGTAGGTATCCTCACCAGACTCCCCGTAAGAGAAATCCTGGACTGCTACCTGGTCATTGACACCCTTGATTGCCACCATCGCATATTCGGCAGCATCTTCCTTACTGGTTCCGTCCTTTACAACCACGGTGATGTCCACCTGTTCATTGTCCAGATCCAGCTCTACGTCGATGCTCGACGCCACCGGATAGTCCCCATCCTCAACATAAATCTCATTCACATCCCGAATCAGCTGCTCGTTGTCCAGGACAATGTCCAGATACATGTTAAAATCCGGTCCCTGTGTCTCCTCCGGCTGTACGATATTGCTCTTGGTACATCCGCAGAGCAGAGCTGCGCATCCCAGCGCCAGTGCAAGCTTCTTTATCTTCATCTTACCTTTTCCTCCTAACTGTATCGCATAAACAGTTAGTATTATATACGATACCCGGATATTTGGGTAGGGGTTTTCGAAAAAAGTCAGAAAATCTTCACAAATAAAGAGCTTGAAGCACTCAAACAATCATATTCATCTGCCCCGGATTCACCACCTGTATCACCCCGCCCCAACTGCACATCAACCTGCCGGTGTGATCAAGCGCCGCTGCAGTTGCCGTCGACATCACTTCCATCCTGTCTTTCTCCTTGTCTTATGCTGTTCTGATCATTCCCTCGTGCGCCAGCTCCAGGGACTCGATCGCTATCTCGTTGGAAGTCGCGTTGAAATCCGACATCGTATATTTTGTAGGCCAGGCATTTATGATCTGCCAGGTGGCAACTTCGGCCTGCGCCTCGTCAAGCAGGCTGATTGTCACAGTCTTTCTCGTCACCGCGCCTGTAAGACCGACCGCCAGCCAGTCATACAGTGCTTGGTTTTTGATAATCCCCTTCTTCATTGTGATACTTCCATATTTCCTGAGTCCGGCAACCTTCAGGGAAGTTTCTGTCCCCATGTCTCCCTCACGGTACTCAATCGGCTCAATGCTGGCGTCAAAGCTACTCACCTCCGAAAATCCTGCAACCTCGACACCTTCTATTGACACCTTAAAGCGAAAATTAGCGCGTGGATATTCAATCGTATCTGCCATACTGTCCTTTTCTCCTTTCTTCTGCCCTGACGGGATACTCTGTTACTGTACATCCCCGGTCTTTTGTGTGATCCTGAAAATTATGAATTCAGCCGGTTTTACCGGAGCTACGCCGATCACGCAGATCAGCCTGCCGTTATCAATGTCATCCTGCGACATGGTACTCCGCCCCACATTTACAAAAAATGCCTCATCCGGTGTCGTACCGGCTAAAGAACCGCCTCGCCACAGCCCGGTCAAAAACACCTCGATCGTCCTCTGGATGCGGACCCACAACACCTCGTCATTGGGCTCAAATACCGCCCAGTTCGTATTCGCCTTAATCGACTCCTCAATAAATATAAACAGCCTGCGGACGTTGATATATTTCCAGCTTCCATCGCTGGATAACGTGCGCGCTCCCCATACCCGGATTCCCATCCCCGGAAACGCACGGATCAGATTGACGCCCCTGGGATTTAACAGATCCTGCTCTCCCTTATTGAACTGGACATCCAGTCCAACACAGGAACGCACCACTTCGTTGGCCGGCGCTTTGTACACGCCTTTTGAATTGTCGCTCCTTGCATAGATGCCCATCATAGAGCCGGACGGCGGAATTGCAATATTCCGTTTATCCAGCGGATCGAACACCAAAAGCCACGGGTGATAGAGCGCCGCATAGCTCGTGTCAAAAATATTCCGGTGGTTTAAGATGTCCTGGACCTTCTTTGCTTCTCTTGGTATGTCCAGAACCGCAAACCGGCTTGCCAGTCCTTCACAGTGGGCTGTCAGGGAAAGCTGTACATTGGGGTCTGTGACACCCGGAACCGCCATGACCGATACCACGTCATTATCTACAAACGCCTGGATTCCGGTCCGTCTTCCTGCACCCCGGTCCTCGCCGATAAAATCTGCGGCCGTCATGGCAAGAGCATTTCCATTGCTTCCCTCTCCAAAATCCAGGGTCACCACATCGCCGCCGCCCAGCCGTGCAAACGGGGTCTCGGCACTCTCCGGCTCCGTCCCTGTATATGTCACATTCACCAGCTCTGACTTTGCCATCTTTTTTTCGATATAATTGGGCGTCTCTATGTTAAAGGACAGATTATCATAGCTCTCCACCACGTCTTCATACCGCACCACCATATTCAGCTCACAGGTAGAGATCGTCTTGTCCGGCAGCAGGTTCTTATCCGTCACGTCTTCTTCAAATTCCTGTTCAAAGACCATGATATTGTCCTGGCACTTCACCACCTTATTGTATATGGTCTGTGCCCCGTCCGAATATGCCACCACGTCTCCCGGGAAAAATCCCGCGCCGTTCTTTACGGAATAAGCCTTTCCCGCTGCAGTATCAAGTACCTCATAGATCTGGGTCTTCGCCTTGCTGGAAGGAGATACCTCAACGCTCAGGCTGTTGCCCCACAGCCCCGGATTCTTTGCCTCCATCCGGATTACCGGCGCTTCGGCAGGACATGAGGCTTTTGCACATGCAGCGTCCCCCGGCGCCACGCGCATGATAAACGCCCGCGATCCTCCGTTGATAAAGAAATGCTCCACGGCATACGCCAGAAACCGGTAATCTCCGTATTCATTTTCCGACAGATAGCCGCCGTAGTTTCGCCGAAAATCCGAAAAATTAGTCACCAGCCGGGGAAGTCCCTCAACCGGCCCCTTCTGCGCCGCACCGATAAAACCGGCCGTGCTGGTCCCCACTCCCTCCATCGGTTTTCCGCCGGAGTCAAACTCCTCTACATATACGCCAGGTGATAAATACTCTGCCATGTACCTCTCCTTTCTGATCACTGCAATTGTCTTTTGTGCCGCCTGCATTCACTCCCGCTCACACTCCCTTCTCCAGCGCCTCAGCGCAGACAACTTCTCCTCCTCATCCCGATACTTTTCCATCAGCCGCTCAAAAATCTGCATGACCTGCCCATATGCGTCATCCCCGCTATGGGCGATCTTCACCAGTGCCGCTGCCGCCGCTGCAAGCAGGCTGTCTCCAGGATCGTCGCGAAATCCCGTTTTCCATGCCGCCTTCAGCAATTTTTCCAGCTCATCCGTCAGTTCCGGGTCCCGGATTCCCCTCACCGCCTCCGCCGGTCCCGGCAAAAAAGGCTCCATCGGAAGTCCGTTTCTCCGCTGGAGATGCCTGCTCAGGCTTTCCACGCCCCTTCTGTCCTGCATGAGCGTCAGGCAGATATCGCTCCTGAGCTTCTGGCTGGGATATTCTTCCCCATAATTCCATATGATATCGGCCAGTTCCCTGTCTTTCGTATCACGGAAATATTCCGCCACAAAGAAAAACAACTCGCCCTTTAGCCCAGGCAGAAGATGTTCGCATACCTCATGGACTCCCATCATCCCACAGGCATAGCGAAGCGCATCTCTCCTCACCCATACGTTCCTGACGGGATTTTTGGCTGCCTTGAGGATGACCGGTGCGCACTCCCGGATTTGGTAGTCGATGCAATAGCGGATATGCCACCGCATCACGTCCCCTTTCAGTTCCCCGGACATCACATTTACGATAACCTGCTCCCTGATCTCCTCTTCCGTCAGATACTTTGCCGGAAGCCAGTTCTTTTGTCCCCGCCCCATATATGCGGACCAAAACAGCAGATCCTTCGCCTTTTCCTTTGGCATATCATACCCAAAACGTTCCGCAAACATCGTGATGATCTCCGCAACCATGCCGCAGTAACACATACTGCTGTCCGTCTTCCAGATGACTGCCTTCCGAAAATCCAGGGATTCAAGCTGTCTGTCATAATACTTCCTGATCCAGCGCTCCATCCCGGCAGGAACCCGGTTTCTATGATATCTGGTCAGCCAATGGTAAATATAAAAAGAGGCGTAATGTTCCCATTGCGTCCCGGTAAGACAGGCCATCCACCTCCTCATACTCATATCATCCCTGTTCAGATAGAAATCCCTCGCAACCGCCCTCAGATCCAGACGCCTGTTGAGGATTTCCCGCGGATAATCCCAAAACTCAATCCTGGTCCAATCATCCCTTCCCCCCTTGTCCAACAGCTCTTCAATCAGGGAAACATACCTGTCCCTGTCCGTCAGCGCCGCCAGATATGCTATCTCCCCATCCGCCATCATCACCTCATAGTCCACCCACTCATAGTTCCACTGCCTGAGCCGGACACGTTCCTTGTAAAGCTCTACGAGCGCATGATAGTATGGATCGGCATCCGAGACATCCCCCGTCCAGTACTGCTGATAAATACGGCTTGTGATCAATGCTTTCAGACAGCATCTGACCTGACCATCCTCCAGTTTCTGATCCCGGTATGCCTCTCCCAGGCTTTTTTCCACGTCCTCATCAATCAGGGAACGCAGCACCCACCAGGTTTTCTCCCCGGCTTCCATACGTCCAATCTCCCTCAGGAGCACCTGGTACAGCGTACCGGTACGTCTAAAATACTGCCGAAGCAGCTCCGCAAGGCTCTCCGCCCTGACCTCTGCCGCCCTACGGTAAATGACCTCAGACAGCTGCCATTCCTCATCTGAAGGTGAGCAAAAACCAGAAACCGCCTTCTCCAGCCAGGAAGCGCCGTCATCCTCCCCAATCTGCTCCAGCAGCGCAGCTGCGCGCTCAGCCGGTTCATGTCCCCGGATGGCCATCAGCACCTCCGGCATCTCCCGGGCTATCTGCCTTTCCCCGCACGGTTCGGACAACAAATCCTCCTCCCAAAGTCCGTACACAGTATCATAAGTCAGCGGAAGAAGATATCCCCGTTTTAAAGGCTTTATCATCTCCCGCAATACAACGATCAACATCCTGTAAAAATTGCGCAGCGCCATCTCTTCCAGATCTGATATCCCGTCAGCCCATACCTCCGCATAGTCCCTGACATAAGACGCCAGATTCCGGATATAGATCTGCCTCGCCCATTTCCAGGACTCCTCCTCCAATATATATCTGCACACTCCCTGAATCGGCATGCAGTGACGCAGATACTGGTGAAACCATTCCTCGTCCAACACGCCATAAGCAGCATGGTTGTTAATATATTTCTTTTGCGCCTCTTTCATATTCCGCCTCAGAGACCGCTCGAATGCCCGCTTTCCGTCAACCGGAATACCCATTTCATATACCGCAGCAGATATCAGTTTCAGAAGGAATGTCCATGTATCCGTACTCATAATACGTAATTTCTCCTCCCTTTGTATAAAAAATGACACAAAAGCTTAAAAGGCATTCCCAATCTCAGTAAAGCACTCCCGCAATGTATCGAAGACTTGCTTTTTATACTTCATGCTTATCCGGCAGCTATCCATATTCTTCAGATAAATCCAGGAACGGTCAACCGAAGTTACATATTTGATATGAACCAGATAACTCACATGCACCCTTAAAAAGCCAAATGGTTTCAGCATCTCTTCCACCTGATCCAGCTTTGAACGTATCATCTGGTTCTCCCTGTTCAGCATATGAAACTCCACATAATGGTTTTGGCTAGACACACAAACAATATCATCCAGCCTCATCAAATGCCTCTTCTTCCCCTCCGGAATCACAATCCACAAGGTCTTTAAGTGGTCATGATACAAAGCGGCCGCCTTATTTAGATCCTCATCCATACAGGATTTCCTTACAAATGCAATCGGTCGGCTTACGAATGAACGGAACACCTCCCCATCGTGGGCAGATATAAAAATGACATCCCGAATACGCCCAGCAGACTGCAGCCTGTCTGCCAGAGTAATCCCATCCTGTCCCGGCAGCACAATATCTGTGAAAAGCAAGTCATAGTTCTTATCATCCGTCTCCAGCTCTGCCGGGTCCGTAAAACAGACAACCGATAACTCCAGTCCATATTCTCCAAAAAACTGCCGGATTTTCCCCTCTAAAACCGGGACAAAAAACAGGTTATCATCCAAAATTGCAACTGTTATTCTCACTGTGCCTCTTCCTGCCCTTTCATCTTTTGTTATTCCACTTATTACAAGTATACCGTTCATAAATGCAATTGTAAATTCAGTTTCATCCATGAATTAATGCATCCTACAAAAAATTGAAGTAAAACCCTTTCTTTTTCCCCACAGGAGAAAGGCAATCACCCCCAGCCCCACGCCAATCCCATCAATCATCACGTCCCTCAGCTGACAGGCGCGCCCCGGCACAAAATACTGATGGAGTTCATCACTGGCCGCATACAGGATTCCCGCTATCAGCGCATAGCGCCCAAGGTGCGGCATCGATACGTTAAAACTCTGCAGGCAGCCCATCAGCAATACTCCAAGCACCGCATATTCCGTTACATGGGCAGCCTTCCTCACATAAAAATCAATATTCTCCACAAAAAGCTGCTGCGCCTGATCCGGCCAGTCTTCCCGGTTAAACCGCTGTGCCATGTCCGCCACCAGATTTCCAATCAAATGGCTGTCCTGCGTTGAAATATCCGCAGGGCGGGCGGAATACAGGAATATAACTGTCATCCAGGCAAGCAGCAGCAAGGTACGGATACGTTGTTGAGTATTCATGTTATTCTCCTGTCTGCGTTGAGATTATTGTATCCGAGGTCTTTGACCCCTTTCTATTCTACCGCATTATTACAATTTCAGTCAAATAATGAATACTTAAAAAGAATCCGGCGGATATTCCCCGCCGGATTCAAAGTCTGTTTTATGATTCCAAAAAGAACTCGCCTGTTTTGCCGTTGTATGCGATAAAGTGCTCGCTTTCGTTTTCCTTGTAGGTAACCGGAAGTGCAATGCTCTGGATGTGGGAGATGACAGTGCTGTCCACAATATCATTCTTCAGATATACATCGATCTTTTCAACCGGCGTCATGACAACACGCTGCCCAAATGGAACATAGACCGCATTGATCGGATTGTTGGCAAACGCCTGACCGTTTACGACTACATTCTGTGCAAGACCCATAGTGATTGCTGGGAAGTCATCCGCACAGTTTCTCGCCATGTATGTATTTTCCTTTCCATCGACAGACACCACCGGCGCATGGAAGTAACCGTCCGCGAATTTATATTCCACACCTGCCGTTGCACTCTTATCAGCCAGCTTGCTGATAGTGGCGCCGTTCATAACTTCACTGCTGGACGAATAGATTGCAAACTGGTTCATCCAGTCAACCGTATTCTTCTGCCATGGCTTAAAGCTAACCCATGCAACTGATGCATCACTGGAACCGACCGTGTGTTTTACTAAGACTACTTTCTGCTGTGCCTTTGCAATAATCTCCAAATCCTCATCCCTGAAACGAATATTTAATCTGTACTTTGCCATATCAAATCACTCCTTTTTTATTTTTGAGATTTCAGGATGATTTCCTGTGCGGAAGTTCTTCTATTGCCGATCGTCATCCGCTAGCAAGATTTTTCGGCAGTCCGGTTCAAACCATAAGAATCAGCCGCAGACAGGAAAATCATCTCTGAAACATGTTTATATAATACAATATTATATAGACTATTTTACTTAATAACAAGCAGGTAAAACCAGACCCTTTCTCATTTTCTCGAAAATCTTAAAATTTTCCTCAAAAAAGTGTTGACAAGCGCCATTTTCTATTGTATTAAATGGACATTACAGCGAAAGACGTTCCAGGCAGGCACGTTTTTCAGCGATAGTCTCCATCGTATAGATTCTGGTTGTTTCGATATTGGAGTGTCCGAGAATGTCCGACAATTCCGCAATATTTCCAATCTCCTTCATATAGGTCTTGGCAAAGAGATGGCGGAAGCTGTGCGGGTACACACGCTCCGGCGCCACTCCTGCCGCCGCGGCAATCCGCTTCAGGCCTTTCCATATTCCCGTCACGTCCATCGGCTTTTCCCTGTCCGTCCCATAAAAAATAATGCCCGACTGAATACCTTTGGACCTGCAATAATCCCGCAGCAATTCACACAGACTGTCAGGGATACAGATTTCCCGTATTTTCCCCTTATGGCTGATTACCGCGAGGCGTTCTTCCAACGCCTCGCAAGTTATATACCGGAGCTCCCCTACCCGGATACCGGTTCCTGCCAATGTTTTCATAATACAATAATATTTCCACTTCCCATTCTTCTGCACATAACTTAAAAGCTTATGATAATCGGAAAGTTCCAACACCTGGTTCAGGCTGCTCCGCTTCTGGATGCGCTCCAGCCTGACCGCCAGCTCAGGTTTATCCAACCATTTCAGATATCTATTCAAACTGACCAGATAAGAATTTACACTGGAAGGACTGTACCTTGCCTTCAGGAACTCTTTGTATTGTATAACAGTGTCCTTCCCAATCACTTCCGAATTCACCGCATATTCTAAAAATTTCCCGATATCTCTCTCATATTTCCGAATCGTAATTTCTTTAATCTCTTTAAGCAACAGGCTTTCCCGAAACAGTACGATCGAGTTCTCCATATCACTCCTCATGATTCCCATTTTTTCCATGCCGGTATCCACCTTCTTCCCAACCCAGGCCAATTCTCCTCAGAAATGCCTCCCATCTGTTTAACCGCACCAATGCCCCGGTCCTTCCCGGTGCAAATGAAAGTATCATTCTGTCGGCAGCCATTCTCCCCTGGTCGTCAAAATAATACACTTTTCCATTAATCTCTTTCAATCCTGTCACCATACAACAATCGGCGGCAAAATAATACCACATGCCATTCTCGTAGTACCACTGCTCCGCCAAGGCATATCCGTCATGGTCAAACCGGTACCATTTGTCACCGTCCCGTTTCCAAGTATCATAAACGCACATCTTTGGATTCAGATAATACCTCCATCCATCCCCCTCTTTCACCCATCCGTCTTTTAAATCCGGTTTTATCTTCTCAGCAGGATCATATATATCACACAGTTTTAAAACATAATGCCATCTCACCATATCAATACTCTGCCGGATCACACCGGTATAGACGCTGGTCGCCGCCACATATTCCCCGTTCCCGATGTAAATCCCGATATGTCCCGGTTTCCAGAGCGCCCACCCCGCCATACTCTCATCCAGAAATACAAACAGCACTCTTTTTTCCGCTGTATTAAAATACTCCTGGATTTCACGCTTTTTTCCCGTATACCAACTGATCAGACCGGGACTGTCCACACAGATCTGATTCAAATTCCGTTTTGTCCGCTTTATATACTGCGAGGTGTATTTGTTCGGATTTTCCGCGATCAACTCCTGCAGCCGCTTATGGGTGAGTACCTCCCCTTTTGCGCCATAGGCAAATTTCGTCCCGACTTTCCCTTTGACAAATTCTATCAGACCTTCCCTGGTTTTTTGTTCCATCATTCATTTCTCCTCTCCTGTTTTCCCTGAATTATAAATTTTCTTCATCAAATCTAATATGCAAATAAGGTGTTACCGTCCGTACGGTGCATGAGACACACCCTTTTTGCATAAAAAATTCTCCCCAAACTTTGTATTCTTCAAGACATCCCTTTTCTAAATGAAAGGAGTGTCTACCAATGATAATAGCCACTGACTACAAAATTCTCTGTCACAACAAGATTTACTACGTGTATAATCACCAAGAACCACTCTGCCCCACCTGCAACATTCCTCTGAATGTACGTGACAGCAGAAAACGGAACATGATTACCGACAGCGGTGAATCCCTTCCGTTTCGCCTTCGGCGTCTGCGCTGCCCCAAATGCCATTCCGTCCACATTGAACTTCCAGACATCATGGAGCCGCACAAGCACTATTCTCTCGACGTCATTACCCAAACGGTAAATGGCACCCGAAATGACTGCCCGGCTGATGATTCCACGATATACCGCTGGAAGTCTTCCAACAACCGAAACACCAGAACATAAAAGGGATGAGAGGCAAAAAGGGTATTTGCAGCAGTGGTGCATGCAAATACCCTTTCTCTTGTAATACGGCTATTCGTCCTCCTCCGCCCAGTCATTCACATGCTGAATTCCCGTTTGAGCAATGCTTTTAATCCTGAGTCATCTATACCAATTGCATGATAAACCGCAGCTCTGTGCTTCACCGCTGCATCTTCAAAAACCGCATCTTTTTCCGTATCCTTCAAGTAATCTTCATATCTGAGTTCCAATTGTTCAGCAGATGGCCAGTCATCTTTTTTGACCTGCTTATAAAACTGTTCAAAAAGCGTATCTGAACTTTCTTCAAAAGAATTTGATTTTTTCCTCTTTCCAAGCAAATCTCCGGCAGTCACCTCAATTGCCTGATAGTTTCCGGCGTCATCATATTGGTGCAATATGATCTTGGTTCTTTTGGCGTTCTCGTATCTCCTCGTTTCATCCGGTGACAGCGCTTTACATTGCCTTTGCTTGATGATAACATCCATCGGCAGGCTCATCTCCGCCTCGTTGACCGCAAGATTCCAATCCCGGACATTGCTGTAACTCCTTCGTATTTCTCCTGCACCCTTCCTTAAAAAATTCAGTAATTTTTCCGGCTGGAATGGCTGCTCACTCTCCCTGTCCCTTCCTCTCCGAATCTGTACCATAACATCCACCATACGCAAAAACGCAGCGACAAAAATATCGGGATTGCTTCTCCAATCCTGGTTTTCAGCATTTTTAATTTCAGGCACCCCGGTCCACCAGTAATTGTATTCGGCCCAGGACAAATCCGGGATATGACCGGCAGATCCATGTCCATAATAGCAGCATCCTGAAAGAAATTTACTCATCCAGACCGGAACGTGGTCAAAGGCTCCCAGCCCTTCCTTCTGTTCCCCGTAAAGCAGTTCGATATTCTGCACGATTCTCGGATTCTTACAAGTGATTCCCACAAACTCCTGATGTGCATAGGAATCCGCCAATACATGCATGGTAATCCCAATCCGCTCCAGATTTATGACGTCTCCTTCGTCCTCTCCTCCCGGGATCAGTTTCCCGCAAATCTCGGTCATAGGCGTTCCGTCTCCGCAGGCAAATCGGATTGAATTATCATTCTCCAGGGAATTTCCCACCGGATTTCTTGGTACAAAATGAAACGGCATCCAGGTTTTTGAAATAGAAAATGCCGATTCAATATTTTTGGAAAAATAGATTTCTGAAATCGATTTTGCCACTTCACTGAACATAGGTGTTTCCGTATAACAGACCTTGGCCCGATCCCTCCCAAACTCGTCTACTTTCTGCGCCGCAAAAGCAATATCTTGTGCATCGTTCACATTGTATCCCGCCATCACTGCCGCCAAAAATGTGCCATACAGATGAAAATCTTTGTGCATCTTATATCCTCCTACTAGTATTTTTTTCGTGCCGCAAGCCGCGCCACTAAGCTCACTATAACATCCTGTCTTGTATCAGAGACTGCAAAACAGGTGTTCCATTGTTTGCCGGGCAAAGAGCACACCCCATTTGCATAAAGACAGGTCCGGGGAAACGTATATAGTTTAGGCATAGAGTATATTGCAAGAAACATCAAGGAGAAAAAACATGAACAAAACCAGAAACCAATTGATTCAATTTTGCCTGAAAAAACAGGGAACTCCCTATGTCTTCGGGATGAAAGGCCAGGTCTTGACGGAAAGCGCCCTCCTTCAGCTTGCCGCCCAATACCCCAATGTATTTAATAAATCATATATCAACCAGTCAAGGACATTTATTAACCGCCAGTGCACAGATTGTTCCGGTCTGATCAGCTGGTGTACCGGAATTCAGAAAAACAGCAGCGAATACAGAAACACCGCTGTCGTCACCAAAAATATAAACGAACTGGATGAGAGCATGGCTGGCTGGGCTCTCTGGAAACCAGGTCATATCGGTATTTATATCGGCAATGGAAAGTGCATAGAAGCAAAAGGTATCCAGTACGGAACCGTTAAGACGGATGTCTCAAAAACAAACTGGGTACTTGCATTAATGCTAAAGGATATTGACTATGGCGAAACCGCTCTGTCGGCGGATCACCCTGTCCGCTGGATTAAAGAAGACGGCGGTGTCCGGTTTTATCTGACTCCTGACCGTTATGTTGCAAACGACTGGTACAAGGATGGCTCACAGTGGTTCTGGTTTGACGGAGCAGGTCATGCAATCCGAAATGACTGGTATTATTACAAAGACAACTGGTATTATTTCGGAGAAGATTTTGCGATGGTAACAGGAATCCAGGTGATTCATAAAATCATCTATTACTTTGAAGAAGACGGCGCACTGGCTAAAACAGATACCAATCTAACGGTACAGATTGGGGCTGACGGAGTTATCCGCACCAACACAAAAACTCCGGAGTATGGCTCCCCGGCACTGGATGCCTTTTTTTAAGGCGAGAATCGTTCTTTACCGCAGCCCTAATCCCAAAATACAGTACACAGTATATCCTCGAAAGGTATCCAATTGATAAAAGAGGCCGAAACGCTTAATTTCAAAACATGATATGCAGTTCAGGAATGCCGTCAACATTTTACGTCATTCCTTTCTCTGTCCTCCCATCAACATTGCACATCATCCGTTTAGTCTGGCAGACACCCGAAAAACGGTATCATCAAAATCAAACTTGACAGTTCCCTGATATTTTAAGATAATGCGCCGAACAGAAGCGGTACCAGTTCCATGTCCCGGATGTTTGGCAGATAAAAAAAACTCTCCATCTGTCTTTATCCTTCCATCAAAACTGTTATTAAGCAAAATAACAACCTGACTACCTGTTATTCCTGTTTTCAGATGAATAAACCGGTTCTGAGACTTCTGTCTGCTGCACGCTTCATATGCATTTTCAAGCAGATTTCCAAATAGAACAATCAAGTCCACGTCATCAACCCCTGTTTGGGCAGGAAACTTCATCTGTACCGAAAAATCAATCCGCTTTTTCGCACACAAGTCAGCATAATAACAAATCAGAGCATTCAATGCCATATGACGGCAATAGATGAGAACAGGAACTTCCAGATTGGCGCAACAGATTTTTTCAGCAAAACTATGTAAACAGTCCAAATTGTCCTCTTTTAAATATATCTGCAGAACGTGTATCAATTGCCTCTGGTCATGGCTTGCCTGCCGGACTGCCTCTATCTGTTCAGAAAGGCTCTGGAAGTGAACGAGATTCATTTCCATCTGATGCTTTTCAGATTGAAGCTGAATCGTCAGAGCACTTGCCTCCACAAACTGCAATATCAACGTTAACACAAAAAACAAACCGGCACTCACAGCAAGCGAAAAAAACAGATTATGAGCCTCACTGGAAAATATAAAAATACTGTCCGATGAATACAGACTATAGTAATATATCACGCCAAAAGTAACGGGAGCCAGCCAAGGCTTCTTCCAGACATCAATACTCTCCGGTTTCTCCAGCACAGGGGATACCCTGTACAATAACCACCAAAACATGACCGGATACGTAACAGCCAGGACAAGCACAATGGAGATGCTTACTTCAATACAGTACGGTCCCTGCCAATACCAGTTTCCAAAAATGTGGAATCCCACATAGTTATAGAGAATAGCTGTCATACTGGCATAATTGAGAACCGTAATCATGACAAAGAGCAGTTTCGACAACCGTTCGCGGATTGAACATCGGTAAAGAATCAGATAAATAACTACCCATAAGAGTGAAAAAACACAAGCCGATGCCGGAAAAAAGAAAGAAACGGTTCTTTTAACAAATCCCAGAAGATAAAGCATTGCGGTAAACAAAATTATGATTGGACGAGAGCGTATCTTAGCGCGGAAAGGGATCACCGCCAATATCACAAACGGTACAATATCGAAAAGCTCATACAGTGCCAGCTGGAGTATAAAGTCCGCACTCATATTCTCTCCGCCCCAAACTTTTCAAAAAGATAATCGGAATACTTTTGCATTAACTTCTGCCGCTCCTTTTTACGGTACGGAACCCGCTCCCCTGTATCCATCAGGAAATTCATATCTTCTACCTTTACTGCATGCGACATATTAATGATGCAGCCCCGATAACATTCCAGAAATTGGGGATAAGGATCCAGAAGCGATAACATCTGTGTAAAAGCCATTCGAATCCTCACCATGCGTCGGGCACAGAGATGGATTTGGGAATAATGCCCATCAATATCACAATAAATGATATCATCCGCTGCAATCCACTGTTTTGTTCTGCCATCTGTAACAATAATCATGTTCTTTCGGTAAAAATGTTTTTCCAACGCCTTCTCCATAACTTCGTAAAACATATCATACGTAAACGGCTTCAGCAGATATCCACAGGCATCCACAAGATATCCGTCAATCGCATAATCCGGGCTTGAAGTAATAAAGATGAGCGCCGTATCCCTCTCCATCTTCCGGAATTCTTCCGCCGTCTGCAAGCCATCCATCCCGTCCATGCAGCAATCAAGTATGACAAGATCAAAAAAATGTGGAGATAGGGCTCTGATAAAAGCTTCTCCACTGGAATAAAAGAAAAATTGTGGCTCCGATCCACCGCACTGCTGCAGAAATTGTTTCACATATCCGGCGATACTTACCTGATCTGGTTTAAAGTCATCTATGATAGCAATTGTCATGCATTTGTGCCTCCTTTTGCACATAAGTTTGTCCATCTTAAAAGTAATGAGCAAAAAAAATCTAATGCATGACAATATTATATTTCATCTTTACAGGCTGCGCAAGCCTTGAGAGGGATCTAGTTTCGCCATTATCTGCGTTAATTCGAACAATGCTATCATACGATATCTTTCCTCTTGAAGCCAAAATAATGCCTCTTGCGCCAAACGGTTGAAACAGGTATGAAACAATAGTATGTTAATTGTAAATAGGTATTCCCAGCATGAAAGCAAACGAGGAGTCTATGCTTATGATAATAACCAAAGATTATCAAATCCTGCGCCATAACCATATTTATTATATCAATAACATGCAAAAAGCACTCTGCCCTAATTGCAATTCGCCCCTTAAAGTACACGACAGCAGAAAACGTCACTTAATCATTGACAGCGGCGATACCTTAATCTTCCGGCTTCGCCGCCTCAAATGTCCTCATTGCCATACACTCCATCTGGAACTCCCTGATATCATGCAGCCACATAAACACTATTCGCTTGAAGTTATCACCCACACGTTAGATCAGACCAGCAATAACTGTCCGGCGGATGATTCTACCATTTACCGGTGGCGATATGGCGGCTCAGAATCATCAAGACGCACCTCAAAACAGGTGTGCCCAATTCTGCCTACGGATTACACCGCTTACAAGGCACATCCCCCTGCGCCATGACCGCATCCCTGCTTTCACCAGAATCAAGCCGGTTCTTTTCCGCTATGCTGCCGACGCTGGAACAATCAACTGTGCATACTGCCATTCTCATCAAAGGAAATACCATCCTCCTGCTTTTCCCAGTCGCCTGCCCTTTCTTGTATTAAGCTTATCATGTAACCGCCACATCTGTAATCACAAGATAGAAAATACCTTCTGCTCCACCTCCCCCACACTCCATTTCACCTGTACATTCTGCTGATACCTCCACCGGACATCTCCCTTGCACCGCTCCGCAAAGGAACAGAGCCCAAAATCCCCCTCATGTCGTTCCTGAAAGCGTTCCAGCGACCGTATCACTGCTTCATACGGCTGCTTCCCGGTACATGCAATCGCCGTCATCGCCGTTATCACCTGGCTCTTCACCCCATCATACGACCGATCCTGCAGCGTCTTTCTCACGGACAGTTCCAGAAGACGTTCCAGTTCATCCAGCAGTTCAACCCGGTCAATCCCGCCCACGGCCTGGATTGGATCGGGATTCATGATGTCCGGTATCACACAAGTCTCCTCCAGGTAACGCCTCAGATGCTCCAGCCCCCGTCTGTCCTGCCGCCAGATCAGACATGCATCACATTGGAGTTTTTCATCCGGGAACATTTCCCCATAATTCCAGATGATGTCCTCCAGCCCACTCCCCCTGCTGTCCTTTACCAGCTCCACAGCCTGGAAAAACAATCTCCCGCAAAGAGTCGGAAGCAATTCCCTGCAGACCTCTGTCGCGCCCATTACCCCACAGGCATACCGCACCGCCGGTTCCCGGACCAAGTCTTTTCTCCGTCGGTCTTTTGCCACCTCTATGATAACCGCCGCACACGCATCAATCCCATTGCTGATACAATAGTTGATATGCCATGCCAGCACATCTCCCATCAAATTTTCCTCCCTCAGATTCCGGATTACCTGCTCCCGGATCTCTTCCCCGGTCAGGCAGCGGGATATCAGTCCCTCCAGACTGCTAAACCAGTATCCAGGACAAAACAGCAGGTCTTTCGCCTTTTCCTTTGGTATCGGGAGACAAAACTGCTCAGCGAAATATAAGATCCGCTTCACGCGAAGATCGGCACAGCGGTAATCACTGTCATTGACCCATACAACTGCCTGTCTGATATCCACCTGGTCAAGGTGGATGTAATAATAGTCCGTACACCACCGCTTAACAGCCTCCGGCAGCTCGTCCCTGCCCCGGCTGTGTGTCACCATCCATTGCATCAGGCGGGCAGAAGCATAATCCTCCCAGTCACAGGCTTCCAGGCTGCCCATCCACTGCCGCAGGCTTCTCCCGCGATGCCCCCGGACAAAATCCCGCTTCACTTCCTCCAGATCCGTTCGATCCTCCAATACCTGATCTGGAATCTCGTCAACCTCATCCTCATCATAGTCCGGTTGACCGCCCAGCTTTGCAAGTTCATTGACCAGCCCCAGATAGGCATTTTGATCCGTTAACGCTTCCAGATAACGCCTTTCCCCTTTCCGTCTTAATGTGTCGTAATCCTTCTGCTCATACACCGGGATCTCAATGCCAGTCCGCTCCTGATAAAGCCGCGCTAGAGGCCTGTAATACGCACTCTGCACAGACAATATGTCCAGGCATCGTTTCACATGATCATCCGAAACTTCCCCTTTTTGGTACGCTTCCCAGAACGCCTTTCCCTGGTCCAGCGCCAGGATTGAACGAGGCGTCCACCAATCACGCCCCCCGCTCCCCATCCGTGCCAATTCCTGTTCCAGCAATACAAGAACCGTGTCCGTTTTTTGAAAATACCAGAAAATATACTCCAGCGTCTTCTGCCCGCCCCTGTCCACCTCGCATCTGCACAGGTCACGCAGCGATTTCCAAAGCGGGTCCTCTGCAGATTGGTATAAGGTAGCCGCACAGATCACCGCCGGCTTCACGATTTCCTCCACGGAAAGCATACTGTACGCATGTTCCCGCTCTGCCAGACAGCAAAAGAGCTTTTCCAACGCCTCCGGCTCTGTGATCTGTTTCAGGGCATCCTGTAATTCAAAAATCTCATTACCAAGCCGGTTTTCATCCAGCCCGCCTCCAACCAGTCCGATTCCATCCAGAAGAAAATCCACATACGTGTCAACATATCCATTGCGCTTGATGCAGTCATACAGTCCATATCGGATATACGAGCTCCTGGTCCCGGCAAAATGCTCCATCAGCCTGTCAAGCAGTTCTTCCCCGACAAGCCCCAGGTTCGTCAATGCCCGGACTGCGTAACAAATCTCATGCTCCCGTGCTTCCTTGTCCAGGCATACCCCGGTCAAGACCTCCTTAACTTCATCCTCGCGCCCATAGAGGCAGGTCAGCTGCCCCATCATGTAAAGCCCATTTCCCTGTGACACAACATGCTGAAAATTCCGGATTTCATCCAGAAGATATGTAATCAGGTGATATGACTGCCCAAATGCCGTAAGCTCCGCCACCCTGTAATTATCATGCCCCAGCCATTGTCCGGCCGCTTTCAGGCGTTCCATCTCCGCAATCGTTATCTCCGTCCTCTGTTCCAGCGGAAGACGGTCCCGCTCCAGCTGAAGAAAAATCGTAAAATCCTTTTCCAAAACCCACTGCGTCAGCTCTTTCTCCCCCATTGGAATCAAGTAGGACAGAACATGATGCCAGTTTGCCCGGATTCCCCATTCCGGGTGTCCTGCGGTCACAAAGTCCTGGACCGTCTTAAGCGGCTGCTCTGCCAAATATTCTGCCGCCAGATACTCCCGAAAATTATTGTGGACAAAATGCCAAACGCCTCCATTTTTCTTCCAAATCCCACTATGCTTCAGAAGTTCCCGTGACTCCAAATCCCCGATCAGCCGCTGGTACGTCTCCTCCTCCAGCACCACACAGTCCATACAGTTCATCGAAACTGCCAGCTTCCGAAGTACGGTAAACAGCCGCGCCTTACTTTCGTCCAATTCCACCGTACCTGTCATCCGAAACTTATCCAGATCCTGGGAGAATTTGCGCTCGATCAGACGCTTCATCAAATCCGGGCGCTGCGGCAGCCCGCCTTCCGCCCGGTACATCTCACATAATTCCAGCAGATAAAACGGAATCCACAAAAACTCTTCCATCTTCTTCTCCGACACTTCTCTGATGAAATCCGCCCACACAATCCCTTTCTCTTCCACAAACGCTCTGACATCGCTCTCACTCAACGGATTGAGCCATACGGCGGTAAATCCCTCCCCCAACAATCCGTCCCGGTAAAAATTGCTCCTGCTCGATATCAAGAAAGAGGCTTTCGGTTCCGCTCTCCGAAATTTTGACAGCTGCTTCAAAAAAAGTTTTTTACATTCCCCCGTAATCTCATCAAAACCGTCAATGATATACAACCGCTCAGAGTTATATGGAACGCCTCCCGCCGCCGCAATCAGCTCCTCAAATGTTTCATCGGTGTACTCCCGCAAAGTCAATAAAATCACCGGAGGCAGCGTATCCTCTCTGCTGAATTCTGTGGCAATCCTCTGTAACTCCGTCGTCTTTCCTCCCCCTGCATCCCCAAGCAGGACCATACAACGGTGATTCCTCCAAATAGAAATAAGAGACTCCTCCGCCTCTTGATTCAGCGCCTTCGCCCCTTCCACATGACATTTTCGCGGGATGTAAGGAACCGGAAACCGGTATACCGGCTCTGCTGTAGCCGCATCTGCTTCCAATCCCTGTTGCCTCTCCTGCTTTTCTTTCTTTATCGCATCAGACACGGTTGTCTCCACCGCAGTAATAATCGATTTTCCAAGAAACTGCTCACCGATAGACAATTCTTTGTATCCGGCTTCCCTGACTGCCTTGATCAAGGTTGCATAAAACTCCCTGAGCACAGACCAATCCCTATCCAAAAGCCGGTTCCGGCTTCCATCACTTTGCTCCGCATATCGTTTTACATCTATCATCAGGCTATTGACAAACTCGTCCTGCCCCACCCTCTCCTCTTCCATATCCAGAACAAACCTGCATACCCGCTGGATACTCCTCTGATACTCGAGATATCTGTGAAACCAGTCTGAATCCAAAAACAGAGAGTCCTCATGCCTGCGGCAGAAACTCTCTATCTCCAGATCCAATTGTCGCTCCAGTTCCTCACGAAACTGTCTGTTTTTCCTTTCCCCGATCGCCTCCAGCCTTTCGACCGCCAAACTGCCTCCGCTATAGATTGCAGACGAAATCAGGTTGATCAGGATTGCTTTTGTCATCTCCCCCAAAAGTGTGCCCTCCCTTCTCCACACTATCGTTTCACAAACACAAACAGCTTGCTCAGTACATAATTGGCAATTGTGACAACCACCTGAACGATCAGTTTCGCAATTTTATCATTCACCCCACATAATGTCACAAGAACGAACATGATCGCCATATCTGCAAATAATGTCACAAGCCTGGACGAATAAAATGCCGCCGCTTCCCTGGCCCAATCCGTCCTCACACTCTTAAACACAAACTTGCGGCTCATGACATAGGCAAATGTAACCGCGCATATCCAGGATATTACATTTGCCAACTGCAATTGCCATGCAATCTGAGGATTCAAAAATGTGAGGACACATGCGTAGTAGCTGCAGAGACTTACGATTGTCGTCAGGACGCCTACGATGAGGTAGGCTATGATTTCTTTGTGTTGTTTAATTTGTTTTTTGAGTTGGTTCATGGAATGTTTCCCTTCATGTTTCATAAAACTATTATTTTATGTTTTAATTATAGCCTATTCACATGAATGGAGCAATAGCAATTGCTTTCTCGCATCATAAGCTTTGTATCATAAACAAATACTCCATGGCCTGTACCTGGTTAACATTTTTCTGGTAGCAACATTTCGGCAGTGTCTCGAACCACGGAAGCAGCACTTCGATATAGGACAGATATTTTAATTTAGGTTTTCTTCTTACTGTAAATGGTCGGATATTTCATTCACCTATGGAATCCTGTGTTTTTAGCACTTGACCTTTCCATATGATCTTCTTACTTTTTCTATTGTCTTGTTCCCTCACTGGAATTTACGTTTTCTATTCAGTTTTTTCTCTTTTTATAAAAAATCCAGTGTACCCCTGAATCCCGTTAGCTTCTGTATGCTTCCCATGGGAAGCTGTTTTTCATCCTCTATCACTACAAGATCCTGGCACAAGACATAGCAATCACCCCAGGCAACAAGTCCACCTGAGATGCTTCATCCACAATCACATAATCGCATGTTACTCCCTTAAAACTGCTACGAAGTGACTGCGTCGTATAGTACTAACTTTGTTATCCCATTACATTTTGTGTAAGACACACACAATTTGTATTTTTACACATCTTTCACTTGACACATACTTATTAGTGGGATATCTTAAAAGAAAAGAAACAAAAAGGATGACAAGATGAACAAAAATAGATTGAAAAAAGAAAGAATCACACACAAGTCAACTCAAAAGCAAGTGGCTGAATATCTAAATGTTTGAGAAACAAGAAGGAAGATGAAATGAATAAAAATAGATTGAAAGAAGAAAGAATCGCACATAAGCTAACTCAAAAACAAGTAGCTGAACGTCTAAATGTTTCAACAAGTACATATCAAAAATACGAAAACTATGAAAGAGGTGTTCCAGAAGAAATTTACAAAAAACTAGCTAAACTTTACAACACATCAGTAGATTATCTGATGGGGATGTAAATGATACCGTGTAATTATATTTTTAATCAAAGGAGAAAATCATGAAAAAAGAAGAAGATAACACAAGTGCAGAGATACTCAACATAGTCAACAATTTACTATCAGATGGAAACACACACACAGCCAAAGAAATGAAGGCTCTTTGTGTAAATGAAGGAATCAACTTTACGGAAAACAGATATGCCCTTAATAACACATTACAAAAATTAAAAAAGCAAGGTATCATTGAAAACACTGAAGAAAAAGGCACATACCGATTATCAGTAAAGGAAGCTAACAAATCCAATTCTTCTATCGTCAGTAAAAACTCTATCAAAATTGATTTGGATTGGAACAATTTCTTTGTTTTAAAACCAACATCTTCAAAATATAATGAAATGAAAGTAACAGTGAATGAGAAAGGAGAGATACGTTTGAATTCTGCATTACAAAAAGAACTTCAAGCTTCCAACATTCAATTAATTTTAAGCAATGATTATAAAACTCTTTATCTCAAGCCAAGTGATGAAAACGCACATAAATTTACCAAAGCTGGTATATGTAAGAATAAAAATATCGTAAAACACATCCAGAAATTAAAACTCAACTATCCTGTTACCTATCGGATACAGTGGGATGAAAAAGTCAAAATGTGGAAAGGGACTCTTGATATCCAAACTGAATAAAATAAATGCTTGCATTGCATTCGTGTGAGTATTCCGGATACCGGTAATCCAGTCAAATGATACCGCTTCCTTTATAATGTATCCATGCTTTGAAGCATAAATACATTATAAAGGAGGTCATCCAACTTTCCAGATTAGATCTTTATCAAACCAACATTGCCCTCATCTACAAAGCCCTGAAGGTCCTGGGTAAGTTGCTTTTTTTCTAATCCGAAAGAAAAGCCTGCCACATCAAAGCAGATGCCAGATTATGATTACACTCGTAACTTGCTCAGTACATAATTTGCAATTGTAACAACCACCTGAACGACCAGTTCCGCAATTTTATCATTCAAACACAAACTTGCATCTCATGGCATAGACAAATATAATCACAATTGTTTATTCATGCATATGAAGCCCTTTTCCAAGCGCTCATAAATCTCCGCCATCCTTTCACCCACGCACTCCACGGTAAAGTTCTCTGCCATCCTGGCATTCCGTTTTCCGCACATTTTCATCCGCTCTGGTTCCGATAACATCTGTCTGAGCGCCTCCCCATATGCATTCAAATCATCTGCTTTTTTTACCACAGCACCTCCTGCACACAGATTCCATGCTGACTGTCCGGCTGTCGTTTTTTCTGCCATCAAATCACGGCTGCCACGGATATCCGAGCAGATTACAGGAAGGCCGCTGGCCATCGCCTCCAATAGTGCCATCGGAAGCCCTTCCTGAAAAGACGGAAACACATAGATATCCGCAATTCGGTAGATTTCCAGAATATCCGACCGATATCCCAGAAAAAACACCTGATTCTCTATCCCAAAATCCACTGTCAGCTTTTTCAGGTATTCTTCAAGTTCTCCATGCCCACAAATCACATAGACAAACGATGAATCCGACATCTGTGCAATCGCTCGAATTATACTCTCATGATTTTTACGCCTGATCAATTCTCCCGCTGACAAGATGATTTTCTTATCCAACGGCAGCCCCAATTCTACTTTCTTCTCATATCTATCAATCATGGCGGCATCTTGAATTTTTCCCAGATTAATTCCAACCCCCGGAACATAATCTACATGACGGGCATGAAATGTTTTTGCCCGCTTATAATCTTCTTCATTAATGCAGATTTGCTGGTCGGTATACCGAGACAGCCACCGCTCCATCGGATAATAACAAAGCCAGTTAATAAGCGGTGCTCCTTTAAAAAAATGGAATCCATGTGCTGTATAGATTACTGGTCCCGTCCCCGTTGCATGTGCCGCCAGCCTCGCCAATACTCCGCCCATTGGCGTATGACAATGCACCAGCTGAAAGTGCTCCGTCTCCATTAACCGTTTTAACTGCTGATATACCTCTCGGTTCTTCAAACTGTATGGGCTTCGCACAAAATCAATCTGGTGGCGCACAATCCCAGTCCCGTCCAGCCGATGATTATCCTTTCCATAAGAAGGCATATGGTAGTTTGTTCCATAATGCACCTCGTACCCCATCGCCTGCAGGATTCTGACATTATTCATTTCAAATTGAGGGATAAATCCACTCACTGTGGTGACTAATAGGGCTTTTTTCATTTTATATTCCGTCCTTAAAAAATAGGGTATAATCTGATTCAATTATACCCTGTCTCTCGAGTTATTACAATGATTACCAAATAACTAACAAAGCACTAACAAAGCATTAATCTTCTTTATATCCCAAACATTCCTTCTGAACAAAAATAGGCCTATGCTTTACCTCTATATGGATTCTGGATAAATATTCACCAATTACTCCTAGCACAGTTAATTGAATTCCCCCAATTAATAGTATGAGTACAATGAGTGTTGGATATCCTGGAACTGCAATTCCCCAAAACAATTTCTGACCAATAACTACCAACATATATATTAATGACATGATGGAGGTCAAACACCCTATCATTGTAGCAATTTTTAATGGTACTGTTGAAAAAGAGACAATCCCTTCTATAGCATATTTAAACAGCTTTATAAACGACCATGATGAACTCCCTGCATTTCTCTCTGCCACCTCATACGGTCTATAATACACGTTAAAACCAACCCATGAAAAAATTCCTTTTGAAAATCTAAAATATTCTGGCATACTTAAAATTGCATTAACCACTGGCCTTCTAAAGGTTCTAAAATCACTAGCCCCCCTATAAAAGTCCACTTCACTCACAGAGTTTATTAATTTATAAAATAAGTCTTTAAAAACAGTGAGAATCTTACATTCTTTTCTTGCTTCCTGATATGCTGCCACCTCATCATATTCTATATTTTGATCCAAAAAATCTACCATCTCTTTAACAACCTCTATTGGTTGCTGTAAGTCTGCATCAATAATGGTAACATACTCTCCAGTAGACTGTTTTAACCCTGCATACATTGCTGCTTCTTTTCCAAAATTTCGCGAAAAATCTAATACAACCATCTTAATTTCATGTTTAAAATATAGCTCTTTTAATATTGCAATAGTATTATCTTTACTTCCATCATTTACAAATATAAGTTCATAATCCATATTGTTTAACTTTTGTTTTACTTCTTCATAAAATGGTCTAATATTATCTTCCTCATTATAGCATGGTACTACCAAAGACACTTTCATCTACTATGATTCCTCCGTTCCCAGTAAAAAATATAAACACAGAGCATTACAGCAAGTATCGATAAAGCAATTCCCAATTTCATATACGGCAATTGATACTTTAATTCTATAACATTATTCCCCGACTCTACTGGTAACATAATCAAAGCATTACACCCTGTCTCAATTTCAACTCGCTTTTCATTTATATATGCTTTCCAACCGCGTTCATTAGGAACTGTCAATAAAATATATCCTGCTTTATCAGTCAATATTCTGCCCTTTATAACACCATCTTTAATATATGATAACTCTAACGTTTCTTTTTTAATATCAGAAATAACTTTTTCAAACTTTTCCATATCAAGTTTATAAAAAACAGGATTTATCTGTTCTTCATTGTTTAAATCCTTATGTTTGAATGAAATTGTATGTTGTTCTGATATTTTCCCTACATTGAACACTCTATAGCTTAACCACCGTTGATAATTACAGCGGTAAACATCATCTATATATAATTCTACATCTTGTATATCAATATCGGCATAGCCATACACCAAATCATTATTGGAATCTGTCTCTAATATATAATCCACACCTCCCTGTTTTTCTACCACATTATACTTAATTGGCTCAAATAATCTGATTCGCTTTCCTGTAATATAAGAAAAAATCGCATTTTGAAATTCGAAGTTATTGTTATTTATTTCAATATACTCATTACAAGTTGATGCCACTTTAAAACCCAAGGGTAATGCATATGGATTTTTATAAACATTCTTATCATTTAATCTATTATCATTTTGGAGCAACAGTCCTCCAAACTCTTGATTTGACATAACATATTTTATACCTAGCAAACTATCTGACGGTAAAATTGGCTCATCATACATAGTAATAACCCCATTAATGCCATATCCGAACTGTTCACCTAATTTTCGGAGTTTTTCATTATATGTTGATGTATATTGTGAAAAGCCGCGATAATCATATGCCAAGTTTTCATTAAAATATGCCGTACATTTTGT
Source organism: Lachnospiraceae bacterium (assembly GCA_030825115.1). GTDB lineage: Bacteria > Bacillota > Clostridia > Lachnospirales > Lachnospiraceae > Brotaphodocola. The sequence goes on from JAPJQL010000013.1 coordinate 57,775, forward strand.
TTGATTTTCTTCTCGATTAAATGTTTGTTCAATCCTATAAAACAATGAATCATCATAAATATTTGATAGCTGATTCTCTTGATTTTTTACGTAGTTTATATACCTATCCGCATTATCCCAATAAAGTTCCTTACCTACAGCAATTCCTCCGGTCAACAACTCACTTAATGTTATCAATGTTAAACAGCTTAATGCTATAACCTTCAAATATTTATTTTTTCCTAATGCATGTTTTAGACCAAATACCATTAAAATTACAACTATTGAAATTAATGTAATACAATACCCCCTCTGATTCGGAAATCTTTCTTCAAAATTTAGATACTGAAATAATGCTAGTAAAAAAATCCCGGAGCTCAGCACAATTTTCTTCCTATCTTTATAGCCACCAAGCCCACACGCAGCAAAGTAAATTAATATCCAAGTTTGTAAAAAAGAAAATCTACAAAAATAGCTTTCAGCTACACGAAAACCATTCCAGATATTCTCAAATGGTTTAAACAAAACAGATGATAACATAAACACCAATAATACAGATGATATAAGAGCTTTCTTCCACTTTCTCTCAATAAAAATAGTCACAAAATAATATATGACAAAGATTAAAACTATTGTTCCGCAAAACAAACTTAAATTACTATCCCCAATATCATTTCCTGTAACAAAGCCTCTCATTAACTGAGTAATATCTCCATTAAATTTAATATTAAAAATTCCAGACTCGATGGTCCCCTTACCTTGTTTTAATGAATATATTACAGGAAGAAAGAAAGCAAAGCTTAACATAATACCCAATAACATATTGCCAATAAATATAACTATGCTTCTCAACTTCTCTTTTGTATGCATCTCTTTTAATAACAACTCATAAATAAAATATATACCAGCAAATAAACACACCATATACGCTGTATACCAATTAAAGCAAATACTACAACAAACTGCAATAATCAATAATATATTTTTTTTATTCTCAATAACTCTCCATACTCCCAACATTACTATTGGCAGCATATATACACCATCTAACCACATTAAATTATCCATTTGGTGCATATTATAAAATGATATTGCATAACACATAGATAGAAGAAATACATATGTTTTTTTCAACTCTGGAATTCTATAACGCAAAAAAATTGCTTGAAACAATCCACACAGCCCTAATTTAATGGCTATAGCAAAGTATACAAACAACTGAATATCTTGTTTTTCAAATAAATATAGCAATAAATTGATTGGCGATGATAGGTAATATGCAAAAATACCAATTGCACTGCCGCCTAAAGATTTCGAGAATGTATAAACAATCCTCGCCTTCCCATGAAGCACATTCCATAAATATGACAAAAGATCCACATATTGGATATGCAAATCACGTGTCAAATTACTAATCGAACCCAAAGGATATATACTGCATAGGAATAGTGTAATGCTATAGAGTATTATCGGGGAAAAAAAACAACATCCCCATAAAATCATTTCTTCTACTTTTTTATTTGCCATATATCATCGTCACCTTATTCTAATTTGCATTCAGATTAATTTGTATGTTTGAAATACTTGAACCGCTGTATATCCACTATACAGATCATCTACTACTATACTTCGTTCATCTTCAATTTTTTCGAGCTCATAACCACCATGATTTTGTATTGTTATATTAAATAAGAATACAGGCTCATCCTGCTACTCATAGCTCTCAATCAACTTCTTATAATCACCCAAATTACTAATCTTTGATCCCGCAAATATATCTTATCCCTCAAAACTTTCGATAGATCAATTGGGTACAATATATAGTGTATATTGAAATCCAAACTGAGTACTAGCAAAAACCTTTCTAAAGAGTACGCCATTCTCCCTACATACGGCTCCGTTAAATGAGCGTAAAGCAAAACTCTTGGTAAATTTTGACTCACCACCAATTTTATTAAAATTGATATCTTTTTCGTCGGTCTTCTTAATATATCTTTAGCATAAAAACCAAATTAATTAGCAGCGCAAGAAACACTGTCATTCATAGTTCCTCCCATAATTTTATTTTTACTTTATACATTTAACACGTACTGAACTTGTCGCTGTTCATTATACCACAATAAACCCAATATTATATAGTGTTTTACAATAACTTTTATCATCCCTAAAATGAAATTTGTTACTATTCAAAGGTCAATGTCATTTAGTTAGCGTAGAAAAAAGATAAAAATCTATGGATTGAGGCTTAATGATTCGCTAATAAGCCAGCCTGCAGGTGACGTGTCTCTCTGCCAACTATGTGAGCCACGACAAAAAGACAGATTGCACATCTGCCTGAAAATAATTATAATGATAATGATGCTTATGCGGCCCGATATATAAAATATCGAGGCTTTCTGAAATGGGCTGTTTGTAGTCTTGGGTATTGGCGTCTATTTCGGATAGGAATTGGTTCTTTTTGTAGCAGAGACATCACATCATATTGGTCTTTCTCCGTGGCTAGATGGAGAAAGACCCTGCAAATATGAGCCGCCATCGTAAAATTGACTTTGTAAGCATGTTTTGTATCGCGCTTTTCCAAAACTGTGTGGTTTATGATCGTCTCGGTTATGTTATAAGTAATGAGCTTTGCCCGTATTTCCTGTTTGATGTATTCCGGCTTATATGCATGGAAATCACTTAATCCAATGGTATACTTCAGCTTCCTGAATGATGATTCAATGCCCCACCTTGAATCATAGACACATTTGATTCGCTCTGGTGGAAACTCACCCTTTGGCAAATTGGTTACAATACACTCATATGTGGAATCACTGATTGGAAATCTCACAATACGGAAGGATGGCTCATACGTGTCATAGACGCCATATTCTATGTGATCAAAGGCTGCGTACCTGATCAACAAAACGTACATAAGTGCCTGGGGCAGGTGATACTTTTTTTGAATGGCTTCGAACCAAAGTAACTGCGACATCCAGGTCAAAAGAATCTGCATCCGGAAAAACGAAGTTACCAACCAGCCCCTTGGAATGGATATCCTTGGTACGGAACAAAAATACTGGTTATGTTCCATGACATGTGCCATGTTATTATAGGAACAATAGCCACGGTCACCGATATAGCTGTTTTTTCTTCCTTCAAGGATCTCGTGACGGTCAACGATGTCACAAAAAGCAGCAAATTCATTCTTTGAATGAACAGGCTGAATCACGGCATCCGTGTAGGTATGGGTAGTCAGATCAAAAAAAGCATTTAAATGCATACTGTAGACTCCCCGAATGGAATTGCCAGGAGAGCAGAAGTAATCATCAGAAGAAAAATCGGAGGTACTGAAAAACGTGCAGGTGGAACCATCAGCAGCCAAAAAACGGTACCCCCATCATCCAGGGGAGCAGGCAGTCCTTTCATGACGGATGAATTAAAATGTTTGAATACAGCTTCCAGTGCATCAGGCTTTAGCTTAGCCCGCTGTTGGTTCAGGGCGGAAGCAGTTGGCATAGAAGTATCCAGTCCCCAAAAATCAACCATTTCAACCTTTGTAGAGGAAAAACCAGGTGAAACGAGAAAGGAAATGAGCGTTTGCGGAACGATTTTTCTGTTTCTGAGAAAGTCCGTATCCGGATGAACAGAATACTGTGAGATGTGAGAAGCAGCATAATTCACGGATGAAGTAAATAAATCTTTAATTTCTTGATGGGTCATAATCGTCGACCTCCTTGAAAAAGTGATATATCTCTAATTCAAGGGCCGCTCTCGTTACCACTATCAAGAATCATCAACGAGATCGGCCGCACATTTTAAGCGGCATGTCAACTATTATTCCCAAAAAGGTTAGACCCCCTTGTTGGAAATCTAACCATTTAACGATATAAAATGTTAACTAAATGACATTGGCCTCTGAACCAATGTCATTTAGTTAATATCAAGCAAAGGGAAGTGTAATCCTGCAAATAGAAATCTGATACTCAAAATGGTGATGCTTACGGGGAAACGGTTAGGATTTGGCTTTTTACCGGCATGACAAACAAGCAGATTTACATCTGCTTCAAAAAAGGGTAAAATAGTTATTGGTGAATCTGTTTTATGCTGCGCGGTATATGAAATATCGCGGCTTTCGGAAATGTGCCGTTTTCAAGCGAGGATATTGGCGTTCATTCCGAATCGGGATTAATTCCCGGCATAGCAGGGACATCACATCTATTGAGTCTTTCTCTGTGGTCAGACGGAGAAAGACTCTACAAATATGAGCAGCCATGCTAAAATTTACTTTGTATTCATATTTTGTGTTTCCCTTTTTTATTATCGTATGATTGATCAGCGTTTCTGTTATGTTGTATGCGATTAGCTTTGCCCATATTTCCTGTTTGATGTAATCCGGTTTATAAGCATGAAAGTTACTCAGTCCGATCGTATATTTCAGCTTACGAAAAGAACTCTCAATGTCCCATCTGTCATAGTATAGAAGTTTTATCCGTTCAACGGGAAATTCCGCCGGAGGCAGATTGGTCACAATGCATTCATAAGAATCGTCAGATATGGGAAACCTTACAATTCGAAATGATAAGTCATAAGAGTCCAGGGAACCGTATGCAACATAGTCAAAAGAAGCGGCAGCATCTACAAAGCGTTTGTAAAAGCCTTCTTTGATCGGGATTGTCTTTTTATGACTGCGAACCAGAGTAACATTTACCCGGATATCAAAAGAGTCTGTATCTGGAAAATCAAAATTTCCAACAAGTCCTTTGGAATGAATGTCTTTGGTGCGGAACAAAAAATACTGGTTCTTTTCCACGACATGGGCCATGTTGTTATAAGAACAATAGCCTCTGTCACCGATAAAGACATCTCTGGTGTCCAGCAGCAGGGCATGTCGGTCTACCATGTCACAAAAAGCCCGGAATTCATCTTTTTGGTGAACCGGCTGAATCAGGGCATCCGTATAAGTATGCTTGTGCAGGTCATATAGAGCATTCAGGTGCATACTATAAAATCCTTTAGCTGAATGGCCCCCGGAGACGAAGTATTCCGGAGGAGAAAAAGAAGGTTTACTAAAATAAGTAAAGGTGGAGCCATCTGCAGCAAGGAAACGGTAGCGAGGTGTTCCTTCCATAGACAGGAGGGAAGAGTTGAAGTGATGGAAAACAGCTTCCAGTGCGTCAGGTTTAAGTTTTACGCGCTGCTGACTAAAAGCAGAAGCGGATGGAGCATTTGGAAGCAGGCCAAAGAAATCAAGAAGCTCCAGTTTGGTGCTGGAAGCTCCACAGGAGACCATGAAGGAAATGAGATTAGCAGCACCTATCTTTCTGTTGCGGGTGAAATCCGAAATCGGGTTGATCGCATAGAGTGAGATATTGGATGCAACATGATTGACGGCATTTGAAAAAGCAGCTTTGATAGAGTCGTGTGACATAAGTGTATACCTTCTTGAATTAAAAAGAATATATTTCTAATTCAAGGGCCGCTCTCGCTACCTCTTAAAATTCAATCAGTAGCGAGAGCGGCCGCACATTTTTGACTTTGTGCCAACACTTTTAGGAGATATTTTTTAAAAAATTGGTTAGACCCTCATTACAGAATCTAACCCTGTAGCTTAACTAACTGACATTGGTCTCTGAACAGTAACTGAAATTTCAGAATAAATGAGGAAATAGCGATAAAGTATATCAATTAAGGCCTTCTTATTGTATAATAAGTTTGTCGTACAAGGGCACTTTTCCTCGTATAGTTTGTTAATTTTTTTAAATGATTATTATTCAAAGTAGCCTGATTTGATTTTTTTATTAAGTGTAGATTGAGAAATATCACTATAGTTTATGAAAAGAGTGGAGATGTCGAAATATTCAAATGAAACTATTCAAAAAAAGGATGAAAAAATGAGTTATAGGGATTATAAGTTAGATAACCTTAAGGCATTATTAATTTTCTGTGTGGTCTTGGGGCATTTATTGGAATTATTTGGTGGGCAGGAGCGTCGATGGATTTATATTATGATTTATTGTTTTCATATGCCGGCATTTGTATTTGTTTCGGGGATTTTTTCAAGAATGAATCCAGAACGTTTTATTCGACAGATTTTGTACTCTTACGTGGTTTATCAGAGTTTGTATTTGCTGTTTCAGCGGCTTTGCTTAAAGCAAGAAAATATCTTCCAATTTGCAACTCCATATTGGTTACTATGGTATCTGGTTTCACTTATGTTTTGGCTGCTATTTCTACCAATAATTAACGGATTTTCTAGGAAGTGGGTATTGATAGTATCAGTTATATTAGCATTATTAATCGGTTTTGATCAAAGCATTGGATATTACATGAGTTTTTCTAGAACGCTAGTATTACTACCTTTTTTTGTTGCTGGACATTATAAAATTCTTGATTGTAGTTGGGTGCAAAAAAATAGTAAGAGAATGATAGGAATATGTCTGCTGGGAATCTTTTTTGTTGGTTTTGTAATATGGGAAAATCTTGGGGTAATAAAAGAAGTTTGGTTATATCATTCGACATCATATGGAGCAGGAGGATATGGAATATGGATACGGGGAATTATCCTAATGGTAGCTTCTCTGGAGATATTATTCCTGTTTTTGATAATTCCAAACAGAAAGATAAAAATTATTAGCTCATTAAGACAATATACAATGCCTGTCTTTCTTTTGCATGGTTTTTTTGTACGTTGGGCAGGGCATATTCATTTATTTAGATGGACAGAACAGATAAATCTTTTAGTTGCTGTACTTCTGGCTGGATTACTTTGCATTTTTCTTGGTAATTCCTGGATAGCAAGAGGACTTCGTATGACTTTTTGTTTTCAAGACCATAGAAAATTACAAATCAAATAGACCTGAAGTGATTGCCAGATGTTCTATAGAGTGCTTTAATGATAAAGGGTAGAAAAAATGAAACGATTATTATTTATATTTAACCCTTGTGCAGGACGTGCAAAGGTAAAAAACAAGCTATATGAAATTATTGAGCATTATACCAGATTTGGTTATTTAGTGACGGTATATCCAACTAGCGCAAAAAGAGATGCCTACTCTTTTCTTATGCAGTCAGAAGAAATGTATGAACTGATTGTCTGCGGTGGCGGCGATGGTACATTAAATGAAGTAGCATCAGGGATTCTTGATGCTAAGATACAAATACCGCTTGCTTATATTCCGACAGGCTCTACAAATGATTTTGCACGCAGCATTGGTATATCAACTGATATTGATGAAGCACTAGAAATTACGCTACATAAAAATTTATTTGATATTGATATTGGTGTATTTAATCAAAACAAATTTGTGTACATAGCTGCGTTTGGTATTTTTACAAATATTCCATATTCTACATCTCAGAAGATGAAGAATACTTTGGGGTATCTTGCATATGTATTGGAAGGGATAAAAGCAATTTCGGAATTAAAGGCTTATAATCTAACCTTGAAATATGATGCGGGGAATGTTGAAGGCGCATTTATCGTTGGGCTTATTATGAATTCATTTTCTGTGGCTGGATTCAAAAATCCTTTTCATCAAATAACGAAACTAAATGATGGACTCTTTGAAGTTCTATTGATTCGGATGCCCCAAAACATTTTGGAACTACAGGCGATTATTGCTGCATTAATGAATGAACGTGTAGAACCAGAGTATATGGTGTGTTTCCAGACATCCTCGATAAGCATTTCTTCTGAACCGATAGAGTGGACGTTTGATGGAGAATATGGAGGCGTATTTGATTTAGTTTCCATTTCCATTCTGAATAGAGCGTTACAAGTAATTATGAAATAAAATAGCAATTTCCTAACTAGTTCCGTTCTTGCTGGATTGAGAATCAAGCCTATAAGAGTTGCCAGCTTCTCTGTCGCAGACCTACTAATATATGGAAAAGGACCGTTTATAAGTATTCCAGGTGGTTAAAAAGGAGAGCTTGGAATACTTATACAAAGTTCTTATTACAGCATCAGATTTATAAACACCATATCTTTATCATCCTGATTAATTAAGAGATATCTTCGAGTTACTTGCCAAGAAGAGTGATTATATATCTCCATAATAACAGCTGGTGAAAATCCATCCTTCCACGCCTGATACCCAAACGTCTTTCATAGGGAATGGCATGAAAGATTCCCTTCTATTCCTAATTCCTCAGCTAATTCACGGATTATGGAATAAGCACGGCTTCTGTGAATTGGCTTATTTATACTAACACGACTTTTTATAATATATTCTGACTCTTCTATATCGCCAAGGTGGTCTTTCAATAAAGTTAACGCACTTAATTTAATAAAATAACATTCTTTTTTGAGTTATTTGTTCCGTTATATAGATGCGGTGATAAAAAGTGGAAGTCTTAAAATTATATACATTCCTCCATTGTAATTTGGTAAATCACTTATTCTTAATGCCGTATTCACCCCCATCATTATCAGAACATAATCACGCCAGCGCTCCTGCTCTTGCAGTAAATTTTTCATACGCTGGATGTCTTTAAGACGTAAGTGTCAAATGTAAACGCCAAGTATCAGGGTGTCCCCAATACATTTGCCCCGACACCAGCCACTGATGTCAGGGTTGTTAGCATTTTACTCTGATTTATTGCTACATGCTATCCTCGCTTTTTCGCTCCATGGAACAAGATTCGCGAGTTCGACATCGCTTGTATCGACACTTGGGCGACCGTCCAGCAGGTACTTTAAGTAGCTGTATGGATGGAGCCCATGAGCTTTCGCCATTTCTACCATGGTATAAACTACCATGCTCGCATTGGCTCCCACCTGACTGTCGCTGAACAACCCATTTTTTCAGCCCAGGGTAACCGGTCTGATCGAGTTTTCCGACGGATTGTTGCTCAGGCTGCACCGTCCGTCTTCGAGATATGTCATCAACGTGTCTTTTCGATTTCGGATATAAGTCACTGCACGATCCATACGGCTTCCCTTTTCCGGTCTCTGTGCATCCAGCCAGCGGATAAATCCTTCCACTACCGGTTTTTCATCTTTCAGGCGGCGCTTGTATACCTGGGTATAAGATAGTCCTTTTGCCTTATAGCTCCTCTCGTATTCGAACAGCTTATTACAATACAGGACACCCTGGACTGCCGGATGGCTGTAGTCCTTATCACGACCGTTTGGAATGGCCTCAATCAGTATCTCCGGATGTGTGCATAACAGCAGCACCGGCGTATCTTCTTTATCTTGTTATAGCCACTGTATCCATCCACCATCACATACGTGCCGTCATCAATCCCTTCCAAAAAGCCGGCTGCATTTCCTCCTGCCCTAGTTTCTGTGTAGTGATACAGGATGATGGGCGGCAGCCGGTCTTCTCCGGAACGCATCAGCCAGACGTAGGACTTGCTCTGTGGCCGGCGGTCTGGTTCCTTTAACACCTGGATGGGGGCGTCTGCCATAAGGAAATGTCTTTCCAACAGTTGTCTGTGAAAGTAGTCATACACCGGCTGCAGATAATCCCGTGCGCAGGTAATGATCCATCCGGCCATCGTAGTCCGGCTGATGCTGACACCGAGAAGTTCAAATCCTTTTTCCTGTCGGTACAGAGGAAGCGCATCTGCATATTTCCCGTACATGATGTGGGACACCAGTGATGAGGACGCATAGCTGCCAGGGATCAATGCAGGAAGTCCTTCGTCTTTGATAAACTGTGGATCTTCCGTTTCTTTGCAGACGGGGCAGCCATATGTGGTCGCGATATAGATGACACGTTCCAGCTTCGCCCGGGTATACTGGATTTCAGTCCGGATTTCCTCGTGACCGATCGGGACCATCCGGCTCTGACATACCGGACAGTGCTTTTGCTCTTCGGTCAGGCTATCCACCTCCACACGGCAAACTGGAAGATTGGCAAACATCTCGTCATAACTCGCTTTGGGCTTACGTTTCTTTTTACCAGTATCCAGTTCAATGAATTCCGGTTCGATGAGTTCCGGCGCTGGTTCCGCTTCGGATACAGTCTCAGAAAACAGGTTCAGCTGCCTGGGAAGATTCTTGCGTTTCTCGCTGGAACTGCCAAAAAGTTTCTGCTTGAAATACTCGAGCTGTGCCTGCAGATTTGCAATGATCCGGTCCTTTTCGTCATCCCTGGCATTGCGTTCTTCCAGCATCCGTTGCAGAGACAGGATCAGATCGTTCTGGGTACGGATGGTCGTATTCAGTTGTGAGATCGTATCCTTCAGTTCTCTGAACTGGATATCCTTAGCGCTGGGTGCCATGAATTTGCCACTCCTTTTCTTATTACTGGTATTTTACCAGAAATCATGAAAAAAAGCGAATCTTGCCGGAGCGCAGTCTCGTCATAATGACGGTGGATAACTTACTGGAATTGTCGGACCAGCAACAGAAAACAAGCTTTCAGCTACAGGATAAGCCTCTGGATCTGCAGCATATCAAGCTAAACTGTGAATTCCCGGGAACTTATCCGCAAAATACCAAAGCGCGGGTTTGTTATCCACGATTCCGAATGAAAAACAGCTCGAAAAATTCAGCAATTTCACAACGGATCTTTGTCAGGCCTGTATCGCTTTGGGCTGTTCGATATCAAGCCCGCTGAGCAGCCAGTCTAACTGACACCAGGTAATGGCCTGAGCTTCCGAGCTTTTTCGTGGCCAACGATAACGTCCTTGGGAAACACTGAGACGCTTGTATAAAAGTACATATCCATCCGGTTCATGGAGCAGCACTTTGATGCGGTCACAGCGTTTTCCGCAGAATAGGAACAGAGAAGACTGATCCGAATCCATGAACAGTTTATCTCTTACGATACTGCACAGTCCATCAATAGACTTTCGCATATCAGTCGTGCCGCAGACGATGTAAATGTTGTCTACCACAGAAATATCGCCTAGCATAGCGCGCCTTTCACGAGGCTGAGAATCCGATCCAGCATGGCAGGTTCCGTACCATTGGCAATGCGGATGGTCGCCCGTCCAAGAGATATTTCTATCATGGCAACGAGTGGGGCCTGTTGTTCCGGTATTTCTTGAATCGGACCGGCAGGCAGCAAGCGGACTGGATTACTGTCCGTTTTTGGATCAAGGTCCATCCGGACCACTTCCTGCACAGCAGGAGGACTAAGATATTCCCTGGAAACCGGATCCGGGATATCATAGCAGGCCTTCTTTCTTAGGCGGCTTACCCAATTGTAAAAAGTACCCGGATGGATCCCATGCTCTTTGCACCACTGATAATCCGTGAGGCCGCTGCTCCGGCATTCCATGATCAGCTGATACTGCTGGTCGGCCGGTACTCTGACATTGTAGGTAGACATTGTTTGAAACACCTCCCTATATAGTCAAGTGTTTTTTCCTTATTTTTCAAGGAATTTTAGTTACAT
>JAPJQL010000014.1 GCA_030825115.1 Lachnospiraceae bacterium
ATATTCTCGTTCAATGTTGATAGCCACCTCATTTCTTCTCTACCTCCTCAAATCCGACCAGGTTGCGGTACGGGATCCAGCCATACTGTGATGCGTTGACGGTATGGTCGTTGCGGTCCTCCGGCTTGTCCTTGTCCTCATCCCACGAGTACCGATCCAGCTCTCCCAAATGCTCCTGGCAGGTGTCCACAACCAGGTAGCATCCCTGCTGGATCCAGCCCAGCATCAGCTTGATACGGTCGATTATCTCCACCTTCTTGTAGCTGTCGATAAAGTTGTACAGACTGCCGTGGAGCCGTTTGTGCTTCTTAAGCTCTGTGATTGTTGCCTGGTCAGCCGAATCGATGAACACATCCTTAGCAAAGCCCCAGTCCTTCCGGTTGCGTTCCAGGAAATCCAGGAACTTGATGACCGTATCGGACGGTGCCAACGGCTGTGAAAGGTCCGCATTGCTGTAGACCTTCTCATCCAGCACGATCAGCCGCCGATCCGTGGTTATGCCCTGGAACATCATAGCGATGGTATCCGGCGATTTACTGGAGTAGGATGTATCCAGTGCCGCCGAGAACTTGCGGAACTTTATCTTTCCGTCCCTGACCTGCTGCTTTACCCATGCCGCTGTGACCACATGCTCCTTGCGGTCGAAGTTCGGGAAGATAAGCCCTGTCGCCTTACCGCGTAGACCTTGGATTTTGTTCTTGTACAGTTTCGTCCCAGGTGGTGCTGACCGGACCTTTTTCTCGATATCTGCTTCTGACAGTGACAGGTTGTCCCGGAACGTAAAAAACCAGTACCTCCACTTGGGTACTGGCTCCTCAATAAGCTCCGCCATAATCTCCTGCGGAACGTCTGCTGTATATTTTTTGTATGGTCGTGACCGGTTTATAAACTCTTTATACACTGGAAGATTCGGGTCATCCGGGTTGAGCGTAGCAAGCAGGTAATCGTTCCTGGTCGATACCTCCCGGACAAAATCAATGTTTGCAGTGTTTATCTCATCGATGTACACACACCCAAACTGGGAGCCCAGCACAAGCGCCCATTTATCCCTGTTGTCATAGCCGAGGACAAAGATTATCTTATCTTCGAACTTGATATGCGGGATCTTATAATCCTTGTCCCCATTGCCATAATAACGGGCTCCTGGATGGATATCCAAGATACCATTGTCCTGCTGGATGATGTTCTTCTCTGCGGTACCGGTTGTTTTGGATGCGATGATATGGAGCTTCTTGCGGCTTCTGCTTACCATCCTCATGAACTTGACCCCTGCCCCTACTGTTGTTTTTCCGGAAGCCGTGGTTCCTTCAAGAAACTCCGCATCCACGTTGTCTACGGTATTGACAAAGTCCACATATTTCTGCGACAGGGGAAAGCTACTACTCTTCAAGCCCCTCACCGCCAATCTGTGAAATGATGTCCTCCAGCTTTTCAGAATGTCCCACGGTTAAATCAACCTTATCGCGGAACATGCCAAGATGCCGCCCAATCAGCTCAAGGGCTTTCAGTTTATCAGACAGCTTATATTTCTTTATATAGCCAATGAACTCCTTATCCTCACCAACACCCTCATAAGCATCTAACACATCCATACCGGCAATGCATGCGGCAGTATCATCGTCAATCATGGAGATGTCCAAAGGCTTCCCGTCGTCATCAAACAGCTTCCTGATGTCAAAGAAGCCAAGCTTAGCCAGCTCCTGAAGCACCATGTCCTGGGTTATCTCAGTGCGGTGGGAGCGTTCATCCATACGCTTCTGGACATAGGCTGCGACGTTAGTATTTGTTAGCAATTTACTTCCATTTACCCTTGCGGATTCATCCTTCTTGACATTCGGATACGCCACCTTGTAAGCCCTGGTGGCATTAAGGTCAATCAGGTATTCATCTGCAAATATCTTCTGTTTTGGTGTCAATGCCATTCGGGCTCACCTCCTTCGGTTCTGGGCATAGGGAAAGCACCCAGAAAATCTGAGTGCCTGTGAAATGAGGTTCTATTTAATCACATCGATGATTGCGCCATCTTGCTCAGCGCCTCCTGCAGGACAGTAGAGCAGCTAATATTATTCTCTTCCACGTAGGTGTTAAGCCACGCAGGGATTGTAAGGGTCTTCTTTACTGACCTGTTCCCATATTTCGCAGCATAGGAATCCATATCCAGTGCAACTAGGCTCACGAACTGTCCCGGCTCTGTTTGGATGCTACCAAATTCAGATGGCTTTGGGGCTTTTTTTCCGTCCTCAAGCTCAGTCAAAACCCAGCCACTAGCTGCATCCTCTGCCATAAAGATTGCCTCCGCCATATCGTCGCCACCTGTCACGCATCCTGGCAGGTCTGGGAACTCCACTGCATATCCCCCACTTTCATCTTCGTAGGGGGTAAAGACTGCTGGATATACTAATTTCACAAAATCACCTCCATCCTATTGCTACAGACAATGGGGCTTTACAGCCCCGCCTGCTTTAGTATTGATTTTACAACCGTTAAGTTTATGTCTTTCCCTTTGTGCTCTGGGATTGTGACTTTCCCGGCTTTAGTTGGATGTTTGTACTGGTGATGGGAACCGACCTGTTTCACTTCATACCAGCCATCCTGTAAAATCATCTTTTCTACTTCCCTGAACCTCATCGCTTCCCTCCTTCTGATTATAGTATAGCACGTGTAATACGTATTGTCAATAGTTTTGTACATATTATACGTATTTTTAGATGTAGAAAAAGCATCCTCGTGGATGCCTTAACTTGGTTTTCTTTTTGTGTTCGGTCCCATGCCCTCCCGTCGGAAGTTGTGGGTCTGGTTCTGGTTCTCTGGAGTTGTCTTCTCGGTAATGCTATTGAAAAGCTCGTTGGATTTCTTTTGTGCCTGATGCTCCTGCTTATCTTTGTCCATTTTTATCACCTCTGGGATAGTATGGACAAGTTGGGATGGTTTATGTATAGAAAAAGGGGCAGCGCGGTGGGCGTCGCCTCTTTAATTATACGAATAAAAACTCTATCGGTATCATTCTTTTCTAAAAAGAAAATCTACAAAAACTATAAACCCTATAACTATGCCACATAAAACCGCAATGCAAAAAATCTTTTTAACAATTGCAGAAAAATTTATTCCTATTGAATTTAGGTAACATCCCGCAACCATCCAGTTTCCCAATATAGTATAAGTAATTATTTCATTTTTCACGCTTTCAGGCTTTATTTTTTTTATAACGCACCCAAACACTCCAAACGTTCCTATAATCAAAAATACGACAACAAAGCTAGGAACTGCCATGATAGTGGCTAATACGCTTAATTTAAATATATCCAATTTCAGAAATAAATCCCACTTACTAATCACAATTACTAAAATCCCCGGCAAATATATACCGCTAAGTATTACAATTAAGAATGTATAACTGATTCCATTTAACAGCTTCTGCATTATTTCTTTCATACAATCTTCCTCCTCCATTTTTTATATCATACATCAAATATCGACAAAAGAAAAGCGCCCATCTCACGACAGGCACTCATCCAAAAGTCATATTCCTTTTTTTATTTTTGCCTTTAAATTCTGCATTTCTAAATCGTTCATTGGCTCCAATTGCTTTTTTCTTGGTTCTTGTTTTTCTTCTAAAAACAAACGAATAAGCAGGCTTATAAATCTATAGGAACTCAACATAAAATAAAACAAAAGCCAAATCCATATTAAAATAAGTACTTGCATAAACCACTCACTGAAAATATCAAAGAAAAACAGCATGCATGTTACAAAAACCACTGAGAATCCACTGACAATTATCATTCGTAGGTTAAAGGAAAAAGCTTTTTTGTCAATACTCTTTATGAAGTATTTTACTAATGCAAATTTATCTTTTGAAGCTATTAATATTGGTAAAAGAAATCCAAATACTCCGATAATAATCGATACAAATGTAATTATAGATTCCAACATTGATGTAAAATTAGCACTATCAGTAATGTACTGGAACTCAAGTATATTTCTTTGTGTAAGCAGATAAATCGCTAAATATATAACACAAACCAAAGAAGGTATCACTATGGAATAACAACTTCTCCAGATATCAATAATCCTATTGTTCCAATCCTTCACTATCATTCACTCCTTAATAGGTTGAGAATTCTTGCTCTGCTTCGCCCTTCATATTGTCCAGACATTCGTTCAGCCATATATGCCAGACCAAGCTCCCCTCCTCTTGGAACTGTAAAATATATTACATCATGCACAATATTATCGAATAAATCATATAGCTCCGATTTTTGGTCATCTGTAAATCGAACTTTTGCCGTGCTAATACTCTCTCGGTTTCTTGGATCCCTAATATCTAATATAGCTTCTTGAACTGTCTCTGCGTTTAACTCATCTCCTCTTGTATAGCCCAACCCCATCTCAATATGTGCCGTTAAACACTCCATTTGATTACAAGCATCTATAATGCGCTCAAAAGCCTTTGAATTGTAAGCAACAAAATTCCTGATATTAGCAAATCTAATATCAAATTTTAAAAACGCTCCATATTGGCCATCATAGTTAAATTGGTCACTGACAGGACGAAAATAGCATAAATTATCTGGCTCACTAAATGAATTTATATAGCTTTCAATTGCTGCAACTCCATATCCGCCCCTATTTCGTTGCACCATAACTACGTTTAATCTTGGATCATATAAAACCACTGTATTTCTGCCAATGTATTCATCATCCTCTAAGTCAATGTGTAAAGCCCTTTCGTTTTCTTTAACAATATACGTATTGCTTAATTCATCCATTCGCATGAAATTCAGAATATAAAACTCATCGTTAGCAACTAAATCTAAATTTTCTAATCGCCCTTTAATATTATTAACTTCTCTTATCCTTGCATCCAATAAAACCGTTGAAATTCTATCAATCCATCTCTGCAAATCATAGCGAAACTCTGTCTTGGTAACATCATTGATGCAACATACCTCAAAATACTGAAATTCAACTCGTACAGTAGCCATATCGCCCTCTCCAATTCGACATTTTCTTACATTATACCATATGCCGTATTGGAAAATCCTACCAAATGTAACCTCTGGCTTTTGTATATTATGTTACGTTCAGCGTTATGTGACTGTTCAATATGCTTAAATTATAGAACATATGTTCTATTTCGTCAAATACCCAAAATTCATACAGGAACACTTTTCTATAACAAAAAGACACCCTATCTCAAGGATGCCTTCCTGCACCTGGAATGTCTGGATGGAGAGTCCGTAAACCAGGTAAACCAGCGACCGGGCTGTGACACCCGGCTGCCGTGGGGTATGTATTCAACTTGGGAGGATATGCCAATCCGCTTTGTCTGCTTCCGGCATGATATCATATTAGCACCTTCAATCCGGACATTGTGGGACATTGTGAAAATTTTCATAAAATCTTTGAATTCTCTTCCGAACATTTTCATCCGTATATCTCGTTTTCCGTCTCGGGAATGCCCGATTCATCCGATGCGCTACCGCCGGATAGCTATACCCATCAATAAAATACAGCCTGAACATAATCCGCAACTCCGCCTTTGGTATCGTCTCTATGTACTCCTCAGCCTGGCAGGTCAGTTCCAGCAGCTCCGCTTCCTTCTCCTCCAGAAGCTTCTTGTACCGCTCCCGTAGCCCTTTCTTCCGGTAATACTCCGGCACTGGGTACCCGGTAATCCGTATGCTGCCTATTGTCCCATCTCCGCGCGTCCCCTTCACGGTGTCCGACACCTGGTGCGGCTCGGACAGGAACTTATCCAGGTTCTTTATCCGCCTCCGTATATCCTTTATCTCTTCCATCATCTCGCAATACTGTATCAGCACCTCCCTGTCCACCGGCATCACCCACCTTTCTCTGCCAATATGCCCCGGTCACATATAGAAAACCGCAGCAGCTACATTGTTGCCCGCTGGTCATTGGGTACCTCCTGCCACATACCCGGCACTGCTTCCTCACATCAAACAGGCTTACCCTATCCATCGTCCCTCCTCTGCTTGCATCCGCCGGATACCGCCGCAGTTCCCGATCCGGGCACAGCTCCGTGAAGCAGTACGCCGGCATCCGCGCGCTCCAGGTCTTCGGCGGCGGCTCCTTCCTCATGTTCTCGTACTTCGCCTCCCGGAGCCGGATGGCTTCCAGCGTGGCTATGTGCCCTCTCCCCATGCTACCGCCTCCTCCTCCGGATGTGGTAAGGCACCGCCCATAAAAGGTATGAGAGCGCCAGCGCCAGCCGCAATGCTGTCCCGGCGATGACCGCCAGGGATGCCTGTATGTACCTGCCGCCTGCTGCGAACGTGCGGCTTACCTCGTCCATGAATCGTTCTATCCTCAAATAATCATCCTTTCTTCGCTATATTTCAGTTTTCCTGATAAAGCGCCTGACCACATTTCGGGCAATAACTATCACCAATCAGGCAAATATCACCACAGTTGTTTTGCTCCCCGCAGGCAGGACAGAAGTATTCGTCTACGTGGATCTCTTTTACTTTCATAGGAATTTGCTTATCAAGTGCTTCATAAGCCATTTCAAGTGCCTTTATCTGCAATGCGGTAGGTTCGCCTTTATACATGGTTTGTATTATTTCTTTCGCTTCTATTGCTACTATAGCCATTTCTACTCCTTTCCCGGTTCTCTCGAAAATCTTAATTTTACAATTCAAGTTCCATCTGCACTAATTCCTGTTCCGGTACATCTTCCCAGGCCGCGCCGATATAATCCAGCACTCGCCCCCAACCAAACTTCTCGCCGGTTTTAGGGTCGGTGCAGCACCGGTACATCCAGAACTCCCATTCTTTGGGATTCCGTACACGCAGCTGGTCAAAGCGATGTGGTCTTTTCTCCATGTGGACACCGAACCCGCACATGCTGCATCCCGTTCTTTGGGCTCCAGTGGTATACAATGTTCCATCTGGCTTACGCTCTATGGTGCCATATATCTCGGGTACCGGCGCGTTGAGGTCAAGTGCAAGCTGCAGCAAATCCTGCCGGAGGAATGGCGTAAACGGTGCGCTTCGGATAACCGTTTTTCCAAAATAATTGCAGCCATGCTCCGTCAGCGCCTCCTCCCGCTGCCCTCCCTCGCTGGCCATCAGCCCCAGGAACGGCTTGCTGTTATGCTCCTTTGCCCATTTATCGCAGGGCTGCTCTTTCATGTACAGGCAGCACTTATTGCTTACCTTAAACGGTGCTATCTGGTAATTCACACCTTCATTGGCATTTTCATATCCGCCAAACAGTTCCAGCCATTTCTGCGGCAGCTTCATACGGCTGTTCTTTGCATAGTGCCCCTGGGCGCCGCATTCGCCCGTGATGATCGCGTGGCGCACTGTCTTATTCTTTTCCGTGGGGTTCTGCAAGGTATCGATCCTGCCAGCAATCTTCTTGCTTATGACCGGGAATCCATATTCCTGCAGAATTTCCACCTTGCTTCTCCCCGGCGCTATCGGTGTGACCCCAAGCTCTTTATGTATATGCTGGATGCTCTTGTCCTCCAGTGCCGATACTGATATCGCCGGGATGTCAATGCCTATCTTTCGGAGGAACAGCAATAATACGATACTGTCCAGCCCTCCTACACTGACATGTGCATTCAGATCCATATCATCCAGACGTTCCACAAACTCCCGTGCCCGCCGCTCTGCCCGTTTTACCTTCACATCATACGGCAGCGCCTGCATGGCAGCCATCTGGGCTTTCTTTTTCTTCTTCTCTGCCTTCCACTCATCGGTGGTTAATTCTCTTTTTTCCATTTTTTCGAAAGGAAGCCAGGATATCCTTCATGCTGGCCAGCGGCTCCATCCTCCTTCCAGTGATTAATTTTTAAGATAAATCTTCTTCCTCAACATCCGGAATCAATCCGCTGAAACTGATAAATATCACAGACTTTGATCCCTTCCCCACGCTCTTCCGGATGCTGACCTCGTACCCGGCTTTCAGCAGCAGCCTGCCAAGCTCAAGTTGCTCCTCCTTTGTGAGCGTTCCCCGTGTAATCGGTATCTTCATCCTGGTCCCTCCTAACATTCATGCACCCGTAATGGATATGCAGCTCACTCCGGCGCTTCGTCCTGATGTAGATGTGGCCGCCGCTTATCACTTCCCCGCAGATGTAGCAGATGTGCTCTGAGGGGGCATCCTTTTTCTTTTTAGTTCCCATGCAGTTCCCCCTGTCTTGCCCTCTGGTCCATAATCGCTACCAGGTTCGCCACCATGTCCTGTGCCAGCTGGCAGCCATGTTTCCCCATCAGCTCCCTAGCCTCTTCAAGGAGGCTGTCCCACCCGGCTTCGTCATGTACCCCTGGCAGGTTATCCCGGTGCTTCATCCAGAACCCGTTGTAGATGTCCGTAAATATAGCGGACACATCTTTGTTCGTCATGCCTGTCATCGTTTCCTCCTGTATGGTTACAGCTGGTTACAAAGGTCTGTAACCTTTAGAACCCTCACAAACCCGCATAAATACGTTGTTTTTCACACCCGGTTACAGGGTTACAAGGTTACAGCGGTTTTTCCCCTATACGCGCGAGGCATATATATTGCAATTTTTCATTTATATGTGTGTCCCCCTATAGGGTTAAAAAAAAAACTGTAACTTCTGTAACTTTGTAACCGCACCCCTCAAACCCGCATGGATGCTAGATTCTTCGGTTACAGGATGCCTTAAAATCCTGTAACTCCCAGCCCTTTTCCTGTGACTTTCCTAATCAAACGGAAGCTCCGAGTCCTGTACCGGCATGAATTCCTCCTGCTTCGCCACGGTCTCCGCCATGTTGATGCAGGCGCACCTCGATGCCTTCCCGTTCACTTTCACGGACTTATACAGGCTGTCCTTCCCCTTCGACAGCCTCCCTGCCTGGTCGAGCCATGACAGGATTGCCTTCGGGTTGTAGCCCCCTTCCTCGCAGACACGGTCAAACGTGCTCTTGATGAAACGTACCTCATCCCCCGAGACCGAGCCAAAACATGGGTCCGAGTTCATTTCGAACTTGGCGGAATTGCTCACATAGAAATCATGTATGTACTCATATCCGCGCGCCCCTGAATCGACCGCCTCCCTGGTATGCAGGTACTTGTCGATATCCTCGACGGTAAGCCCCCTCCCGTCACAGAACAGCCACTCCGTGGCAAGCGCATCCGCTGCCAGGATCGTTGCTGCAGCCATGGTCTGCTTCTCCGTGCTGGACGTCCCAAGCTCCCGGTAATAATGCTTATACAGGCTGATTGCCTTCTCTTTCGCCCCTTCCGTTGCCATGAACCCCATGAACAGCTTCCCTGCATGCCCGTAATTCATCCGGACAGTGTCAAGCAGCTCTGCTGCGTCCTGGAAAAGCCTGTCCCTGCACTCAATCTCAATGATACGGTTTACCGCGCCCCCGCCTGATGCCGCATGTGTGATTGGACCTTCCCCTGATGTGATGATGCAGTTCTTCCATGTGGCAGTTTTCTGGAGCCCTCCAGTTTTTGCGCCCCTGGTCTTCCCTATACCTTCGCACAGCATATACACAGTCTGCTCAAACGACTTTTTGTCTTTTACAAGCTGGAACTCATCCAGTATTAGTGGGAGGTTATTCACAAACCCCGCCAGCTGCTCCAGCCCGACAAGAGTTCCATTGAATGTCTGCACAAACCCTGCTGCATCGTTCGGGTCAGCCCAGATGGATGCCGCCAGGAACTGTGCCACTGTCTTCCCAGTTCCGGACATGCCCCAGAAATGCAGGATGAAATTCAGCTTCCCTATAGTCTTGATGATCACGGATGCAAATCCTGCTGCCAGTGCTATCCTGGCCACCGAATCTGTCCTCCTGACTGCTTTTACGGCATCCAGCCATATTTCGTACTCACCATACGGATGGACCGCCTCAAACGTCCTCCTATAGTTGTCGATCCCGTCAAACTCCAGGTTCTCCATATATGGGCTGAACAGCCCGTTCGAAGTCCATCCCAGATGGCTGACTGACTGCACCTCCGGTATGGTATTGTGGTTCAGGTCCTCCACGTCCTGCAGGTACTCAACCAGATAGGATGCGTTCTTGTCCGATACCGATATGTCCTTGTCCGCCAGCTTCTTGATCTCCCTTGAATTGAACAGTGTGCTCTTGTTCGCCACGACCTCCTTCCAGCCCTTGTAGTCCCTCCGGAACATGAGCTTCAGGCGGACAGTGCCGTCATCAATGTTGATCAGCCGCTGGACCGGCAGGATGGGGTGCACGCAGGCCGTGTCAATCCCATTATTTTCATTCCGGCGGATGATGCCCTGGTCGTTCGCAATCCACTCGCCGGTGAACAGCTCCACCGGCTGGTCGTTGAAGTCTGTCAGGTTGTTCACGACGCTGTTGATACCGCCCTTTCGGTCCTCGTGCTGGTTGAAGTATGCCTTCACCATCGTACCGAAGCGCTTGAACCCCACGGACTCCGCGTTCGCGTTCATGTCGTTGAACATCTGCATGTATGTGAATCCGTCATCCCTATGGTCGAAGAGGACCTTGTATGGGGCTTCCGTGTTAAATTCTTCCTTGGTGTAAAATCTTAGCGGCTCATTCATCCAGCGCCCTCATCTCCTCCTGCTCCGCCCGCGTTCCTGATGCCAGGACGTCATATTTATACTGGTTCCCTTCCCGCATCCGGATGGCTGCCTGCCACTCGTCAGAAAGCGGCGCATATCCAGGGATCATGGCATCCAGGAGCCTTAAAAGGCGGCACACTTCCCCCAGCCGTTTCTTCTTCCACCCCTGGAACCGTGTTTCTGCCTCCGCCCTCCTGGCTTTCTCCCTCCTGGCTGCAGCCGCACGTATCCTGGCCGTCCGCGGGCTCTCCTGCCCGTACGTCCCGCCGAGGGAACGGAATGCCTCCGGGAACGGGATGTCCTCCATCTTCTGTATGAAGCTGAAAATGTCACCGTTCTCCCCACACCCAAAGCAATGGTAGTCTTTCTCATAAATCTTCATTGAGGCAGTCCTCTCCTTATGGAATGGGCAGGGGACGTACCCCCGCCGGTCAGGGACAAGCCCATAACGTCCCACTATCTCCTTCATGCTGTATGCCTGCTTAATCTCTTCCGCCGTCACTCCCCTCACCTCCAAGTAGCTCAATGATGCGCCTGCCGGTATCCCCTTTCTCGCAGAACAGGAACCGGCAGCCGTATTTCCTCTCCAGCGTGCAGAGGATCTTGTACAGCACCTCCCCCTGCATCGCCTTCGTCTCTATGTTTTTCCATTTCCCGTCATCGCCACGCACCCGTCTGACGGACCGCGGGTTATCCCACCAGATCACATCCTTAAGGCTCTCTACGCCCTTTCCATGCTCGACCAGGAATATAAGGCGTATCTCGTTCTCCTGCGCACGTACAAGCTCCCTGCGGAACCGGTCATGCCCCTGGCAGACGTTGCTGCACAGCTCCGTCAGGTTCTGCTTCCGGTCGATGATGAGTCGCGGGTTGTCATAGCTCATATAGTCCCCGACCAGCAGCTTGGATACCGGGTGCCGGATCCCCTGCCGGTCGAACTCTGCAACAATCTTCTTTATCGCCCTCTCCTTTTCCCTGCTGTCAATCTGGATCACCATAATGCCTCCTAATTGAAGGGAAGCCCTTCATCTTCCACGCCGTCCGGGATATTCATGAACCCATCCCCGACTGCACTGGCCGGGGTTGGCCTGGAAGCCGGCTGGCATCCTGCGCCGTTGTCTCCGCCTGCCGCATTCTTGCTTTCCACGAATTCCACGTTCTCGGCAATGACGTCGGTGGTATATACTTTTGTCCCTTCCTGGTTCACATAGGAGCCGGTCTGTATCCTCCCGTTCAGACCTATCCGCTGCCCTTTCACAAAATATCTCTCTATGAACTCCGCGGTCTTCCCGAATGCCACGCAGGATATAAAGTCCGCATTGTCCTCGCCGTCCCGCTTGAACCTCCGGTCGCACGCCAGGGTGAACCTGGCAATTGTCGAGCCGCCGTCCGTATATCTTACATCCGGGTCGCGTGTGAAGCGCCCCACAAGCTGTACCGTATTCATCTATGCCTCCTTGTCCGGCGTCGCGCTGAACTTCTTCATGACTTTAATGAACTGTTCCGTAGTCATGTCCCCCAGCGCCTTGAGCCCGAAAAGCTTCAGGACGGTGGCTTCCTCCACCCCGGTCCTTCCAAGCTCTGCCTTTATGGTATTAAGTTTCGCTGTGTCAATCTTCTCTGCCGCTGCATCCCCCGGGTTAATGTCCGGAGGCTCCTCCCCGCCTGCCGTTCCGGCTCCGCTGTCCTTTGCCTTCCCAGCTGGCTTCTTCTGTTTTCCATCCGGATCGGTCCGTGGTGCTACAGGCTCGCCAGCCCCGTCCGGGTCCTTCATCTCCTCTGTCGGGATACACAAGACCTGGAAGCACGCATATTTGAATGCGACCGCCATCGCTTTGTTCGTTGCCTTATCCGCGCTGTCCATCGCCTCCCCGATCACCACGGCGCGGACGAAGGAGCCGTCTTCCGCATAGAACCGGTATTCAATCCGGCAGATGGAATAATTCATCACTGAGCCCTTTGCCGTGGTCTTCACTTCCCGGGTCTGCTCCAGGATGGTAGGGACCACGAAGACCCCATGCTTCTGGAATGCAGGGTTGATCGCATTCATCACCGCATCGATCCCCCTGTAATTGAACCCCTGCTGGGCGTTCCGGTCCTTCTTGGCTACAGCGCCCACATCCTTCATCACCTGCGTGATCTGGCGGAATATCTTCCCGCCCTCCTGTCTTGTCTCCTGCCCTTCCATGTTCACCCTATCCTTTCAAAGCTTATCCCGAAGCTGTTCATATATCCTTCAAGCATGTCGATCTTCTCCTGGGATGCGACAATCTGGTATGTGGCTTTTTTAGCGGACGGTGTCTCGAATGCCAGGCCGAACCCCGTATCCAGATCCAGCTCCTGCTGCACCGGCTCCGGGTCCGGCATTGTTGCCTCCGCCCAGACCGCCTCTTCCTCTGCCTTCCTGCGGCGTTCTGCCAGTTCAGCAAACTCATTTGCTCGCCTCATAGACTCCACTGCCGTGTATCCTGCCTTGTACTGTCCCAGGGCATAGTCGATTATATCCGGCTCCACCCGCATCAGCTTCAGGCTCTCCACGTCCATCCTGATGCTCAGTAGCGCCTGTTCCATCTCCTCGCCGATCTTCCTGGCTGACGTGGATGAATTCTCCCATTTCCCGGAATAGATCCGGCTGAGCGGGGCATATCCTTCCAGGTCACCAACCTTCTCTTCATAGATGGAACGTATCAGCCTGCGGCGCTCTTCAATCCGGCTGGCCTCGAATTCCTTCACCTGGCTGTCGATCAGCGCGATCGGCTCATCGATCAGCGCCAGCAGCTCTTTTGTCTTCATCTCGAACGCTTCATATGGCTGCATGTACTGCTTCTTGACCTCAATCTTCCGGTCATTCACCGCCTTCTTAAGCTTCCGCAGGTCGGCTACTGCCGCCTTGGCAAACCCTTTGCTCTCTTCCGTGAAAGATGCCCCTCGGTATTCCTCCAGATATGCTGACAGCGCCTCCTTCAGCTCATCGAAATTACTGAAATCTATCACGCCGTTCTTCTGGCTGATCATTACGTCTAATCTCTCCATGTCACTCCTCCTCGTCTTCAATCTTGATTATCGTATCGTTTGCCGCATACCTGATCAGGCTTGAAGCCAGCTCCTTCACGCTCAGCTGGCCGCCTGACTTTTCCAAGAACCCTTCCAAAATATCTGCGGCTTCCGGGTCGATACGGATGATCCCATCCCCGCACGCTCCCCGGCTTATTGCCTTCTTCCTCTTCTTTTTAATGCTGATCACGTTAGGCATCCAGCACCTCCACCAGCTCATCCGGCTGGAACGAATAGTCATCCTGGTATCCGTTGCTCTTCCCTTTCAGCGTCACCTGCTTCTCAAAGATATGTACCTCGCGGATCTCCAGCTTGGTCCAGTTGTCCGGGGCGCCGAACTCAAACCGGACGTTCTGCCCGGGGCGCAGGTCTGCTGCCCTGGCTGCATGCTTTCTCCCTTCCGGTTCCGGGATCCTGTTGCCTGGTTCCGGTACGTGGTCAGTATCCACCTTTCCTAAAGTTCCATCCATCTTGACATTTCCTCCGTTTTCCCTCATAATGAGGGTGTGATTATTTACGAGTTACCTTGATCCCCCGGCTGTTCCCGCAGCTGGGGTTTCTGCTCTCCCGGCTTGGTACTCTCGCAGGTGCTCAGCCCACTTATGCACCCCATATGCCATCTCGTTTGCGATGTTGTAATCTAACAGAATGCTGTTGGCATTCCGTTCCCTCACTTCTGCTGCCTCAATCTCTAATGCTTTAACATCTTCATCGGTCAGGAGAAACATCGATTCCACTCCGTTTTCTAATGTGATTTTCCCTTGCATAGTCCTCCTCCTTTCTCTTATAATCCCTGCACGGATACATCCGGCTCCGCTCCATGCACCGGCTGCTGTAACGGCATGTCCGGCATGTTTCTGCGCCCATCGCCTACACCGCCCTGAAATACCACGCCGCACACACCACTCCGACAAGTATCAGGCACCTCATCGCCGCATACAGCTCATGCCGACGCATCTCTTGCCGAAGCCGGAAGATGTCTCTATGCATCCGCTCCAGCCTGTCCATCTCTGTCTCCCAGTCCCAGATCTGGTTTAATTGCTGCATTTGCTTGTTCCTCCTCTCTCCGTTTCAAATACACATCAATAAGTTCCTGGGAAATATAATACGAATACCTTTCCCCACTCATCTTTTCTGCGATGCCTATCGGAAGCTTCCCGCGCCTCATCAGCACCCTAACCGCTTGTTCTGGATACCCAAGCTGCTGACTCGCAGATTTAACGCTCACACCTACCTTTGATTTTCTCACCTTTATACTCATTCCTTTCTCATCTGGTAATCTTTTCCCTTCAGCCAAATAAGAGTACTGCCATGACGCACAGCCTGTAATGCAGCCACTTTATTGCTGCTATGGTTAGTAATAGAATCAATATTGCAGTCACCATCCTCAGTTCACCCCCTTGCCTGATTCTCTTTGAACGCCCGTCGCTCCCTCAAGAAGATATCCTATTTCAACTTTAAACATCCTCGACATTTTTATAAGTGCAGAGCTGGGAACATCCGTCTCTTCATTGATCCAGTTGTAATATGTCTTCAATGAAATTCCGATTTTTTTCGTTAGTTCCTCTTTGGTTAAACCTTTTCTTACTCTTTCAGCCTCTATATTTCTGAGCATCTCCGCCCTCCTTTCTGCTCAATTTGAGCTTTATGCATATATATTAAACCCATTACGAGCATTTGTCAATACCATTCTTGCAAAATATTGCTCATTTTGAGCATTATCCTATTGACACAATGTAATAAATTACATATAATGGGCTTACAGGAGGTGTTAGAATGACTTTTGGTGAACGACTTACGGAACTACGTATAGAAAATGGATATAGTAAGAGAAATGAATTTGCAGAAAAACTTGGTATACCTAGTACTACTCTCAGAAATTATGAAACAGATGCAAGAGAACCAGGACATACATTTCTAAAACAGATTTCAGAATTGTTTAATGTTTCTGTTGATTATTTACTTTGCCTTACGGATGAAAAAGAAGTTTTGAATTCTTTTCGTCTGAAAACATCAGAATATGAACATATAAAAAAATACCGCGCCCTTGACGACATCGGTCGCCGGCATATTGATACTATTCTTGCATGGGAAACTGAAAGAGTCTTCCACCAGACTATCCATATCGAGAATGAAGCAAAAGATGACGAAGTACCAGTATATATTCTGAATTATTATCAGCGTCTCGCATCAGCCGGAAGTGGAGAGTATTTATTTGATAATATCCCTACAGATACAATCGAAGTCCCGATCACCCCAATCTCAGAACAAGCAGACTTTGTTATTGGAGTCAACGGAAATTCCATGGAGCCAACCTACAGTGACGGTGATAAAGTATATGTTGAAATATCCAAAGAAATCTCCACTGGTAGCATAGGCATATTTACTAAGGGAAGTGAATGCTTCATTAAAGAGCTAGGGAATGACCGACTGATATCTCACAACGCTGACAAAAAAACATATCCAGATATTCCAGCCAGCGAAGACATTAAACTTGTTGGTCGCGTACTTGGAAAAGTAGAAGAAGTATAAAAGTCATTGGCTTTTTAATAAAATAAACAAAGCGAGGAAAAAGGATGGAATCAAACACAAAATATTGTAAACATTGTGGAGAACTTATTGATTTTGAATGTGTAGTATGCCCTAAATGCGGTAAACAAGTTGAGCAATTAACAAACAATAATGATACTCCAATTATCATTAATAACTCTGCATCATCCAGTGCCAGCGCGAGTGCTACAATAGTTACTCCGGTTGCAAATGGACGAGAAAAAAACAAATGGATTTCTTTGCTGCTTTGCATCTTTACCGTCTGTGGTCACAAATTTTACGAAGGCAAAATTGGCATGGGAATCCTATATCTTCTTACTGGTGGATTGTTTGGCATTGGCTGGGTAATTGATATCATTGCTCTCATCGGAAAGCCAAACCCTTATTACGTATAATCATCACTATTAAAATATTGGCTGGTTTTATAAACCACGAATAACTGGGAGGAGCAAAGTATATGGCATTACTAGATTTTCTAAAAACGAATGAATTAAAACGTATATCCGAGTTAGAAGAAGAAAATCAGAACCTCAGATCACTTGCATGTCCTGATGCACAGCAATTATTTAAATTGCAGCAAGAAATCGAAGATATTGAAAAAGTAAAAAAGAAACTTGAAGAATCCATTGAGCAGCTTAATCATGTTGAAAACCATGCAAAAAATAACATTAGCAATTTGAATGATGAAATTCAGTCCTTAAATGCCAGCATATCTCAGAAAAAATCTGAAATCATTTGCCTTGATGAAGAGATACTTGTTCAGGAATTTGGACTATATAAACCACAATACAATTTCGCAAGTGCTCTTGACTACAAAGAAGAATTGACTAAAATACGACAAAAGCAAAAAGATTTAATAAAAGCCAACGCTGCGGTATCTGGTAATACAAATTGGACCGTAAACGATAATAAAGTAAAAGGGCGTAAAATGGTAAATGATACTATGAAACTGCTTTTAAGAGCATTTAATAGTGATTGTGATTCTATTATTGCCAAGGTTAAATATAGCAATTTTGATTCATCGCTTGACAGAATCTATAAATCAGCAGAAACCATATCAAAACTGGGAACTGTGATGGGTATTTCAATCACAAAACAATACTTAGATTCAAAAGTTAAAGAACTTCGTCTCGCTTTTGAGTATCAAACTAAAAAACAACAAGAAAAGGAAGAGCAAAAAGCAGCAAGGGCAGAGCAACGTGAACAAGCTAAAATCCAAAAAGAATTAGAGGAACAACGTAAGAAAATTGAAAAAGAGCAAACTCATTATCAAACTGCATTTGAAAAGCTTAAAATTCAACTTGAGCTCCATCCAGATAACCCAGATTTATTAAATAAAAAGGCTGAATTGGAACATCAGCTTAAAGATATTGACAAAGCTCTCTCTGATGTAGATTATCGGCAGGCAAATATGAAAGCTGGTTATGTATATATCATTTCCAATATAGGTGCTTTTGGCGAAAATGTTTATAAAATCGGAATGACAAGACGACTAGAACCACAGGATAGAGTTGATGAGCTTGGCGATGCATCTGTTCCATTTAACTTTGATGTTCACGCCATGATTTTTTCAGATAATGCTCCCGCTCTAGAAACCGCTCTGCACCATGCTTTTGAAGATAGAAAGCTCAACATGGTAAATCAACGTCGCGAATTTTTCAATGTGACTCTTGATGAAATAAAAGCAGTTGTCAAAAAGAACTATGATAAGACTGTAGAATTTATTGATGTCCCAGATGCAGAGCAATATCGCATTAGTTTAAAGATGAAAACAACAAAATAGTACATAAAAAACCGCCCCGGTGCTACCAACACCAAAGCGGCTTTCACATAGATTTCTCTTGCCGAACTGCTCCGACTTGATATAATCTGCTTCACACCCAAATTATATCATCTCTGGTGCGTCCTGGCAAGGGGCGTATTTTTTATACCCCAAAACCTAAAATCATTGCGATATCGCAACAGAAAGGATGATATCATGAAGTTACCAAACAATTACGGCTGCGTCTACAAAATGACCGGAAAACGCCGGCGCCCCTACGCCGTCCGGGTGAAAATCGGCGAACACGACAACGGTACTGCCATCTACAAATATCTCGGATACTTTGAAAAATCAGCGGATGCATACACATTTCTGGCGAAATACAACGAAGGGCTTGTCACGCCAGACAACCGCCTAAAAAGCAATATCCTGTTCCGCCAGGTATTCGACGAATGGATCACAGAACATGAGCGGTACAAGGATGTTGGCAAGCAGGCACATGCATCCTACACCTTAGGATTTAACCAGTTAAAAGATTTACACGACAAGGTATTCTGCATGTTGCGTGTAGATGACCTGCAGGCGCAGATAGACAAGCTGGAGAACATGTCAGAATCCACGATACAGAAGCCTATCACGCTTCTCCACTTCATGTACAAATATGCCTTAAAGAAAGAATACGTGGATAAAGATTACTCCCAGTTCATCATCCGCGTATCGGCCAGGGAAAAGCAGCAAATGCACAAAGCATTCTCGCATACCGAAATAGGAAAACTATGGGCAGATGGCTCAGAAGACGCTAAGCGGCTGCTGATATTTATTTACACTGGCTTCCGCGCTACGGAATTGCTGGAAATGCGAAAAGAAAACGTGCACCTGAATGATTCATATATGATTGGCGGAAAGAAGACTGATGCCGGAAAAGACAGGGCTGTACCGATCCATAAGAAGATACTTCCACTGGTAAAGGCGTTTTATAAGAGTTCCAACACTTATCTTTTTGAGGAGAATGGCAAGCCTATCACCTATATGCACTTCAAGGATTACCATATGATCCCTCTTATGGAAAAGCTTGAGATGAAGCATACCCTGCACGATACCAGGCACACCTGTGCATCACTATTAAAAGAATACGGGTGTGATGACTTGTATCGGAAACTTATCCTCGGACACCACATCAGCGATTTAACAGACCGTGTCTACACCCATGTAGAAATCGCCAGGCTAAACCTTGAGATAAATAAAATCGAAATTTGATTTGTGTATTTTTTGTATATCACTTGTGTATTTTTATCCTCTAATCCGACATTTTCAGATAATACAGACACCATAAAAACAACGCAAAATCAAAGGCGGGTGGATTTTACTCCACCCGCTTTAGTACTTTTATCTTATGAGCCGGCAGGTCAAATAATGCTTCCATTGCAGCAGAAATTTCTGCCCGCACTGTGGGACTTCCCCCGCCCGAGGCACTGATGATGATACCGGACAGTTCCGGGCGTAGCTCCTTTTCGATAATGGGGGCGCTCTGCCCGTCTCCGGTCGTGAACACGGTCGAAGAGCCATTCTCCTCATTTTCAATCTTCCTTGTCCCGCCGGCGCTGTCTTTTTCATCGGTTATGGAGCGGGAGGAGCTGTTATCCGTGTGAACCACTTTCTGGGCAGAAGATTTGAGCACGATCATCACATCCACCTTGCCCACCCCATCCACATTTTTCAGGATTTCCCGTACTCGCTGTTCCAATTCCGCTTCGTAGGAATTGCCGGGCCGGGCTGCTGCCGCAAGGGCCGCTTCTGCCCCGCCTGCGCCGGAATCTTCCTCCCACGCATCCGGCGAGATATCCCCGGCTCCCCCTCCCTGGGGTGCAGTTGTCTGAATCCCGCCAGCCCTGCCGGATGCGGATACCGCCCGGCTCTTTTGTGTCAGACTCTCCACCGGAAATGCCAGAATACAGAGTATGACTCCGATGGTCAGAAAAAACAGCCACTTATCCCTGCCCTTCCACGATTTGAATTTCAACATATGCTTCCTCCAGGTTATAATAAGATGCAATCTTCCTCCGCAGCCTGGCGACCGCCGCCCGCTCTTCTTCCTGCCGCTTTCTTTCTTCGGCATGGGGTATCCCCGTTTCTGTCTCATCTGTATGGCTGCCTGACGGCCCTATTTTTTCAATCGGGGATATGGTGATGTCTGTAGAATCCACGACTGCCGCGCCCAAAGGTTCCCCGGCCAGCGCCACCTTCATGGATACCGACTGCACCATCCCAAACCGTTCTGTCTCCTGCTCCCGCCCGATCGCGGCCCTGCACGCCAGCACGGTCAGTCCGCTGTCCTCTGCCATCATCGTCAGGTCCTGGCCTACGGCCTCCTCATATTGCAGGATCATCTGTTCCAGGCGCTGTTCTTCCACGCCCAGAAGTTCCTGCCTCAGATCGTCGGCCTGATAGCGGAACACAAAAGACTCATAATAATGGGCTATCTTGTCTTCCAGCCTCAGGCTGCCCGTAAATGGCTGCACCACCAGAAGGATCAGCACCATCCCGGCAAAAAGCTTTAGATATTTGCCATACTTTTTTCCCGGAAGCAGATTATCCAGGATCGACATAAACAAGATATAGCAGGTAATATTGCGAAGCCATCCATACAGCCCTTCGATCGTTCCCACCTCCTTTTTCTCCGCTTACCCGTCCCCGGATCTGCCAAATCCTCATGCCAGATACGACACATTGGTTCCCGCACAGATGAGCGCAATGGTAAGGACAAACAGGAGCAGGGAGGAAACCACCAGCCCCAAAAGCAGCTTTTGTCCGTCCGCCACACTGCTGATGCATGCCACCAGCCGCTTATCGCAGACCGGCTGCATCATGGCCGCAACACCCCGGTACAAAAAAAGCAGCACGAGCAGTTTTAACACCGGAACCAGGCTGACGAGCACCAGCAGTATCACCGCCGCCGCCCCCATCGTATTTTTGATCAGGACTCCTGAGCCAAGCATGATCTTTGTCACTGCGCCTGCCCCCTGCCCGATGCCGGGAATGACCTGAAGCAGCTTCTGCACCCCTGCCGTATGCACGGAATCCGCATAGGGGAGCACCAGCCCCTGGATCACCTGAAATCCCAACACGATGCCGATCAGCGATTTGGTCCCCCACTCCACCCCGGTCTTGATCAGCCCGGTCAGCTTTGACAACATGTCCTCTTTTGTGATATGCCCCGCCATGACCAGCAGGATATAAATCTGGGTGACCGGCACCAGCATACTCACATACATCCACTGCACCGCCGTGATCAAAAACAGGACAACTTCATACCAGGCCACCGACGAAAGGCTTCCCCCCGCCCAGGCCACCGTCATAAAGTATGCGGGTATCAGGGCTTTCAGAAATTCCATCTGTTTTTCCAGCACCTCTTTTGCAATCGTCACGCTGTCTGCAAATCCAGCCGCAAGGACCGTAAATGCCAACAGGTATGTCATGAAAAATCCCGTCTCCGAAATCTGGCTTCCGGTAAAGATATCCGAAAAATTGGCAAACACGGCTCCGATCAGCCCCAGGGCCAGCAGCTGCCCTGCCATCTGTCCGCCTCTGGAGATTTCCCGCACAAGCGCGTCCCTGGCAGCCGACAAGATCATCCCCCCGGCTGCTTTCCCATTGCCCGCCAGCAGCTCTTTCATCAGGCCGCTAAACGTCATGCCTGCTCCTGCCCCGTCTGTCTCCTGTTTTAAAAACCGGTCCAGCTCCGACCAGTCAGCCGGTCCTTCGGGAATCACATTGTCCAGTCCGTCCAGGGAAGCTCCTTGTTCTGCTGCCAGCGCCGTCCCCGTAAATCCGGTGATTCCGGCCAGCAGACCAACTGCCGCAAAGACTGCCGCAAAGATCCTCCAAGATCCCATCCGGCCGCTTCCCGGATACCGCCCTGTTCCCCGTCCCGGTTTCATGACAAAAACCCCTGCAGTGTCTCCATCAGCGCCAGAAGGATCGGCATACTCACCGCCAGAATCGACAATTTCCCGAAGATTTCTATCTGTGTCCCGATCGAGCCATACCCCGCATCCTTGCAGATCCCGGAGGCAAACTCCGCAATATAGGTAATCCCCGTCATCTTCAGAAGCGTTGTCAGATAAACCCGGTTGATCTTTATAAAATCCTGTACCTGGCGCATGGCATCCAGTATGGTTTCCAGCTTGGAAATCCCGTAGAAAAAGATAAAGCATCCGGCTGCCGCCGCCAGATAAGTCCCGTACTCTCCTTTTACTCCTTTCATCTGTACCGCAAGAAGGACTGCCGTGATTCCTACAATCCCGATCGTTATTACCGTCATGCCATCACCTACAATGCAAACAGATTTTTTATGGTTTCAAACAGCTCATAGATATAAGGCACCATCCAGAACAGGACCAGGATCAAACCGGCAAGGCTGGTCAAAAATGCCTGCTCCTCCCTGCCGCTGTGCTTGAGCACCTGGCAGATGACGGACACCAGTATCCCTACCGCGGCTATTTTAAATATCAGATTGACTCCCATCCCTACCCCTTTCTCCTCCGGTTCTCCGCCTTGTTCCGGCACGTTCCGGTATGATTCAGCTTAATAATATGGCAAGGAACAGACCGCCCATCACGCCCAGGCTGGTATACAGCCTGCTCCGCTCCTGCTTATGTTCTCTGAGTCCCTGTATCTCCAAATCCAGCTGTTCCAGAAAGAGCAAAAGGTTTCGCTCCTGCATGTCCCGGTCCATAAATCCCAGATGCTCCCCCATCCCGGCCAGGTTCTGCCTGTCCTTCTCCGTCATAGCCGTCTCCTGCCCAAGCCCTTTTATCTCATCCTTCCATATCTGGATCAACGGTTCGCCCTGCTGCTCCCGAATCCGCTCTGCCACCTGCAAAAACAGCTCCGACAACGCCCCCTGTGTCCGCCTTCCCACCGCGTCAAAGGCCTCTTCCAGCGGAGCATTGGCATAGATGATCTGTCCCTTCAGAAGAAATATCATCTGGCGGAGCTGCTCCAGTGTCTTTAACCGTTCCCCGTACCGCGCAGCCATCCAAAATCCATACCCCGAAGTCCCCGTCACGATCAGGATACAGCCTGCTGTCTTCATCCAGATGCTAATTGTCATAGTTTATCCCACCCGCCGGATATAGTTTATTCCCCCTGGAATCGTAGATCTGGTCCACGTTTCCAACCCTGCCCCGGTTGTTCAGGATGATATACCGCTCAAACCACTTTTCCTGCACCAGCTTACGGAGCACCGGCTTCTGCTTGATATCTTCGATGGAGCTGCCGTGAACGGTGGCGATCAGCTTACAGCCGCAATTCATCACATATTCGATCGCTTCCAAGTCTTCCCGGCTTCCAATCTCGTCCACCGCGATCACGCGGGGAGACATGGTGCGGATCAGCATCATCATGCCCTTCGCTTTGGGACAGCAGTCCAGGATATCGGTGCGGATGCCAAGCTCATTCTGAGGCACCCCCTGGTAACAGGCCCCGATTTCAGATCGTTCGTCAATCACGCCGACCGTCATCCCCGGCTCGCTTTCAGTCCCGTTTGAGACCTGACGGATGATGTCCCGCAGCAGTGTGGTCTTCCCGCAGCGGGGCGGCGAGATGATCAGGGTATGTAAAATATCCCCGCCTTCGTAAAGGTAGGGAAGCACTCCGGCGGCACAGCCCCGGATCTGGTGGGAAAGGCGCACGTTAATAAAGGATATGAACTTCATGGTCCTGATACCGGATTCATCCGAGATGGTCTTTCCGGCGATCCCGATCCGGTGACCGCCCTGGATGGTGATGAACCCCTGTCTCATCTCCTCCTCAAACGCATACAGGGAGTAGCTGCTCATGTATTCCATGGTTTCTTTCAGCTCCTGCCGGGATACAATATATGCCTCTTCGGCACGCTTGCTCAAATTCCCTTCTGGAGTAATGTAATATTCGTGGTTGTTGCAGATCATAAGAAGTGGGGCATGTACCCTGAGCCGGATTTCCTGCACCTGCTCGAAATCCACGGATACCTGCCTGAGAATCATTCTGATATCTTTTGAAAAAATCTTGATCAGTTCGTCCTTTTTATTCAACTTCGCCCCTCCCCTCATAGTACAATATATGAGGAGAGGGGAAATTTATGCCAGGGCATGTCTGAAAATAAATATTGCCGGAAAGCGGACTGTCACCCTCCAAGCAGGGCGCCGGAGGCGTCAAACGTATAGTTCGTACCGTCAACGGTATACTCCCCCGTCACCATGGCCCCGTCCGGTCCGCAATAGTAGCGTGTCCCATTCCCGTCAACCCATCCGGTCACCATATAGCCATTGACGTCAAAATAATACCATTTGCCGGACGCCGTATCCTCGCACCAGCTGTTGACAGGATAGAATCCGTCGGAACGCTCGTACCACCAGCCCCTGTCATTCTGCTTCCACTGCCAGGTATAGACAATGCCTGAATTCGGTGTTGGCTCAGACGCCTGACCGTTCGCACCGGGGCCGGAATTTTTGGTATCGACCCTGCCTCCGTTTTTCATCAGCTCCGCAAAGGCTTCATCGATATACGTAGAATCTGAATAATCAGACCAATAGCCATTGCTGAAATCCTTCCCTTTTGCAAGCGCACGTACCCGGAATGTGTACTCTCCTGCACGGGTCATCTTGCGCTCAAAATCATATTTGAGCTTCTTTGTCTTGATGGTATCGACCCTGCTGTCATTGCAGTAAAGATAGACCTCATATTGAGAGGCGTCTTCCACAGCTTCCCAGGTTGCGACCGTTACATTGTCATCATCCCACCATACATCGGATACCGTGTCCAGGCGGGTTGCCGCCCATGAGGTAAATGCTGTCCCAATCGCCAGGGCAGCAAGTGCAGTGAGCAGTATGATTCCCTTTTTTACATATTTTCCTGCCATAATGAAACCTCCTTCTGATATAAGCTTATGAAAAATTTCTCTCCTGTATCTTCACTTGTGATACGGCTCCCCCGCAATGATCCGGTAGCTTCGGTACACCTGCTCCAGCAGTACCACCCGCATCAGCTGATGGGGAAATGTCATCTTCGAAAAGCTGAGCAGATAATCCGCCCGCTTTAACACTTCCTCAGACAGCCCGAGGGAACCGCCGATGATAAACGTGATCTGGCTCTGCCCGCCGATCCCAAGCTGATCGATCTTTCCCGCCAGCTCCTCCGAATCCAGCATCTTTCCCTCAATCGCCAGCGCGATCACATAGGAACCGTCTTTGATCTGGGAAAGGATCCGCTCCCCCTCCCGCCGTTTGATCTGAAGCTCCTCCAGCTCGCTGGCCCTGTCCGGCGTCTTTTCATCCGGGACCTGCACGATCTCCAGCTTACAGTACCGGCCCAGGCGCTTGGCATATTCCCCGATCGCCTCTGTATAAAACTTCTCCTTGATCTTCCCAACTGCAATCAATGTAATCTTCATGGCTGCTTCCTTCGTCCTGATTTTACCCGTTTTACTACTTTGCCATCCGGTTTCCGCCGGATATTATAGATGATCTGAAGAAATGCCGCCACTTCTTCCCAGGCTTCCTTGCTTTCGGGAATCATGTTCATCGCCATCTGAAATACGTGGAACATGCCGTCATAAACCGACAGCCTGAGCCTGCCGTGCGCCTCCCTGATCTTGTCAGCCACGGTCAGGCTGTCGCTGAGAAGCACTTCACAGCCGCCGACCTGCAAAAGCACCGGAGGCATCCCCTCATAGCTTCCAAACACCGGGGACAGATACGGGTCTGCCGGGTCTGCATCACCGATATAAGAGGAGTTGTACAGCATATTGTCCTTCGTATTGCCAAACTGGGGGTCCTTCGTGTAGTTGTACTCGTGGCTCTCCCCGCTGCATGTCAGATCCGTCCACGGCGACATCACCAAAAGCCCTGCCGGCATCGGCAGCCCATGGTCGCGCAGCCACAGGGCGAGGGCAAGGGTCAGCCCCCCGCCTGCCGAATCCCCGGCGATGATCACCTTCTGCGGGTCGTACCGCTTCGTCTCCGTCAGCCACCGGTACGCGCAGATGGCGTCCTCAAGCGCCGCGGGATAGGGGAATTCCGGCGCAACCCGGTAGTCGATCGTGAGTACATCTCCGCCAAGACTGCGTTTGGAATACCGGACAGCAAAATCACGGTACGTATTCTTCATCGGGCCGATATAACCGCCTCCGTGGAGCTGAAGGATCACCCGCCCGGTGCAGACCTCCGCCGGACGCAGATACTCCATCTTAAAATGCTCCATCTCAATGATCTCGTATTCGTAGCCATCCGGACAGATCCAGGCCGGTTCAATCGGATTCATCCGGAATTCTCCGGTCTGGAAAGGATGTCCCATCGCGGACTCCATCATGTTCTTCATCATATCCCGCATCAGGACGCCCCGTATGCTCGCCTTTTTATTTCTCATGTAACCTCCTGATCCTCTGCCTAAATCCGCCCTTATACATGAAACCTGCGGTTTAACTCCTCTTTCAGATCCCGGCTTCCCGTCAGGTAATCCCGGACATTCTTCACGGCATGGCCGCCGGTATGTCCTACGCTCTTCACCATCCTGGACGCCTTCGCCTCGCCGCCTTTTTGCAGGATCAGCACCCTGCGGACGCGGGGATACATATCCCGTTTTCTGGCCGCTGAAAGCTCATTTCCCTCCAGACGGATCTTCACTCCGTCTTCTTTCAGTTTCTTAAAGAAACGCCGCTGCAGGCGGCTGTCTGCAAACACGGAGGTAAAGGTTATCACGACCTCGTCTTTATAGGCGCAGACCGCACACTTCATCGGCTGCCTTCTGGATACGCCTATCATCAGATGGAACCGTTCGATATCGTCCTGATATTCCGGGTCCACCTTAATAGGACCTACATTGGACAGCGTGGTCGTATGGGCCCTGTCCTTCAGCCGGAACACAAGATTCAGCGCCATCCACTTAAACACCAGCGGCGTAACTCTGAGATACCATTTTTTTTCGTTGGACACATTATAAGAGATACTCTCCTCCAGCCGCTCCTTGTCAATCTTTCTGTCCATCTGGCGGCTGATCTTTTTGAGCAGCGTCTCAAAATCCATAGACGGATCCCTGAACAGATAGCCGATCGAGGTAACCGCAAAAAAATTCGCCATCGTCTCCGAGCCAAAAAACGCCCGCAGGTTGATGGGAAGGTTCAATACGATCGCCTCGGCGCTGGCCTTGCCTTCCAGATACTCCTGCCAGATAGACCAGATCAGGCAGGCGGCAAGATACTTGGTGATGCTGACGTCATGTTTTTTGCAGACCGCCTTTAATTCCTTTACATTCATATATCCATGAAGCACCTGACCCGTCCCAAGAGGCAGGTAGTTGCCGGTAAGCCGGTAGGCCGGCTGTGAGCTGTAATGGCGATGCTTCAGTTCCCGGTAGTTCTCCAGATAGCTGTCGTCCACCTTAAACTCCTGCTGTTCCAGAGTCTTCTCATCCGATTCCCCGTAAAACCCGTCCTCTCCCTTTTTCAGCTGAAGATAGCGGACCGTCAGTTTCATCAGAAAATTCACCGCTCCCAGCCCGTCCGTCAGCGCGTGAAAGACCTCCACGTTGATCCTTTTTTCAAAATAAGTCACGCGAAACAGGAATTTCCTGTTGCCGTGGGGGTCAATGTACCGGCAGGGGTACGTGGATTCCCGCTGTACCTGGGGGACTTTATTGTTCTCTTCAAAATAGTACCAGAATATGCCCCTGCGCAGCTTTACGCGAAAGCCCTCAATACGGGGCAGGATATCCTCCAATGCCTGCTGCAGCAGTTCCCTCTCCACCGTCTCTTTCAGCGTCACCGACACCCGAAAGACGTTGCTCAGATTCTCATTTGCAATAACCGGAAATATCTTGGCCGTGTTGTCAAGCCTTCTCCATCCGGATTTATTCTTCTCTGCCTTCATATTTGGCACCCCCTAGTCCTGCTTATTGGGTTAAATCTCCTGCTCTGTCTCCAGAATCATATCATACCAGACTGCTCCGCCGTGGACCGACTGCGACACCCCAAGACTCCGGTAGCCAAACGATTCATAAAATCCGATCAGCCTGTCCTTGCATGTCAGGATCAGTCCCTTTTTTCCACGCTGCTGTGCAGTCATGATCAGATGCCGCATCAGCCTGGATGCCAGCCCCTGGTGCTGGTACTCCGGCAGCACATCCAGCCCGAAGATGCTCTGGTACGCCCCGTCCGGGTTGTGCAGTCCGGCATCCTCAAACATCTCATCTGCGATCACCCTGCTGTCCGTCACACAGCCGTTGATAAATCCGACGATCTCCCCATCTTTTTCCGCTACAAAAAAACTTTCCGGAAATGCTTCGATCCGCTGTGAAAACGACTCCCGGGTCGCCGCCTCTGCCTGCGGAAAGCAGACGGATTCCACCCGGGTCACAGCATCCAGATCCTCCGGTCTCACCTGTCTGATCAAAATGTCCATGTACTGTCCCTCTTCTTCTGTATTTTTACTAAGCCCTAAAATAATACCCCACGCCCCATTTGGTATGCACATAACGCGGGTCGCTGGGGCTCGGCTCAATCTTTTCCCTCAGCCGCCGGACGTGGACGTCCACGGTGCGCACGTCTCCGGACTCCGAAGCCTTATTGCCCCATACGAAGGTCAACAGCGCCTCACGGCTGTACACCTTGTTCGGATTGCACACCAAAAGCTCCAGCAGGTCAAATTCCTTGGCCGTCAGGTTGATCTCCTTCTCCGCGATAAATACACGTCTTCCCTCACGGTCAAGCTTCAGATCCCCCACCGTCACCATCTTGTTCTCCGGCTGTGCAGAACGCTTTGCCTTTTTTGCATTGCGGCGCATGATCGCCTTGATCCTCGCCTTTACCTCCAGGATATTAAACGGCTTGGTGATATAGTCGTCCGCCCCGTATTCCAGACCCAGGATCTTATCCATGTCCCCGCCCTTTGCCGTCAGCATGATGATCGGCATCTCGGAAAATTCACGGATCGCCTGGCAAACTTCAAATCCGTCAAATTTGGGGAGCATCACATCGAGCAGAACCACGTCATACTCCGTCTCCTTTGCCAGGCTAATCGCTTCCTCCCCATCGTATGCTACATCCACCTCCATGCCGTCCTGCTCTAAGCTGAAGCGGATTCCTTTCACAATCAGTTTTTCATCGTCCACTACCAGAATCTTTGCCATCTTCTCTCCTCTATTCATTCCCGGCCACTGTCTGTTCAGACCGTAATCTCATCTTTGATTTTTTGAAATGCAGCGTCCTTGATCCCGGGCACCTTCTTGATATCTTCAATATTCCGGAATCCGCCGTGTTCCTCTCTGTAGCGGATGATATCGGCAGCCCTGGCTTCTCCGATCCCGCTCAGCCCCATCAGCTGTTCCCTGGTTGCCGTGTTCAGATTGACTCTGCCTTTTCCCGCCTCCTGCGGCTCCAGGGTTCCGTAAAGGCTCTCCCCGGATTCTAAAAGCAGCTCTTTTCGCGTGGGTACGACAAGCTTCATCCCGTCCGCCACCTCGGCGGCAAGGTTTAAATAATCTGCGGCAGCTTCCTGCGTATATCCTCCGGCAAGCTCCACCACCTGATAGATCCGCTGTCCCTTTGCCACTTCATACACGCCGGGTTTTGCCACGGCTCCGCAGATGTGCACATAGCAGACCGGTCCTGCCGTCTCTTTTGCAGACTCACTCCCACCGTCTTCATCCGGCTGGCTGTTTCCCGCTTCTGTCTCCTTTAAGTCGCTCTCTTTTGCCACGTATGAGTCCAGATTGACCGTCTCCCTGCCGCAGCTGTGGCAGGCTCCTGCCATGACCACAAGCGCCGCCATCAGAAACCATCTCCGAAAACCATATGTTCCATGTTTCATGTTATCCTCTCCTGTCCGAGAGAATCCCATACCCAGCCTAACACTATTCTACCTAAAGACCCCGTCAAATACAAGCGGTATTTCCTTAAAAATCCATGAAGGAACGAAGCGTTTAAAACAAAAAAATGCCAGAAGGAGCAGCCGTATTTTGGCTTCCCCTTTTGGCACTTGTCACTTCCTGTATTTAATCTTCCAGCCGCTTGAGCAGATGCTGCCTTACTGACTCCTGATCCTTAAATCCCCAAACTGGTTCTGACAGGATATAAGCTGCTGCCCGTTCCCACTCTCCTACCGAATAGTTTGACGCATCCATCTTCATAACGACGACATACACATCACCACGGTATTCCAATGTATGAAGATTCGACAGGCAGTAGGAATTGACACGCTCTGCTATTTCATCCAGCAATCCCTTCATCGCCATATTTCCTCCTGTTGTAATCAGTATTTTCGCATCCCCCAGAGTATATTACTCTAATTATAGTGTAATATACTCTATAAGTCAATAAAAACGTCAAACTTCTGTATAATTTTACCATGAGGTGGCACAATGACATACTATGAAAAAATCCGGGAACTGCGGGAGGATAACCGCTATACCCAGAAGACGATCGCCGGTATCCTGAATATCGGTCAACGAACCTATTCCGACTATGAAAGCGGCCGGACCCGAATCCCGGTCGAAAGCCTGATAATCCTTGCAAAGTTCTACAATGTCAGCATGGATTATATCTGCGGTGTAAGTACCGTCCGCAGTGATTTTCCGAAAAAATAAGCCCTTTAACCGA
This sequence comes from Lachnospiraceae bacterium, assembly GCA_030825115.1. Taxonomy (GTDB): domain Bacteria; phylum Bacillota; class Clostridia; order Lachnospirales; family Lachnospiraceae; genus Brotaphodocola. The sequence continues at coordinate 30,558 of JAPJQL010000014.1, forward strand.
CAGTATCCGACGGCCGTATCCAGATATCAACAAAAGCTGCGATCGCCGTACCAAGAGCTGCACCAAACAGGATATCCGTAGGAAAATGCACAAACAGATAGAGCCTCGAAAATGCGATCAGACATGCCAGCGCCAGTGCCGCGATTCCCCATCTCCTGTTTTTCATCAGGATACTGACGGCGCCCTCAAAGGAAACCATCGTATGACCCGAAGGAAAGGAAAAATCCTTCGGGTTTTCTATCAGCAGCACTACCTGGCTGTCGATCCAGCACGGCCGCTCTCTGGCGATCAGATTTTTAAGGATCAGATTTCCGATCACAGCCCCGATTACGATGGAGACAAGCACAGAAAGCCCCATCCGTCTCGTCCTCACCATAAATACCAGGACAAATCCCAGCAAGATCCAAAAGATACCCGCGTTCCCAAACGCCGTAAGCTTTATCATCAGCCAGTCAAGCCAGTCTGTCCTGTGCGCCTGCAGCCAGTATAAAAACTGAAATTCCCATGTCATGGCTGCCATACCCCGTCATTTCCAAACGTGTAGCTGACTCCGTCGATCACCTGCGTCACCCCCAAAGCCATACTGCCGTCCTGATTCAGGTAGTACCACGCATCCCCAAGTAAGAGCCATCCGGTCTGCTTTACATGATCCTGATAATAATACCACTTCCCGCCGATCTGCCGCCATCCTGCCGACGGGATGAGCTGGCTGTAATCTGTAAATGCGATGTCGATGCACACTTCTCCCACAATGCCGTCCACCAGCCCGCTGTCTGTATACTGCCACAAGGTCCTGTTCGGATATTCATTGACAGAGGTCTCATATCTGGAGTACCAGATGTCATAGGGGATCTGGGAGGTATCCATATTGCGGGTCAGCCATTCATTGTTGCCGTAGACGATCGGACGGTAGCCGGCCGCCGCGATCACCTGGCAGAATGCATTGACCTGGTCGGTAATCTCCTGCCTTGATTTCCCCATATCCAGCAAATACTGGGATTCCACATCATAGGCGACCGGATAAGACACCGGGTAGTCCTTGATGATATCCAGCACAAACTCTGCCTCTTCCACAGCCGTCGTCGTATCCATCGCCTGCGTGTAGAAAAATATGCCTGTGTTAATCCCGTGCGCCTGGGCATTTCTCATATTTTCATCGAAGTACGGGTCCAGATCGCCAAGGTATCCCAGCCGCACCATTGCAAAGCTCACTCCGTCTCCTTTTACCCTCTCCCAGTCGATCGCACCGGCGCGGTTCTGGTATTTTGATATGGTAATTCCTTTTGCAAGAGCCCCCTCCACCGGACTCCCGTTTGCCCGGATGAACTGTCCGTCCACCTGGGTCAGAGTCTCAATCAGCTTTGCATTTGCGAGTATCCCCGCCATCTGCAATGTGAGCATCCCTGCGAGGACTCCTGCCATCGCCCGTTTCCAGCATTTTCCCATCGTCTTACTCCCCTTTCTCATGCAGCGTCTCCTGTGCATAATTCACCGACGCCATCGCATCCCGGCAGTACCGGTCTGCCCCTATGGTCTTTGCATACTCTTCCGTCAGCACCGCGCCTCCGACCATCACTTTGACCCAGGGCGCTGTTTCCCGGAGCAGCCTGATCGTCTCCGCCATGCTCGGCACAGTCGTTGTCATCAGAGCGCTCAGCCCCACCAGAGGAACCTGCATCTGGACCGCGGTCTCTGCCACCTTCTCCGGCGGGACGTCCTTCCCCAGGTCGATCACCTCATAGCTGTAGTTTTCCAACAGTACTTTGACAATATTTTTACCGATATCGTGGATATCGCCCTTGACGGTTGCCAGGATGATCCTTCCCTTTTTCTCCCTGGCCTGACCGCTTGCCTGCATCTTGTCTTTGATGATCTCAAAAGCCGCCTTGGCCGCCTCCGCGCTCATGAGAAGCTGGGGAAGGAAGATCGTGCCTGCCTCAAATCCTTTTCCCACCCGGTCAAGGGCCGGTATCATCTCCGAGTTGATGATCGCGAGGGCATCCTGTCCGTCCAGCAGCTCCTTTACCGCTGCCGCCGCCCGCTCTTTCAGCCCTTTTTCGATACTTTCTGCCAGCCCCGGTCCACCGGATGTCCCGTCCGTGCTTTGGACACTTCCCTCTCCGGACTGTCCCCTGACTGCGCTCTGTCCCAGGGATGCCGCCTGACCGCTGTATACCTGAATATAATCCTCGCACCGCTCATCCAGGTTGGCAAGCGCACGGTAGCTGTAATATGCGCGCATCATGGCCTCGGAATTCGGATTGATGATCGCCGCGCTCAGACCATTCTGCATCGCCATCGTAAAAAATGCGGCGTTGATGATCTCCCGCTGGGGCAGCCCAAAGGAGATATTGGACACGCCAAGTATCGTCTTTCCATGAAGCTCATCCCGGACCCGGCGCAGTGTCTCAAGCGTAGTCAGGGCTCCTTTGCTGTCGGAACTGACCGTCAGGCAGAGCGCATCGATGATGATATCCTCAGCGCCGATCCCGTACTGTGCAGCTCTCGCATAAATCTTTTTCGCAATCTGGATCCTGCCTTCGGCAGTCTCTGGAATCCCCGATTCGTCCAGGGCCAGAGCCACAACCACTCCGCCATATTTCTTCACCAACGGAAAGACTGCCTCCATCGATTCTGCTTTTCCGTTTACCGAGTTGATCAGCGGCTTCCCGTTGTAGATTCGCATCGCCCGCTCCATCGCCTCTGTGTCCGACGTGTCGATCTGGAGCGGAAGGTCGATAATGCTCTGCAGCTCCTTTACCACTTCCTCCATCATAGCCGGCTCGTCAATCTCAGGCAGTCCCACGTTGACATCCAGCACATGGGCCCCATGATCCTGCTGGGTCACGCCTTCCCGAAGGATATATTCCAGATTGTGGTCTCTCAGCGCCTGTTTGAACCTGGATTTTCCGGTCGGGTTGATCCGCTCTCCGATGATGACCGGGTCGTTTCCGATCACGACCGCCTGGGCAAAAGAGGAAACTACGGTGCGGTGTTTTGCCGTCACCGGAATCGGCGTCACTTCCCTGCAGGCTTCCACGGTCTTGCGGATATGTTCCGGCGTGGTCCCGCAGCAGCCGCCGACCACCCTTGCTCCCATTGCCGCAATCTTTTTCATCTCTGCTGCAAATTCATCCGAATCGATGTCATAGACCGTCTTCCCGCCTTCACTTCTTGGCAGGCCTGCATTGGGATTTACGATCACGGGAACCGAAGCCACCCTGAGAAGTTCTTTTAATATCCCTTCCATCTGTACCGGTCCCAGTCCGCAGTTGATCCCCAGCGCATCCACGCCAAGCCCCTCAAGCAGGGCTACTACGGAGGCCGCGCTGCCCCCGGTGAGCAGTTTTCCTTTTTCATCAAACGTGACGGTCACAAACACCGGAAGATCAGAGTTTTCTTTTGCCGCCAGAACGGCTGCCTTCGCCTCATAGCTGTCGCTCATCGTCTCGATCAGGATCAGGTCGGCTCCTTCCCTGACACCGGCCTGAACCACTTCTTTGAACAGCTCATAGGCCTCCTCGAACGCCAGATCTCCCAAAGGTTTTAAAAGCTTGCCCGTAGGTCCGATATCAAGCGCCGTACAGGCCTTCCTTCCGCTCTCTGCAATTGCCTGCTTTGCGATGCGGACTGCCGACCGGACGATCTGCTCCGTGGTGTACTCCGTATGTTCATTATATTTGAGGCGGTCGACGCCAAACGTATTTGTCGTAATGATGTCAGCGCCCGCATCCAGATAGGCGCGGTGGATCTTTAACAGCACCTCCGGGCGGGTGATATTCCACGTGCCGGGCAGTTCTCCCGCCTGCAGTCCCTCCGCCTGCAGAAGGCTGCCCATCCCTCCGTCGCAGTATACAATTCGTTCTTTTATTTGTTCTAGCAGATTCATAGCTGTCTCCTCTTTCTCATCGCCTGTAGGCACAATCTTTTTTTCCGCAGCGCTCACACCCCTGGATGCTGCAGTCCCCCGGAACCGGGCTGACGCCGATCACCGCCGTCACGGACTTGGACGGAGCCATCAAAAGGCTGTCCGTCAACGTGATCCCAACCCGCTTTCCAAGCTCCAGGGCCGCCGCGATCTTTGTCTGGCACCCCAATGGAAAATCCCCGTATCCGGGGCTGAAACGCGGCCGGAGATATCTGCCCTTTTCAAAAAAAGCCTCTTTCAGCATGGCGTTGACCTCGTCGCAATAAGTTTCCAGCATCGCGACCGACGCCGCCTGCATCACCACGGCCTTACTCACCTGCAGCTTTCCATAACGCTGCAGCAATATATCTACCTGGCTTCCAAGCGTCGCGCCAAACAAAAGGACCTCCTCACAGTCCTTTAAGTTCCGCTCCAGATTCCGGCTTCTGGTCTGAAGGCAGGCCATATCGATCTCATGGTCTGTGATCTTGAGCGGAAAGGAACGCCAGATATTCCGTGGCGTCGCCGCCGCTTCCAGCTCATCCTTGCATTCCGCGATCAGCTGCTCCACGTTCCCACCAATCTCCTGTCCCCGGTGTCCCAGATACCGGAGGATTTCCCGTTCATTCCAGTGAAACATCCCTTCTCCTTTCTGTCACCGTTTCGAATGCCCTCAAACGGTCAGCACAGGATTTCCGACAGGCTGTCGCGGATTTTCTGGGCCACATCCGGTTTGTTCATGGAATACACGTGGATCCCGTTCACTCCGTTAGCGATCAGATCGATGATCTGCTCCGTCGCATAAGCGACGCCTGCCTGCTTCATCGCCGCCGGATCATCTCCAAACCGGTCTACGATCGCTTTAAACCGGGACGGAAGATAGGTCCCTGACATGGAGCAGATGCGTTTAATCTGTTTGGCATTGGTCACCGGCATGATTCCCGCCACCACAGGAACTGTAATCCCCTGTTCCCGGATGCGGTACAGATAATTATAGAGGATATTATTGTCAAAAAACATCTGGGTAGTCACAAAGTCACAGCCTGCCTCCACCTTCTCCTTGAGATGGGCGATATCAGCCGTCTTGTTGGCAGACTCCACATGCCCTTCCGGGTAACAGGCAGCGCCGATACAGAAATCCCCGTACTGTTTGATCTCGGAGATCAGTTCCGACGCGTAGCTGTAGTCTGTAGCCACATTTCCGTCTGCCGGGATATCGCCTCTGAGCGCCAGCACATTCTCAATCTTTTTCTCTTCCAGCTCGGAAAGGACAGCATGTACTTTTTCCCTGGTAGAGGACACACAGGTCAGATGGGCCAGGGGAGTCACTCCGCACTGCTCCTGGAGTGTGGATGCAATATCCACTGTATAGCGGCTGGTCCCGCCGCCCGCTCCATAGGTAACGCTCATAAATGCCGGTCTCAGTCTGGCGATCTCCACGGCGGCATGTTCCACAGACTCATACTTGTCCTCCGTCTTTGGCGGAAACACCTCAAATGAAAGCGTTGGTCTCCCCTGTGATAAAATGTCTCTGATCTTCATAATCTCTCCTCTTTTCTTATGTAATCTCCTGATGTCTTCTCCTGTCGTAAACTAAGGGCTATACTAAAAATCGCCGTCCATATTATGGCTGATATAGACGGTATAGTTGTTTTTATAAGCAATTCCTTCGATCAGCACTGCTCCCTCCAGCAGGGCAAACCCCTCCTCTTTCCGGATCGATTCGGCAAGTTTCCCCGCCACCCGTTCCATAAAGTCCGCGTCCGCATCGATTCCCCCCTGTTTTGCAAGGGCTTCCAAAATTCCGCAGGTAACCGCTGCCAGCTTCTCAGAGTCTTTTAACGAAAAGCTGATCTCGTGAAGCTCTCCCGTTCCGGTATCAAAATCCAGTTCCACATACTGATAGCTGTCTCCCTCGATCTCGATGAAAGTCCAGGTCGTGTACCATGTCTCCCCGTTATCATAGGCTTCATTATAAGAATAGGTATCATGACGGCCAACCTGATATCCCTCTCTTTTTAAGAGATCCAGAACCGGCTGCTCCATCATCCTGCCCTGAACGGCAAAATGTCCCCTGGTGTTACAGGGCTCTCCACGGACCGCCACAGCATCTTCGTCCACCATATGCCCGATTTCGTTCTCCTCCCCGGTATACTCCCCCAGGTCAATATCATACTCCACAGGCGGTCCTGTCACACTTTGCAGCAGATACAGGAACTGACCTGAAAATAAAACCATGACGCAGATCACTGCCGCCGTCACAAACAAAGCTGCCGCCCCGCTGCTGCCGTAGCGCGGGCGGCTGTCCCCGACCGGTTTCCACACCCCATCCGGCGATGCGCCGTCTTCCAGAGAAGTCCTGGCCTCCGGCAATGGATGCGGCTCATTCAGATAATAACCTACATCCCGGACATACGGATGCTTTACCCAGCTTCTGCAGTTCCTGCAATAATGCGCCGAGTCCATTACCTTATCGCAGATCGGACAAATCTTCTGAACCATATCTTCTCCCCCACTTATGCTTTACCGTTGTAAACCATTGTATCATAAGTCCCCCGCTTTTTCTACGAATCTGCTCGTTATTTTTTTATCAATCCCTTACGATTTTTTCACTTTTTGCTTGCATTTTCCAGAAGTTGTGGTAAGATAACTCACAACTGCTTTGACCTGGGGAGGTCAAATGTGTGCCTAATGTCCCACAATCATACTGTATTTTAAAGGAGATTACAAGCATGGAACAGACAGGCGTAAAAGGTTTCTTAAAACGGAAAAACGTCAACATCACAGTCAAGACTTATCTCATCGATGCAATGGGCGCAATGGCTTTCGGCCTCTTTGCCTCCCTGCTCATCGGAACCATCTTCGGGACTCTCGGAGATAAAACCCACGTAACCTTATTCAACACCATCGCAGAATACTGTAAGACGGCCACCGGCGCAGCGCTGGGGGTATCGATTGCCTATGCCCTCAAAGCGCCGCAGCTGGTCCTGTTCTCTGCCGCCACCGTCGGTATCGCAGGCAATGCGCTGGGCGGTCCGGTAGGGGCGCTGGTATCCACCATTGTCGCCACAGAACTGGGAAAAATAGTATCTAAAGAAACCCGGGTAGATATCCTGGTGACTCCGGGTGTGACGATCATCTCCGGCGTTCTGATCGCCCAGTTCGTAGGACCTGGCGTATCTGCTTTTATGACGGCATTCGGTAATCTTGTCAAGACAACGACGGAGATGCAGCCATTCTTTATGGGCATCCTGGTATCCGCGCTGGTGGGCATCGCCCTGACGCTGCCGATCAGCAGCGCCGCCATCTGCATCATGTTAAGCCTGGATGGACTTGCAGGAGGCGCTGCGACCGCCGGCTGCTGCGCCCAGATGATCGGCTTTGCGGTCTTAAGCTTCCGGGAAAACGGAGTCGGCGGACTGCTGGCACAGGGTCTTGGCACTTCCATGCTCCAGATGGGAAATATCGTGAAAAACCCGAAAATCTGGATTGCGCCGACCCTCGCCTCCATGATCACCGGCCCGGTCGCCACCTGCGTATTCCAGATGCAGAACATCCCCGCCGGTGCAGGGATGGGAACCTGCGGTCTGGTAGGACCGATCGGCGTATACACGGCCATGGGCGGCGGCGTTCAAATGTGGCTTGGCATCCTTCTGGTCTGCTTCGTTCTTCCCGCTGCCCTCACCCTGGTGTTTGGAGAATTGCTGAGAAAAATCGAGTGGGTTAAGTTTGGAGATTTAAAATTGGATCTGTAATTGAGCAGAGTGGAACGCGTAAAAAGACGGGACACCGGAGGTACTGTTTCCTCCGGCGTCCCGTCTTTTTGCGCGCTCTGCACGTACCCACCGCACGCTAAACAATCGCTCCCAATATCTCCTTCTCCGCAAACAATGCCGTCGCCCCGCCCGTATGCCAGAACACCACATTGCTTCCCTGGGGCACTTTTCCAGTCCGGATATAATCCAGCATCCCGGCAAACGCTTTCCCTGTATAGACCGGATCGATAAAGAGCCCTTCCGTTTTGGCCAGCAGGCGAATCGCCTCCGATGCAGCTTCATTGGGGATTTCGTAGCCCGGGAGATAATAATTCAGGTCCGTATGGATGTCCCGCGCTGCCTCAACCCGTTCACCTGCCCCGATCAGCTCCAGGCTTTCATTGGCCAGGATTTCTGTCCGCTTCGGATACGCTTCATCTTTCATACTTACATTGATGGAGATAATCTCAGCATCGGAGCCAGTCAGCGCTTTTCCTGCCACAAGCCCCGCCAGCGTTCCGCCGGTCCCCGTCCCATGAAACACATAATCGGGATGGATGCCAAGCGCTTCAGTCTGCTCTACAAACTCCACATAGCCCTCGATAAATCCAACAGACCCCACTGGACTGGCTCCGCCCATCGGAACCTCATAACACCGGTGTCCTGCCGCCTCCAGCCGCTTCCTGTGCTCTCTCGCCATCAAAACGGCACGCGCCTCTGCATCTGCTTCCTCCTCGCCCGGTTCCATCTTTACGATATGGATCTCGGCTCCCATGATCTTATCCAGAAGAAGATTCGAACGCAGGTCCTTTTCATCAGGCTCCACGATCGCCACCAGATATAAAACCGGCTTCAGCCCACAGCGGCGGCATGCCGACACCGTCTGCATCGCATGATTCGACTGGGTAGCCCCAAACGTGAACACATACTCGCACCCCTGGGCCAGCGCATCTCCGATCAGATATTCCAGCTTGCGGATCTTGTTCCCGCCAAACAGATTGATCCCGGTAAAATCGTCCCGCTTGATATACAGGTTCACCCCCAGTTCCTCCGACAGATGCTCCAGCCGGCAAAACGGTGTGGGGAAAAATCCCAGCCCCGCCTTAGGTTTCCTTTCCAGAAGTCTTCTCGCAGCCGCACACCGTTCCTGTAATTGGTTCATAATGATCTCCTCCCGTTTCTGCTTATTCTCTCACCAACATCTATTCATACCGCAGTGCATCGATCGGGTCCGCCTTTGCCGCCTTCGACGCCGGATAGATTCCAAAAAAAATCCCCACCATCGCAGAAAAACCAACGGCAAGCAGCACAACTCCGGGCTTGACTACGGCCTGCATCCCAAGCAGCGAGGCGCCAAAGCTCACCAGCCCCACGCCCAGCAATATCCCGATGATCCCTCCGCACGCCGACAAGATCGCCGACTCCGTAAGGAACTGGATCATAATGTCCCTGGTACGGGCGCCCAGGCTCTTTCGGATCCCGATCTCCCTGGTACGTTCCGTCACAGAGACCAGCATGATATTCATGATGCCGATGCCGCCTACGAGCAGTGAGATCGCGGCAATGCCGCCCACCGCTCCTGCGAGCCCGCCCATCATGGTATCTACCGTCCCCATCTGGTCGATCGCTGTCTGGATATAAAAATCCTCTGGCTTTCTGTCTTTCATCTTTGCCACATATGCCACCAGCCGGCTGAAAAAATCGCTGAGATTTACGTGGTCTGCCGCATATACATGCAGATAATAAAACGTATCGTTCGGCCAGGTCAGGATCGTATATGGGATAAATGCCCTTCCGTTCCCTCCGCTGGTCCCCATCAACATCGCCTGGATCGGGTTGATGTCCTTTTTGTATATCCCGACTACGGTGTAGACCTCCGTCTCTCCAAATATCGTGGTCCGGAACGTCTTTCCCACCGCATCTTCTACGCCGAACAGTTTCACCGCGCTCTCCGTGTCCATAACCACATTTTTCCTGCGGCCTTTGATATCCCCTTCATTCAGGTATCGCCCGTACACCATGTTCACAGGCTGGACATCCTGATAATTGCTGTCAATGCCCTGATAATCAAACTTCACCTTGGTGCGCCCATACATCGTATCGGACGAAGTAAAGGCATTGCTGTCTATATAGGCGATCTCATCTCCGAATATTTCCTTGACCCGTTCCAGCTCATCCAGCGTAAAATAATCGCTCCGGCGCGTATCGTCGATCCAGTAGCCGATGGCAACATATGCCTGGGTGATCCCCACATCCTTATAAATATCGGCGAACATCTTGCGCATCGTATCGCCAATCGACACAATGGAGATGACGGAGCCAATGCCGATGATGATACCAAGCATCGTCAAAAACGAGCGCATCTTGTTCGCTTTTATGGCCGAAAACGCCATACTCATATTTTCTAACAGCATGCTTCTCCCTCCTTCGCCCTCTCTGCTTCCGCCCGGCAGGCCCCGGATGGGTTTCTCGGCACATTCGCCTTGTCACTGATGATCATCCCGTCCCGAAACCGGATGATCCGCTCGGTAAAGGCGGCAATGTCCTCCTCATGGGTGACGACCACAATCGTCGTGCCCTCCTCGTGGAGGCGGGAGAATAATTCCATGATCTCCAGCGAGGACGCCGTGTCCAGATTTCCCGTCGGCTCGTCGGCAAGCAGCAGCGGCGGTTCGTTGGCAAGCGCCCTGGCGATCGCCACACGCTGCCTCTGTCCGCCGGACAGCTCATTCGGCATGTGCTCCGCCCTTGCGCCCAGCCCGACCCGCTCCAGCAGTTCCATCGCCCGTTTCCGCCTTTCCGCCTTCCCTTTTTTGGCATAAGTCATGGGCAGCTCCACATTTTTAAGCGAAGAGGTCCTGGAAATCAGATTGAACGACTGGAACACAAACCCGATCTTCCGGTTGCGGATCAGGGATAACTCATCCGGGTCCATCTTTGCCACATCCACCCCGTCCAGATAATAATGTCCCATGGACGGACGGTCCAGACACCCCAAAATATTCATCAGCGTAGACTTTCCTGAACCGGACTGTCCCATGATAGCCACAAACTCCCCGCGCCTGATCGTTAAATTGATCCGTTTCAGTCCCAGCACCTTGAGCGCGCCGGTATCGTAAATCTTCACCAGATCTTCCAGACGGATCAGGTCTTCATTAGGTAATCTCATTCTTCCCTGCTCCTCTCTGTCACTGTGCCGGCATTACCGTCACCAACGTCCCGTCCTGCATGGCGGCGTTTGCCGCAGCAATATAGGAAATCTCCTCCGACAGCCCGTCTCCCTTTACCTCCATCTGAACATCGCTCTCAACCCCGATTTCCACGGGAATCCGCTTTACTTTGTCGTCCTCGACGGTGGCAAGATAAGCACCCGTCTCATCCTGGATCACCGCGGAGATCGGCACCACCCATACGTCACTGGCCTCGTTGAGGACGATCTCCGCCCTCGCCGTGATGCCTGCGATCAGTTTCGTATCCGTATTCTGGATCTGTATGGTCGTCGGGATGACTCGCTCCGTCGAACCGCCGCCTTTGATTTCGCCGGTCGGCGAGATGGAGGTGATCACCCCCGCTTCCTTCTCCCCGGCCAGGATATCCGCGCTGATCTTTGCCGTCTGGCCGACCTTCACCTTGCCGATCGAATACTCGCTGACATTGATCTTCATCTCCAGCTTCTCCAGGTTGTCGATCGCAAACAGCGGCTTATCATCATCCACCGTATCTGCAAAACGTCCCACCCGTGAATTCACCCGGACTACCGTTCCTTTGATCGGGCTGGTAATCTCCGTCTCCGTCAGCCGTTTCTTCTTCTGCTCCAGCTCAAACTCCGCGTTTTTCACCTGCAGCGCATAAGATTTGTTGGCAACCGCCCGGCCATTCTCCAGAGTATATGTATGGATCTGGCGGCGCGCGTCATTCAGCGCGTCCCTTGCCGCCTCCAGCTCTGCCAAAGCAATGTCGCCTCCCTGGTAGAGCACGGTCTTCCGGTCAAAAGCCAGCTTTGCCGCCTGCTCATCCTGTATCGCCTTGGCATAGCCGTTCTCCGCCGCGATCTGCGCCTCTTCCTGATTTGCCACGGCCAGGTCATATGCATTCTGCGCGATGTCCACCTCTTTTTGTGCATCGGTCGGGTCCAGCCGGGCAAGCACCTGCCCCTCCGTCACCTTATCGCCTTCCTTCACCAGGATTTCAAGAATCTCCGCATGAAGTTTTGACACGACCTCCGCACTGTCTGTACCAGACACCGGTCCGCTGATGGACAATTTTTCCTGGATCTCACCTTTTGCAAGAGGAGTCAGCACCACCGGAATCCCGGTCGCCTTATTTCCACCAAAGGCCTGTGAAACCAGAAACAGAGCGGCAGCTGCGGCTGCCACTCCTGTTATCATCCTGCGTTTCCGGCTCCAGTTCTTCCAGAATTTCCAATTTCTTTTCTTTTTCTTCGCAGCCGGATCGTCACTCATCAGATCCGACAGTTCCTTCTCAAATTCCTGGTCTGTCATATATCTGCTCCTTTAGGCTCTGTCAATATACGGTCAAGCTTACTCGATTTTACTCCCCTCGTCAATCTTTGTTTTTAAAAATTCCGGCACCTGCCCCTTCGGTATCCTGACAGATACGGAACCGGAGTCTTTCTGCCCGCTTTCATTCAAGGAGATATACACGCTCTCCATCTGGAACAATGGATCGTAATAACTGGTCACACGGTCCAGGACAGCGACTGATTTCAGTTCTTCCAGCTCCTTAGGGTCGCTGACGTCCAACTGTTTTTCCTCGTAATAATAAGTTCCGTCAAAGCTGCTGGCCGGCGTATACTCTTTATGTCTGACACGATACATCACATCTGCAGATTTTACGTCATATCCGTCCAGCACTGTTCCCGGATCCGCTCCGTACCTCGCCAGAATCCGGCAGGTATTTTCAAAAGAAGGATACACAGGATAATAGCTTCTCTCGCTGAACTCATCATAATAGTAATAATCCCTTCCGTTCTGCCTTGCCAGCTTCGCCATACGCTCTTCCCATGCAAGCGCCTGCGCGTCCTTCACAGTGACAAACCGAATCAGCCCAACCGGCGCTTCTTTTTTCATCTGGCCGATCGACAGTTTTGCAAAATCCTGTTGGAAGGCTTCAAGAAGTTCTCTTCTCTCTTCCGCCGTCAGCTGATTGAGCCGTACCTCCGGTCCCAGCTCCCGGTAGCGGACCTCAGACACATTTGCCGTATCCAGGCTCATGACCGGGTAAGCGCCTGTTTTATAGGAACCATCCATATAGATCTTCTCTGCCTGTTCCAGGATCTCATCCATCGGGATCCAGTACGCCCGGCAAACCTTTCGCCCGCTGTTTAACGTATATCGGATAGCGACGCCGACTGATAAACGGTCTTCCTTCGTCTCCGGGTATGCTTCCTGTTCCCTGTACGCTGCCCTCCACTCCTGCTGCCGGATGCCCGCCTGGGCGATTGCAAGGATGCTGTCCACATCCGATTCTTTCATATGTTCGAAGATATACTTCTCGCTCCCGATTCCGTTCCACCTGTATCTTCCGTCTTCCTGAAGTTCGGCTTCTCCATAAGTAACCCAGCTGTTTAAGATATCGATATTGACAGCTGCCTCCTTCACGTTCTCTGCCGCCGGCAGATACTTGTCATAACCAAACCAGTCGTAGCGGAACGCGAGCATCGCCAGCAGGGACATCATCAGACAGACCACGAGCTGCCGATAATTGGCAAACAGTTTCTTAAAGTCAAAATGATAGATGATCTCAATCACACAGTGCATGATGATTCCCCCGCACAGGACGCCAAACACCGCCCAGCCGGTAGCAGGGCGCATGGACCAGAAAAACAGTCCAAATCCCAGCGCAGCTAAAACCGTCATCAATATCCGGATAACCGGCCTGGTCACTGCAAAAGCCATCGCCCGCCCGGCCGCTTCCGACGGACGCTTCCGGTACAAAAGAGCCCCAAGGGCGGCAAGCAGTATGGAACATGCGATCGCCGCCAGCAGCGCAAACGGCGACATGCCCTTCGTCCGGTGCAGATCTGCCTGATAGACATATTCCACGACCGGAGACAACCGTCCCACCGTATTCATGATCCGTTCAAACTGGAAATGCATGTATGTCCGGAAAAATGTAGTCAGATAGCCTCCGGCCACCAGGACACTCATCGGCACGTAGAAGGCAAGCACTGCCGATCCCAGGACCCCCACGACCAGATTCCCGGTCATCATAGCCGCCACAACTACCAGCGAATACATCAGGATATAGTACACCATAGTCAGTCCGTAGCTGCCAAGCGCCAGCGTCCAGAGCTCCGTCCCCGAAATCCCGTTGGAAACGCCAATCACAACAGATAAAAGCAGCGCCGCTCCATAAGGAACTGCCAGGATCAGGATTCCGTTCAGATAGTTGGCAACAAACAAGGTCTCCCGCCTGACAGGGATGCTGTGATAAAAATCCACCTTGCTCCTGGAGTTCAGATAAGAAAAACTGCTCATTCCACAGACCAGGGCTGATATTATCATCAAAAATACCGTCAACCCGCTGTGGAACGAAAGTCCGTCCTTTATGGTACTGGTATACTCCAGAAGCGCTTTTTCGTAATCCAGGGCATCCTTCAGATCTCCCGCCTGAAATGCCGCCGCAACCGGAAACGCAAAGAAGAACACCAGCCCGATCAGAGCCACAGCCCACAGCCGGTTCTTCAAATCTTCCTTCATTAACTTAAAATATAAGTTTCTTGATGTCATAACCGACCACCTCCGTCTCACTGATAAAGATTTCCTCCAAAGACAACGGGATTGTCTCATAAAATACCGGGTTTGCTGCCTGCATGGAAAACTCGATCCTGCTCAAATCCCCCCGCACCGTCAGCGTGCAAAGCTTCCCTCTCCGCTCCACTTTCAGGACTTCCATCGTCACGATATCTTCCGGCTCCATCCCCGGCTGCAGCACGCATTGGACCTTGTGAATGTTCATCTTCATCTCATCCAGGTCGCGGCTGAGCAGGATACCTCCCTTGTGCAAAAGCCCCACATGGTCGCAGATATCCTCCAGCTCCCTCAAGTTGTGGGATGCGATGATCGGGGTCAGCCTGCGCTCCTCCATATCACTGGCAAAGATGCTCTTCACCGCCTGGCGCATCACCGGGTCCAGCCCGTCAAACGTCTCATCGCAGAACAGATAATCCGTTCCCGCACAGACGCCGCAGATCACAGACACCTGTTTTTTCATGCCCTTTGAAAATGTATTGATCTTGCGCTTCTCATCCAGATCGAAGTTCTTGATCAGAAGGCGGAACCGTCCCTCATCAAAGTCAGGATATACGATCTTATAATAATTCATCATGTCTTTCGGCGTCGCATTGTTAAAGAAAAACTGATCGTCGGAAATATAGAAAAACCGGTTCTTGGCCCTCTCGTTCTCAAATACGCTCTCGCCGTCAATCTTTACCGTCCCTTCGTCCGGTTTCAACACCCCCGACATCATCCGCAGGAAGGTGCTCTTTCCTGCTCCGTTCGTACCAATCAGACCGAACACGCTGCCGTCCCGGATCGTCGCATTGATATGGTCAACGGCCACAATCTCGTCAAACCGTTTCGTCAGGTTTACCGCTTCAATCATACTGTCTCTCCTCCCTCGTCATATCCCTGAGCCGCTGCCCGGGTAAATTCCTCACGGCTCATGCCAAGGCTCTTCGCCTCCTTCGCCAGTTCTTTCATATCGCCCATCAGATCCTGACGCTTTGCTTCCCGCAGACGCTTGATGCTTCCCACAAAGCTTCCCCGGCCTTTTACGGAATAGATAAATCCGTTCCGCTCCAGCTCTGCATATGCCCGCTGGATGGTGTTGGGGTTGATGGACAATTCCATCGCCAGGCTTCGGACTGAAGGCATCTGCCCATCCTCCTCCAACACTCCCAGGATCATCAGCTCTTTCAGCCGTTCCACCACCTGCTCATAGATCGGGCGGCTGTCTTTGTAATCCAGCAGAATCATCCATGTTCTCCTTTCTGCATGACTTGCCATCATGAGTGTATTAACTATCTTAGTACACTTATATCACAAAGCACGCAAAGAAACAACAAAAAATTTCTTAACATTTTCTTTCATCAAAAAACAGGATCCTGCGCGCTTACAGAATCCTGTCTTTCTTGTTTCCCTTATTTAAATGTTCTCCACCGTTGCGATATCGACCAGCGTAAGTTCCTTCGCCCGGTTCTCAAGGCTCGTCGCAAGCGCAGCGGCCGTATCAAGCGATGTCAGCACATGTACACCCGTCTCGATCGCATTTCTGCGGATGATGAAGCCGTCGCGGCTCCGCTCCGCCCCCTGCTGAGGGATATCGATGACCAGGTCGATCTCGTGTCCCAGGATCAGATCCAGGATGTTCGGAGACTCCTGCTCGATCTTCCTTACCGGGAATGCCTTTACGCCGTTCTCGTTCAGCGCTCTTGCCGTACCCCTGGTCGCAAAGATCTTGTAGCCTACCGCCTGGAACCTTCTCGCAATCTCCACCACATTCTCCTGCTCGGATTCGCGGACGGTGATGATCATGTTCTTATGCTTCGGCAGCTTGATGCCTGCGCCCTCAAACGCCTTATATAACGCTTCGTTGAAGGTCTTTGCGATACCAAGGCACTCGCCTGTGGACTTCATCTCCGGTCCAAGGCTGATATCTGCGCCACGGATTTTCTCAAAGGAGAATACCGGCATCTTGATCGCGATATACTCAGATTTCTTCTGAAGCCCCGGCGTATAGCCCAGCTCCCTGAGCGTGTGTCCGCAGATAACCTGGGTAGCGAGCGGTACGATCGGAATGCCTGTCACCTTGCTGATATACGGCACTGTTCTGGAAGAACGCGGGTTCACCTCAATGATATATACCTCTTCGCCTGCCACAATAAACTGGATGTTGATCATTCCCTTTACGTGAAGGGCACGGGCCAGCTTCTCCGTATATTCCACAAGCTTCGCTTCGATCGCCGGAGTGATGCTCTGTGCCGGATACACGGAAATACTGTCGCCGGAGTGTACGCCGGTGCGCTCGATATGTTCCATGATGCCCGGGATCAGGATGTCCTCCCCGTCGCATACCGCGTCAACCTCGATCTCCTTGCCCACGATATATTTATCCACCAGAATCGGATGATCCTGTGCAATCTGGTTGATGATGCCGATAAATTCGTCGATATCATGTTCGTTGATGCAGATCTGCATGCCCTGACCGCCCAGTACGTAGGAAGGTCTTACCAGCACCGGATAGCCCAGTTCGTTTGCTGCCACCTTGGCCTCCTCAGCCGTAAATACAGTATGGCCTGCCGGTCTCGGTATCTCGCACTGTTCCAGGATCTGGTCAAACAGTTCCCTGTCCTCTGCCGCATCCACATCCTCTGCCGCCGTGCCGAGGATCGGAACGCCCATCTTCATCAGCGCCTCGGTCAGCTTGATCGCCGTCTGTCCGCCAAACTGTACCACCGCGCCGTCCGGCTTCTCGATGTCCACGATGCTCTCCACATCTTCCGGGGTCAGCGGCTCAAAATACAGCTTATCCGCGATATCAAAGTCCGTACTTACCGTCTCCGGGTTGTTGTTGACAATGATCGTCTCATAGCCTTCTTTGCTGAATGCCCAGGTGCTGTGCACGGAACAGAAATCAAACTCGATTCCCTGGCCGATTCGGATCGGACCTGAGCCAAGCACCAGAACCTTCTTTCTGTCATGGGTTTCCTCCGCCTCGTTGACACCGTCGAAACAGGAGTAGTAATAAGGCGTCTCCGCCGCAAACTCTGCCGCACAGGTATCTACCATCTTGTAGGCTGCCACGATGCCGTTTGCCTTTCTCATCGCCTTGATCTCATCCTGTCCCACACCGGTCAGGCGGGAGATCACGTTGTCCGGGAACTCGATCCGTTTTGCCTCTTTTAAAAGCTCTGCCGTCAGCGGTCCCTTCTTTAACGCTTCCTCCATCTCTACGATGATCGCCAGTTTATCAATAAACCAGAAGTCGATCTTCGTAATGGCATGGATCTGCTCATAGGAAATCCCGCGGCGCAGCGCCTCAGCGATCACCCAGATCCTTCTGTCGTCCACTCTGGCAAGCTGTGCCAGCAATGCATCGTTATCCAGATCGCTGAAATCATAGGACAACAGACAGTCCACGTGCTGCTCCAGAGAACGGATCGCCTTCATCAGGCCGCCCTCAAAATTGGTGCAGATGCTCATAACCTCGCCGGTCGCCTTCATCTGCGTGCCGAGGGTGCGCTTTGCGCTGATGAACTTATCAAACGGAAGTCTTGGCATCTTCACGACACAGTAGTCGAGCATCGGCTCAAAACTTGCGTAGGTCTTTTTCGTGACTGCATTTTTGATCTCATCCAGAGTGTAGCCCAGCGCAATCTTGGCCGCCACCTTTGCGATCGGATATCCGGTCGCCTTGGAAGCCAGCGCGGAAGAACGGCTCACACGGGGGTTTACTTCAATCACGCAGTATTCAAAGCTGGTTGGATGCAGGGCATACTGCACGTTGCATCCGCCGGTGATGCCGAGCTCGGTGATAATGTTTAACGCCGAGGTACGCAGCATCTGGTATTCTTTGTCGCCCAGCGTCTGGGACGGAGCCACAACGATACTGTCTCCGGTGTGGACGCCGACCGGGTCGATATTTTCCATATTACATACGGTGATCACGTTGCCTGCGCCGTCACGCATCACCTCGTACTCGATTTCCTTCCAGCCTGCGATGCAGCGCTCAACCAGCACCTGGCCCACACGGCTCAGGCGGAGGCCATTCTCCAGGATCTCGATCATCTGCTCCTCGTTCTCAGCGATGCCGCCGCCGCTGCCGCCCAGGGTGTACGCCGGACGGAGTACCACCGGATAGCCGATCTTTCTCGCAAAGTCGATTCCGTCCGCCACGTTCTCCACAACCAGGGAGGGGGCAACCGGCTCACCGATCTTTTCCATCGTCTCTTTAAATTCCAGACGGTCTTCCGCCTTTTTTATCGTCTGCGCCGTCGTGCCGATCAGACGCACGTTGTTCGCCTTTAAGAAACCGGCTTCCTCCAGCTCCATCGCCAGATTCAGACCTGCCTGACCGCCCAGGGTCGGCAGCACGCTGTCCGGCTTTTCCTTCTTGATGAGCTGCTCTACGACTTCTACGGTCAGCGGCTCGATGTAAACCTTGTCCGCAATGTCTTTGTCGGTCATGATGGTGGCCGGGTTGGAGTTCAAAAGTACAACCTCGATGCCTTCCTCTTTCAGGGAACGGCAGGCCTGGGTTCCGGCATAGTCAAACTCCGCCGCCTGCCCGATAATGATCGGACCTGAGCCGAGTACCAATACTTTCTTAATATCAGGATTCTTTGGCATTATTCATTTCCTCCCATCATCTTCAGAAATCTGTCAAATAAGTAACTGGAGTCCTGCGGTCCCGGACATGCCTCCGGGTGGTACTGTACGGTAAAGATATTCTTGCCCGTATATTTCAGACCTTCATTGGTGCCGTCGTTGACATTGACAAAGGCCGGTACGGCAATCTTTGGATCCAGGCTGTCCGGATCGACCGCATAGCCGTGGTTCTGGGATGAGATGTAGGCGCGCCCGGTCTCAAGATCCTTCACCGGATGGTTGCCGCCGCGGTGTCCATATTTTAATTTGAAGGTGTCCGCGCCGGTTGCCAGCGCCATCAGCTGATGTCCCAGGCAGATTGCAAAGATCGGCACGTCGGATTCATAGAGCTTGCGGATCTCAGCTATGATCTCCACATTTTCCTTCGGGTCTCCCGGGCCGTTGGACAGCATGATGCCGTCCGGCGACGTGGCGAGGATCTCCTCTGCGGTGGTCGTGCACGGGTATACCGTCACCTCACAGCCCCGCTCGTTGAGGGAGCGCGCAATATTCTTCTTTGCGCCCAGATCCAGCAGAGCCACCTTCTTTCCAGTCCCCGGAAGCACATAAGTTTCCTTGCAGGAGGTTGCCTTTACCACACCGGTCACGCGGTAATCCTTCATACGGCTGATCGGCTCGCTTAAGTCGGTATAGACGGTCGTGGTGATCATGCCGTTCATCGTACCTTTTTCTCTCAATATTTTCGTTAGGGCTCTTGTATCGATACCACTGATACCAGGAATATCATGTTTCTTAAGGAAATTCTGAATGGTATCCTCGCTGCGGAAGTTGCTGGGGATTCTAGATAACTCTCTGACAATGTATCCATCCGGCCACGGTCTGTCGGATTCCATATCTTCAAAACAAATACCATAGTTGCCGATCAACGGATAAGTCATCACTACGGCCTGTCCTGCGTAAGACGGGTCGGTAAGGACTTCCAAGTAACCGGTCATAGAGGTATTGAATACGATTTCACTGATAACTTCTTTGGCAGAACCGATACTCGTTCCTTCGAATACGGTGCCGTCTTCCAGAATGAGAAATGCTTTCATATGTGGGGTACCAATCCTTTCTGAATCAATTGTTTGCTGCGTCATTTATTGAGCTTTTTCGCATTTAGAGCGTGTTTAAAAACCGCCTTCCGTCAGGTGTGCGTCACACTTTTCCGGCGTCTTTGCCCTGGATGAACGCAGCGCGGCACACTGTGGGGGCTGCGTTTCAATCCAGGGAAAAATGCCTTAAAGTGGGGCGTGCAGATGACGGGAATGAATTTTCAAACACGCTCTAGCCCAAATTGATAAGATTATACATGATTTCCGTTTCTTTTGCAAGCAGTTCTTTGTATTTCCTCCGATACCTCATAATTGTATTTTCTTATAAAAAAATGCGATTTTTCTTATAATACTTTTCCGTCCTATTTTGAAAAAACAGTCACACTGGTTATTATATCAGATATATTAATAGTAATCACGCAAAATGGGGATTTTTATGCAGAAAAACATGTCAGCTATGGCAACAGAACTTCCATCGAAAGGTTTTTTACAGGTCAACGTCGTCAACATCGAGAACAACTTCCCGATCAGGAATGCCACCGTCTCCATCGCCTACAAGGGAGAGCCGGACAATACAGTAGAAGAACTGACAACCAACAGTTCCGGGCAGACGGAAGATATCGAACTGGCCGCCCCGCCGCTGGAGTACAGCTTAGAGCCCGGCGACCTCCAGCCGTATTCGGAATACAACCTGACCATCTCCGCGCCCGGGTACAAAACCGAGGTGATATCCGGCACTGAGATCCTTCCCGACGCCACCGCCATTCAGCCAGTGCGCTTAGAGCCGGTCGAAGATCCCATGCCTGTGGAGAACCCGATCGTGATTCCCGATCACACTTTATACGGCAACTATCCTCCAAAAATCGCCGAGCCGGAGATTCAGCCGGTCAATGAACCGGGGGAGATCGTCCTCAGCCGGGTCGTCGTGCCGCAGACTGTGGTCGTACACGACGGCGTTCCGTCCGACCCGACGGCGGCCAATTATTATGTACCGTACCGGGATTATATTAAAAATGTGGCTTCCAGCGAAATATACGCCACATGGCCCCAGGCTACGATCACCGCCAACGTCCTCGCGATCATGAGCTTTACCCTGAACCGCGTCTATACAGAGCACTACCGGAACCGGGGATACGACTTTACCATCACCTCATCCACCGCGTTTGACCACAAATGGATCTACGGGCGCAATATCTACGACAGCATTTCCGTGATCGTGGATGAGATTTTCGATAACTATCTGTCACGTCCTGATGTCAAGCAGCCCATCCTCACCCAGTACTGCGACGGCAGGCAGGTCCAGTGCCTGCACCGCGGCTGGATGACCCAGTGGGGTTCCTGCAGCCTTGGGGAGCGGGGATACAGCCCGATTGAAATCCTGCGCCATTATTATGGGGACAGCATGTATATCAACACCGCAGAACAGATTTCCGGGATTCCCGCCTCCTGGCCCGGCTACGATCTGACGATCGGCTCCAGCGGTCAGAAAGTTCAGCAGCTCCAGGAACAGCTTGACGCGGTCGCCACCGTCTACACTGCCATCCCGCGGGTGACTCCCGATGGAATCTACGGTCCCGCTACGGCCGCAGCCGTTCGGGAGTTCCAGGACATCTTTGGCCTGCCGCAGACCGGGACGGTTGATTTTGCCACCTGGTATAAGATTTCGCATATTTATGTTGCGGTGTCCCGGATTGGAGAATTGAATCCGTAAGATAATAGCTTGAAGATTTGACGGAGATACGCCAAAAAAGGGAGGGGACTGCCCCGTTGTCCCTTCCCTTTTTTCGCTGTTTCCCGCCGGACTCTCTCAAGCCTTCGCGTTACAGCACCTGCTCCGTAAATCTCCTGATATTCGAAGCATTTACATATTTCTCAACCGTTCCGTCCTTTACGACCACCAGGGTCGGCGCCTGCATAATCCCAAACTGCTCGCTCAGCTCCGGATTTTCTTCCGCGTCAATCGTCTGGTATTCCACGTCCTTCAAAAACTCTTTTGCAATCTTGCAGTTCGGACAAGTCTTGGTTGTAAACAGATAAGTTCCCGCTGATGCCTGTGCGCTCTCCACTGCCGCGGCTGCCGCCTCCGCCACATGCGCTGCCGCCTTATGGCTCTTCTTCAGCACGGAATGGGCCACATCGTAAGTGGTGCGGTTCTTGTATTCCTGGGATTTTCCTTCATTCCAGTTCTTTACCGGGCGGTAATAACCGGTGATCCGGCTGTAAATCTCTGCTTCCTGCCCGCAGATCGGACAGGTGTTATGCTCCCCAATCAGATACCCGTGCTCGCGGCAGATCGAATACGTCGGAGACAAGGTGTAGTACGGGAGTTTGTAGTTCTCTGCAATCGTGCGGATCAGCTTCGACGCCGACTTCCAGTCTGGCATCTTCTCCCCTAAAAATGCATGGAATACCGTTCCCGACGTGTACAGCGTCTGCAGCTCATCCTGAATATCCAAGGCCTCAAAGACATCTGCGGTATAGTCAACCGGCAGGTGGGAGCTGTTGGTGTAGTAAGGGGTATCTCCCTTGCAGCCTGCGGTCTTGATATCCGGGTAGCGTTTTACGTCGTGTTTTGCCAGCCGGTAGGTGGTGGACTCTGCCGGGGTCGCCTCCAGGTTATACAGATCGCCGTACTGCTCCTGGTAGACTACCAGACGGTCGCGCATATGGTTCAGCACTTCCTTTGTAAACTGCTGGGTCTCTTCATGAGTCATATCCTTGCCAAGCCACCTGGCATTCAGACCGGCCTCATTCATCCCGATCAGACCGATCGTGGAGAAATGGTTGTTAAACGTGCCAAGATAGCGCTTGGTGTAGGGATACAGACCGCCGTCAAGCAGCTTGGTGATAACCTCCCGCTTTGCCTTTAAGGACCTTGCAGAGATATCCATCATATGGTCGAGTCTCTCGTAAAAATCCTCCACATCGGACGCCAGGTATGCAATCCGCGGCATATTGATCGTGACAACGCCTACAGAACCGGTGCTCTCGCCGGAGCCGAAGAATCCGCCTGTCTTTTTGCGGAGTTCACGCAGGTCAAGGCGCAGGCGGCAGCACATGCTCCGCACATCGCTTGGCTGCATATCGCTGTTGATATAGTTGGAGAAATACGGCGTGCCGTATTTTGCCGTCATCTCAAACAGCAGACGGTTGTTCTCCGTATCGGACCAGTCAAAGTCATTGGTGATGGAATAAGTCGGGATCGGGTACTGGAATCCGCGCCCGTTGGCATCGCCTTCGATCATCGTCTCGATGAACGCCTTGTTGACCATATCCATCTCTGCCTTACAGTCCTTGTACTTAAAGTCCATCTCTTTGCCGCCCACGATGGCCGGAAGCTCTGCCATGTCATTCGGCACGGTCCAGTCCAGGGTGATGTTGGAAAACGGCGCCTGGGTTCCCCAGCGGCTTGGTGTGTTGACGCCGTAGATAAAGGATTCGATGCACTTCTTTACCTCGGAATAGCTTAAGTTGTCAACCTTGACAAACGGCGCCAGATAAGTATCAAAGGAGGAAAAGGCCTGGGCGCCTGCCCACTCATTCTGCATGATCCCAAGGAAGTTTACCATCTGGTTGCACAAAACCGACAGATGCTTCGCCGGAGAGGATGTAATCTTTCCTGTGATGCCTCCAAGCCCTTCCATCAGAAGCTGCTTTAAGGACCAGCCTGCACAGTAGCCGGTCAGCATGGACAGATCGTGGATATGGATGTCCGCATTGCGGTGCGCCTCTGCAATCTCATGGTCATAAATTTCAGAAAGCCAGTAGTTGGCCGTGATCGCGCCGGAGTTGCTGAGGATCAGTCCGCCTACCGAGTAGGTAACGGTGGAATTTTCCTTTACGCGCCAGTCTTCCACTTTTACATAGCTGTTCACCACATCCTTGTAGTCCAGGATCGTGGTCTTCATGTTGCGGATCTTCTCACGCTGTTTTCTATATAAAATGTAAGCCTTTGCCACGTCGGTATAGCCGGTCTGCTCCAGCACGTGCTCCACGCTGTCCTGAATCTGCTCTACCGATACCCGCCCCTCTTCCATCTTCCCCTGGAAGTCTGCGGTTACCCGCAGGGACAAAAGCTCCAGAATCTCATTGTTGTAATCCTTGTTCGTCGCCTTAAATGCCTTCTTGATCGCCTCTGTAATCTTATTTAAACTAAATTCCGCAATCTCCCCGTCACGTTTAATGACATTAATCATGTTTTCCTTACTCCTTTCGACCGATACCCGATGCTGTAATATCCGCAAAGGCATATCATACCATTCTCCTGTATTTGATGAAATTTCCGTCCTCGGACGCTATGAACCCAATTATAGCAGATGGCAAATGAAAACACAATATCTAGTTTTGTCAAAATACAAGAACATAGATATTGTGTCTTATCACATTTTCTTATAACTAGTTGTCTGACGATTCGACAAACTTTACAGCGTTATTTAGACCAGGCTTCCGAACAGTTCCGCCGGAACATACGCTTTTACAGCGATTCCGTCCTCCTGGTATTCTTCCGCGAGCAATTCCCCATATTTACGAATTGTCTGAATCTTGCCGGCCTCCTGATAAGGAAACAGTCGCTCCAGATATATTTTCTGACTTCTCAGGATTTTTTCCAGGGTATCTATAAGCTGCTCTAATCCGTCCCCGGTTTTTGCCGATATCCGAACCTGGTAATCAGAATGCAGGTCTCTCGGCAGCTCCTCGTCTTTTTTGATATCCACTTTATTAAAAACCGTCACAAACGTCTTGTCCTGAACCCCCAGCTCCCGCAGCGTATCATAGACCACATGCATCTGCATATCCATCTGCGGGTTCGAGCAGTCCACCACATGGAGGATGATGTCGCTGTACTTCGCCTCCTCCAGCGTGCTCTTGAACGCCTCGATCAGATGATGGGGCAGCTTGCGGATAAATCCTACCGTGTCGGTCAGCATGATCTGCTGCCCGCTCTCAAGCTCCAGATTCCGCGTCGTCGGGTCCAGCGTTGCGAACAATTTGTCCTCTGCCAGGATCCCTGCTCCTGTCAGTTTGTTTAACAGCGTCGATTTTCCGGCATTGGTGTAGCCGACGATCGCCGCCACCGGGGTATGTGCCTTCTCCCGCTGCTTGCGGATCAGCTCCCTGTGCCGCTTGACATCCTCAAGCTCCGCCTTTAACTGGCTGATCCTGTCGTGGATCAGACGGCGGTCCATCTCCAGTTTTTTCTCACCCGGTCCTCTGGTCCCGATACCGCCGCCCAGACGGGACAGGGAATTCCGCAGTCCTACCAGCCTTGCGGCCCGGTATTTGAGCTGGGCCAGCTCCACCTGGATCTTGCCCTCGCTGGTATTGGCATGTGACGCAAAGATATCCAGGATGACCATCGTGCGGTCCATCACCTTAATGTCAAGCGCATCTTCCAGATTCCGCAGCTGCGCCGGGGATAACTCATCGTCACAGACGACGCCCGTCGCATTCAGCTCCCAAAGCCGCTCCTTTACCTCTTCGATCTTACCCTTTCCCAGATACGTCCCCGGATGGATCCGTTCCCGGTTCTGGATGATCTTGTCTACGGTGACCGCTCCCGCCGTTCGCACCAGCTCCTCAAGCTCATCCACGGAAGCCGCCGTATCATCCTCGTCACTGGTGCTGACTGCAATCAGGATGACCCTCTCCTCAATCTCTTTCATTTCTTTTAATTCTGCCATTTGTTCTCCTGTTTCTCACTGACTTTCACTACGGAAGCCGCCCTGACGCGTCTTCAAAAACAGAACCTCCCGGCTGACCTTTTCATCCGGTCCATACGTCTCCAGATAATCCTCAAACAACTCCAGGGCCTTTTTAAAGTCTCCCAGGTTCTCATAGATGACAGCCTGGCTGTATGCGAGCTCCTGCATGGCCGGGTCGTCTGCCTGGCACGCCGCCATGCCTTTTTTGACATGTTCCAGCGCCTTGTCATATTCCTGGTTCTCAATGTCGCGGACCGCCATCCGGCTGTAAGCCAGCGCGTCTGCAAAGCCATAGGCCAGCGCCGCCTCATAATTCCCCAGCTCCAGCTGGCTGTAGCAGATCATCCGCCGGTAGCGCTCTTTTTCCCCGTCTTCCTTCATGAGAAGTTCAAATGTAGCCAGCGCCGCGCTGTAATCCTTCTGCTTATATTCTGCCTCTCCGCGGTAGGTCAATACTTCCGCTTCAAAACTTCCAATCTTTCCCTTAGAACCTTCCAGTATCTTATCAAATGCCGCAACTGCCTCCCCGTAGTTTCCGCCGTCCAGGTTGGCGACTCCTTCTTTCAGCAGCGTCTGCTGTGCCTTCCCCTTCTTGTAAGAGGAAACGCCAAAGAAAATGCCGCCTGCGATCAGGAGGATCAGCAGCGCCAAAATACCGAGGAGGATCCTGCGCTGCCTGCGCCTTCTTTTTCTCCTCGCCATCGCGCGGGCGCGGGCCTGGCGGTTTCCCGCCGGTCTGACTGCGCCGTTTCTTCTGTTGTACTCTTCCACGGGACCCATCACTTTCTTCCGGTGCTTCCATGCCCGCCCCGGTCTTCATGTCCTAAACATGCCACCTCTTCAAACACGATCGCCGGCTGATGTTCCATGATCCTGAACTGGCAGATCCGGTCTCCTTCATGGATCTTGGTATCCCGAAGGGCATAAGCCGGGAAAAACCACTGGTCATTATCCCCGCAGTAGCTCTCATCGATGATCCCCATGTGATTCGTCTGTATGATTCCAAAGTTTTTAAAGGTGCTGCTTCTTGGCACCACATGGGCCTCATATCCCTGCGGCAGCTCCATCGCAACGCCCAGCGGGATCAGACGGAATTCCCCCGCCTTGAGTTCCACATCCTCGGCAGCCCGCATATCGATCCAGTCAGACTTTCCGTCAATATACATCAGGCGTTCCATCTTATCTGTAAAATATTTGATTTTAATGTTCGGCATCTCTGTCTCCTTCTGTCGTGCATAAATTGGGGGATGCCGCCGGATATGGCACCGGAGCATCCCCGCTATCGTTCATTATACTTGGTTATCAGGTATTATGCAAGACCATCTGACCGGTCATCAGAGTCGGCTGCACTTCTATGACCCTCTGGTTCGAGCTTCCTTTCCAGTGCAGGCGGACATCTTTCTTCTCTGCCTGGAACTCCCCGTCTACCACCACATCCACTTTTTTAATATAAGGCAGATGGCAGATCTCCTCCCAGTCATACCCCGTATAAAGCCATATGGTCTTATGCGGGAACTTGTCACAGATTTCGTCGATCAGCTTCCCTGTGTCTTCCCGGTTGTCCGGATGGAGCGGGTCGCCTCCGCTCAGGGTGATTCCCGAAATGTATGGTTTTTTCAACTCCTCAAACAGTTCTTCTTTTGCAGCCCCGTCAAACGGAAGCCCTCCCCGGATATCCCAGGTGATGGGGTTGTGGCATTCCTTACAGTTGTGGTTGCATCCTGCCACCCACAGAACAACCCGCAGTCCGTCCCCGTTGAGCATATCGTCTTTGGTAATGTTATGGTAACGCATATTACATGGATTTCCTCTCTGCTATTTCTGCCATCTTTGCTTCATTGAGACGGGTATCGCCCTTCACTCTGGAGTAGGACAGATAACCGTTCATCCGCTCAATCTTGGTCAGGTTCTTACTTCCGCACACCGGACAGACGTCCATCTCAAGCTCCTGATGGCCGCAGTCGTCACAGTATGCGAGGGACAGGTTCACGCCCTCGTAAAAGCCCATGTCCATCGCACGGCGGACCAGCGTCTTGATCGCATCTTTATTGTAGTCGATCGGATATTTTACATACTGGATCTTGCCGCCGTTTGACAGCTCCCAGAAACGGTTTTCCAGGTTCTGCTTCTGGATCGGGGTGATGTCCTCCGTCACATGGCAGTGGAAGCTGTTGCTGACATATTCCCGGTCGGAAACGCCTTCGATGATGCCATATTTTTTGCGGAACTGCGTCACCTGCAGACCGCACAGGGATTCTGCCGGAGTTCCGTAGATGGCGTACAGGTTGCCGTCCTCTTCTTTGAACTCGTTGACCCGTTTGTTGATGTATTCCAGCACGTCCAGAGCAAACTGCCCGTCCTCCACCAGGGATTTCCCATTGTACAGCTGCTGCAGCTCATTAAACGCCGTAATGCCAAAGGAGGCCGTCGCCGTCTTTAATACCGGCTTGATCTTGTCATGAAGCCCCAGATGCCCGCCGTAAAAACCGCCCTCGCAGTAAGCGAGCGGATTGGTGGATGCGCGCATCTCCCCAAGGTATGCATAGGTGCGGATATGGATTTTCCGGATCAGTCCCAGATAATAGTCCAGAACCTCGTAAAAGTCCTGGCTCTCCTGTCTTGCCTTCGCCAGGATCATCGGAAGGTGCAGGCTGACCACGCCGATATTGAACCGTCCCACAAACACCGGGAAGTCCTTATCGTCTGCCGGATACATGCCGCCCCGCTCGTACCACGGAGATAAGAAGGCGCGGCAGCCCATCGGGCTGATGATCTTTCCGTACTGTTTGTACATGCTTGAAATGTAGCCCTTGCCCGTCAGGGAGAGCCAGTCCGGGTACATGGTTTTTGACGAGCACTCAATCCCCGCCTCAAACACATCCTCCAGGATTCCGCCCGGTCCGTGGAGCTTTTCATCATACAAAAATACAAGCTTGGGGAACAGCACCGGTTTCTTGCAGTTTTTCTTCCCCTGTCCGCCTTTTCTCACATTCAGCATCGTGATGGTCGCCATCTTTGCAAACCGGCTGGCCCCCGTCCCGGCCGTCATCGTGATAAACGGATAGTCTCCGCGGGAGGAGGATACGGAGTTGAACTTATACTCCCAGCCCTGGAAGCCCTGCTCCATATCACGCTGGACGTCCGCCCATGCCACTTCCTTAGCCTTTTCTTCTGTCAGGCCCAGGTTTTTATACTTGTCAATATATTTTTCATAGGATTTTTCCGCATACGGCGCAAGGATCTCCTCTACGCTCGGCACGGTAAATCCGCCGTACTGCTGGCTTGCCGCGCTGAGCACGATGTCGCCGATGACATCAAACGCTACATCCAGCGTCTTTGGTTCGTTGTACCAGAGGTTTCCCATCTCAAAACCGCCGGAGAGGACGCTCTGGACGTCAAATAAACAGCAGTTCATTGTATCGCGTCGGGCCGACATATCATGGATATAAATATACCCTTCCCGACACGCCTGAAGTTCCTCTACCGTCATAAAAAACTTCTGATACAGCGACTTATTCAGCTCATTAAAGATCAAACTCCGCTTCGTAGATACCAGCGCACTGTCCGTATTGCTGTTCTCCTTATCGCCGATGTACATGATAGACTGGCTCTTTTTATACACCTCGTCCAGCATCTGTACAAAATCCTGCTTATAATTGCGGTAATCCCGATAGCTCTTTGCCACCTGCGGATTCACCTTTTCCAACGCTCCCTCTACCAGATTGTGCATCTGGGCGATCGGAATCTTGCCGGTTCCCAGCTCCTTCGCCTTTTCCTCCACAAACTGGCAGATAAAGTTGATCTCTGCCTGGGAGAATGTGATCATCGCGCGGTTTGCCGACTTGTTTACTGCAATGACTACTTTCTGGACATTAAAATCTTCCTGAGTGCCGTCTTTTTTTATGACCTTGATGTTGCTGCAGCTCAATGATTATCCCTCCTGATCTATCTTCTCTTCTATGGTCACAGCCGAGGAGATTGCACCACATATAGTACTCTCCTGTATCAATTCCCACATCATGTATGTTATACCTGATAAATGGTATCATGTTCTTACCGCGAAGTCAAGGGTCAGAATACCCAAATTCCAAAGATGAATATCCTATGTAAAAGAAAAGAGACTGGCTTTGCAGCCAGCCCCCTACTTTTCTTTTTCACTCAGATAAATCTCCTTGATCAGCTCCACCGTCCGGTCCATCCCCAGCAGGCTGACATTCAGCATGATCTGATGGGATTCCAGCTTGCCCCACGGCTTATCCGCGTAATTCTCATAGTAGAACTTGCGCTTTCTGTCCACCCGGCGCACCGCATCTGCCGCCTCGTTCTCCGAAAGCTGGTACCGCTCCATGATCCGCTTCACACGGTCTTTCTTGTCCGCTCCAATAAAAATATTGATACACTTCGGATTATTGTGAAGCACCTCTGCCGCAGTACGTCCGATGATGACGCAGGGTCCCTGGGCCGCCAGGGTTTCGATGATTCCACACTGAGTCAGGTACAGGCTGTCATTCAGCGTAAGCCCGTATCCGGTCATGGAATTCGCCGTTTCCGGTATCCGGTAGTTGGCCAGAAAACGGCTCAGCGCGGCTTCATCAACCTGTTCCAGGTCATACTGGTCAACCCCCAGCTTCTGTGATGCCATGTCGATCAGTGCACGGTCATAACAGGGAATCCCCAGTTCCTTTGCAACCCGCTCGCCAATCTCACGTCCACCGCTTCCAAACTGCCGCCCAATCGCAATCACCTGATTGTATTTCATACGGTTCACCTCGTTTCCATGAATCGAATCACGCGTCTTTGCCTTCTTACCTTCATTATAACTGATTTTGCCGGAAAAAGAAACCACTATTCATCCTGCCCCAGCCCCTCAACGGCCTCTCTGATCCGTCTCATGCATTCTTCCACCATGCTTCTTGGCGCCGCCACATTGATCCGCTCAAAGCCTATGCCTTCCTCCCCAAAGATGTATCCTTCATCCAGGGCTACCTTCGCCTTCTTCTGCATCAGCTCTTCCAGCGCTTTTTCATCCGAACAATATGCTCCCAGATCCAGCCACACCAGATAAGTCCCCTGGCAGTCCGTCACCTTCGCCTTTGGCAGATGCTCCGCTGCAAACGTCTCGATATAGCGGATATTGCCGTCGATATACTCCCGCACCTGCTCCAGCCACTCTTCCCCCTCCGTGTAAGCCGCAATCACCGCCGTCAGGCCAAACGGACTGCACATGGAAACAGAAAACCGCTCATCTGTGATCTTTGTCCATCTCCTCTGATACTCCGGGTTTGTGATCACGATATTGCTGAACTGCATCCCTGCCAGATTAAAGGTCTTGCTTGGGGCAGTGCAGACAACGATCCTGTCTGCGTACTCCGGCGCCACCTTCGTCAGCGGGAAATGTTTGATGCCTACCCTTGTCAGGTCCGAATGGATCTCATCCGAGATAATCCATTTGTCATATTTTTTCGCGATCTCCACAACCTTTCGAAGCTCCTCCTCAGTCCAGACGCGCCCCACCGGATTGTGAGGATTGCACAGGATCATACCCCGGTTCTTCTCATCCGCAAATTTGCGCTCCAGATCCTCAAAATCCATCTCATACGTATTGCCCGCACGGATCAGAGGATTGTTTACCACCACCCGCTTATTTGCCAGAATCTTATTTGTAAATGGATAATATACCGGGCGCTGGATGATGATGCCGTCTCCCTCGTCTGACAGGATATTGATGAGAAATGCCAGCGCAGGCACAACGCCGGGGCAAAAAAAGATATCCTTCGGGTTCAGCTCCCAGCCAAATCTCCGGCTGTACCAACCGGTTATGGCATTTTTACATTCTTCGTTCTCATATAAGGTATATCCGAAAATCTTTTTGTCGATCCGCTCATGGAGCGCCCGGATGATCGGCTCCGCACATGGCAGGTCCATATCCGCAACCCACATGGACAGGGCGTCTTTTGGCGCTCCCTCCGGCATACTGTCCAGCTTGCTCGTATGGGTCCCCCGTCTGTCCACCGGTGTATCAAAATCATATTTCATCTTATCTGCCCTCCGTATAAAAATATCCTGAAACTGCTTCTATTCTACGCTTGTCCAAGGCTTTTTGTCAAGAAATGCCCCGCCTGCCGGATATCGTTTTTTTGCTCTACAATTGTAAACTCATCTCTATTTTTCAGTTGACATTCCGCTCCGGCACTTCTATAATGAGGTATGTATCAGACACTTTATAATCAAAACAGAACGATACATCGGAGGTAATCATGAAACAAAAATTCACAACCCAGGAACTGACAAAGATGGCGCTGCTCACGACCATGATCTGCGTTTCCGCCTATATCACGATCCCGCTGCCATTCACCCCTGTCGCCCTGACGGCCCAGACCCTGGTCGTAAACCTGATCGCGCTGCTTTTAGCGCCCGGGCAGGCCGTATTCTCCATAGGCATCTATCTGCTGCTCGGCCTCATCGGCCTTCCCGTCTTTTCCGGCGGCATGGGCGGACCTGCCAAGCTGTTTGGGCCTTCCGGCGGCTACCTGCTGTCATACCTGCTCGCCGTTGCGCTGATGTCCTGGCTAAAAGGAAAAAAATACAGCTTTGCCCGCTACAGCGCGGTGACGATCCTCGTTGGCATGCCGGTCATCTATTTCTTTGGAAGCATCTATATGAAAATACTGACCGGAATGGACTGGGCAGGCGTTCTCACTGCCGCCGTCCTGCCGTTTATCCCGCTCGACCTGTTTAAATGCTTTGCCGCTGCATTGATCGCCAAACCGGTACAGGCGGCGCTCTCAAAGAGTGCGTATGGGCAGGCAGGCTAAACAATGCACTTCCTTATATAAAAAATCCGATTGAGAAGATTTACTCCTTCCCAATCGGATTTTCATTTTTCGGATCCTCTACAAACCGGACAATATCGTTCGGAGTACAGTTCAGATATCGGCACAGCCTCTCTAACGTCAGCAAGGTCATATTGTTGCCCTTCTTAACCGCATCCAATGTCTTATTGTCCAGAATACCGTCTTTCAGAATCTTGTACTGAGTGACACCTCTTTCTTTCATCGTCTCCCATAACGGGCTGTAATCGATAATGGTACTCACCATCTTTCTCATATGATGATTAAGTATATCCATCATTTTGAAAAATATATATTGTGATTCTGCCCGCAATTTTTTATAATTGGGTATGTATACGTTAATGAGACAATACATAATTCTTATTTTTGAGATCAGGGGGTATTTAAAATGAATTTTGATGATTTAACAGAAAGACAGAAAAAGAATCTGGAAGAATTTATGAAAGTGACCATGGCCTGCGACGAAGAACAGCTCGCCGCCATCGACCATCTGATTCCGATGACACAGGAACTGTTTGAGCGCTGTCTCGACACGCTGATCCAGATCAATGCCGTCAGACAGATTGACAGCCTGCTGCAGGAGTTTCCTGAGATGGCTAAAAAATGCGGGGAGGCGCTGGACGAAGAATGATGTTCCTTTAAGAATTGGCATGCAACAGAGACAGCCCCAAAAGAGGCTGCCTCTGTCTTTCTCCCATGCTTTTTTCGCTATGCTTTTTTTCCCACGAACATTTTCCAAAAGCAAAACAGTACCATTCCTATGATAGCTGTCGTCAGATAGATCTGGAATCCTGCAATCTGTTTCAACACGCCGCCGGCCAGCTCCTGCCCTGCGCCCATAAAAAAGGCGCTGGCCTTATTGGTCGCCACGACCCCGATCGCCATCGGGAAGGTAAGCCCTGCAAATCCCGGAGAGAACGGCACCGAATAAAACTCCGGCAGCTTCACGATGATAAACGCCAGGGAAGCCATCACACAAAACGTAAGGACGCACACAAGGGCCGCATTCGGCGTCTTGGCCAGGTTCAGATAGCTGACCAGGCAGAGGCTGCAGGGCGCCAGCACAATCGCCTGCGTATGTAAAAATGCCGGTTTTACCTCTCTGGTTGCCAGCCGCCATACCATAAACGGGATGATGATGGTATAAATTCCAAGCCCCCAGTACAGGACAGCCGCCGCCATCGCCGGAGGCAGCATCGCAGCGCCTGCCACCGTGGAGACCATGATACCGTTGCAGGTCACAAACCAGCTCGGCACGAAGGTGTCCAGATTTACGCCGCGGGCCACATTCCTCGTCAGGAAGATGACGATGTGTACCGCATGGACACAGACAGCCGCAATCAGCACATATCTGGCTGCCGTCGGAAACCAGGCGGCATAGTAGCTGCAAAGGATCATCGCAACCATCGTGATCCCTGCATAAAGGCTTGCCGGGACCGTATTCTTATACTCTCCGTTTACCACGGACGGGTACAGGACCACTTTTCCGATATAAAAGAGCAGGATGACCGTAGATGCCCACATCGTCAGATGGCGGACCCAGTCATATCCCATGGACTGATACACATTACTCAGGGTGGCCGCCCCCAGCATCGTAGGTACAATGGCGATCGGCATGTTTTTTAATCGTTCTTTCATCTCAGTCTCCTTCTAGCGTGCGTCATAATAGAATTCAAAATTATCCTTCGTATGGAAAAAATCGGAATAGTCAATGTCAAATAACGGCTTCTTCACTCTGGATACATCGATCTTACGCGCGATCAGCTGTGCCAGCACGCCGCCGTAAGACAGATCCCCCTGCAGGATCGCCCCATAGATCTTTCCGTTTTTATGGATGATCTTGCGGTACATATCCCCGGTATCATCCACCAGTTCCTCATAGCTGTCGTCAGGCCGCACCGGAAGTCCCAGGGACATCGTCGGAATCTCCAGGAAGTTCATCGTCGATTTGCTGGCAAAGAAATCCTCCATAGACATCCGGTCCCCGGTCATATTGGCGGCTGCGATCATTCCCTGCTTCACCGCCACCGGCCAGATCGGGGTCCGTCCGGTCACATCCCCTGCTCCGTAGATATCCGGCACGCTGGTCTGCCCATACTGGTCGATCACCAGTCCAAAACGGTCCAGCTCCACGCCGGTCCCCTCCAGAAAGCTGATGTTTGGGCGCACTCCTGCCGTCACTACCAGCAAATCGCAGGGAAGTACTCCGCCGTCTGCCAGCTCGACCTCACAGATATGGCCATTTTCGTCACAGTTCACCTTCCTGATTCCCATTCCCAGGTGAAGCGTCACGCCTTTTTCGGTAAACGCCTTCTCATACACTGCAGAGCTGCGCTGATCAAGCTGCTTTACAAGAAGCCAGTCTTCCACCTCCACCAGATCGACCGTCTTTCCCATATGCAGAAATCCTGCCGCTGCATCCAGACCCGTCAGGCCGCCGCCCATCACGACGATATGCTTCGCATCTTTCGCCTCATCGCGAATCGCCTCCGTCTCTTCAATATCGCGGAACCCGTAGACGCCTCCTGCTTCCCGTAGTCCCTCGACCGGCGGCAAAAATGCATGAGAACCGGTAGCGATCAGCAGCTTATCATACGAAATGCTGCTCCCGTTGGAAAGCCCCACCTGTTTCTCTGTCTCGTTCAGAGAAACGCAGGACACCCCTTTTCTCCAGTCTGTCCGGTAACGGGTCTCAAAATCCGGTTCTGCAAAACAGAGCTGCTCCTTTGAGCGCATCCCGCTCATATAGTGGTGAAGGATGCATCTGGAATAGATGGCGTCATCCTTTGACACCAGGATGATCTCAGCGTCCGGCTGGTGCCGTCTGATCTCCCTTACTCCGTTTACCCCCGCAGCGGACGCGCCTAATACCACATATCTCATTCCCGCACCTCCTCCATCGTGATTGCGCCCATCGGGCAGATTTCCACGCACATCGGGGCCGGAGAACCGTCTTCGGTCCTGTGTACGCACATGTTGCATTTCATGATCTCCTTGTGTTCGATCCGGTCGCTTTTAAGCACCCCATACGGACAGGCCATAATGCACATATAACAGCTTGCACACTGCTCCTTGTCATACTCGACCTGCCCGTTATCCGTGTTCTTGTGCATAGCTCCGGTCATGCAGGTATATACGCATTCCGGCCGGTCACAGTGACGGCAGAATATAGGCGTGCACTTCTGGCTGCTGTCGATCACGACCCGGTTTCTGGCATCGCAGCTCTCATGGCTGACCACGCATGCCGTCACACAGGTGAGGCAGCCGATACAGCGGTCCCTGTCAATTTTAATCCGATACATTTGCCATTCCCTCCTCTACGCTTTCTCAAACCATACCGGAGTCGCCTTGTAGGACGGCTCTTTGGAATATGGGTCATACACTGACGGGGTCAGCCGGTTGCATTCGATATAATGAATCGGCGCATACAGTTCTTTTTCCGTCACATTCTC
Source organism: Lachnospiraceae bacterium (assembly GCA_030825115.1). Taxonomy (GTDB): domain Bacteria; phylum Bacillota; class Clostridia; order Lachnospirales; family Lachnospiraceae; genus Brotaphodocola. The sequence continues at coordinate 66,670 of JAPJQL010000014.1, forward strand.
TGTGATCCGCACCTGGAATCCGGCCGACTGTCCGTTGACAGAATGGACACAGATCCGGTCATTTTCCACGATTCCATGAGCCGCCGCCATCACCGGATTCATAAACAGGTATGCCTCCTTCGCGCTGACATCCTCCACAAACTGGACTTCCTTCGTCCTGGACTGGGTATGCCACTGCCCTACCGAACCGCGTCCCGTGTTGAGCATCACCGGATACTCCTCGGTCAGCGGAAGAGGATTCTCCTTCGGAAGCTCAAACATGAACTGCGCCTTTTTGCTTGGCGTATAAAAATTCCCGTCCTCAAACAGCCGCCTCTGGTCTTCCTTAAGCGTTTCCCCTTTCCGAAACGGCCACTGGATCCCCCTGGAGTTCTCAAGTCCCTCCCAGGTTACTCCGGTCATGTCAAGGGGCATGCCTTCGGAACATTTTTTCATCAGCTCGAAGCACTCCCTCGGAGTCTCCCAGCCGTTCAGCAGCTCTCCCATCCCCAGGGCCTTTCCCACGCCTAAGATCGCCTCATAATCAGAAATCTCATGTTCTCCCCTCGGCAGGCACGGGCGCATGGCGGATATCCGCCGCTCCAGATTGATATAGGTGCCTTCCTTCTTGATGCCGGGCACTACCGGGAAGAATACGGTACAATCCTCGGCGCTCTCGATCGTATCGTAGATATCCTGCACCACAAACAGCTCCAGCTTCTCTGCCGCACGTGCAAACGTCTCATTGTTCGTCCAGCTGTGGCGCGGATTGGTGCACAAGATCCACAGTCCCTTGATCCTGCCCTCGTTGATCCCTTCGATGATCTGGTTGTAGGTTGCGGTCGGCTTTTCGGCCAGCACGGCCTCATCCACGCCCAGCGCCGCTGCTACCTTCGCCCGTCTCGCCGGATTGTTGAAATCCCCGCCGCCGTAGAGTCCTGCCGTATTGCTGTAAGCCCTGGATCCCATCGCGTTGCACTGTCCGGTGATGGAGCATGCGCCGGTCCCCGGCCGTCCGATATTGCCGGTCATCAGGGCAATGTTGATGATGGACTGGGCCGTCCTCACAGCCTCGTATCCCTGGTTCACGCCCATCGTCCACCAGAAGGACACCCGCTTGCCGCTGTGGATCAGCTCCGCCAGTTCTGTGATCTGCTCCGGCTCAAGCCCACAGCTCTCTTTTGCCTTGTCCAGTGTGAAATCTGCGACAAACGCTTTAAACTCCTCATATTTTTCCGTGTGGGCGGCTATGTAGGCCTCATCCACATAATCCTTCTCGATCAGGAGATTTGCCAGCGTGTAGAACAGGCAGAGATCCCCTTTCCATTTCACCGGATACCAGTGGTCTGCATTCATCGCCGTCTCAGATCTTCTCGGGTCGATGACGATGACTTTTTTCTCCGGGTCTTTGTTTAAAAGGACCCGCCTCCAGAGAATCGGATGCGCCACAACCGGGTTTGCCCCGACAAAGATGATCCGGTCGGACAGTTCCAGGTCATTCAGCGTATAGCAGGGAGCGTCAAATCCGAAGCTCTGCTTGTGGGCGACCACCGCGGTTGCCATACAGAGCCTGGTATTGCCGTCCACATGCGTCTTTAAATAATTCCGCATAACATGGCCAAACAGCGCAAACTCTTCCATCGTGAGCTGCCCTGTGCTGATCCCCGCCACGCTCTCCGTTCCGTACTTTGCCTGCAGTTCCTTCAATTTATCCGCCACATGGGAAAAGCCTTCCTCCCAGGACACTTCCTTCATCGTGCCGTCCGCCTGGCGAATCTTAGGCAGCGGTGAAGTCTTCACCACCGTCTGCTGCTTATCCAGAGAAAGCCCCTTGATGCAGCAGAATCCGTTGTTGACCGGATAGCCTTTTGTTGGCAGCACTTTTACGATCCTGCCATCTTCCACATAGAAATCCATGTTGCAGTCCAGCGCACAATAGTTGCAGGTAGATTGTATCTTCTCCATTTTTGTTCCCCCTGTCAGTATTTGATATCCCTTTTGTGCAATAGCCGTAGGGTCGGCATGGTAAACATTGATAATATTTTAACTATAACAGAAAATAGAAACAAAGCCGTGATGATAATCACGGCTCCCGAAAATATTTGCTCAATTTTTTCAGATCAGGGACAAACACCCGGGTTTTCAACACTTGTAATTGAATAAAAGTCCTACAAACCGCAGAAATGCGGT
>JAPJQL010000015.1 GCA_030825115.1 Lachnospiraceae bacterium
GACGGGGGCAACGGTACCTCCGAAGTGGCAGCTTCTAGAAGACCGGATTTGGGCTAAATGTATCGGGGAAACGGGCTAAACTCGCGCGTAATACATGCGCTCAGACAAAGCCCTTATTCTCCGATACCGCCCACTTCCGGCCTTCAAGATGCTGCGAACTTCGGAGCTAAGGCTGCCACCGTCCCCGCCATGCTGCCTCCCCGCCCTTCCTGTGCTGTTTGCTGGCTGCCATACCCTGTAAAACAAATCGTGAGAGCCGGTAAGGGGCGATGTTCTAATCTCTCGTGGGAGATGGAACGTAGTCCGGGAGAGGGAAGGGGGAGCAGGAGGAGGGTGGGCGACCTTTCTCAGCGCTTTTTGTGAGCGCAGAAATGCCCGGTTCCACTTAGGTCCGAGAACCGGAGCCAACCTCCTCCTGCTCCCCCTTCCCTCTCCCGGACGGACCCTCTCCAAAACCACAAAAAAACACCGCCCCCGCGCATTCCTACCTGCGTCAGGACAGTGTTTTTTCTTTATCTATATTCTACTCTTCTCCCCATCTCTTATCTAAAAAGCACCACGCACGGTACATCAGATAGCCCCAGGCAAAAAACAGGGCGATCAGCACTGCCATTGGGACATGGTTTTCGTAGGCGTTGACCAGGAAATATTTCTGCCATCCCGGAATGTCTGTGTAGTAGTACTGTCCGGGACCGAAATCAATGCCGGGCGCCTGCCCCATGTTCTGGCTCATCATATAGACCGATACAGCGATTGCCGCCACAAATATCACGACTCCGGCAATGCCGGCCAATTTCAGGATTTTTCCATCATTTTTCTTGTTCATAACCGAAGCCTTTCTCTCTTAGACCATAATGTTCGGAACCGGGAAGATCCTTCCGCTGAGCAGCAGCCACGCTACCACGAAGGTCAGTACCAGATTAAAGGTCTGTCCCACGATGTACAGGGTAAACGGCTTGCCGCCCTGGAACTGTTCTGCCATCTCCTTGAAGTTGGTCTCAAGTCCGATGCAGGTAAATGCCAGTGCAAAGCACCATGTCTGGAATTCTTTTATATTGCTCAAAATCGTGGCCGTGGCATCTACTCCGATCGTGTTCTGGAACACAAAGGAGAAGAACAGAGACGCTCCCAGAAAGCCCAGGATGAATTTCGGGAACCTGTGCCAGATTTCAGAAGCTCCTACGGTCTGTCCTGCAGTCTTGTCCACTTTTGTAGTAAAGAAGACAGCCACTGCAAAAGCAACGAACCCAATCAGGATGTTCTGGATCATCTTAACCAGCGCCGCAACCTGTCCGGCTACATCGCCCAGCGCGTTTCCGGCCAGAACCACCGCGCCGGTGGAGTCTACCGTGCCGCCGATCCATGCGCCGCCCACCATCGGATCCAGAGCTACCAGCTTACAAAAAAGCGGCATACATACCATCATAATGACGGTAAAGATCAGGGAAATGCCTACTGCAAAGGTCAGATCCGTCTTTTTTGCCTTACATGCCGCTGCCGTTGCGATAGCTGCGGAAGTACCACAGACCGACGTTGCGGCGGAGATCGTCATGACCATCGATTTATTTTTCATTTTCAGTACTTTCGTTCCCAGAATCCACATGAAGATGATGACCACCGGAGTTACCAGCCAGGCGATGCCCAGACCGTATAAACCGAACTTCTGGATATTGGAAAACAGTACGGACGCGCCCATCAGCACCAGTCCTGTCTTTATGTAAAACTCAGTCTGGATCGCCGGTTTCAGCCAGCCCGGTACAGTAAATACATTCGAAATCACCAGACCGATGATCAGCGCCCAGAATGCATATTCCAGATATTTGCTGAATACTACCTGAGAAGAAATCAGCCGCACAACTACCGTCAGCGCAAATACACCTGCGAATGCAACCAGATATTTCTTCATATTTTTTCCCATCAGATGATTGGAGATGGTAAACACGATTGCCAGTGCTACGAGTGTCAGCAAAATCCCCGACCAGGTCTTGATACAGGTCTCGCTGCCATTAAAAAACTGCATCAGAGAACCGCTGTCTGCACTTCCCCACTTGCCAAACTTACCGCCTTTAAACACATAACTTCCTGTAATGACGCCGACAGAAGCCACTGCGATGATCAGAAACGCGCCCCAGATGGACAGCCAGTCTTCTTTGTGGATCAAATCGCTCATGTGAAACTTGTCTGCTACGACTACATCATCGGCTCCTGCCATTTTCCTGGTACCATTTTCCCCCATTGTGTTTCCTCCTGAAACGTATCTTATAGTGTCATGTATCTTTTTACGAAAACGTTAAAAAAATAACATGCCTGCATAGTATAACTAATCAGTAAAAAAATATCAATATGTTTTTTCTACAATAATAAATTATTATTTTTGTTGATTGTGCATAAGAATTTGCTAAACAATTAAAACAACGCAGCCCCAAAAAAGGACTGCGTTATTTTGCATCAATTCTGTTTTTGTGATTCTGGCTTCCGCCTATAGCAGCTTCCCTTCTGTGGACACCGTCACAACCTGCCGGGGAATCCGCTTGCCGCAGGCTTCCAGCGCCCTTTTTGCCGCCATCTCGATTCCGCCGCAGCAGGGCACCTCCATCCGCACGACCGTTACACTCTGAATCTCATTCTGCGCCAGGATAGCGGTCAGCTTTTCCGTATAATCCACCATGTCAAGCTTGGGACAGCCGATTACGGTAATCCTGTCTTTCATAAACTCGTTGTGGAAATTCCCATAAGCATAGGCCGCGCAGTCCGCCGCGATCAAAAGGTTCGCCCCATCAAAATACGGCGCTTTTGACGGTACCAGCTTGAGCTGGACCGGCCACTGCCGAAGCCGGCTCTTGGTATCTCCCATCTCTCCTGCCTCATCCTGGCTGTGCCGGCCCGGCTGCGCTGCCTTCGCCGCCTGTGCCGCCTTCACGGCCGCTTCATCATAGGCGGGCGCCTCCCGCTCCTCAAAGGTGATCGCTCCGGCCGGACAGGCCGGAAGACAGTCGCCAAGCCCGTCACAGTAATCTTCCCGCATCAGTTTCGCCTTGCCGTCCACCATCCCGATGGCTCCTTCGTGGCATGCATCGGCACAAATGCCGCAGCCATTGCACAGCTCCTCATTTATCTTAATAATTCTTCGTATCATCGTTCTCTTCCTCCTGACTCCTCTTGCGGTTCTTTCAAGAGTATAGTACAATCATCCTGATAAGTCTGTTGTATTTACCACAAAAATGGAGAAAAATATGGAACAATATCTATCAATCTTGATGCAGAGCCCTCTGTTTTCCAATATGGCAAAGGACGAAATCCTGTCTGTCCTGCACTGCCTCGACGCCCGCACAAAAACATACAAAAAAGGAGCTTTTCTGTTCCACTCCGGCGACTCTTCCGACGCGGTTGGGTTTGTGCTGGAAGGATGCGTCACCGTCATAAAGGAGGACTGCTGGGGCAACAGCACCATCCTGTCACAATCCGCAGCCGGGCAGTTGTTTGGCGAAGTATACGCCTGCCTTTTTGAAGAACCCATGCAGGTCGGCGTCATCGCTTCTGCCGACACCCGCGTGCTGTTCTTAAAGGTACAAAAAATGCTCCGCACCTGTTCCAACACCTGCCCGTTCCACACCCGGCTGATCCAGAACCTGCTGTCTGTCATCGCACACAAAACACTGGAACTGACACGCAAAATGGAGCATCTGTCCAAGCGGACCACCCGGGACAAACTGCTCTCCTATCTCTCGGCCCAGGCCCAGGCTGCCGGCTCAAACCAGTTTACGATCCCGTTTTCCAGGCAGCAGCTTGCCGATTATCTGACCGTAGACAGAAGCGCCATGTCCCACGAACTTTGCAAGCTGCGGGACGACGGGATCCTCTCCTTTCACAAGAACCGGTTTACTTTAGTCCGGATGGATGAAACCTGAGCAAAATACGGACATCCGCAAAATTCGCTATCTAATTTTTCATATCTGTGATAGTATTAGATGTTCGGCAAAAGCCGGAAAAAATAAAAATATACAGAAAGAATGATAAACCAAATGACATTTGAAGAATTGCAGCTGCATCCGTTATTACTAAAAGCTTTAAAGAATAAAGGCTATCTGACGCCGTCGCCGATACAGGAAAAAGCCATTCCCCACATCTTAAAGGGACGTGACGTACTTGGCTGTGCACAGACCGGCACCGGCAAGACCGCCGCCTTTGCACTGCCCATCATACAGAATCTGATGCAGGGCCCCCGGGATTACCGGAAAAAGAAGATCCGTTCGCTGATCTTAACCCCAACCAGAGAGCTTGCCCTGCAGATTGCAGAAAACTTCAGCGAATACGGCGCGCACACCGACATCACCTGCACGGTGATCTTCGGCGGCGTATCGGCCGTCCCCCAGATTGAGGCGCTGCGCCGCGGCACCGATATCCTGGTGGCGACTCCTGGACGCTTAAACGACCTGATCCAGCAAAAAGAGATCAGCCTTGGGTCATTGGAAATCTTTGTCCTGGACGAGGCGGACCGGATGCTTGACATGGGCTTTATCCACGACGTCAAAAAAGTGATTGCCCTGCTTCCAAAAAAACGGCAGACTTTGCTGTTTTCTGCCACCATGCCGGAAGAGATCCAGGCGCTGACACGAAAGATCCTCTACAAGCCGGTCACGGTAGAGGTGACTCCGGTATCCTCCACCGTCGATACGATCGACGCATCCCTGTACTATGTGGACCAGGCTAACAAGCGGAAACTGCTGGCTTATCTCCTCAGGCACGAAGACGTCAGCTCCACCCTTGTCTTTACCCGGACAAAGCACGGGGCGGACCGGGTGGCAAAATTCCTCAATAAGGAAAAGATCACCGCCGCATCCATCCACGGGGACAAATCGCAGAATGCACGGCAGACTGCGCTGTCCAACTTCAAATCCGGCGCCGTCCGCGTCCTGGTTGCCACCGATATCGCCGCCAGAGGCATCGATATCGAAAAACTTTCCTGCGTATTTAACTTTGACTTGCCAAATACCCCGGAAGATTATGTGCACAGGATTGGAAGGACGGGACGCGCAGGCTGCGAAGGGCGGGCCATCTCCTTTTCCAATATCGAGGAAAAGGAGTATGTAAAAAGTATCGAAAAGCTGACGAAAAAGACGATTCCGGTTGTGGAAGAGCATCCGTTTCCCATGACGGTATTTGAGGTTGCGCCAAAGGAGACGAAGAGGCGGCGGTAGTTTTTATGACCGCCTCTAAGAGGCCGGATCTGGTTTCCTGCGGCTGACGGTCTGTCGTCCGGACGGACGTTTTCCAATCCACTCCCTGTATACAAACCAGATCGTATAGACCGCCATGATCCCTGACACCAGCGGCGCGATCCCGCCAAGAATCAGCAGGTTATCCGGGCAATATGTATATGCCAGGTATATGAGAGGGATTCTCAGGGCGACTGCGCCGAAGCAGCAGCTAATCATGGTGAAGACAGTCCTGGATCGTCCGTTCATATAGCCGTTTAAGCAAAATACAAAGGATACGGCAAGATAGTCAAAACTGCAGGAGCGAAAGAACGGGATCCCTGCCGCTATGATATCCTGGTCTCGGTTGAATACCCCGATCATGGATTCCGGGGAGAGCTGCGCCCACAGAAAAAATACCGAGGACGCCGCTGTGGCAAATCCGATTCCGGCGACGAGGGACTGCCCTGCGCGCGCCGGTTTTCCTGCTCCGTAATTCTGCGCCGTGATGACCGCCAGCGCACTGGCGATGGAGGTGGCGGGCAGCATGGCAAAGACGTCATATTTGCTGGCGATCCCCACCGCCGCTGCCGCGCTGACGCCCAGCCGGTTCGTGACTGCGGTCAGGATCAGGAAAGAAAGGCGCACCATGCACTCCTGAAAGGAGATCGGGATTCCCACCCTCGCAAGCTCTCCAGCCAGCGCCCTGTCAATCCGAAAATTTTTCAGATGGAACGTAAACAGAAACTTTTTATGGTTTAAGTAAAGGATTGCACATACCATGCTGACGCCCTGGGATAAGACGGTGGCAAGAGCCGTTCCTGACACTCCCATCCCCATGTATTTGACAAACGCCACATCTCCTATGATGTTCAGCACGCAGGAAAGCCCGACAAAATACATCGGCCTGCGGGAATCTCCGTAGCCTCTGAGCACTGCGCTGATGGCATTGTAGCCGCAGATAAAAAAGATTCCCAAGAAACAGATCGTCACATATTCCCTGGCCGCTCCCAAGGCTTCCAAAGGCGTCCGCAGCGCCGTAAGGATCACATCACGAAATGCCAGCATCACCCCGGTCAAAAGGATCGCCGCCGCCGCAAATACCGTAAGCGTCGTCCCGATCGTCTCTTTTACCCTCTTTTCATCCTGCATCCCCACATACTTTCCCACCATGATCGTCCCGCCCAGTGTCAGGCCCGATACCATACTGGTGATGATCTGGGTCACCTGGGTCCCCGTGGAAACCGCCGCCACGCTCTCCGGGGAACAATACCAGCCCACCACCATCAGATCCACCGCCCCATACAGCGCCTGAATGATATTGGCAATCAAAAACGGGACGGAAAATCTCAGTAATACCCGGAATACATTTCCTTCTGTCAATAAATGTTCGTCCTTCATCCTCTTTCATCCTCCCCGGTAACTTCTGAAACAAGAATAAACCCTCCAGCAAGTGGAGGGTCAAGATGCTTTTATAAAGTTTCCCGGATTTTTTTGACCGGAAGCTGGATTTCTGTCACATGCTGCGCCGCGTCATCGGTAAAACCGGCGTCGATCAGGGTCACCTCGACCGAATTTCCGGCCAGCACATAGCCGCGATCGGCAGCGTAGCAAAGCAGTTTTTCATAATAGGCCGCACCGCCTTCATGGGTCCCGGAAAACCTTACCGTGATATAATTTCCGGCAGGCAGGCACTGCCTTCTGCCGCAGTAACCGTCCCCTTCCTCCAAAAACACGAAAATCCCGGAGAAGCGGTCAAACTGCCTTTTTTTCAGATTTTCAGCGGAGATGGACACCCCCACTTTCCCCAAAAACATCACCGGCTCCAGCATATTCGTCCGTTCCAGCCTGCGGATGGGATACTCCAGATCGCCGCCCAGGGGAATCTCTTCATTCAGGAGTGCAATCTCCCGCTCCCCATACCAGATTTCCCGGATTTCATCTACCGGGGCGGTCAGCGCATCATCAAGGGATTCCAGCCGAAGCTTTAACTTTTTCTCAATCCGGCGCAGCTTTTCCATCTGTTCTCTGGTGTCCTGCTGCTGCTCCAGCAAAAGGAGCCGCAGCGTATCCACATCCCGGTTTTCAAAAAAACGTGCGATTTTTTTCAACGACATCCCCAACACCCGCAGATATTTTATCGTGTTCATCCGCTCAAACTGCCTGGCAGAATAATACCGGTATCCGGTGTCAGGGTTGATCTCCTCCGGCCGGAGAAGGCCGATATCATCATAATACCGCAGGGTACGGATGTTGATATCGAACAGCTCCGCCATCTCTCCTATCGTAAATAAATCCTTCATCCGCTCTTACTCCAGCTCGCTCAGACCCGTGTACAGTTCATAATAACGTCCCTTCATGGCCACCAGCTCGTCATGGTCGCCGCGCTCGATGATCTCGCCGTTCTCCAACACCATGATGGCATTCGCATTTCTTACCGTAGACAGACGGTGTGCGATCACAAACGTGGTCCTGTCCGCCATCAGGCGGTCCATGCCGTGCTCAATGTGCTTCTCTGTCCTGGTATCTACAGAGCTGGTCGCCTCGTCCAGAATCAGGATCGGGGCTTTTGACAGGGCGGCCCTGGCAATGTTTAAAAGCTGCCTCTGCCCCTGGCTTAAGTTGGCCCCGTCTCCCTCCAGCATCGTCTGATACCCCTGGGGCAGACGGTTGATAAAGGAATGGGCCGACGCGGTCTTAGCCGCCTGGATCACCTCTTCATCCGTAGCATCCAGCCGCCCGTAACGGATATTTTCTATCACAGTCCCTGTAAACAGGTGGGTATCCTGCAGTACCATCGCGATATTCTGCCTTAAGTTGTCCCGGTTGATGTGGTTGATATTCACCCCGTCGATGGTGATCGTCCCGGACTGGATATCGTAAAAGCGGTTGATGAGGTTGGTGATCGTCGTCTTGCCCGCGCCGGTGGAGCCGACAAACGCAATCTTCTGCCCCGGCTTTGCATACAGGCTAATGTCTTTCAGGATCACCTTATCCGGGTTGTATCCGAAGGTTACATGGTCAAGCACCACATGCCCCTGCATCGGGTCCAGCACCACCGCATCCGCATCGTCCGCAGGCTCCGGCTTTTCGTCCATCATTGCAAACACCCGCTCCGCTCCGGCCAGCGCCGAAAACACATTGCTGACCTGCATGGAAATCTCGTTGATCGGACGGCTGAACTGTCTGGAAAAGTTCAAAAATACGGTCAGCCCGCCTACGTCAAAGTTTCGGAAGATACACAGAAGTCCGCCGATACATGCAGTCAGCGAGTAGTTCACCTGGCTCAGGTTCCCCATGACAGGTCCCATCATGCCGCCAAAGAACTGGGCCCGTATCTGGTTATCCCTCAGATCTTCATTGAGTATTTTAAACTCTTCCTCCGCCACTCCCTCGTGGCAGAATACCTTGACCACCTTCTGTCCGGTGATCGTCTCCTCGATATAGCCGTTTACCGCTCCCAGCGATGCCTGCTGGGCGGAGAAATACTTCTGGCTCCGTCTTGCCACAGAACCGCCCGCCTTCATCATCAGCGGTATCATCACAAGGGTGATCAGCGTCAGCCAGATATTCGTGTATATCATCAGGATCAGCGTTCCGATGATACTCAAAGCCCCGGCAAACAGCTGCACCAGCGTATTGCTGAGCATCTGCCCAACCGTATCCACATCGTTAGTAAACCGGCTCATCAGATCGCCGTTTGAATTCGTGTCATAAAACCGTACCGGAAGGCTCTGCATCTTGCCAAACAGCTCCTCCCTGATCTTTCGCAGCGCATTCTGCGCCACGGTCAGCATGATCTTTGCCTGGGCATAGTTTGCCCCGACGCCGACCAGATAGACCGCCGCCATCACAAGAAGGGCGCGAAACAGACCTGCAGCATCGCCGCGGCTTCCATCCACCGGCACGATATAGGTGTTGATGATCGGGCGCAGCATATAGGAGCCAACCAGGGTTCCCAGCGTGTTTAAGATCACGCAGACAAACGCCAGCGTCATCTTTGCTTTGTCCTCACGCAGGTAGGACAACAGACGCCGGATCGTCTCTTTGCTGTTTTTCGGTCTTCCGCCGCCCATAGCCGCCATCCCGCCGCCATGTCCCGGTCCTCTCCGCTTCGGCGCAGCCGTCACGTTCCGTCCATAGCGGTGTTTTAAACTTTCTACTCTTCTTTTCTGATCCATTATGCGCTTACCTCCTTTTCCCTGTCCCGCTGGGAATAATAGATTTCCTGGTAAGCTTCACAGGATTTCAGCAGCTCGTCGTGGGTGCCCATGCCGATCAGCCTGCCGTCATCCAGTACCAGGATCTGGTCTGCTTCCTCCACAGACCCAATCCTCTGGGCAATGATAAACTTCGTCGTATCCTTCAGCGTGGTACGGAAACACTCCCGGATCTTTGCCTCGGTCGCCGTATCCACCGCGCTGGTCGAGTCATCCAGGATCAGGATCTTCGGCTTTTTTAACAGCGCGCGGGCGATGCACAGACGCTGCTTCTGTCCGCCGGATACATTGACACCGCCCTGTCCCATATCGGTGTCATACCCGTCCGGGAATGTCGTGACAAACCCGTCCGCCTGGGCCGCGTCCGCAATCTCACGGATCTCCTCCATCGACGCGTCCTCATTGCCCCACCGCAGGTTCTCTTCGATCGTACCGGAGAACAGCACGTTCTTTTGCAGTACCATCCCGACGCCCTCTCTCAAATGGCGCAGCGAATAATCCCTGACGTTTACGCCGTCCACCAGCACCTCGCCGCAGGTGGTATCATAAAGCCTTGGAATCAGCTGCACCAGGGAAGTCTTTCCGCTGCCTGTCGCCCCGATGATGCCGATGATCTGTCCCGGCTCTGCCGTAAAGCTGATGTGTTCCAGGACCAGCTCCCCGCTGTCTTTGTGGTAGCCAAAGCCCACATCTTTAAATTCTACCCGTCCCTCAGTCACCTTCAGGTCTTTTCTCGCTGCGTCCTCATCGGTCAGGTCCACCTCTGTATCCATAACCTCGCCGATACGCTTTACCGAAGCCATCGCCCGGGAACTTTGCAAAAATACCATAGAAAGCATCATCAGCGACATGAGGATCTGGACGATATACGTGGTAAATGCCGTCAGATCGCCGACCTGCATCCTGCCTGCTATGATAATGTTGCCCCCATACCAAACCACCGCAAGCGTTGTGATATTCATCGCCAGCATCATCACCGGCATCGTCATGATGACGATCTTCATCGCGTTTAAACTGCTCTTTTGCAGGTTTTCATTGTTCTTGCGGAACTTTTCTTTTTCAAAATCTTCCCGCACGAAGGATTTGATGACCCGCACATTCGTCAGCGCCTCCTGGATTCCGGAGTTCAGCTTGTCGAGCTTCGTCTGCATCACGGTAAAGCGGGGATACGCCGTCTTTAAAATCAGCGCGATCACCACAGTCAACACCGGGATGACGACAAGAATGATGACGGCCAGCTCCGCATTCATGAGGAACGCCATAATGAGCGCTCCGATAAACATCCCCGGCGCGCGCAGCGCCAGCCTGAGCCCCATCATCATCACCTGCTGCACCTGCTGCACATCGTTGGTCAGACGGGTCACAAGAGAACCGGTGCTGTAATCATCGATATTCTTAAACGAAAACTGCTGTACCTTTGCAAACAGATCCCTTCTTAAATCGCTGGTAAAGCAGATCGATGCCTTTGCAGAAAAATAAGCCCCTCCGATTCCGCTGACCGCCATCAAAAGGGCGACGCCGATCATGACGAGACCGATGCTGACGATATATCTGCTGTCTCTGTTTGCCACGCCGTTGTTGATGATCAGCGACATCAGCTTTGGCAGCATGATCTCGCCCAGCACCTCCGTGATCATCAGGCAGGGGCCGATGATAAACGCGCTCAGGTATGGCTTTACATATTTTCCATAACGTTTCATTCCTGTTCCTCTCTTTCTGTCTCGGGCAGCAGACGGTTCAGGTTCTGATAGATCCGGTCCAGAAATCCCTGGAGCTGCAAAAGCTCCTCCGGTCCGAACCCTTCATACATCTGCGCCTCCAGCTTCTGGAAAAATTCAATGCTTCCTTCCACTACGGCTTTGCCCTTTTCTGTAATGCAAATCTGGTTAAAACGGTTGTCTTCCTGATCCACTTCCCGTTTAATATACCCGCCGTTCTCCAGTTTTTTCAGGGAAACGGCAACAGTGGCTGCGGATACCTGATGCATCCTCGCAATATCCTTCTGGGACACATTGGGATTCGCTGAGATATACATCAGAAGCTGGTGCTGGCTGCGATATACTCCCGTCTTGTTGAGCTCGCGCTCGAGCACCATCCGGTGCAGACGGTTGATCCCCATATAAGTATGCATCAATTCCCTGTATGGTGAATCCCATTCCTTTATATGATGGCGGTGACGGCATCCTTTCACGGTGATTCCTCCTTCGTTAGTCTGTCAGCCCCGCTAACTGTCAGCAAGCTAATAGTTAGCTAGTTTAGCATTACCCATTATAAAAGCACCTGCATCAAAATGCAAGTGCTTTTTCCTGATATCCCAAAATTTCACAAATCCTTCACACATCGGGATATTCGATGATGTAGTTGTCGTAGGCGTTGACCACGATGGTATCGCCATACTTGTCCAGCCGCTTAAACTCTCCGTAATTGGCGTGGACATGCCCGTGGACAAAGTATTTGGGGCGGTATCTGTCAAGCAGCTCCCGAAAGCATTCAAAACCTTTGTGGGGCAGGTCCTCCAGATCGTTCACCCCACATGCGGGAGCATGGGCGATCAGGATATCAAACCCTTTTTTTCGTTTCAGCTGCCACCACAGCCGCTGGATCCGGCGCCTCATCTGCTGCTCCGTGTACTGGTTCTCCGCACCCGGTATGTACTGCATCGAGCCGCCAAGCCCCAGGATGCGGATCCCCTTATACTCGTAGATCTGGTCTTCGATGCAGATGCTTCCGCCCTCCTGACGCGGGCGGTACCAGCCGTCATGGTTGCCCAGCACATACAGAAGCGGAGCGCGGGACATGGAGGCAAAAAACTCCAGATAATTCTTCCGCAGATCCCCGCAGGCCAGGATCAGATCCACGTCCTTTAATTTTCCCGGCTCATAATATTCATATAATGATCTTGACTCATGATCGGCCAGTACCAGAATCTTCACGCTTATTCTCCTCCGTAGCAGTCTCTTCGATCTTTACTCCCTGCAGGCGCACCAACGCCTGTGCCTCAGGGGTAAAGGAATCTATATCTGGAATCTGCCCCTCCACGTTCTCGGCCAGCCAGTTCATCGTGATGATCTCTTCCGGCGTCAGGCTGCCGCCCTCTTCGCACTGGATGATGCCTTCCTGCGAATAGATCGTCCCGTCAAAGGGGTGGAAGCTGCCGCTCTTGATCGATTTTTTCAAAAAGTCGATGAGGCGGTTGGTCCCATTCGGCAGGTTCTGGGAGCAGATGACATCGATCACGTCGGCCGACATCCCCCACCAGTAGTTGACTGCTTTTCGTCCCTTTAAGCTTTTGGTGTCCGGGTTCCCGTGGCAGGTCAGGTTCACAATGCGCTCGTAAAATTTCCCCCAGTGCCAGAACGGAGTCGCCAGATTGTCCACCGAACCGTCCGGTCTTTTGTGATACAGCCCGTATTCCCGGGACGCGGACTGAGGCGTGATCAGATCGTCCCCTGAGATATAGACGATTCCCTCTTTCTGAAGCTCCTCTTTCCAGTTCTGTTCTTTGAGCCGCGACCATTTGAGGGATACCTGTACACGGGGATTGATCATCTTTGCGCCGAGGGCAAAGGCATTGATATTGGAAACCGTGCCGTAAAGCGGGTAATCCGCCACATAGCCCAGCTTATTTCCCTCATTCATCGCCGCCGCCAGCGCTCCCATCAGGAATTTCGACTCATACATCCTCGCATAGTACGTACAGATGGAGGAATAGGACATATTGACCGAGCAGTTGAAGATCCGCACCTGCGGGTACTGGATCGCCGCTTTTACGCTCTGTCCGATCATCTGGGAGGCGGTCGTGAAGATCATATTGCATTTTGCCGCAATCGCCAGGTCGATCGCCTGTTTTATCTCATCGTCGGTCGCCGCATTCTCAAAAGACAAGGTCCTGATCCTGCCGTCAAACTGCTGTTCCAGATAAAGCCGCCCCAACTCGTGCCCATAGACCCAGCTCGAAGTCTCTTTTCCCTTGGAATGGATAAACGCAATCTTTAACATCTCCGGCTCTATGATCCCCGTCGGCTTTAACCAGTTGATCAGCTTTGCAGAAGCTGTCTCCACCTCCCGGGGCTGCTCTACCAGTTCGATCCTGCTGCCGCCTGCGGACAGCGTCAGTTCATCCCTGATCTTTTGCAGGTCTTTTTTCATCTGGTCTTCCGTGCGTTTTTTCACCATATCATATCCGAAGATTTCCGCATAGACCAAAAATGCGTCGGAAGCGGTCATCTCCATCCCCTCGGTGCGGAACCCCTGGAACACCTTGGCAAACAGATCGTAAGCCGCCTTAAAATACATCCTGGTATCTTCATCCCAGACTTCATCCGGTTTCTTTCCCATCACCGCAAGCAGTTTCTGGTAGCTGCCCTCATGGCTGAACCACACATCGCAGTTGAACGACACCTGATAAAAATCCAGGAACTCATAATACAGCCTTGTATCGCGGTCGTTGCTCCGCTTCGGGATCAGGCGGATTACCGATGCCGTGATACTGTAGGCGTGGACGTACTTGAGAACGCTGACGCGCTTGTTTCCCTCCTGGACATAATAGCGGTTCATAAATTCGTAGGCGATGATCGGATCGCGGATGCCATCCTCGATCTGGTGGTCATACAGATAGGCCCATTTTGCCCCAAACTCCGTCTTCTCGCCCAGAAGCGGCATAAAGTTGCTGGCAAATGCCTGGGTCCGGCCCTGGGTCTTTGTCCCCACGATCTTTTCCAGCGGGACATCGATAAGCCCCAGGCTTACCTCCGATACAATATCGGTGTTTGCCAGAATCTCATCCAGGACCGGCAGATAAGGGTACTCGCCCTTCATCACAGCGGTCTGATACCCCCTGCGCCCCAGCTTTAACGCACCTATATAATCATACAGCGCCATATTCCGTCTCCTTTCCAACACCGGTTCTCCGGCATCACGGACGCAGGATCTCCAAAAGGTCTTCTCGCGTCAGGCTCGCCAACGACAACGTTCCCTCCGTGATGATCTGCTCAGCCAGATCCTTTTTGCTCTCCTGCAGCTTCATAATATTTTCTTCAATCGTGCCCTTCATGATCAGCTTAAACACAGATACCTGCTTTTCCTGTCCGATCCGGTGGGTCCGGTCTGTCGCCTGGTTCTGTGCCGCCACATTCCACCACGGATCGTAGTGGATGACAAGATCGGCCGCGGTCAGATTCAGCCCCGTGCCGCCCGCCTTCAGGGAGATTAAAAACACCGGGACATCATCGTTCTGGAACGCCCCCACCATACGGATGCGCTCCTCTTTCGGCGTAGCGCCGGTCAGGGTATAATATGCCACCCCTTCTTTTTTCAGGCGTTTCCCGATCAGCTCCAGCATGGACGTAAACTGGGAAAACAAGAGGATCTTATGCCCCCCGACGATCCCGTCCAGGATCAGCTCGATGCAGGTATCCAGCTTCGCCGAGCCTCCTTTGTAATTACTATAACACAAAGAAGGGTCACAGCACAACTGCCGAAGCTTTGTCAGCTGGGCAAGGACCTGCAGTTTGCCGGAATTGTAAGCGCCCTCCCCCGTCTGCCCGAGCTGCTGCTTCAGCTGCAGGGCATGCGCCGTGTAGATCTCCTTCTGCGCCGCGTCCGGTTTGGAAAATACTACGGTTTCCAGCTTCTTTGGCAGTTCTTTCAGCACATCCGCCTTCAGCCGCCGGAGCACAAACGGGCCGATCAGAAGGTGAAGGGCTTTCAACGCTCCCTCGTCCCCGTCCCGGACGATCGGCTGCTCATATTCTTTTTTAAACTTCTGATAGCTGAACAGAAAGCCCGGCATCAGATAATCAAAAATGCTCCACAGCTCGCTCAACCTGTTCTCGATCGGAGTTCCCGTCAGGGCATAACGTGTCTTTGCCCGGATCTGCTTTACCGCCCTGGCGCTCTGGGTTCCCGGATTCTTGATATACTGGGCCTCGTCAATGACCTGATAACGAAATTCCAGCTTCTCATAGAAAAGGATGTCCCGTTTCAGCAGGTCATAGGAGGTGATCAGCACATCATGATCTTGCCATCCGGCTATCGCCTGCTCCCGCTCGGCGGCCGTGCCCGTGACGGCGCATACGTCAAGTTCAGGGGCAAACGTGTGGAATTCATTCTCCCAGTTATAGACAAGGGAGGCCGGACAGACGATCAGGGATATGGGTTTTGAAGCCGTATCCTGCGCTTCCCCTGAAAGCTTCTCGTCCAGCAAAAGGGCGATCACCTGGATCGTCTTCCCCAGTCCCATGTCATCGGCAAGGATCCCGCCAAAATGGCAGGCGTCCAGCGTTTTAAGCCAGCGAAATCCTGTCTTCTGGTATTCTCTCAGCACCTGCTGGAGCGGCTTTGGAACGGCATAATCGCTGTCCTCCACCGATTTCATCCCGCGGACCACCGCTTTAAACAGGTTGTCCCGGTACAGGGTGATGCCCCGCCCTTCTTTTAAGATGCTGTCCAGATACAGGGCGCGGTAGGCCGGAACCCGGATCGTCCCGCCCTGCAGCTGTGAGCGGCTGACCGCCATCCCGTCCACCATCCGCGCCACAGTCATGAGCCCGTTGTCATCCAGCTGCAAAAACTCCCCGCTTTTCATCCGGTAATAAGGCTTTTTCGGATTGTATTCCGACAGGATCCTCGCAAGCTCCGCGCTGCTCAAGCCCTCGGCGTCCACAGACAGTTCCAGCCAGTTCCCACTCGTCTTCACGCCGATCTCCACCTTGGGCGTCGGCAGTACCCGGATCGCTGACGCAGCCTCGGAGATATAGACTTCCCCAAGCTGCATAAACTCCGCGATCCCCTCCCCGAGCAGGCGGTACATCGCATCGTCATCATCCCGGATCACCAGAGTTTCATTTGCCTCCTCCCGGAACCGGAAATATTTCATGATGACCTGGCTGACCCGGAATTCTCCCGGCACATCCCGGCACACGGTCCGTGGCACCTTGTCATCTTCCACCGGGTGGAAGGAGTATTCGCCATAAGACAGCGTCGGCTTCATCGTCAGTTCCCCCGGCCGGCTGCTGTCGAACTCAAAGCGGGCTCTCAGCTCCTGCGGCCGGTAGCTCTCCAGGTCCACATCCCTCACATCCAGGCGGCTGTACGGCAGGATCTGGCCCAGTACCCGCTCGTAAAAAAGGGGCACGTCCCGGTCCTGGATCTCGACCTCATGCTTTGTCCCCCAGGTCTTCGTCATCTGCTCCAAAAATACCGTCAGCGCCTCGCTTGCCGCACGGTCCAGGCAGATGATCTCGGTCTGGCTGCCCACATACAAAAAACGTTCCCCCGAAAAGCAGTAGATATCCGGGTCGATCCCGACGCGGATGCCGTCCCGGCCCGCCTTTTCAATCCTGACCGGAAGACCGACCGATCCTGACCGGACCTTCACCGTCCTTACGGTTCCGCGCCGGTCCTTTGTCTCAAGCTCTTTTCCATCCATCAAGTGAAAGAACCGGTCTCTGCCCGCGCGGTTTAGCATCAGCTCCCGCAGTCCCTGCACCGTCACGAAGGTACTCTTGCTGAACTGTTCGTAATGCTCCTGATATCCCTCCACAAGCTCCAGAAGCATCGCTGCCAGTTTCCGGTCCTCCTCCGCAAACACCCCCAGGCTGTGATGAAAGCCCAGGTTTTTTCCGTACTCCACATAAGCGCCCGTCTCCACTGCCCTGGCAAATGCCACCAGGTCCTTGATCACATACAGCCGGTCTCTTCCGGTCCGAAATTCCAGACAAAGCTCCTGTCCCTTCATCATCAGGCGGGGAACCAGACGCACGGTCTCCTCCTCCCCCTCCTGAATGATCTTTGCCACCTCACGGTTCGTATACTCCCGGATCATGGCGCGGACCTCCTGGGAAGTGGAAACTGCCTTCCCGCTGCCTGCCCGCTGCTGCTCCTGCCACGCCTTCCAGACGTACTCCGCATGGGCGCACATACCTTTATAGGAGTT
This sequence comes from Lachnospiraceae bacterium, assembly GCA_030825115.1. Lineage (GTDB taxonomy): Bacteria > Bacillota > Clostridia > Lachnospirales > Lachnospiraceae > Brotaphodocola. The sequence goes on from JAPJQL010000015.1 coordinate 17,352, forward strand.
TCCTTTTACACAAGAACAAGAGTAGTCACGCACCTGACTACCCTTGATATCAAGACTCACACGATAACTGTTTTCTCCGTCTTCGACGACTCCCCTGACCCCCATCTCCCCTTTCCAGAAGGTGTTGGCTGTCATGTCTGTTATCTTCATAAGGCTATCACCCCAATTTATTCCATTACATCCGTTCCGGCGCCTCAAAACCGAGCACCTGGATGCAGGCCCCCAGTACATCCTTCACCAGTGTGATCAGCTGAATCCAGCTCGCCTGACGCTCCTTATCCTCTTCCTTAAGAATGTTGGAATCGTGATAAAAACTGTTAAATGAATTGGACAATTCAAATACATATTGGCAGATCTTATGCGGAGCAGTCTCCAAAAAGCTGGTTTCCATCACATCATTGTACCGGGCCAGCTCCAGCATCAGCGCCTTCTCTGACTCCCCGGCTGCCGGAAGGATGGCTGCCCCGCCCATATGGTTCTCTTCCAAAGAGCCGTACCGGGACAGGATGGACTTGATCCGCACCATGGTATACAGGATATAAGGTCCTGTATTGCCTTCAAATGCAACAAAACGGTCAATGTCAAACACATAATCCTTTGCCGCCTGGTTGGACAGATCTCCGTATTTCAACGCGGCAAGCCCGACTGTTTTGGCCGTCTCTCTTGCCTCTTCCTCGCTCATCGCGCGGTTTTCCATGATCTTGTCAAATGCCGCCTGGTCGATATCCGCGATCAGGTTCTCCAGCCGCATCACGCCGCCGTCCCTGGTCTTAAACGGCTTTCCGTCCTTTCCGTTCATCGTGCCGAAGCCGATGTGGATCATCGGGGTATCCTGCTTTACATAGCCCGCTTTTTTTGCCACACGGAACACCTGGGTAAAATGAAGCTCCTGGCGCTTATCTGTGATATAGATATATTTTACCGGAGCAAAATCTTTCTCCCGCTCAATGATCGTGCCCAGATCGGAGGTGGCGTACAGCGCTGCGCCGTCCGATTTTCTCACGATACAGGGCGGAAGCTCCTTGGAATCTGTCGGCTCGGCGATATCCACCACCAGAGCCCCCTGGCTCTCATAGGCCAGTCCCTTATCCTGTAAATCCTGAATCAGCCACGGGATGTAAGGCTGGGCATCGCTCTCGCCTTTCCACAGTTCAAAGTGAACGTCCAGATTGGCATAATTCTTCTTTAAGTCGGCAAGGGATACTGCCATGATATGGTTCCAGATAGCGGTAAACGGCGCATATCCATTCTGGAGCTTAAAGGTCGCCTCCTGTGCACGCTCTTTAAACGCCGCGTCCTCTTTTGCTTTCCCACTTGCCGTCGGGTAGATATCCTCCAGCTCTCCGATGGTAAACGGCGGCTCTGTTGGATATTCTCCGTTATAGGACTCATCAAAATACACCAGCTCCGGTTTTCTGTCCCGTAATTCCTCGATGATCAGCCCCATCTGCAGACCCCAGTCCCCCAGATGGACGTCGCCGATCATATGATATCCCAAAAATGCGCCCATCCGCTTGATGCTCTCCCCGATGACCGCAGAGCGCAGATGCCCCACATGGAGCGGCTTTGCCACGTTGGCGCCGCCATAGTCCACGATGACGGTCTCGCCGTGCCCGGTCTCCTCCACGCCAAGTTTTTCCTCTCCCCGCATCCCGTTCATATAGTCGGCAAGATACTGCGGGTTCAGACGGATATTGATAAAGCCCGGCATGACCGCACTGATCTCGGAGAACATCTCATTTCCGGCCAGTTTCTCCACTGCTTCGTTTGCAATGTCGATTGGTTTCTTTTTATAGGCCTTCGCGGCTGCCATCGCGCCATTGCACTGGTACTCGCACAGGTCCGGGCGGTTGGACAGCACCACTTTCGCATATGCCTCATCGTAGCCGCATTCTGTAAATGCCGCCTTCATCCGGTCGGCGATTAAATCAAGAATTTTCTTCACGTTACTGGTCTCCTTTTATATTCAATCAATCTGACGTTCCAAACCCAAATAACTCAAAACCCCCGGGAAACATTCCAGCTTCCAGGGGGGCTTTTTTCATATCCTCTGCTTCAATTATACTCTGGACAGATACTCTCCCGTACGGGTATCGATCTTAATCTTGTCCCCATTGTCCACAAACAGCGGTACATATACAACAGCTCCGGTCTCAACGGTAGCCGGCTTGGTAGCGCCCTGCGCGGTATCGCCTTTGAAGCCAGGCTCGGTATCGGTAATCTCCAGCTCTACAAATAACGGAGGCTCTACGGAGAACACCTTGCCATTGTAGGAGCATACCTTACAGGTATCGTTCTCTTTTACAAACTTCAGGGCATCGCCTACAGTCTCTGCATTCAGGCCCATCTGCTCATAGTTCTCCATATTCATGAAGTTGAATAAATCGCCATCTGCATACAGATACTGCATATCTACACGGTCAATTCTCGCTGCCGGGAACTTCTCGGTCGGGCGGAAGGTTCTCTCCACTACGGAGCCGGTCATAACATTTTTAATCTTGGTTCTAACGAAAGCAGCGCCTTTCCCCGGTTTTACGTGCTGGAACTCGATAATCTGAAAAACTGCCCCATCAATTTCCAGGGTTATTCCGTTTCTAAAATCACCTGCTGAAATCATGTGATATTCCTCCTTGAATTTGCGTACTCGCTCTTAATCTACTATATTCTATAATAAAAGCCACGTTTTTTCAACTATTTTTTTACTTTACCCCATTTCCGGTCAGATAATCCATCGCCAGGGCATATCCCCGCAGGCCAAGCCCCACAACCTGTCCGGTACAGACCGGAGCCGTCACGGAAACATGGCGGAATTCCTCCCGTTTGTGGACATTGGAGATATGGACTTCGATGATCGGAACTTCGATCGAAGCCAGCGCGTCCCGCACCGCGATGCTGTAGTGGGTAAATGCGCCCGGATTGATGATAATCCCCTCCACGCCGGAGTGGTACGCCTCCTGGAGCTTATCGATCAAACCGCCCTCATAATTGCTCTGGAAGACTTCGATCTCATGTCCCTCTGCGGCCGCCTTGTCCTCCAGCATCTTAACCAGATATGCATAGTCCTGAGTCCCGTAGATGCCCTTTTCCCGAATCCCCAGAAAATTGATATTCGGTCCGTTCATTACCAGTATCTTCATCGTCTCTCCCTGCCTCTTTTATCTCTTTTATAGAAATATAACACCACGGCCTCCAGATACCGCTTCAGCACGATCTGGATCTCTTCCTTTGGATGGATCGGCTTTACCAGAATCCCGTAGATCCCGGCGCGGTTCGCACCGTACACATCGGTAAACAGCTGGTCCCCCACAAATAGGGTATCTGCCTGGCCTGTCCCCATCAGCTCCATCGCTTTCTGATAGTTCTTCACCGCCGGCTTTCCCGCCTTATAGATATAGGGCGACGAAACCTGTGCGGCAAAAGAAGCCACCCGCGGCTCTTTGTTGTTGGAGAGAAGACAGGTCTTCATCCCCATCCCGTGCAGGCGGCGAAACAGAGCAAGCGCCCGCTCATCGGCAGGCTCTCCGTGCGGCACCAGCGTGTTGTCGATATCAAAGATCACGCCTCTCATGCCCTTTTCAAACCATGTCTCCCATGGGATCCCGTAGGTGCTGTCCACCCATTCCCCTGGGTAAAAACGTTCCAGTATCAATCTTGTCCTTCCCCCGGCCTTTCTTTTACTTTTTCAAAAGCTTGCCCAGCTCTTCCATAAACGTATTGACATCCTTGAACTCCCGGTATACAGACGCGAAACGGACATAGGCCACCTCATCCAGCTGTTTTAACCGGTCCATCACCAGCTCCCCGATGATGGTCGTCTCAACTTCCTTCTCCTCCATGTTGAATACCTGATTCTCGATCTCATCAATCATGGCGTTGATCTGCTGGGTAGACACCGGTCTTTTATGGCAGGAATGGATGACGCCCGCCTCAATCTTGGACCGGTCATAAGTTTCCCGGGAACTGTCTTTTTTTATCACCATCAACGGCATCGTCTCCAGCTTTTCATATGTGGTGAACCGTTTTCCACACTGTCCGCACTGACGGCGGCGGCGGATCGAGCTGTTGTCGTCTGCCGGTCTGGAATCAATTACCTTTGTATCTGCCTCATTGCAATATGGACACTTCACCTGTTTATCCTCCCCGTAGATTGTTTTGCGCAGGTTGTTTTACGTAAACTGCATTACGTATATTTTACCCTACGAACCGTATATTCGCAAGCCGTTTTTAATCCGTCTTGCAGACTTTTTCCACATCCTTGACCGTTTTGATCTGCACCAGGATAATATCGTCCCCGATCTGCTTCACATCACAGAACGGTATGACGTATTCCTTTTCCCTTCCGAAGATGCCGCACAGACAGCCGGGGCCGGGTACAATGAGATGGGTGATGCAGCCGGTGCAGATATCGAACTCCACATCCCCTACATACCCAAGGCGCTTGCAATCACAGATATTGATGACTTCTTTTTTTTTAAATCGAAAATACGCATAGTCCACACCAGTTTATTCCTTAGTGTATTCTATGCGTATCATTCCCGGTCTGACCCAACATTCCTGTCTTATGTCAGCGCGATTCAAACTTTGTTTAGAATAACGGCACAACTGCTCCGTCGTAGGTGCTCTCGATAAATGTCTTTACCTCATCCCCGGTCAGGGCCTCGATCAGGGCTTCGATCGCTTCGTCATGCTCTCTGCCTTCCTGTACTGCGATGATGTTGCCGTATGTTACTGCTGCCTCGGAGTCAGATGCCTCGATCGCCAATGCATCCGATACCTTTAAGCCGGCTTCGATCGCATAGTTGCCGTTTACAACCGCGATATCCACATCCTGAAGGGAACGCGGTACCTGGGCAGCCTCAATCTCAAGGATATCCAGATTCTTTGGATTTTCCACAACATCGGTCTTGGTCGCGTTCAGCCCGACGCCTTCGGTCAGTTTGATCAGCCCCTGTGCTTCCAGAAGAAGAAGCGCTCTCGCCTCGTTGGTCGCATCGTTCGGAACTGCTACCTTTGCACCGTCTGCCAGTTCTTCCAGAGAAGCAGTCTTGCCTGCGTAGATGCCAAACGGCTCATAGTGGATTGCCGCTGCCGAGTTGATCTTGGTCCCGTTCTCCTGATTGAACTGCTCCAGATACGGAAGATGCTGGAAATAGTTTGCATCCAGATCCCCGGTGCTCAGAGCCAGATTCGGCTGCACATAATCGGTGTACTCTACAACCTTCAGCTTATAGCCAAGCTTCTCAAGAGCCGGCGCCGCCGCCTCCAGGATCTCAGCATGAGGAGCCGGGCTTGCCCCTACTTTGATCTCTTTTAATTCAGCCGGAGCCTCTGTCGCTTCCGCTGCGCCTGCTTCACTGCCTGCTGCAGCCGTTGCCGCTTCGCCTGGTGCTGCCGTTTCTGTCTTGCTGCCGCCGCATGCGGTCAGGGCCGCTGCCGCCAGAGCCGCTGCTGCGATTATACTGATTCTCTTCTTCATAATTGTTCTCCTCCATTTTTTAGATTGATTTATATGGCGTTCGCCTACAGCCCGTCCGGGCTGCTAAATCCACGTTTCCTAACAGCTTGCCAGCTTCCTTACCGGATACGTTTGTCGCTGACCCTCGCCAGCTTCATGCCGACCTCCTGGATGATCTGTACGATAATGACCAGGATCGCAACGGTCACCAGCATCATATCAGTCTGGTACCGGTAATATCCATAGTTGATTGCAATGGTTCCCAGGCCGCCGCCGCCGACAAAACCGGCCATAGCCGAGTATCCGAGTATCGTCGTGATGGAGATCGCCGCACCTACCAGCAGAGACGGTTTTGCCTCCGGCAGAAGCACCTTCCAGATGATCTGCCAGGTGGATGCCCCCATGGACTTGGCCGCTTCGATCACACCTGCGTCCACTTCTTTAAAGGAAGATTCCACCATCCTTGCAATATAGGGCGCTGCCGCAATAACAAGCGGCGGCACTACGGCCTTGGCCCCGAGCGTCGTTCCGACGATCATCCTCGTCAGCGGAAGTACCATGATCAAAAGGATCATAAACGGCACCGACCGCAGCAGGTTGATGACGATCCCGAGAACCTTCTGTAAAAGCGGGATCGGATAGATGCCGTCCTTATCCGTCACCACCAGGACGATTCCTAACGGAATCCCGATCAGGTACGAGATTGCCGAGGACGCAAACACCATATACAGCGTCTCCCAAATCCCGGTCTTTATCATGTCTATAATCTGCGGACTAAATGTCATCGCCCTTCACCTCCTCAAATGGTACTTTTGCTGATTTCAAGTAATTGATGGCCCTGTTCGCATCCGTCTCATCCTCCGGAAGCTGCACGATCATCTGCCCCACCGCCGTACCGCCGATGTCTTTCGTAGCGGCATACATGATATTGAGCGGTACTTTGCTCGCCAGGATCATATTGGCGATGACCGGCTCGGTGGAGGACCGTCCGTCAAAGGTGATGCGGATCTTTCTCGACTTATCAAACTTTACATTCGTCACCGCATCCCCAAGGATCAGCTGACGGCCGATCCTGGACTTCGGCTCGGAAAAGATATCCGACACCCTGCCAACCTCGGCAATCTTGCTCTGGTCGATGATCGCCACCCGGTCACAGATCGCCTCGATCACCGCCATCTCGTGCGTGATCACGATAACGGTGATCCCCAGTTCCTTGTTGATCTGTTTGAGCAGAGCCAGGATGGATTTTGTCGTATTGGGATCCAGCGCGCTGGTCGCCTCGTCACACAGCAGCACCTTCGGGTTGGTAGCGATGGCCCTCGCAATCGCCACACGCTGCTTCTGCCCGCCAGAGAGCTGCGCCGGATACGCTTTGCTCCTGTCCTCCAGACCGACCAGCTTCAACAGCTCCATCGCCCGTTCCTGCGCCTTTGCACCTGGAACGCCCGCAATCTCCAGCGGAAAGCAGATATTCTTCAGCACATTCCGCTGCGCCAGAAGGTTAAACTGCTGGAAGATCATGCCCATCGACTGTCTCGCCTTCCGTTTGCCCCTGTCATTGAGAGCCGCCAGGTTCTCCCCTTCAAATATCACCTGCCCGGATGTAGGCACCTCCAGAAAGTTGATGCATCTTACCAGCGTACTCTTTCCCGCTCCGGACAGACCGATGATGCCAAAAATCTCGCCTTCCATGATATCAAGATTGATATCATCCAGCGCGACGACCGGTCCGTTTGCCGTCTTGAATTCCTTTCCCATGTTCCTCAACTGAATGATCGGTTGTTCTACTGCCATGTCTTTTTGTTCCTCTCTTTTCGATTGGTGTGATTTGTATTGACCGGGCGGAAAAAATCCCACTCGAAATCAAAAAAATCGCAAGCCTGCATAGACTTGCGATAATATATCCAGCGATAGTACACTGCGACCTTATCTGATCTTTCTTCACACAATCCATGCAATCATATATGGTTTTTCTGGCATACGAACATACGGCACATGCACATCATCATGCCGTTCATCATAGCCATATCCATCTGCATGGTTGCTGAATGGTTCATCACAGTTCCTCCCTGTAATCATCTGAATACGTTGTTCAATACTCTATGTGCCGTATTTTACGACAGCAGAGGTTATTTGTCAAGTAATTCTTTATTTTGACACGGTTTTACGCCTGGACTTCCTTTTCGCGGGCAATATCCAGCGCGATCAGCTTTGAGATGATCTCCCCGCAGATCTCTGCGGCATCTTTTCCATCGGTTGCCACCGTGATATCAGCCGCCGCCTCATAGAACGGTCTCCTCTTTTCCAGCAGCCCGCGGATAAACTCCACGTTCATGTTGTCATTCAGAAGCGGCCGCTCTTTGCTGTCCTTTACACGGTCAAAGATCGTCTCCGGCTCTGCGGTCAGAAGCACGACCCTGCCGTTCTTTTTCATATGTGCTGCATTCTCATCCCGCATCACGACTCCGCCGCCGCAGGAGACGATCATCTGTTTTTGCTTTTGAAGGTCGATCAGGGTATTGCTTTCCAAATCGCGGAAATAAGCTTCCCCGTAGGTATCAAATATCTCGGAGATAGGCATTCCCTGCCGCTCCACGATCATCTGGTCCATCTCTACCCGCTCCATCTCCATCTTTTCCTGAAGTTCTGCCGCCACCGTGCTCTTTCCCGCGCCCATGAAGCCAATCAGGAAGATATTGTAGTCAAACAGGCTTCTGGCCTGGACCTTGCGGCTGTTCTTCCGGATATACCGGAAGATATCCAGAATCTCCTCTTCCCATTCCTGTCCCCCAAGCTTCGCCTTCAGGGCCTCTTCCTGCTGCTGTTCCCGCTCCGGCTGGAGGATTGGGATTCCTGCCGATTTTTTATATGCGATCACCTCTTTTATGCATTCCATGCGGACTGCAAGCTGCTCCCTGATGATCTCGTCGCACGCATTGATCTTTTCCCTGATTGCCGCCAATTCGTCCATGTTCCGTCTCCTGTCTCTGTAAGTCATTTATCTTTTCCATTTTATTGTTGCTATTATAGCAGGGGGATTTTGTTTTCGCAACATGGTTTCCATATTAACTTTCATTTATTTGTGCTATACTGGGGTTATCTCATGACGAAAGAAGTGGATTTTATGAATCTTTATCATTTGCGATATTTTACAGCTCTGGCACATTTGGAGCACTACACCCGCGCCGCCGCCCAGTTAAACATCACACAGCCCAACTTAAGCTATGCGATCAATGCCCTGGAACAGGAGCTTGGCGTCACGCTGTTCGAAAAAGAGGGCCGCAACGTCGTCCTGACCCGGTGCGGAAAAGAGTTCCTGGATGAAGTAGAAAAATCCCTCTCCATCCTGGATAGCAGCATCCATAAAATGCAACTTCTCGGGCGTGGGGAAGGCCAGGTGGAGCTTGGATTTATCTATACCCTTGGCGTGGAATACATCCCGCAGACCCTGGCGGCTTTTTTTCAGACTCCCGAAGGAGAACATGTCCGTTTTCAGTTCCATGACGGAACTACGGCAGACCTGATCGCCAAACTGAAAGGGGACATATGCGATGTGGTATTTTGTTCTTATGCGGAGAATGAACCGGAGATAGCGTTTGTGCCCGTGTCTTCCCAGGATCTGCTCCTCATCGTCCCTGCCGGACATCCCCTTGCAGCCAAAGACAGCGCCGACCTTGCTGAGACGCTTCCTTACCCACAGATTTACTCCAGCCAGAGAAGCGGGCTGCGCCCGATCGTCGACCACATGTTTGAGATGATCCATGCCGTTCCCCGCATTGCGATGGAGATAACCGAAGACCAGGTCATCGCAGGATTCGTCGCTGCCGGATTCGGCATCGCCCTGGTTCCTGACATGCCGGTTTTAAACCAGCTTCCGGTTAAAAAGATATCGATCATAAACCACGGCAGAGAACGCCGGTTTTACATGGCTTACAAAAAGGACCGGTACCAGACTCCCGCAGTTTCCAATTTTATCCGTTATGTGAAGGATTCTCTGCCGTCCGTCCCGCCGGGCAGGGGATAGGAGCCCCCGCCCTGACAAAACGTGGCGTCTCAAGGGGTATGGACCGGACTTCCATAGGCCACAGAGACTTCCATCAGATCCTTCTGACAAGACCATTATATCTTATTATGATTCAGAAAACCAATTGATTGTTTCGGGATAATCTATAAATATTTTTTATATTTTTGATTTAACGAATTAATGTAAGAATGTGCTTGCCGAAGAACGCAAAAACTGCTATGATGGTACAATAAATATACAAAAGCATACGGTGGCACGAGGGAGGCAGAAGACATGGAAAGAAGGATTTCAGGACATACGGGACTTTTGGCATTGATCGGTTCCCCGGTAGGGCATTCCGGTTCTCCGGCAATGTACAACTACAGCTTCGAAAAGCTGGGACTGGACTATGTGTATGTAGCGCTGGACATCAAAGTAGACGAGGTCAAAGATGCGATTGCAGGGATGAAGACATTCAAGATGCGCGGCGGCAATGTGACGATGCCGTGCAAGACGGAAGTCATCAAATATATGGACGAACTGTCTCCGGCGGCACAGATCATCGGAGCCGTCAACACGATCGTCAACGACAATGGACGGCTGACGGGGCATATCACCGACGGCATTGGCTTTGTCAGCAACCTGAGAGACCACGGGATCGAGATCAAAGGGAAAAAGATCACCGTAGCCGGCGGCGGCGGCGCAGCCACGGCCATCCAGGTGCAGTGTGCGCTGGACGGCGCAAGAGAGATCAGCATCTTCAACTTAAAGGACGCCTTCTTCGAGCGCACATTGGCGACGGCGGAAAAGATAAAGCAGGCAGTTCCGGGCTGCATCGTCAACGTATACGACATCGCTGACACGGACAAAATGACACAAGAGATCAAATCCAGCGATATCTTTGCCAACGCGACCATCGTCGGCATGAAGCCGATGGAACAGGAAACCGTAGTAAAAGACCAAAGCGCCTTTTTCCCCGGTCTTGTCGTAGCGGACGCCGTCTACAATCCGGTAGAAACCAGGCTCTTAAAGGAGGCCAAAGCTGCCGGATGCACCTGCATCAACGGCAAGGGCATGCTGCTGTGGCAGGGCGTCGCAGGATTTAAGTTGATCATGGGGCAGGAAATGCCTGTGAAGGAAGTGAAGGAGATGTTCTTTTCCTAAACAGGCAGGCTTCATTGCAGACAGGGAGAGCGGTGTGATCCGCTCTCCCATTTATCTTGCCGCTGTTATCTCCACATTTTTCCGTTCGATTCCATAAATATCACGGAAAGCATCCTCCACCGTAAGCCCTGCCGGAGCGCAACCAGGCACAAAACACACACGAGAATCCTCTCTATGCATTTCCCAATACGCTTTCGTACACATTCCAATGCAGAACAGCCTTTCCCCTTTATCCAGCCTGATATCCTGCTCCGGGACCTGATTGATCAATACGTGCATTCCCCCAAATCCCGGCAAATCTCCGGCTGCCTTGATTCGATTTAACGCAATCGACATGACAGCCCTACAGCCGATGCACTTCGTCGCAGACACCCCTTCGTGAATCGTCAGACCGGGATACTCTACCCGTTCAGGCACTGCCGGTGCAAACTTCCTCTGCACACTCTCCACCTGACATCCACAGATTTCAATTTCCTGCTCTGTAATCGGACCGAGCCCCCGTTCAGCGGCTTCCTGCAGATAAACAATCTCTTGCGGCTCGAATCCCATGATACGAGCCGCAGAGGCATCCACCGCAACCGGATTGCCCCCCGCCATCAGTATGCCCATAGGGACAGGCATTCCTTCCACCGGGCCCATCCCTTCCATTCCGATAAGACCATCCACGATAGTCAGATAGGAAGGTAATACCATATGATAATCGACGATTGCCCGCCTCAGATTCAAGTCATGAAAGTGACGTTTATCATAAGGCGACAACAAGCCGTTCATATTTTTCATCGCAACAGTAACATCCACAAGCGGATGGGTTTTCATAACCGGAATATTAATGATCAGGCTTCCATTATAGACCTGTTCTGCCACGGAAACCTGTAATAGTTCCCGGAACCGGCTGTCCCGTCTTACACACATCGTCTGCAGGTTTGCATCCAGCAACATGACATCATATCGTTTTGCCAATCTGTCCACACCGAGGTTTTCATAGATTTTTTGTGTGCCAAGCGCAATTGTGCCACACCCTTCTAACACCGTAATTTCTCCTGCACCTGCCTCCTGAACCAGACGAATCACCCCTTCCAAAACGGCGCAGGATGTCACACCCCCAGAGTCTTCCGGCACGTTCCCTGTATAATTAGGCTTCAGTATCACATTCTGTCCCGGCTTTAAAAACCGCCCAATACCTCCAATCCGGTCTACCGCTTCTTTTACCGCGTCAAAAACCGTTCCGTTTCCCACCTTTATCACAGACACCTGCTCTTTTTTCATCCTGTCCACATCCCTTTATTTTGCCTCCTGCTTCACAAACGCAACAAGCCTGTCAATCTCTTCTTCTGTCACAAACCAATTCAAGGACACACGAATCCCTTCTTCCTGTGTATACAGATTCATGGTCCGCCATTGTATGATGATTTTTTCTTGTTCCCACGCCTTTTTTACAAGCGCCTGATGGTCTTTCCCCGGGATTGCAAAAGAAAAGATCCCGGTTATCAGCCGGTCATCCTCCGGTGATAACAATTTTGCCTGAGGAATCTCCCTGATAAAGGCATCTTTGCAATATCGGTGCAGCTCACGTTTTCTTTCAATAATATTTTCCAGTCCAATCTTGTCTGCCAGTTTTATCGCCTCTGTAAAAGCCGCATACATCGGCGTATGACGCCCGCCATATTCAAATCTCCTGGCATCCGGTTGTGGAACCAGAGAATTTGTGTCAAAGGAAAAAGATTCCTGCATCCCTACGCCTCCAAACGGAACTTTAACCTGACCGAGCAATTCTTTTCTGACATAAACCGCTGCAATCCCCTCCGGTCCGCACAACCATTTATGACATGACAACAGGTAAAAATCACAGCCGACCTGTTTCACATCGATTGCAATATTTCCTGCCGCCTGTGCTCCATCCAGCACCGTGAGTACGCCACGTTTTGCTGCCTCCCGGCACATGTCATCTGCCGGAACTGCCGCGCCAGTCGTATGGAACACATGGCTGAATACAGTCATTTTTGTACGCCCATTTAAGCTGTTTTGAAACTGTGTAAGAATCTGCTCCCGGTTACCCAGCCCGCAGAATTTTTCTGTCTCAATCTGGTATTCCGGCTCCAGCACAAAGCAGGGCAGAATTGAAGCCGGATTTTCCTGGTCCGATATCAAAATCTGGTCTCCCGGTTTCCAGTCAAACATCCGGTTAATAGTATTCAGTCCCTCCGCAATACAGCGCACAAAAAATATCTCATCTGGCTCTGCATTGATAAACCCTGCAACATCTCTCCTCACCGTTTCCAGTTCATTTTTAAGCCAGTCATGTACCTCCACGTTAACCTGGCCTTCCATGGCCATGCGGGTAAATATCTCTTCCATACGGTCCAGGACTGGCAATGCTAAAGGTCCACACCCTGCAGAGTTTAGATACGTATATTTGTTTGCCGCCGGAAGGAGTTTTCGGTATTCTTCAAAATATGCTGCATCCATGTTATCTTGCCACCCTTTCCCCTCTTTTTAAAACCATCGTAACATCCTTCAGATTCAATAGGGACTCCAACGGATTTTTATTTGTTACGATTATATCCGCCTGTTTTCCCTCTTCAATCGAACCTGCCCAATCATCAATTCCAAGAACCTCTGCTGCCAGGCTGGTCGCAGAAATCAGCACATCTTCCCTCGCCATGCCCACCTTTTTCTCAAGCATGTCCAAAGTCAAATACAATTCATTGAATTTTGTATTTTTACATCCGGCATCTGTCCCTGCAAAAATCGGAACGCCTGTCCGGTACATCTTTCCTGTGGTGGAAAAACGGCTCTGCTGGAAATCTGCCCACATAGCGATTTTATCCGGCTGCGGTGCAGCCAGTTCGGCCGGAAGAATATAAGCTTTTCCCATCGCCGGATTCACTGCAATTCCCCTTGCCGCCATCTCAACTGCCAGCTCCGGTCTATAATCTTCCCCCTCCGCACACTTAAAACTGCAATGTTCCAGGATATCAAACCCTGCACGAATCGCACAGCGGATTCCATTGACACTATGGACATGTCCTGCAACCTTCTTGCCCCGCTCATGAGCTTCCTTAACAATCGCCGTCAGAGTCTCTTCATCGTACTGGTCTATCATGGAATTGCTGCCAGGCGTCATGTTGCCGCCGGAAACCATCACCTTGATATAATCCACGCCCTCTTTCAGCAGGCTCCGAACTTCCTTTACAACCTCTTCCTTACCGTCTGCCTCCAGACCGCAGAAATTACAGTGCCCTCCTGTCACCGTGACCGGCATTCCTGCCGTAATAATATCCGGTCCCTGCATCTCTCCCCTTCGAATAAAATCCCTCAGTTCCAAAATCGACATGCCTTTTGCGCCACAATCCCTTACGGTCGTCACCCCGCTTCTCAACGCAGTCTGGGCAGCATGGATTTCCCGCATCAGTATCTCCGAATAGGAATCTTTCAAAAGTTCCGTAACGGGCTGCATGCTGGCACTAAAGCTTAAATGCAGATGTCCATCAATCAGCCCAGGAAGTACAAATTGATCTCCTGTATCCAGTTTTTCCACCTGTGGATCCTTTAATTCATCATCAAATGCTTCTAACGGAGCTATCTTTTTTATCCGTTCTCCTTCAATCAAAATGCCGACGGTCCCTTCCGATACTTCGGCTTTTTTCCCTGCACAGCTTATCAAATGTTTTGTAATCATTAATTTCATGGTATTGCCTCCTACATCATCTGCGGCAAGGTAGAATACTCCAATGCCTGTATCGCCCGATCTACATGTTCCTGTCCTCCGCTCATTGTAAAGCGGTCATGTGAGGGAATCAACGCGTCAATCTTCCGTCCAGCAAGTTTCCCGATATTCTTGCGGTATCCCTCCATCGTAGAACCAAAGCAGTTGATCAGGCTCAGTTTCCCATCCAGATAAACGCTGTCCCCACTGAACAAATACCGCTTCCCATTTTTCCAAAGAAGATAGCAGACCGACTCAATGCTATGACCGGGCAGCAGAATCGCCGTTATCAGTGCATTGCCGACAGAATATACTTCCTCATCTTCCGTAACATGGTCCACCTTGCCATGAACATATTGATAATCCATAGGATATGCCCCTTTTTTCTTGGCGGCAATCAACCCAAGTTCCTCCTCGCTCCCCTCTTCCAAAAGCTTTTTTTCTCCGGCAGAAGCCACTGTAACCACTTGCGTCAGCCTTGTCTGCATCTCGCAGACCCCTCCGCCGTGATCCCCGTGGGCATGGGTTAGAAATATGTAACGAACTGATTCTATATCCACTCCCGTGTCCTTAATATTATCGAGAATACGCATGGTATCAAGTCCGCTTCCTGCATCAATCAGACAGGCGTATCCTTCATCCTCAATCAGGTATACATTGCCATCCTTTTGATGAGATATCCCCGGTCCGCCTTTTCCTCCCGCCACCATATAAATCCCTGTATCTAAGCGAATATACATATGACATCCTCCTTTTACATCAAACCAAACAGAGTCGGCAAAAATGTGACAGTCGGCTCAAAATATGTTGTTATCAAAAGCACAATCATCTCCGCGATACAAAACGGAAGGATAGCCTTCATCGTCCGTTCCATAGAAATCTTCCCTATCCCTGATGCCACAAAAAGACAAACTCCAAACGGAGGCGTAGCCAGTCCGATAATGACATTCAGGACAAACATCACTCCAAAATGGACCGGGTTAATCCCAAAAGACGCCGCAATCGGAGCCAGGATTGGCGCAAAAATCAACAAGTTTGCATTAGCATCCATAATACAGCCCAAAAATAAAAGGAACACATTCATCATCAACAGCACAATTACTTTGCTGGAAGTAACACTCATGATGAATTCACTCATAATCGCCGGAATCTGTCCCATTGCCACAAGCCAACCCAGCGGATAAGAGACTGCCACGATCACAAGCACCGAACCCGCCAGCGCCATGGAGTCACATAAGCTTTTCAGAATAATCCTGGCATTCAGGCATCTGTAATAAAAAATACCAACCAACAGTGCATACACCACAGCGATACTGGATGCCTCCGTCGGCGTAAAAATCCCTCCCAAAATACCTCCCAGGATAATCAGCATCATGACTACCGCCGGCAGAGATTTAAACAGGGAAAATGCGATTTCCTTCGGCGTGTACTTTTGTGTATTCTTTGGGTATTTTCGCTTGTGGCTGAAATATGCTGCAACAAGCATCAAACCTACTCCCAATAAAATCCCGGGAATAATTCCTCCGATAAAGAGCGCGGCTACCGACACAGATGCTACCGAACCGTACAGCACCATTCCGATGCTGGGCGGAATGATTGGTCCGATAACAGAGGAAGAAGCCGTAACAGCAACGGAAAAATCCGGGTCATAGCCTTCCTCAACCATAGCAGGTATCAACGTCCCTCCGATTGCCGCCGTATCCGATACCGCAGAACCGGATATTCCGGCAAAAAACATGGAACCCACGATATTTGCATGTGCAAGGCTTCCTCTCACCCGTCCGCAGAGTACGCGGCAAAGCAATAAAAGATCATTGATGATTCCGCCTTTTCCCATCAAATCTCCTGCCCACACAAACATGGGAAGTGCAATGAGCGTGAAACTGTCAATTCCATTGTACATTTGCTGAAAATTCATGATTAAAGGAGCTTCCCCCCACATGATGATGGCAAACGCCACCGCTAACCCTACGCCAAACGCAATCGGCATCCCTGTAAGCAACAGCACAATCAGGGAACCGAACAAATATACCCCTACGTTCATCCTACTCCTCCTTCTCGCCAAAGGTAAAAAATTCCTTCATCTGTACCAATAGCTGCGGAACCGCATGCACCATCATGACACACGCGCCAACATACAATCCCATCGCAGGATAAATCAGCGGTATCTTCGTGACAGAAGCTTTCTGCCGCTCAAAAATCCCCATTGCGTCATTGCCCGACTTGATAAAGATGACAAGATACGTCATTAAAAGAATTGTCCCGATTATCTCCATCAGTTTCTGTCCCCGCAGAGGAAGTCTGTCCACCAGGACCCGAAAAGATGTCAGATCTTTTCTCTTCATAGCGATACTGCTTCCAATAAACGCCAGCCAGATTAGACAGAAGCGCGCAATCTCTTCCGTAAAAATCGCAGGATTTTTCAAGACAAATCTGGTAAACACGCCCCAGGCAAGACACGCTGTCATAATGATTCCCACAATCACCACAACCACACAACATATCTGATTTAAAAAGTCACTTATTTTGGTCAGGACAAAGATAATTTTATCAAACCAGCTTTTATTCCTCACATCCATTCCTCCTTATGCATTCCGGCATCAAACGATGCCGGTCAACTGGAGAAAGGGGACGTAACACGGTCCTGTGTTTTGTCCCCCTTCTCTTCAGGTTCCGCTATTCCATCGCTGCCACTTTATCAAATAATTCCTGATCTACCGTCTTTCCGCTGCCGATAAATTCTGGCCATATTGCCTGTGCCGCCTGATTCCAGAGTTTCTGCTCTTCTTCTGTCACATTAATGATCGTGACACCTTCCTCCGTCATCAGCGTTTCAATCTCATTATTTTTTTCCTCAATCAACTTGTCTTTCTGTACTTCTGCCTCCTGCCCAGCTTCGACGACGATATTATACAGTTCGGAGCCTTCTCCTCCCAGCTTTTCCACCGCCTTTTCAGAGAGCAGCTTGAACGTAGTAATATAGGAAAGATTGATGATCGTACAGTATTTCGTCACCTCACACAATTTATTTCCATAAGTTCCTGCCGGATGGGTATAGATTCCATCAATGGTTCCCTGTTGCAGTCCTGTATACAGTTCGGTAAATGCCATCGGAGTCGGCGCAATCCCCACCTGTTTAAAAAGCGCCATCTCAATATCAGAGCCTGTCGTCCTGAATTTCATCCCCTTACAGTCGTCTGGTATATGGATTTCTTTATTTCCATTGTAGAACAGCGCTCTTGCCGCACCGCCGTCACAGTCAAACATAACCGGTGTCAGTCCCGTATCTGCTTTAATCTTCTCTGTGACTTCTTCTCTTAAATCTGACTGCCAGACTGACCGCATCTGCTTTGCATTCTTATAAACGCCGGGAATATCGGTAAACGCCGCCGCATCGGTCCAATCAGCAAGATTGCCTGCCGCACATTTTCCGATATCCACCGTACCGGCCATCAAAGCTCCCGTGATTTCCTTATCCCCTCCCAGCTGATTATTAGGATAATATTCAATCTTGATTCTGCCACCGGAATTTTTCTCTACCAGGTCAATAAAATACAGGTTTCCTTCGTATTCCGGCATCCCAGGAACTTCCGTATCTGCAAATTTCAACACGATTACATCTTCTGCCGGAATGTCTGTGGCTTCCTTTTTTTCTTCTGTATCTGCTTTTTCAGTCTGTTTTTCCAGCTCTGCCGTGGAAGCTGCCGTCGCCTTTGCCGTTTGATTTCCTCCACACCCTGCAAGACCCAGAGTAAGCGTTGCTACAAGTACCATTGATAATGCTCTCTTCATAAAACCTTCCTCCTAAACGTTCTGACTATGGTTATTCCCGTTTCAATTCCACTATCATCTCAATTTCTACCGGCGTGCCAAAGGGAAGCTCATTCGTTCCAAGAGCAGCTCTGGCATGCTTCCCACTTTCTCCAAATGCCTCAAGCAACAGTTCGGATCCGCCATTGATAACATACGGCTGTTCACCAAAACCGGGGGCACTGGCAACAAATCCCAGCACTTTAACAATCCGCTTCACCCGGTCCAGATTGCCAATACTGTACTTGAGCGCAGCCAGGCAATTAATCATGGACTGCCTTGCACATGCCTTCCCCTCCTCCACAGTCAATCCTTCCCCCAACCGTCCTTTGTAAAGAAGTCTGCCGTCTTTTTTACAGTCCTGACCAGATACATACACCAGGCTGTCTCCAAAAATCACAGATGGCTCATAATCTGCCACCGGTTTTGGCGCTTCCGGGAGGACGATTCCTGCCTCCCTCAGCCGTTCTTCCACTACCCCCATTGTCTTCCTTCCTTTCTTTTTTTTATCAAAAAAGACACTAAAAAAGAGTACCCAAACCAAAGGCACTCTTTTTCACTCTCTTTTCAGATTCTGTTCTGGTTATTCCTCCTCACCCGTCTTCTTTTCCCCGCGGATGTTGTCCAGATAATTGTACAGCGTAAACTTGGATATCTGCAATAACTCACAAATTCTCTGACCGGATTTTGATATCAAAAATGCACCTTTCCTGTCGAGATAGGCAATAAACGCCATCTTCTCTTCCCGGTTCATCTCCGATGCTGCTTTTCCAATCTTTTTCTCTCCATCAACAAACAGATAATCCAAAAGCTGACTCACATTGTCTGCAAAGATTTCGTCCTGCTGCCCCTGCTCTTTTAATTCATACTGATTGTAAGATTTTAAAAACTCCTCAAACTTCACGGTTTTGGTAATGTCCAGATTGATGCAGAGGGATCCAATGATATTATCCTCATCGTCCTTTATGTACATACTGGATGTTCTGAGAATCTTTCCATCCCTTGTATGGATGACATAGTTGTAGCGATTCCCGTTCTCAACATTTCCGCTCAGCACTTCCAGTCCCAGATTGCTCCCGCACCCTCCTATGCTTCTTCCCGTGATATGACCATTCCTGATGTCAACGATGGTATGATTGTAATCCTTGGTCAGGTCATGTAAGACAAGTTCGCATGTCTTGCCGAACTGCTTCTCCAGCATATCCATAATGTTCTGCCATAAATCCCACTGCTCATAAATATTCTTCATATCGTTACCACCTTTATTTAGTAATTTTATGATAGCATTATTTTATTTTTTTGGCAAATTATGGTATCTGTTTCGTATTTGATATCTAACTTTTAGTTTGTTATATTTTATATATACCATACTTTTAGTATGATGTCAATTATTTTTCATACTTTTGGTATGGTTTTTGAGAAATAAAAAGCAACCGTGAATTTCTGTACCTGACAGAATATTCACGATTGCACATTTTAAGAAAACTCAACAAACTCTCTCATCCCCGGATTCATCCAGATCTCTATCGATTTGACGCTCTCCATACGGTAGGAACCTACCTGTCCCTGTTTCAGCTCTCCCAGGATTTTGTCCTTGCTCCGCATAAACAGGTCAAACTCATTCCCCGAATAATAGGATTCCAACCAGACATCCCCCTGATACTTACCGCTCTCCCGGGCAGCAGTTCCCGTATCCTCCCCGTCTGTCATGTCCGCCTCTTTTTCCAATTTTTCCTCATATGTCTCATAGTCGGTCCAGAAGTTCACATAATCCGGATTGTAGGTAACGACGTACCGAATCGTATCCATCGGGATCTCCTCATCATAATGAACTCCATTCACATGATAAAATCTCATGATTCGGATTTTTCTTCCCTCCTCCGGTGTAACCGTCACATCCAGATTCTCTGTCACCATATTTTCTTCGCCAAGGATATGTTCTCCCGTATATTCCAGCGAAGTATATTCTGCAATTGCCACTCCCGTACCGATTCCTCCCAGCAGGACCCCGGCGCAGAATACAGCGACGGCTGCTTTGATAACCGTATTCTTTTTAAACATGTTCCGCTACCTCCTCTGCTGCCATCAATTCCGGCTGTCGCTCTCCGTACCTGCCCCTTGCTGTCCCTGGCGCTTCCCCATGCACATGAAACCTGCAAAGGCAGAGCGCAATGGCCGTCAGCGCCCCCAGGCAGAGCACTCCTCCCAGGCATCCCAGCACAATCCCTGCCAGCGGATACCCCTGCATGAGCAATACCGCCAGTACCCCCAGACCAAACAGCCCAAACAACATCGAAAAACCTGCAAGAACGGCTATAAACATCATGGCAAGGTTCCACGCCCAGCGGATGCACCATGCTGCCAGGCAAAAACAGGCAAAAAACAATCTGCGGATGCCGCCTGCCGCCATCCCCGGTATTTCTCGAACCATATTCCCCCTCCGTACATTCCTGCATTCTTCCGACTGGATTTCAGCCGGGGATCTGCCCCTCTGCTCCCGGCTCTCTTTCCAGTTCTCCCAGTATTCTTTTGAATATCGGAACGGCTTTTTTGCCATATTCCACAGTCCGGCAAGACCCCCTGCCACTTTTTTCCACATCGTTTTGATAAAGCCGCTCATGCCTGTCCAGAACTTCCGCCCGGTCTCTGCAATATCCGCCGCAGGAATCTCTGTCTTCCGTTCAGATCCGACGTGCCTGCCCGCCCCATACTTCGGGTTGACATGGTAGGCTTCCAAAATCTCGGACGCCAGCTCCTCGATATCCCCAAAATCCTTAATCGCTTCGGACTCACTCATCCCCCGCTCCATCTTCATGTCAATGTGCTGGGAATATTCATCCAGAATATCTTTCAGTTCCCCTTCGTTGAGAACGATAAGATACCGCTTCAGTTCTTTTAAAAATCCTGTCTTATCCATCCTTTTGCTCCTTTAAAAATTTGCAGACGCTCCTCTGGAATTCATTCCACTCCCGTTCCAGGTCATCCCGGTATAAAATCCCTGCCGCCGTCAGATGATAATATTTCCTTGGCGGTCCTTCCGTGGATTCCCGCAGATATGTTTCAAAATATCTTTCGTTGGTAAGTCGTTTCAAAAGCGGGTAAATCGTACCCTCATTGACGTCGATGACTTTGGACACCTCTTCCACCAGCTCATAGCCATACATATCCCGCTTCCGGACTGATTCCAGGACAATCAGCTCTAAAACGCCTTTCTTAAATTGTGCATTCATGTCCCATCTCCTTTTGCTATTATATTAAACCAGCTATTATGTAATGTCAAGTACTGATTTTTTTATAGTACCGGGCGCCTGCAGCAGGTCTCTGTAGCACACGTTCCCGAAAAAACAAAAACTCCGGTAAAGAAGGCAGCTCCTGCCCTCCTTACCGGAGTTTTCAAAACCGTTATTTATTTAATTATTGATTTTTTCCATCTGTGATAAAGCTTCCATGTCACCCCAATACACATTCCTTCCGAGGCCAAAGAGGCCAGCCAGATTCCAGTATCTCCAAACAATGCCGCAAAGATTGTAAGTGCGGCAAACAAAAACAGAAAACTCCTGCATATCGAGATTATGAAAGAATAATCCGGATGGTTGATCGCAGTGAGAAATCCGCTCACCAGAATATTATATCCCATCAAAAGAAAGGAAAGACAATACAGCCTGAGCGCCGCCATCGTAACATCAAACAATCCTGCGTTCTCCGCTTCCAGAAAGATACCCACTACATATTCACCTGCAAACTGGAGCCCGATCACCATCACCAAAGAACAGACAAAAACCGTAAGCATCCCATACCGAAGAAATTTCTGATACGTATGAGACTCTCCTGCTCCGCAATAATAGCTCACAAGAGGCTGCATGCCCTGCGTAATGCCCGACATGGTATTTCCCGCAAACGTAAAAATATAGGCTAATACCGTATAGCAGATGACCCCGTCTTCTCCAATCACCCTCAAAATCACAAGATTAAACAGAAATATCGTAAGTCCTCCTGCCAGTTCCATAAAGCAATTAGGTATCCCAATCTTCACGATCTGGCTGTAAATCCCAGGCAGCCACCGAAACCGTTGAATGCGGAGGTTTTCACGGTGGGTGGCAAAATAAACCAGAAAAATACTGGTAGAAATCACCTGCGATATCCCTGTTGCTAGGGCTGCGCCATCGATCCCCATCCCCATCTTGATCACAAAGATGTAGTCCAACCCAATGTTTGTCATTCCGCAAGCTGCCACGCCAACCGCTGTCACCTGGGGCGCTCCGTTTGCCTTCACCTGAATCTCCAGGTTATACGAAACAATAAAAAATACGGCAAAAACGGCAATCCACCTGACATATCCCTTTACATAACCCAATGTAGGTGCAGTTGCGCCCAGGAAATACGCAACTCGCTCCAGATTTGACAGGACCAGTACGCTGATTAAAATCCCCGCAGCGGTCACAACCGCCAGATTTTGGCTGAATATCCTTCTCGCCTTTTTTATATCACCCTGCCCCAACGCAAAAGAGATAACGGTTGATGTCCCGGTGGCAAACAAAAGACCTACGGCAAACACAAAATTATTAAACGGCATGGAAAGGTTTACTGCCGCCAATGCAACCGGACCGACGCCTTTTGCCACAAAAAAACCATCAACAATCGTGTAAAAGGCAAAAATCCACATGGAGACCACCGACGGAATGACAAACCGGAAAAATGAACCAATCAGCGAGTCAGTTTTTTTCATAATACTGAGGAACAATTTTCTTTTCCTCTACCCAGTGTTCAAACCAGATATAGAACACTGTTTTTCCCGGTTCTGCTACAAGGGAATGATCCAGCCCTGCCTCAACATAACTGAATTCATGTTCCAAATGATGGATCGACTCCTCTTCTACCGTAAAAGTAAAATCCGATCCCGGCAAAGCATAATTCCACTGCGCCACTTCCGCATGGCCTCTCTCTTTTGTCCCTTCTCCTTTTGCACATACCACTCCCATGAGCACGCGCGCGAGGTTCCCGTCGCTGATGACCGTCCAGCTCTGCGTATTGGGTCCTTTGCAACTCTGGTCGTAAGGCTCCAATTCTGAAAAACGTTTAAAGCTTGGCAGTACCATGTGAGTATCTTCGTATGCAATTTTATCTGATTCCAACATATCTACCACCCACAGCGCAATCTTCAGATCCTCAACCGCGTGGATTGAAAATGTTTCCCTGTCAAAATCCGGAATGTAAAAACTCATTTCCTTGATATTATACGCTTCTTTTTCCCCACAGATATAACCAGTACCTTTCACAAAACTAAAAACCTGAATCTTGTCCGCAAACATTTCCGGCTTCACCGTACTCCCAGCTTTTAAAACACACTGATAAGAACGTACCAGAGGGTATACCCCCTGCAATACCTCCGTCTGTGCATAGCCGTTTACAAATTCCATCTCGTTTTCTTCCACCCTTGCAAAATCAATCGCCATCGTTTTTTCTGCCTCCTGTCATCAATTTTTCTTTGCTGCTTTCGCTTCCAACTGGCTCTTTGTCAGTTCAATCTCGAACCAGACATAATTTACATTCTTGCCTTCCTCCACCTCAATTGCATGTTCAATATCAGTCGGGATAAAGGCCCAGTCTCCCTCATGAAGTTCAATCTCTTCCCCTGCCGCCCGGTACAAAAAGCTGGTTCCAGGCATTCCATAATACCACTGATACAGATTGTGATGGCTATGTGGCTCTGCTGCATTCGGTCCTTTCCCGATGATTGCGCCCATTGTCATTCTCGTCAGAAAATCTGTATCCAGGATCGAATACGCCTTAATCCCTTCAGGGCGGAATCCCTCTATGTACTGAATCGACTGGCTTACCGGATTAAACCGCGGAAGTGTAATATGCCATTTTCGAAACTTCTCATAGTCTTCCGGAAGCATCGTACATGCAAGCTGCAGGAATTCCATATCAGTAACTGCATGCAGTTCATTTGTATCAAGGTCCATATTGGGGATGAACACCGACGGCTCCTCCACATTGAATGCTTTTCCCGGCGTAACAATAAACCCTTCTCCTCTTGTAAAATAGTAGATTTGTGTCCGGTCTCCGAACGTTTCCAAGTTTACCACAGTCCCCGCCTTTACCTGGCATTTCCATGTATTTACCCCGTCAACCATTCCCGGAAGCATCTCTGCCCTGCTGATTCCGTTTCCCAACTCCTCAAAAATCATTTCCTCTTTCTTCTGATACTGAATTACGCCCATATTTACCTCCTATATTGCTTTTTTTACAGTCTCTGTAACTAACATATGTTTTCCCAGTTTCTTTTCCAGGATTACCTGGAGTTTGCTCAGGATTGAACTGAATATCAGGTAAACTACTGCAACTTCCAAATACAGCCACAGCGGTTCAAACGTCACGGCTACAATCTGCTGCCCAATCTGGAAGATTTCCCGAACAGTCAAAATGGCCGTCAGGGATGTATCTTTTAACAAACTGATAAACATATTGCCCAGGGATGGTACTGCGATCAGGGCGGCCTGTGGAACAATGACAAACATCAGCGTCTGCACCTTTTTCAGCCCAAGCGCATGGCTTGCTTCCCACTGCCCTTTTGGAATCGACTGCAACGCGGCACGGATGATCTCCGAGTTGTAAGCTCCCTCACTGATCACCAGGCCTATCACTGCCGATACAAACGGAGAGAACACAATCCCGATCCTCGGCAACCCATAAAAAATAACGAATAGCTGCACGATCAACGGAGTTCCCCGAATAACCCAGACATAAAACTGTGCAATTCGGGATAATATTTTTATTTTGGACAAACGCATCATCGCTACGATAAATGCCACTATCATGCCAAGCGCAAATGCAATTAACGTCAGCGGCACCGTTGTCAGGAGTCCCGCTTTTAACAGCGGCCAAAATGAGCTCGCCAGTATTCCAATAATCCTACCCATAATACGGTCTCCTTTCGCTAATTGTACTTATCATACAATTTGATATTGTCTGCCACTTCCTGACCAAAGTACTTCACAGCAAGATCCTTACAATATCCGTCTTCCAACATATCCTGAAGGATTTCATTGAGCTTATCCCGTAACGCCGCTTTATCTTCTGTCAGCATTCCGTATATCTCAGAATCCGTCGGATCTTCCGGCACGTAAGTGGCTGCAACATGCACTTTGGCATCCTTCTTCTCATTCATATAGGTATTAAACGCAATCTGGGAGTTTACATGGCAATCGACGCGGTGCTGCTGCAATAGCTCCATGGACTGATCCAGCGATGCATCGGTCAGTTCTGCCCCGAAGGACTTTGCAATCGCCCCATAATCACCGGTCAGTGCATTGCCACTCAACTTCCCTTTGAGGTCTTCCCATCCTTTGATTTCGGTATTGTCATCCGCAACCACCAAGACAATCGGATCTTCCCGGTATGCAATCGTACCGATCAGCCCTGCGCCAGAGGCGAGATTAGCTTTTGTGATTCCGCAAAACACGATGTCATACCGGTCAGCCTGAAGCCCTGCGATAACGCCGTCCCACTTGCTGGCAATGCTCCACTCCACTTCTACACCCAGCCTTCTGGCAATCTCTTCAACGATTTCCACGTCATAACCTTTCAACCGTCCTCCATCATTTACATCATTATAAACGAAGGGATTCCAGTTTCCTTCTGCACCTGCCCTCAGTTTTCCGCTGTCCAGTACTTTTTGCAGAGAATCATCTCCCGCCTGTTCTAATGATACATCTGTCTTTCCCGCTGTGCCATCTGCCTGCGTTGCCGTCGTCTGCCCCTGACATCCGGCCAGCATCACTGCCACTGCGGCTACCAATAAACATGTTCTCCTCATCATCTCTTCTCCTTTTCCCCATAATTTTTGTTTATCACTTTATAAAGTACATTGCGTCCTCTTCTATCTGCATACATCGGATCTGCCCGATACCGGTCTGCCGCAATCTCCTGAACCAGATATCCCCGGTAATCCCAACGTTCCAATGTATCTATCATCTGCTCCAGAGGAAGCCCTCCATCCCCCCACACCAGATGGTCATCCGAATCTTTTTCCTGCTCCATATCAATAAAATGCATATGGACAAGGTGCTCTCCAAATGTTTTAAACCAGTCTTCCAGCGTTTCATGTTGATAGCCGGCTGCCACGGTATCGACCATTACTTCCAGGTTTGGATGATTCACCGTCTCCCACAGACGTTTCGTTTTCCCCAAAGTGTCTCCAATCCTGGTTTCCAGCGACGTCAATGATTCCAGCGCCAGGGTTACATCATTTCTACCGGCAAATTCTGCAAGTCCCCCCAACATCTCAACTGCCCGTCCAAATCCGTCTTCTTCTGTCTCCGCCCAGCCGCCCCATCCGGAATTCACCGTCATGACGGAAGCCCCAAACTCGGCCGCCACCCGGATCCCATTTTTAAAATAATCTTTCGCCGCGTTCCATATCTCTTTGTTTGGGACAGCATACTGATACTGCCACGCAAAACTGGAACTGGTAACAGAGACAATCTCCATCCCGCGTTCTCTTACCTCTTTCCGTACCGGCTTACAGTCCTCATATTTCAACCTGTCCATATAAAAATGAGGCGGTCCCAACCACAGTTCCAGACTTTCATAACCAAGCTTCTGCTGCACATCCAAAAAATGGGAGAAGGACCAGCTTCTATAATGCTGGTTCATTGCCGCTACCCGCTTCCAGGTCATTGCTTTCATCCATCCTGCCCCCTCTCAGCCTTCCAGATACCGCCTGATATATCCGGATTATATGCCCAAACGGCCTCAGGGCTGCTGACGCACTCATAATACCCCGTATATCTTGGTTCTCTATCCATTCCGGCAAGGACCTCCGCCCTTTTACCGCTTCTAACATGGCAAAGATTTCTGCCAAATACCCGGATCCAGTCTGCCAGCGATTCTCCTGCCGAAATTGCGGCCTCTGCATGAAAGGCAGCCTTTACTCCTTCTCCGACCTGAGCCAGAAAATCTTTCATCCCTTCCACGGAATTTATAAGTGCCCCTGACTCTTTCGTACCGGCGGCAAGTGCCAGACAAACCCCCTGGCTTTTGCACTCTGCTCCAAGCCGCCTCACCCCATCGAGCGCCGAGTCAATCTGGCTCACACGATCCTCGTCTCTGAGTTCTACACCGACTTCCACAACCATGACCGGCGCCTTCAGCCCCGACGCCAACTCCGCCGAAAAACGATAATAATCAAGCGTTGCTTCCCACAACATACTGCCCCTGGGAGCACCGAACGCGTATCCATAACTTTGCGGGCGATAACAGACCGGCCCGATTCGGAATCTCTCCATCATTGTTTTAATTTCCGCAGGATTTTCATATCCATAGCAATCTACAAAAATATGGGGACTTCCGCCCCAAAGTGAGACAGACCGATATCCCGCCAGGCTCTGGTCTTCGAAAAAACGCTGTAGGGGTAAAAACGCGTATCCTTCACTGTCTGGTGCAATCCATCGTTTCCCTTCCATACTACAATACCTTCTTCAAAAATCGCTGCAGTCTCTCGTTCTTTGGATTGGAAAAGAACTCCCTTGGCGCCCCCTCTTCCATAATAACCCCTTCATCAATAAACAGCACCCTGTCGCTGACCTCTCTGGCAAACCCCATCTCATGCGTCACCACGATCATTGTCGTGCCTTTCTGCGCAAGGCTTTTCATGACCTCCAAAACCTCTCCGACCATCTCCGGATCCAGGGCACTGGTTGGCTCATCAAACAACATGACCTCCGGCTCCATTGCCAATGCCCGGGCAATTGCAATCCTCTGCTGCTGTCCTCCTGACAGATTCCCGGGATACGCCTCTCCTTTTTCCTCCAGGCCTACCAGTTTCAAAAGCTCTCTCGCTTTTGTTTCTGCATCTGCCCTGCTCATCTTCTTCACCTGGATTGGAGCCAGGGTAATGTTGTCCATTACCGTTTTATGTGGAAACAAATTAAACTGTTGGAACACCATCCCCAATTGTGTGATTTTCTGGTCCACTGCTTCGCCCTTTCCAACCATGTCCACCCCTTCGAACATGATATGGCCTCCGCTCGGTATCTCCAATTTGTTGATACACCTTAAAAACGTACTTTTTCCGGAGCCACTCGGACCAATGACACACACCACTTCACCTTTCCTCACCACCGTGTTGACCCCACGCAAAACCCTGTTCTCCCCAAAGCTTTTCGTCAAGTCTTTCACTTCCAGCATTTCCATACCGTTCCTCCTTATTTTTGGTATGTTGTAACTAGTTACATATTATCTAGTTATTTTATACGCCTTTTCCTTAGTTTTGTCAATAGCATTTTTATATTTTTATTATATTTTATCAATATTATTATATTTTTTTGTTGTTTTTTACCATATCGCGCGCCCCTCTTTTTGTTACTAGTTACAAACACAAAAAAAGCTGTTGATTGCACTTTGCTTTCAGTCATGTTCTATGTTACAATTGGAAATGGATTATCAGTCAGAAAGGACGCTTCTGTATGAATATAAAAGAAATTGCAAAACTTGCCGGAGTTTCAGTTGCCACAGTATCAAGAGTGATCAACAATCCGGCTGCCGTAAGCGAAAAGAGCCGCACACGGGTCTTAGAGATCATGGAGGAGTATCATTATAAGCCAAACATCTTTGCCAGAGGATTAAACGCCAAGTCTACCAACACAATCGGCATCTTATGTCCGGAAATGAACGACATCAACCATGCGAAAGTAGTTTCAATCCTGGAGCATTTGCTGCGTAGCAACGGCTTTGATTCCCTTCTCTGCTGTACAGGAGGATACCATCCTTATACAAAAAAAGTCGTGGATCTGCTGGCAGCAAAACAGGTTGATGCCATCCTGGCCATCGGTTCTTCCTGGGATGGCGCAAGTGACCTCCAGGCTTTCCAGTCTATTATCCCGCACATCCCTGTCATTGTACTCAACGGATACATAAGTGCTCCCGGCATCTACAATATTTCCTGTGACGAAGAATCAGCCATCTACGAGTTGGTTGGCGGTCTCTTCCAAAACGGCTGCCGGAATATTTATTTCCTGGAGGACAACGACACTTACAGCGCATATCAAAAACGCATCGGATTTAACCGTGCCGTCAAAGAGCTGGGCATTGCACATGGATGTGCCTGTATAAAGATCCCCCTGGATACACATGAACTGATGAGTGCAAAAAAGCAGACGGAAGCCCTTCTCTCAAAAAAGACAGCGATTGATGCCATACTCTCTGCAGATGATATTCTGGCTGTCGGAGCACTTCAGGCGCTCAGCGCCGCCGGTCTCCGTATCCCTGTCATCGGTTTCAACAACTCTGATTATGCCATTTGCTGTACGCCAAATCTGACCAGCGTCGATAACCGGATGGATTTTATCTGCAAAACCGCAGTGGATACCATAATGTCCCTGCTGAATGGCGAGGAGGCCTTGGAACGGATTGTGATTTCCGCCAAACTGGTAGAACGCGAAACATACCGCAGGCAATCAGTATCATAAGCCGCAAGGAGGCTGCAGCCTTACAACCGCAGCCTCCTCATCACTTCATCCGGTTCTATCCTATCAGCCGCACAGCTCCACAATCACCTGCGCGAAGATCTTCGCACTCATCACCAGCTCATCCACTACCGCAAACTCATCCGCGCCGTGCATATGGTTATCCGTTCCCGGCATCGCCGCGCCGAACGCCACGCCATTCTTTAAATGGTGCACATAGGTACCGCCGCCGGTCGCCTGGCACTCGCCCTTCAGTCCGGTGTGGTCCTCGTACGCTTTGAGAAGCGTTTTTACAAACACGGAGTCTCCGTCCACGTGATGCGGCGGGATCATAGAATCGTTCAGCAGGGTGATTCCCGCTCCTGCCATCGCACTCTTGATCACATGCAGAACCGTCTCTTCCGTTGCACACACAGGGCAGCGACTGTCAAACTGGCCGTCCAGGCTGGTTCCGTCCACCGTCAGCATGCTGAACGCAAGGGTCAGACGCCCGGATATCTCATCTTCCATGTCAACACCCAGGGTCGTTCCGTTCACATCGCCGTGAGGCATCAGTTCCAGAACTTTTTTCAGCGTCTCAATCTGGGCGCACGGCGCAAACGGCAGACAGACCAACAATGTCAAAAGACCTGTGAGCGCATTGTTGCCGTCCTCCGGCGTAGACGCATGGGCGCCCGCGCCTGCTGCCGTGATGACACAGTGTGCTTCGGTGTAGGAAAACTGGAACTGGATTCCGGTCACTTTTTTCACTTCTTCTGCCGCCGCTTCCAGGGTATCGGCATCAAAACCCTCCACGGTTGCAGCCGCTTTTCCCGGAACTACGTTCACCTTGGTTCCGGCATTGATGGAAACCAGTCTCGGCAATGCCTCCGACGATTCAAATTCAGCGGTAAAATGTCCCTGCAGGCGTCCTTTCTCCGTATTGGTCACAGGATAGGATGCATCCGGGGAAAAGGTCATCGGGGCTTCTTTTTCAATCCTGTAATAATGGTCGATGTCGGAGCTTCCGCACTCTTCATCCGTGCCCATGATCAGGCGGACATTTTTCTTCAGCGGGATACCCAGCTCTTTGACCGCGCGCATGGCATACAGCGCCGCAACAGCCGGTCCTTTGTCATCCGCCGTGCCGCGTCCGTACAGCTTTCCGTCCTTTACAACCGGGTCGAAGGGCTCCGTCACTTCCCAGCCCTCGCCGGCAGGAACCACGTCAAGATGAGCCAAAATATCCAGCTGCTTTGGAAGTTCGTTCATATCCACACAGCCTACATAGCCGTCATAATCTACCACATCGAAGCCGTACCCCTCCGCCATATCAAGGGCCGCCTCCAGGCATTCGGCAGCTCCCGGTCCATATGGCATGCCCTCTTCATATGGCATCTTCTCACTGTTGATCCGGCACAGCTCACAGATATCTTCCAGCATCTCCTGGGTGTGCGCATCAATAAACGCGTCAATTTTTTCTCTGTACATGTTTGGTATCCCCTCCGTGTTATGTTTTTTTATATTTCATGTGTATTGCCGTATCTGCAGGCTATTTTGACATCTCCGCAAGGATCTGGTTGACCAGCTTTCCGTCTGCCTTTCCTTTTACTTTCGGCATCAGGACCTTCATGATCTTTCCTTTGTCCGCGTTCGTCGGCTTCTCTATCTCAAGCTCTGCCAGCACGCCGTTTATCACCTCTTTGATCTGGTCTGCGCTCATATCTTCCGGCGCAAACTCCTTGTACACAGAAAGTCTTGCTCCTGCCTCCTTACGGATATCGTCCCGGTCCACCGGCGCAGTATCATACGTTTCCTGGGTCTGACGGATCTCCTTTTTCACGATCGCATTTTCTTCGTCCTCAGTCAGCGGTTCTCTCTTGTCAATCTCCGCGTTTTTCAGGGCAGAAAGCAACATCGACAGAGAATCTTTTCTCTCCTTGTCTTTTGCCTTCATCGCCTCCACCATCGCGGCTCTCACTACATCGATTTTGCTCATGGCAGCCAATCCCTCCTTATTTTCTTATCCGGGATCCTCTTTAATCCCGTCCAAACTCACTCAGCTTAAGTCCCGGGTTGCGGTCAAGCACCATCCCCACGCTCCAGCTGTTGACAAACAACAGAAGCGGGTTGTCTTTCAAATCCTTGATCCGCTTCATGTCGGATGTACCCTGAATCTTTGCAACATCAATCTCTTCTTTATTCTCGATCCAGCGGATATATTCATATGGCAGCTTCTCCAGCTTCACTTCCACATTGTATTCATTCTCCAGACGGTAGGTCAACACCTCAAACTGCAGCTCTCCGACGACGCCGACGATGATCTCCTCCATTCCGGTATTGAACTCCTGGAAAATCTGGATCGCGCCTTCCTGGGCGATCTGGCTTACGCCCTTTAAGAACTGCTTCCGCTTCATCGTATCCATCTGCCGCACCCTTGCAAAATGCTCCGGCGCAAAGGTCGGGATGCCTTCAAACTCAAATTTCTCATTGGAAAGGCAGAGCGTATCTCCGATTGAAAAGATGCCCGGGTCGAATACGCCGATGATGTCTCCGGCATATGCCTCCTCCACGATCTTCCTGTCCTGGGCCATCATCTGCTGCGGCTGGGTCAAGCGGATCTTTCTGCCTCCCTGGATGTGGTTCACTTCCATCCCCGCCTCGAATTTGCCGGATGCGATCCTCATAAATGCGATCCTGTCCCGGTGCGCCTTATTCATATTCGCCTGAATCTTAAATACAAAGGCGGAAAAGTCCTCTTTAAACGGGTCGATCACTCCGGTCTTGGTCCTTCTCGGAAGCGGAGACGTGGTCATGTTCAGGAAATGCTGCAAAAATGTCTCCACGCCGAAGTTGGTCAGCGCCGAGCCGAAGAATACCGGAGACAGATCCCCACGGCTTACCCGGTCTAAGTCAAATTCATCCGCCGCACCGTCCAACAGCTCAATCTCATCCATCAATTGCTCATGGTAGATACTTCCGATCGCCTGCTCCACCTCCGGCGAATCGATATCAAATGTCCGGGAGTCCACTTCCTTCTGCCCGCCCATCGCCGCCGTAAAGGTTGTGATCTGCCTGGAATTGCGGTCATAGACGCCCTTAAAATTCTTCCCGCAGCCGATAGGCCAGTTGACCGGGCAGGTGCGGATACCGAGGACATTCTCAATCTCGTCCATCAGCTCAAACGGGTCCCTCGCCTCCCGGTCCATCTTGTTGATAAATGTAAAAATCGGGATTCCCCGCATGACACAGACCTTAAACAGCTTGATCGTCTGTGCCTCGACACCCTTAGAGCCGTCGATGACCATCACCGCGCTGTCCGCCGCCATCAGGGTCCGGTAAGTATCCTCCGAGAAGTCCTGATGTCCCGGGGTATCCAGAATATTGATACAATATCCGTCATAGTTGAACTGCATAACCGAGGACGTAACCGAGATTCCTCTCTCCTTCTCAATCTCCATCCAGTCGGATACGGCATGCTTTGCCGCCTTCCGCCCTTTGACCGTTCCCGCCAGGTTGATAGCGCCTCCGTAGAGAAGGAATTTCTCAGTCAGGGTTGTCTTACCGGCATCCGGGTGGGAGATGATGGCAAATGTCCGTCGTTTCTTTATTTCTTCGTTGATATTAGACAAGGGTTCGTCCTCCAAATCTGTATTGTCCTGTAACTGACCATGTCAGTCACCGTAATTCTCATCTTGTTTCAATCCATGATTGTACCAGAGAAATCCAGGTTTGACAACATGGTTCCACCAAACTTTCATTTCCGCCGCTGGTTTCCTCAATCGCCAGGGAAAGGCCGTGGCCTCCGGACGGATAGAGATGGAACTCAAAATTCACACCCGCGCGCTTTAGCGCTCCTGCCAGAAGCAGGCTGTTCTCCACCGGCACGTTCTCGTCGGTCAGCGTGTGCCACAAAAATACCGGCGGCATATCCGGGGTCACCTGTTTTTCCAGGGAGAACAGCTCCACCAGCTCCTCATCCGGATCTTCTCCCAGCAGTTTGTTCACCGAACCCTGATGCCGGTACTCTCCCGAAGAGATGACCGGATAGCAGAGGATCAGTCCATTGGGCTTAATCTCCTCCGGTGTCTTCCCGATCTCCCCATATACGTCCGGACGGTTCCAGAACGCGCCAAGGCTGCAGCTCAAATGCCCTCCTGCCGAAAATCCGCAGACAAGAATCCGGTCCGGGTCAACATGCCACTCCTGCGCGTGCTCCCGGATCGCCGCGACCGACAGCGCCAGTTCCCGCAAAGAAACCGGGAAGCGGTGAGGGGCAACGCTGTAATTGAGGATAAAGGCATGGCAGCCCATGCCGAGAAACCGCATGGCCACCGGCTCCTGCTCCCGGTCGGCGCAGTTCCAGTAGCCGCCTCCCGGCACTACGATGACCGCCGTCCGCTTCCGCCCAGGCTCTGCCTTCAGATTGTCCAGGATATATGCAGAAAGCTTTGCCGGTCCCTCCTGCTGCCCCGGCGCCGTGATATCAATAGTTTCGTATCTCATCGTATTTCCCGTTCCTTTCCCGTGTTTTCATTCTGTTTCCCGCACAGCTCTTTGATCTGGTCCAACAGCCGGTGAGCCACCTCGTCCTTGCCCATAAGCTCCAGTTCCCTGACCTCGCCGCGGGTGATCACTGTCACCACGTTGGTATCCGTGCCAAAACCGGCGCCCTCTACCTTCAGATTATTGGCAACAATCATATCGATATTCTTCTTTTCCAGCTTGGCTTTCGAATTCTCCAGCATATTCTGGGTCTCCATGGAAAATCCGCACAAAACCTGCCCGGCTCTCCTATGGGCTCCCAGCCAGGCCAGGATATCGTCGGTCCGCTCCAGACTGATGCTCATATCTCCGTCTTTTTTCTTAGTCTTTTCCTTCCCCACATGAGGCGGGCGGTAATCGGCAACCGCCGCCGCTTTGACGATCACATCCTGCCCGGCGCTGATCTCCGTCACCGCCTCAAACATATCGCGGGCGCTGACCACCGGAACCAGCTTCACGCCAAGGGGCGCGGGAAGGTTCACCGGACCGCTGACCAGCGTCACTTCGGCCCCCCGCCTTGCTGCCGCCCGGGCGATGGCATAGCCCATCTTTCCCGTAGAATGATTTGTGATATAGCGCACCGGGTCGATGGCTTCTCTGGTCGGCCCTGCCGTAACCAGGATCTTCTTCCCTGCCAGGTCCTTTTCACAGGCAATTTCCAGCATGATATGTTCGAACAATTCCGCCGGCTCCGGCATCTTTCCCGCGCCGGTGTCCCCGCACGCCAGATATCCGCATGCCGGCTCGATCACCTTCATCCCGTAGCCGCGGCAGATGTCCAGGTTGTCCTGTGTGACCGGGTTCTCATACATGCCGGTATTCATCGCCGGGACGATCAGCTTCGGTTTCCTGCACGCCAGAAATGTGGTCGTCAGCATATCATCCGCGATCCCATGCGCCACTTTGGCGACCACATTGGCCGTGGCAGGCGCGATCATAAACACATCCGCCTTCTTCGCCAGTGCGATATGCTCGACATGAAATTCAAAATTCCGGTCAAAAGTGTCTACCAGGCACTTCGTCCCCGTCAGCGTCTCAAACGTAACCGGCGTGATAAAATTCGTGGCATTTTTCGTCATGATGACCTCGACATTGGCGTGCTGTTTTTTCAGCATGCTTGCAAGGCCCGCTATCTTATATGCGGCAATCCCGCCCGAGACTCCGAGCACTACCGTCTTTCCTTTCAGCATTCCAAACCTCCTGTTTTCTGCCGGCGCTTGTTTCTTTCCAGATACATGCAGAAATCCCTTCCGGCGGACATTGTGTTTCCACACAAAATATGTTAGGATTATAACACAAAAAGCCTGTCTTTGAAAGGAGTTCCCTTATGATTTTAGCTATCGATATGGGTAATACCAATATTGTCGTCGGAGGCATCGATTCCGAGCGGACTTATTTTGTAGAACGGATCACGACAAACCATGTAAAAACTGCGTTGGAGTACGCCGTCAACATCAAAAACATCATTGAAATCCACCAGATCGACAAGTCGCAGGTGGAAGGCGCCATCGTCTCCTCCGTCGTACCCCCGCTCAACGCCACGATCTCCTCCGCGATCAAGAAGATCTTCGGCTTCCGCCCGATGCTTGTGGGCGCGGGGATGAAGACCGGGCTGAACATCATCATGGACAACCCTAAGACCGTGGGAAGCGATATGATCGTGGACGCGGTAGCGGCAATCAAAGAATACCCCTGCCCGCTGATCATCATCGATATGGGAACCGCCACCACGATGTCTGTCGTGGACCACGCAGGCAATTATATCGGAGGCGTCATCCTTCCCGGCCTCAAGGTCTCACTGGACTCCCTGAGCAGCAAGACCGCCCAGCTGCCGTTCATCAGCCTGGACATCCCGCAGAAGGTCATCGGGAAAAATACGATCGACTGCATGAGAAGCGGCATCATGTACGGGACCGCCGGTACGATCGACGGGATTTTAGACCGGATGGAAAAAGAACTGGGAGAACCGCCGACCGTCCTTGCGACAGGCGGACTGTCACGGTTTATCGTTCCGCTCTGCAGGCATAAGATCATCTATGACGAAGCCCTGCTGCTCAAAGGCCTGTTGATCCTCTATCAGAAAAATCATGTGAACTGACGCAAAATACGCCCGGGACAAAAGAAGGCATCTGTCTTCTTACGTCCCGGGCGTATCCGGTTCATAACCCTATAACACTTAAAATATACTGTAGCCGAGAAGTCCCGGCAGCCAGGTCGTCAGCGGCCCCCACAGGCTGATTGCGATCAATACCACAATGTTACAGATCACAAACGGCAGCGCTCCTTTGAAGATTTCAAAAAGAGGCATCCGGTTGATCTTATTGCACGCATTCAGGCACATCCCCACCGGCGGCGTCACCAGACCGATCGCAAGACCCGTGATCATCATCGCGCCAAACTGAAGCGGAGAAAAACCGTAGTTCTGCATAACCGGCAGCATGATCGGAGTCAGCAGAAGGATCGCCGGGCTCACATCGATAAAAGTACCGATCATCAGAATCATCACGTCAAACATCAGCGCAATTCCCCACGCCGGCATATTCAGCCCCATGAAAAATCCTGCAACGATCTGCGGAATCTTCTGCATCGTGAGAACCCAGGTGAAAATCGTCGTAAAACCGATGATCAGCATGATGGAAGAAGAGGAGATCAGCGTCTTTTTCAACGCATTCCACACGTCTTTCCATGTCAGCTCACGGTATACGAAGAATCCTACGATCATGGAATACAATACCGCAACTCCGGCGCTTTCCGAAGCCGTACACACGCCAAAAGATACACATACGATGATGAAGACAGGCATCAAAAGCGCCGGGATTCCCGACAGGATCGCCCGTACAAATTCCTTCATGACAAACGGGGTTCTCTTCGGATGCCAGTGCTTTTTATGGCTGATCCAGAAAACAAGGAAGAGCTGGGTCAGACCGATCAAAATCCCCGGCACAGCGCCCGCCATAAACAGCGCTCCGACAGAGGCGCCGGATATCATGGAGTAGACGATCATCGGCGTAGACGGCGGAATGATCATGCCCATCGTAGAGGAGGCGACCGTAATCCCAGCCGAAGCTGAAGGCGGATATCCCTGCTCCTCCATCGCCGGGATCAGGATACTTCCAAGCGCGGAAGTGTCTGCCACGGAAGAACCGGAAATGCCTCCAAATATCATGGACGCCACGATATTTACCTCGCCCAGCCCGCCGTGAAACGGGCGCAGAAGCTGGAGGCAGAAGTTGATGATACGCTTTGTGATCCCGCCGGTATTCATCAATTCGCCCGCCAGCATAAACAGCGGCATGGCGATCATCAGCTCACTGTACGCGCCGTTCCAGATCCGCTGCGGAACCATGCTGATGAAGTTGGGTGCGTTCGTCGTGATATAAGTCACGCAGGAAGCGCCGATCGCAAAGGCCAGCGGCACGCCCAGAGCTGCGAAGAAAACCAGCAGCACTAAAAGAATTATCATTGCCATTAGATTTTCTCTCCTTTCTTAAGCGGCCGCCTCATCTTTGGCAAGAGCCTTGTTTTTTGGTGCGAAATAGGAAACATCGGCCGTGATGAATTCTATAATCTTGACCACGATGCAGAGCGCGCAGATGATTCCGCACACAGGCATGATGCCATACATATATTTCATCGGGATTTCCATGCCCTGGCTGATCTGTTTGCCTGCAACAGCAACATATTTAAATCCCTGGTAAGTAAATACCAGATCGACCACCATGACGATCACATAGTTGAGCACGGCCAGCCAGCGTTTGATGGCAGGCTTCACACCATCGTAGATAATGTCGATCATGACATGCTCATTTTTTATCACATTAATACCCATCCCCCAAAACGTTGTAAACGCAAACAGCGTGGTGTTAAACTCGGACAGCTCTTTCCAGCTGTGGGAAAAGAAATAGCGGGCGATCACGGCAAATACGATCAGTACCGCCAGAAGCCCCATTGCAACCACACCGATGCCAAAATAAATCTGAAATATTTTCTCTCCTGCTTTTTTCAGCTTTTCGATCGTAATCAGCCCCTTTCTGATAAACAAAGGGCAGCCACAAAGTCGTTGCGTAACCGCAATATTTCGGGCTGCCCGGATGTTATTATTTTGCGTTTGCCACGATATCCTGCATCTCTTTCAGTTCTTCTGCAGTCAGCATCCCTTCTGCGATGCACTGGTCATATACGACCTGTACTGCATCCTGGAATGCTTTCAGCTCTTCTTCGCTCGGCTCGTATACTTCGCAGCCAGCATCTACAACAACCTGTTTTGCAGCGTTCTGATTCTCATCGATCAGCTGGTCGTTGTAAACGGACATCTCATCTGCACAAGTCTGGATGATCTCCTGATACTCAGCAGGAAGACCGTTCCACCATGCTGCGTTTACGTAGAATGGATCCGGATGGAACTGGTAATTTACTTCGGTGAAGTACTTCTGTACCTCGTAGAACTTCATGCCTTCTACGTTTACCCACGGATTTTCCTGTCCGTCTGCCACACTGGTCTTTAAGCCCATGTACAGGTCAGAATAAGGAATGGTGGTTGTGGTAGCGCCCATTGCGATAAAAGTCTTGTCAATGGTGTTCATACCGTTGGTTCTCATCTTTAATCCCTTTAAGTCTTCCGGTTTGGTAATCGGATGTTTGGAGTTGGAGAACTGGCGGTAACCGCCTGCGTCACACAGGGAAAGGATCACAGTACCAGTCTCTGCCTCTGCCTCTGTACAAACTTTCTTTGCCAGGTCACTCTGCATCAATGCCGTGATCTGCGCGCGGTTCTGGGTCAGGAATGGCAGTGTAAACATCAGAAGACGCGGGCTGAAGTCGAACTGGCCGCCTCTCATACCCTGAACCGTTCCTGCAACTACCTGCTCCAGCATCTCTTTTTCTGTGCCGAGCTGTCCGTTGCCATATACCTCAACTGTGACATGTCCGTTGGTTCTCTCCGCAACGTCTGCCGCAAATTTTTCCATAGATACATATCTTGGGTTGCCCTCCGGCTGTGCATGACCGATCGTCATGACAAAGTCTCCTAATGCTGCGAACGGATCCTCTGCCTCAGGCGCATCTGCCTTGGTTTCCTCCACTTTATTATCTGCAGCCGCCGCAGTTGTTGCCGCCGGTGCTGCTGTTTCTGCCGGTTTGCTTCCTCCGCAGGCCGTAAGAGATGCTGCCATTGTAAGGCTTAAAAGCATTGCGATTGACTTTTTCATAAAAAACCTTCCTCCTTGCTAATGATGAACATTATGGTTATGTAGGGTCCAAATCTTGTATACAAGCTTGTCTCCACAACTGAATATTAACAGATTTAATAGGGTTTTGCAAGTGTTTATTTGTCATTCAATTTTCCATTTCAGCTTAACTTTTCCCACTTTATGCACAATAACTCTATTTGTTTTTTATGCATTTATTATATTTATCAACTATTTCTCGGCTGCAAAGCACGGTTTTCTCCCTTTTTCGCTTTCCCTCTTCGTCATTCTGCACAATTTTCCCGTTCTATTTTTGTCCTCTTGTATACATGATTGTTTTTCGCTCCATTTTTTCACGCAACTTTTATTTGACTTTTATTTTTCCTCTCCCTATAATGAAAGATACAAATACAGGGATATAGGAGGAAATTTATGGATACAGGTTTATCCACCGATGAGATTTATCAGACACTCGAGGAAGAGATTGTCAGCCTGAAGATAAAACCGGGAGAGAAACTGAGTGAAAACACGCTCTGCAAGCGTTTTTCTATATCCCGTACCCCTGTTCGCAGCGTGCTGCAGCGTCTGGAACAGAATCGCTTTGTACATATCATTCCGCACAAGGGCACCATCGTCACTCCGATCAACCTGCATATTGCCAATCAGCTTGTCTACCAGCGGGTTGCCGT
This sequence comes from Lachnospiraceae bacterium, assembly GCA_030825115.1. GTDB lineage: Bacteria > Bacillota > Clostridia > Lachnospirales > Lachnospiraceae > Brotaphodocola. The sequence continues at coordinate 57,357 of JAPJQL010000015.1, forward strand.
AGAGTCTATGGTCTTTCGTGATTTTGTAAAGGTCTGCACACCGCCGGTGGCGGAGCAGGCGCGCTATCTTCTGCACATCCTGGAAGAAGCCGGGGCAAAACGGCATCATCTGGAGACGTTTGATATCAATGATTTTTTGCAGAAGGACCTGGCCATGCATGAAATCTGGTTTCGTGCCACCGATAAAATGTATCTGTGGGAACGGATCACGAAGCCGGATGCAGATTACTCCCGCTTTATCCGTCTGGATATCGTAGGCGCAAAGAACGTTCCCGAAGTTTTGGACGACCACAGGGCGATGATGAGAATCATCGACACAAAGGATCTGGATGCCATCGAACCTCTGATGATGCTGCATTTGTATGGCGGAATCAGGCGTCTGGGAGGAAAGATTTTTTCGGATGAATACCGGGAATACTTTGAATAGATTTCCCTAAAATTTTATCTTTTTTTGCAGTTCTCACAACCATGTCAGAATCTGGAAGTATAAACCCTCCCAATTCCGTGAATCATTTTCATTGACATATGTTTCAATGAATCTGGAATGCGGAGGTAAGAAATATGGCAGGGTACAAGGTTGAAATCTGCGGTGTCAATACAGCGAAACTTCCACTTCTTACAAATGACGAAAAAGATGCATTATTCAAACGGATCTTAGAAGGCGACATGGATGCAAGAGAACAGTACATCAAAGGAAACCTGCGGCTGGTGTTGAGCGTCATCCAGCGGTTTTCAAACAGCAATGAAAATGTGGACGACCTTTTCCAGATCGGGTGCATCGGCCTAATCAAGGCAATCGATAATTTCGATATCACCCAAAACGTCCGCTTCTCCACCTACGCCGTGCCCATGATCCTCGGCGAAGTACGGCGCTACCTGAGAGATAACAATTCCATCCGTGTCAGCCGTTCACTGCGGGACACGGCGTACAAAGCCATCTACGCCAAAGAAGGGCTGATGCGTAAAAACGCAAAGGAGCCGACCCTGATGGAGATCGCGGAGGAGATCGGTGTCAGCAAGGAAGACATCACCTATGCCCTTGACGCGATCCAAAGCCCGGTCAGCCTGTACGACCCAATCTATACCGACGGCGGCGACCCCCTGTATGTGATGGACCAGATCAGCGACAAAAAGAACCACGAGGAAAACTGGGTCGAGGAGATCTCACTCCGGGAGGCGATGGACCGGCTTCCCGCGCGGGAACGGAACATCATTGACATGCGCTTCTTTGAAGGCAAAACACAGACCGAAGTGGCTGAAGAGATCCATATCAGCCAGGCTCAGGTGAGCCGGTTAGAAAAAAATGCGCTGAAATCCATGAAAAATTACCTGAATTAAACTGTCTTCCCTGACAAAGGAAGGGTGCGTGGCTGACCGCCACGCACCCTTCTGTGATTCTCTCCTACAAAAACATGTCCTTCTTTGCAAGGATCGCCTCTACCGCCGCACACGCCGGACAATCGCACCATCTGGCGCCGCCGGCCTTGATCGCTCTGGCATGAGCCGCCACGTTCCCGGCCTCTGCCCCAAACACCTGCGCGCCGCCCTCTGACTCTGCGAATCCGATCAGCTGGTCAATCGGCATGATGTCTGCTTCCAGCTCCGCCACATAGTTTCTGGTCTCATCCGCCTCTCTTTCTGTGCCCACAGCGTTCAGCCAGACCTCTGCCGCTTCCCTCGTCTCACTGCTGCACGTGGGGGCGTCGATCAGCTCCTTTGTCTTTCCGGTCACATAATCCAATACTTCTTTGTTCATGGTAGTTTTCCTCCTTTGATTGGAATTTAATTAGATTCTACCACAAATCGGTACTCCCTGCATCAGAATTCTTTACTCTGGCCGTTCAGCGCTTTTCAACAGCTTTCCGCGCTTTCCATCCGGCATCTCGTTAAAGTAATAATATATTCCGTCAATTAAATACCAGCCAATGATCATTCGGCCTTTCGTATGGTCAGATACCGGATTCAGGTAATAAATGTCTCCATGCGCGTCCGTATACCAGCCAGTCACCATATTTCCCTGTTCGTCAAATATGAACCAGTCAAATCCCGACTGTCCGCCTTTTAAGTCTGCATGCGGATTGTACGCTGCCACCCATTGTCCTGCCTTGATCGTCCCATCAGTGCCGGTAAACCGCCAATTACCATCGGCGCTTAACATCCAGGTTCCTTCTTCAACATAGCTTGGAACTTCAACCCTGTTAATCACTTTCGTCTCCCCGGTATAGCCTGCCGGAACAGATGTATAGGCAGCTGTACCGCCTGCAAAAGATCCACTGGAAGAACCACCGCCGGATGAACTTCCACCGGAGGACCTTCGCACTACCGTAAGCCGGACTTCCACTGCTGCACTTGTGTAGTCTGCATCTCCATCATAAGCTACCGTAATCATCACCTCACCGACTGCATGCATCGTTACAATTCCTGCTTCGTCTACAGTCGCTATCGCCTCATCCGAAGAAGTATAGGACAGCGTTCCCTGATTAGAACATTCTGCCTGCAGCGCAAATGTCCCCGTCTGCAGATACTGTCTGATTTCCAAACCATTCTGTACCTTGATCTGAGGAATCGCTTTTCCAATTACAAAAGATTTCCGGATCGTTCCCTTGTAGTTTCCGGTTCCTGTCACGATAACCCACGCCATACCGGCATGGATATTTTCCTCATAGTCCACCTTGTAATCTTTTTCTGTCAGAATCACAGCATCTTTTACCTTGATTTCCGGACATTTCTCCAATCCATCGTAGACGAACGTTTCAGCCGTCACCTCAACCATCGAATCTGTCAGTTCCTTCGGTGTGACAACCACAACAACCTTCCCTGTCTTCTCCAGATAATCTGCCGTCTCCGCGAGGAACACAACCATTTCATTTCTGCCGGCATTGCCGACGCTGGCGCCCGGATTTTTCCAGTTCCATCCATCCGGAAGGGAGATGCTTTCCAGTTTCTGCCCATATATCGCATGGACTTCTCCCGGTATCGCTGCAGGATTCTCTGCTTTCTGAATGGCAAAGGTCTTTGTTGCGGTTCCTGTATAGTTTCCTGTTCCGGTTACCGTCACAGTTCCAGCGTTGTCACCCGCGTGGATGTTTTCTCCATAGACAGCCACATAATCCGTTCCTGCCATCAGCACACGTCCGCCGACTGTAACCGTAATCTCAGGAATCTGCTGCGTTCCATCATAAGTATAATTCCCGGATATCACGATCCGCTCTTCTTTTATCAGACCTTTTGTAATCTGAAAGCTTTTTGTCACCTCTCCTTCATAATTCTTCTTGCCAGTCACAGTGACCATTGCTGTTCCAACTTCCAGGTTTTCCCGATATGACACATCATAGCTACCTTCCGTCTCCAATTCTCCATCTGTCACGGTGACAGCAGGCTTCTGCTCTGAACCGTTATACTCGGTTTCTGTGTATTCCAGGCTAACCATGGAGTCTGTCAACGCTTTTTTCTCCACCTCAACGGTGACAACGGCGACTTTCTCTTTGTAGTTATCGGTTGCCGGGTAGGAAGCCTCGTGTTCCTGCTCCCCTGCATCCCCTACATATGCGTCCGGACTATTCCAGTTCCAGCCCTCGTCCAAAGCGATTTCATTTAACTTCTGCCCGTATACCGCGCGGACCGCATTCGGCGGGGTCGCAAGGCTTTCTGCCTTTTCAATCTCAAAGACTTTCTCCACCCTTCCGGTATAGTTCCCTTGTCCGGTCACGGTCAGACTTCCCGCTTCCAATCCTGCATTGATATTATCTCCATAGGTTACGGTATAATCGGTATCCTTTCCCAGAGTTACCGCACCTGCTGTCACCACCGGTTCCGGTCTCTTTTGTGTCCCGTCATAAACGTAAGTTCCTTCAACAGCCACATCTGTTGTCCTGATTTCCGCTTTCTGAATCGTGAAATGTTTTTCAACCTGTCCTTTGTAATTGTTCTGCCCGGTCACGGTCACAACCGCTGTACCTGCCTTCCGGTTCTCCTGGTAAGCCACTGTATAATCAGCTTCTGTTGCCAGCGTCCCGTCTGTCACAATAACTGCCGGTTCCTTGTCGGTTCCGTCATATACCGTCTCCTCGTATTCCAGGGAAACCATAACTTCCATCAGGTCCTTCTTAGCAACCTGGACGGTCACCATTCCGGTCTTTTCTCTGTAATTGTCCGTCTCAGGAAGAACTGCTTCATGTCTCTGTTCTCCCGCATTTCCTACGGCATCGTCCGGTTTTTTCCATTCCCAACCGTCCGGCAATTCCAGTTCCACAAGCTTCTGTCCATATACAGCGTCCACCTCACCCGGCAGCGTGATTGGATTCTCTGCTTTTGTAATCTCAAAGACCGCTTTCACAGTACCAGTATAGTCACCGATACCTGTAACTGTCACGGTACCTGCCTCTTTTCCGGCATTCACATTTGTTCCATATAATGCGGTATAGTCCGTCCCCTGAGTCAGAGTCTCTCCATTGACCACCACCGTAAACTGCGGCCTGATCTGGCTGCCTGTGTATTCATAAGCATCTTTCTCAAGTCGGATATCCTTTTGCCCGATGGAAACCGGCGACACGATGACATTAAAAGCCAGTTCGGCACCCTTATAGTTCTGGGTCTCACTGATCTTTATCGTCAATGTTGCTTCTCCGATGCCCGTCACGGTCAGTTCCCCGTCGTTTGCTTCCAGGAAGTCATTATATTTCTTTTCTACCTTGAAGATTCCTTCATCGCTGGAAGTAAAGGAGATTGTTCCGTCTCCCGAACTGCTCACATACAGGAAGAACGGTTCTTCCTTGATAGTCAGGTTCATCTTCTCGTTTTCTATCTTATCATTTGAAACCGTTACATCCGGATCTGCCTGCTGGATATCGAAGTGTCTGCTAAGCGACCCGTCATAGTTCCCGGTTCCCTCCACCGCGATAGAGGCTCTTCCCGCATTCTCGTTTCCGGAATATGTTACCTTGTAATCGGTCCCTTCCTTCAGAGTCTGCTGCAATTCCTCATCTACCACAACCACCTTGGGCTCTGCCGGAACATTGGGAATGTAGGTGATATCTTCCCCATTTACCGTAACGTTTGTTTTATTGATATCCTTTGGAAGAACCTTTACCTGGAACGCACGTTCAACCGTATCTTCAGTTCCTGTAAGCACCGCCGCAAAGCCTCTGCTTCCGCCGCCGGTCACATCACCGACATAGACATCCGGGTCTTTCCAAGCCCATCCGGCAGGAAGCGCAACTGTCTCCAGCAGGTCGCCATAGACGGCAGTCAGCCGATATTCTGCCGACGGCTGAATCAGGAAAGTTACTTTTTTTGAACCATGGTACGGCGCCACGCCGCTTACCGTTACAGTCCCATAGCCCGGCTGGATATTCTCCCCATAAGACACGGTATATTCGTCAACAAGCTTTAACGTTTTTCCTGCCAATGTCACCGTAGTCTCCGGTCTGATCTGCTGTCCCGTATAGCTTGCCACCGACGGCTTCAGAAAAACAGCTGCCGATGCAATAGCATATGGATCTGCAATGATTTCAAAGTGCTTGGTCACGGTTCCGGTATAATTTCCGACACCGTTTACGATAACGGATGCTGTCCCGACTTCTATGTTCTGACTATAGGTGACGGTGTAATCCTTTCCGGTGCCCTCTGCCAGTTCTTTACCGCTGCAAACCACAGTTACTTTTACTGTCTTCTCTTTCCCGTCATAAACCACACTGTCTTTTTCCAACGTCACATCTGCGGCTGCAATTTCTTTTGGCAGCACTCTTACTTTCAGATTTACCCCCTTCTTGTCCCCATAGTTGCAGCCTTCATAGGTGGCAAAATCCGCCTGGAATGTTCTGTTTCCCGTTCCGGTAACATCTCCTACTTCCGTATCCGGCGCCTGCCAGCTCCAGCCCTTCGGAAGGGTGATGTCTGCCAACGTCTGTCCATAAATTGCTTCATACCCCTGATTCCCGATGCTGAATTCCGGGTCGGCTTTCTTGATAATGAAAGTCCTCGTTGCCTGCCCCGTATAATTTCCTGTTCCAGTGACCGTCACGGTCGCTTCACCAGCATTAATATTATTCTCATAAGAAACCGTGTAGCCATACGAATAGATTTTTACCGTTCCCACCATGATATAAGTGATCATCGGTTCGATTGCTTCGCCCGTGTAAGTAAACTCACTCATTTTGAAATAGATGTCCGCGTTTTCAATAGAAAACGGTGAAACCTCTACCTCCATTTCCGCATGTTTATCCTTGTAGTTGGCATTGGGCGAAGGATATGTGATTCCATAAGTATGGGTTCCGACTTCTCCTACCTTCTGGGCAGGTTTGTCCCACTGCCATGGATCCAGGAGCATCAAATCTTTTAGCGTTGCCTTATCGCTGTAGACCGACTGAATCGGTCCCTGAGGCGCTTCCACGTCCAGTTCTGCCTGTTCAATCTTGAAGGTCACCTTCCTCTCTCCCGTGTAATCGCCGATTCCCCGGATAGTAACAGATGCCTCTCCTGCCTCAGTACTCTCACCTTCTACTTCATAATCCGTCCCCTCTGTCAGCGTGAGAAAGCCCATCTTCACAGTCAGCTTCGGTATGATCACATCTCCAGTGTAGACATAAGTTCCTGCAATCTCTACAGCGGCATCGTTGACGTCTGTTGTCTCCATCCATTTTGCGTACAGTGTGATGTCTTTGTATACAATATTGCTGAACTGATATTTGTTCCAGTAGTTCTTATCCGTATACCACCCCAGGAAGACGCAGCCGCTCTTTTGCGGATTCTCCGGTTCCCGCGCGCTCTCTCCCCGTGCGATAAGCTGAGGCTCTATCTCGCTGCCGCCCATCGTGTCAAAAGCAACGGCATATTTCGTCACGTTGTCTTCTATCCACTTTGCATAGAGCATCATGTTGTTCTCCGGTGTAAACGGAATCTCGTATTTCGTCCCGGTGTAATCCGTGCTTTCATACCAACCGTCGAAAACATAGCCAGGTTTGGTCATATATCGGTTCTGCGGGCTGCCGATCTGGTCTCCTTTTCCTACATAATGAATTGAGCGCCTTGATGTGTTATTGTTATAAAATCCTCCCATATAGTCAAAGCTCAGTGTCCAGTATTCGTCCCAGATTGGGTAAAGATCCGTATCTTTTGTAAAAATATAGGTTGTTTCATCAATCGGTTCTGTACCATCTTCCGTAAGCGACCATCCAGTGCAGGTTTTTCTTCCGGCTTTTTCCGGATCAGTGATATACGCGTTATAAGGAAGTTTATTTCCCCGTGCCACGTTATATACCATCGTCGTTAAATAGTCTCCTGAATAAGGATCATAGAAAGAACTCCCCCCGCTATGGGTGCGTACCTGAACCATATCCGTAGTCCATTTTGCTTTTATCACCGTATCTTTTATCGGAGTATATCCTGATATGCTTCTGATCTGGTTACCTGCCTCATCGAACCAGCCCAGAAAAGCAGCATCATCCCGTACAGGGTTAGGGGCATATTCACACGATTCACCCGGTTTTACATAAAACACTTCCTTATAATAGCCATTGTTGTACAGTCTACCGCCTCCCAGTTCCAGAGTGATTTTATATCCCTCCTGCCATTTCGCGGTCACTGAAACATTTTCATAGACATAATCCAGTTCCTGATACTTCCTGCCATCTGCTGTATACCATCCTTCCAGCACATAGCCTTCTTTTGACACATCCGGCAGATTCACTACTTCCCCTGCCATGACCAGGCTATTCCCCCTGCCGCGTCCAGACCTGTCAGTTCCGCCATTGGCATCCCAGGTTACGGAAAGCCGTTTCGACCACTTGGCATAAAGATCGAGATCCCGTTCTACAACAGCCTGCATATTATAAGGCGTTTTAAACTCCGGTTCCATATACCATGTGCATTCATAAGAACTTCGATTTGCACTAACAGAATCAACCGCATATCCGTCCTGAACCTTTTTGGTCAATGTTATTAAATTGGACTGCTGCCTCTCAGCATCATACAGATATGGCCCGCCTGCATGGAAGGTAACTGTATGGCAATTGGTATTCAGCCATTTCGCATAAAAGGTTTCATCGCCGTTTGCAGTATAAGCCCGTGTCCAGCGTAATCCATCCCTGGTATACCAACCGTCAAATGTAGCTCCGTCGTTATATGGAGAGGTCAGTGAAGAAATTTGCATTCCTGCGGCCGACTCAACAGTACTGGTCTTTTTTCCTCCGGCAAAATACCCCTCTCCAGCATCCAGAGTGATTGTACACTTCCTACCCCATTTAGCATAAAGAGTAATATCCGACATCGGATAGTAATATCCAGTCAATACTGCACCTTCACATTCCTTATCCTCACACCATCCAATCAGGACGTTTCCATCCTTCTGATAACCATAACTGCCATTTAAGTAGACTCCCTCTCCCTTTATGACTTTATCGGACTTGTAGCTATCATATGTGTATTTGCCTCCATTGGCATCATAGGTAATCGTCCAGTACTCTTCCCAACGCGCTACCAATGTAACATCTCCTGACGGTATGTAATACTGGGGCTCGATATATGCACCGCTGTCCTTCTCATACCAGCCGATAAACTCAAACCCTTTTTTTACCGGACGCGAACGGTTTCCAAGAGGCTGTCCAACCGCCACATAATCAACATTGCCGCCATAGCTGAATGCTCCGCCATTGGTATCATAAGTTACCGTATAATAGTCAGACCACTGTGCTGTGATAACTTCTGATTTCGACGGTACATAATCATAAATTTCACTATCCGAGTATAAATCCCCCGCCTGATTCTGCCATCCAAGTAACTTCTTTCCTCCCGTATCTGAAGGGTTGTTCGAAAAATAAGGACGGTTACTTAATTTATTACCCGAAATCACATGATAGACGACATAGTCATTTCCATTATAGGGCACCCCATTGCAGTCAAATGTTATGGTATAAAAATCCACATTCCACTTTGCAGTAAATGTTATGTCACCCTCTGGCACATAATTATAAATCGAATCGATCTTATTGCCAGCCTCATCCATCCAATACTCAAACAGTTTGCCTTCCGTCTGTTCCGGATCGGATGGAATATAAGGATAATTGCTGACGTTCTTTCCCGGCTGAATATAATAGGTCTTGGAACTCTCATTTCCGTATGTTACACCGTTGTAGTCAAACCGGACTGTATAAAAATCCGTCAGCCATTCCGCTGTCAGAGTCTCATTTCCCTGCGGAATATACTTATAGATATCGCTTGTACTTATAATCTCTCCACTTGCTGTCATCCAGCCGACAAACAATTTATGGTCTGTCTCCGGTGTATTATCAGGTGGATATGGTCTGTTAGAGCCGATATTTTTCCCTGCCTCAATCAGATATTCTTTTTCACTTACCCCATCCCAGGAAACACCATTATAATCAAATCTAATCTTATAGGTATCCTTCCATCCTGCATACAAAACCGTATCTTCTTCCGGGCTGTAATAACTGCTCGTGGTAACAAGCACATTTCCTTCCCGGTCATAGTACCAGCCTCCAAACAGCTTGTCCGGATGGGTCGGAGAGTCTGGCAACCATACCCCATTTCCAGCTTTTGTAATGCGGGACCATGTTGTGGAGCCATCCTTAAACACTCCTCCGTTGGCATCTAGTTCTAAAGTTACCGGCTTCTGGCTCTCATCCACAACGCGGAACGATACATACTGTTCTGAACTGTGCTCGGAATCCCACGCCACCTTAGCATAGACGTAGGTATATCCCGTTCCCATGCCTGTAACTACTCCATTTTCATCCACTTTAACAACAGATTCATCATTGGAGCGGAAGGAAACATACTGTGCATATTCTTCAGGCACCACTTCAACCTCAAGAGCATATGTGCTTCCTACGAGAATCGGAATTTCATATCCGTCATTCCTGTTCTGTATTGTGATGCTTCTATTTTCCGGCAGCGCAGGAAGAATTGTAAACGCCACGTCCTTGCTTCCGCTGAAATTCCGTTGTCCGGTTACCGTAACTACTGCGTCCCCAATTTCTTTGCTGTAACAGGTAACAGAGTACGTATTCCACGCCTGTTCTAACTTTTTCCCATCCAAGACAACCGAAACTTTCGGAGTAATCACAGATCCGGTATACGTATACCTTCCCTCTACCGTGATCACTGCATCCGTGATCGGGCGTGCTGCTATTGAAAACGAAGCGCTGTTCCAACCATAGTACTGATTAATTCCCTGTACACTGACTGTATAATCTCCTGCATCCGTATACCCACTGCCTATTGTATAATCGATTCCTTCCTGCAGGAGTTTATCCCCAAGTTTAACCTCAAGCTCCGGTGTTATCGCTTCCCCTGTGTATTGATAAGTTCCTTTTACTGTCACCGTCGCATCTTGTATATTAGTCAACCTCTCCCAAGAAGCATAAAGAGTAAAACTTTCCAGAACAGGTTCGCTAAAATCATACGGAACCAGCATTCCATTACTATCCTTCATCCACTCAACAAAACGATACCCTTCTTTAAGTGGATCGTTGATTTTCTGGACAGGACTGCCATGATTTACGCTTACAGAATCCAAGAAATGGTCGCCATCCCTAAACTGAACCCAATACTGCTGCATATCCCAATGGGCATAGGCAGTATAGCTACGTGATATTGTAGACCACCACCCGCTATTTTCCAGAACTCCGCCAACAGGATCTGAATACCATCCTGTAAAAGTTTTCCCTTCATAAAAAGCTTCCGGGAAAGAGTACTCCGTTTCAAACCCGCCTCTACCATATGCTCCGCGGATTTCCACATAGTCTTCCCCATTTTCAAACTGTCCGCCATTTGCATCCAGACAGACTGTATTGATGTCTATCCAATCACCTACAACTTCTATCTCCATCGTAGCAACAGCGACGCCATCACTTTGAGAAACCATTACGGTAGCCGTTCCACGACCAATCGCCTCTATCATACCACAGTCATCAATTATTATTGCTGACATATCATTTGAGGCAAAAAATAAATCGCCAGCAAGGTAATCCTTCGAAATCTTCAGCTCATACGTGTCTCCAACATGCATCGGCAGCGTATTGCCGCAGTTGTCATTCAGGATTACGTTGTTTCCGCCAATCATCTTCCAATCCGCCGGTGTCGCTCCCAACAGATCCATATCAAGCCAATCTGCCGGTGTCGCAAGGTCCTCATCCTCCAAATCCTGGTCCGCATCCGAATCCGTCGCCAGATCATCAATCAGATCCCCGTCACCAAATTCATCAAAATCCTCTCTTTCCATATCAGATGACGTCGCTGTCTTTTCTGACGACTTCTGAAACGGAACGTCGAAGCTGCCCCCATAAGCAGGAACAGTCAAGTTGAGCAACATGCTGATACACAACATAGATGCCAGTCTTCTTTTCCACTTTTTCATACCCTTTCCTCCATGATTTTTATAATTGATTATACAATTATACCCCCCCCCCCCGTAAAAATTTTCAATATATTTTGGCTATATTTACCAGAAAAAT
>JAPJQL010000016.1:0-59617 GCA_030825115.1 Lachnospiraceae bacterium
AAACACAAGGGATACAGCGATTTTATTTTCTTCTAACTGTCAAAGATGGGATTATAACAAGATTACTTGCAAAAAACAATCAAAACGAGGTATCCAGCCCGACGTTTCTCTGCAAACGTTCCATATAGGCTTTCGGTGTCACCCCCGTATATTTCCCAAATACCCGGATAAAGCTGTTGGCGCTGTTGAATCCAACCATAAGTCCCAGATCTGCGATCTTGATATCGGGATGCTCCTCCATCAGTTCCTTTGCCTTTTCAATCCGGTATCGGTTCAGGTAATCTTTGAAATTCTGCTCGCTCAGCTGCTTAAACAGGATTCCGCAGTATTTGGGTGAGATATGGAACTGGTCGGCCATATCGTTCAGCATGATATCATCCATATAATTTGTATGGATATACTGGATCATGTCCTGAAGGATTTTCTGGTCATTATTCTGCTCCCGGCAGTTTACTGCCGCCAGCACATCCTGGAGAGCGTGCCGCAGAGTCGTGATCGTCACGGAATCGCTCCAGTGTTCATACAGATATTTAAAATTAATCTCTTCTTTCAACAACACCTCAGGCGATGTCTTTAACTCCTGAAAGACTCTTCCCAGAGTGCCGATCAGCACATACACAAAGCTCTGGATGGATTCCAGGGAAAGTGTCTTGTCCATCAGATTTGTCCGGATCAACTGGTCGAAAATCTGAAGCGCTTCGTCTTTTCCCTCCACGATACAGTGTACCAGACGGTTTTCCACGGAAAGAGGGTAGGAGTAGGTGACGGCATCTACGGAGCGGATCTGCTCAAAGGTCAGGATATTGGTATGGGCATAAAGATGCTTGTACTCCAGTATCCGCAGCGTCTCCTGATAGGCAAGCCAGATATTGTTTTGCCCGTTTTTAGGATTGCTGACTGCAATCCACTTGTGGATGCCATCCTTTTCGTGCTGCTGATCCAGATGGTGGAGAAGCTCATACAGGATTCGAAGGCTCTCGTCGGTCTCTGTCTCTTTTAGGATGACGGCACAGCGGGCTGAATCCAGATCCACAAAGGCCAGATTTTCGTAGTCCATTGTAAAATCGTGGACATATTGCTTAAGTAACACGATGCAGTTGGGGATAAAGCCGTCGCTTGCCGACTGGAACTCGACCAGCGCCACGCTGTAGCTTTCATCAGCCCGGAGATTGTCCCCAACGTGATCAGACGTCTGGGGTGCGAAAAGGAGGCGCCGGTATTGCTGCTGCGAGGCAAGCTTCTCGTTTTCGTTCATTGCATCGATCAGGCTTTTGCTGAGGATTTTTATCTTGTCTGAATTTTGTTTTAAAATCTTGAATTCATCTATCGGTTTGCCATCGGGATTTTCTTCGATGGAGTCCGCTACCACTTCGCGGATGGGTTTATACAATGCCTCTACAAGGATGGCGATCAGGCATGTAAAAATACATGCGGCTGTAACCAGAAGGATTAAAAAGAACAGAATCTGGTGTCTGCCCAGCACGTAGCTGTCGTAGATAAAGGCGAGGTTCCACCCCATAGCGGACAGTCTGGTGGGAAAGAGATACTCTTCCTTGTATTCCACATATTCCCTGCTGTCATGGTTTTCTTCTGCCGGGTTCTCGGCTAAGAATGAAAAAATACGCTCCATTTCCGGCGTCTGATGGCTGGCTGCGAGCAGCTGGTCCTCGTTGTACAGTAAAAACCTGCCGGGTCTTGAGGTGCCGGTGAGCGTGTTTACCGGTATTGTCACAAAGCAAAGGAGTTTTGACGGACTCTTGTAAGCTTTGGTGATGTAATACACGGAAGACAGCTCCTCATCGACATAATGGGGCAGGCAGAGCGGACGGCTGGAGACTGCGAAATGGTCCTGGATGCCCTTGATTTCTTCACTGCTCAGCCCCTTTTCTTTTCTCAGAAAATCATCCTGGTCCATCGTGCCGGTCCGCCCAAGGACCATGCCGATGGATGCGCCGCCCAGTTCCTTTGGCTCTATGGTTGTGATGGATAGTTCATAGTCGACCATAGAGGTGTCTGTCGTGATGAGCTTTAGCTGCTTCAAAGCTACGACAGCATTGAAATAGAACTCGTTTGGGGTAGCCGAATCCCCCCACCTGGCAATGCTCGGATCGCGGTTGATATCGTTGATCGCCCGGGAGATCAGATTCATGGCAATATTGGAGTTTGCCTCCAGGGCGGCGGTGGAATTTGACAGGTTGTGCAGATAGCTGTTTTTCTGCTGGCGATGCAGGTAACTGCCCGACAATGTTGCAAGCAGCAGAATGACGACGACTCCGGTGGTGAGCAGTATTTTATATAAGCGGTTTTTATAGATACCAGATCGAAACATAGCTCTAAACCATCTGCTTTCTTTTTTTCTCATCTGCATAGAGTTCTACCGCGCTGGGACCCTGGTGATGGCAAAAGCCCAGGGGATGGCGGCGGTGTCTTTCTGTACCCTCTGTTTTTAAGGATAAAAAGGGATCCTGACTGGCGTGCAGGTGTTTTTTGAGATGCCCCCGGTACTGCTCCAGAACCTCGGCATATTCCGGCCTGCGGGCCAGATTGGTCTTTTCATACCTGTCTTGTTTCATATCGTACAGCTCTTCGCTGTCCGGTTCCAGGTAACAGATATACTTAAAATCCTCATCGCAGACCATACGTCCGGGTACGGTATAACTGCGGAATTCATCGTACCATTCTGCTGCGGCAAGAGTCCGGTCGGACACGCTTTTTTTGCCGGTGATCTGAGGCAGGAGAGAGATTCCCTCCAGGCTGTCCGGCGCCGGAATCCCGGCATAATCCAAAAGTGTCGGCATCAGATCCAGAAGGGATGTTACGCCTGTGATTCTGGTCTGCCCCGCAGTCCGGGGAAGGGAGAAGAAAAACGGAACCCGGTTTGTCTCCTCGTAGAAGGCGCCGTATTTGGTTACAAGGCGGTGGGCCCCCATGCCTTCGCCGTGGTCGGCCAGAAATACGACCATTGTGTTGTCAGCCTGTCCGCTCTCTTTGAGCGCGCTGAGGATCTCACCGATCTGCCGGTCGACCATAGAGAGGTAGGTGTAGTAGGCGTAGAGATAGTGGCGGAAATCCTCCTCGTCCCAGCCGCTTGCCTGCCGCTGTCTGCGGTGGGCACAGCACAGATACTGGATAAATGCAGGCCGGTTGGCGATATCGTCAAATTCAAAATTCTCCGGCAGGGGCGGAAGCTTCCCTTCAATCTCAAACCCATCATGTCCCTCGCTGTGTTCCCCTATGTAGGCACAGATATTGTGAGGATTTTGAAGGTCTGCCACCATGAGAAACGGCTCCTCCGGTTTGGAGCGCAGATAGCTGACCGAACGGTTTGTCGTGTCGATGTCCAGGTAGGTCTCGTAGTCATAGGGGATCGACGGGTTTGCCCGCGGAATCCTGATCTCGTCGGACTCGATGACACGGAAACCTCTCAGGGAGCCGTAGTCATGGGTTTTGCCAAAATGTACGCAGTCGTATCCCGCGTTAGAAAAAAGTTCTCCCAGAGTCGGGATATCTTTTGAAACCTCCGGGAATCCCTGGTCCGGAAGGTTTGAAAGTACGCCTGTCTGGTGAGGATAGCGCGAGGTCCAGAAGGAGGCGCGCGCAGGCTGGCAAAGTGGACAGGAGGTATAAGCATGCTCCATCACGACACTGTTTGCAGCAAGTTCATCGATGGCGGGGGTGTTGGAATATGTATCGCCATACGTGTGTAGTGCCGTGGCAGAAAGCTGGTCGCAGATGATGATCATAATGTTATTTTTCATAATGTTTCTCCCATACTTATAAAGATATATATAATATAGTATATAGGAATCATATATAAAAATCAATTGCTTATAGTCAATATGGCGAATTGGTGATGATTTGAAAATTGATGATGGAAAAACATGCCTTTTGCAGATAAGCTGGAAAACAATGATTTACTTTTGCCCGGGACCTGGTATAAAGTGGTTTCAGAAGCGACAGCCGCTTTCAAAATTCAAACAGGTTTAGGAGGGAAGGGGATTCATGTTAAAACGACAACGTGAAAAAAACAAGAAAAAATCACCCTTGTATGCGGTGAGGAAAAACTGGGATCTGTATCTTTTATTGCTTCCGGGTGTTGTGTGGTTTCTGGCATTTGCCTATAAGCCGATGGCGGGTCTGGCAATTGCATTTTACGACTACAATATTTTTAAAGGCATCTCGGGCAGCACCTTTGTGGGACTCGACAACTTTATTACCTTCTTAACTGGAAGGGATTTCATCCGGGTGTTAAAGAATACGCTGATGATCTCCTTCTGGCAGCTGGTGGTATGTTTCCCGATTCCAATCATATTGGCCGTGGCCGTGACGGAGATGAAGAACAAGTTTGTGAGCAAGATGACGCAGATGGCCACACTTCTTCCGCACTTTGTATCGGTTGTGGTAGTGTGCGGTATCGTGGTCAACTTCCTGTCGCCAAGTACGGGTATTGTCAATATGATCCTGCAGAAGCTTGGAATGGATCCGGTCTATTTTATGGTACAGCCCCAGTACTTCAGGGGAATTTATACGACCATGACGCTCTGGCAGAACGCCGGGTTTAACGCCCTTGTATTTATCGCAGCCATTATGGGAATCGACCCTCAGTTATATGAGGCCGCGACGGTTGACGGGGCGGGAAAACTGCAGAAGATAAAAAATATTACGATACCGGCGATCTTGCCGACCATCGTCACGATGCTGGTGCTGAACATCGGTAAGATGGTAAAGGTAGGTTATGAGGCAATCCTTCTTTTGTACCAGCCATCCACATTTGCCAAGGCAGATATCATCGCGACCTATTCTTACCGTCTTGGATTTGAAAACGGGAACTATGGTCTGGCGACGGCCGTGGGATTGTTTGAGGCGGTCATCGCGCTGATTCTGGTGACCCTGGCAAACCGTGTGAGCCGTAAGCTTTCTGATACGGCACTTTGGTAGGATAAGGAGGCGGATTATGAAAAAGAAGACAATTCATCAGGGACAGGTCATCGGAACCGGGGAAAAAGTATTTAATATCAGTATGTCGGTTCTGGGAATCCTGATCAGCCTGCTGGTGCTGTATCCAATCTATTATGTGCTGATCGCATCCTTAAGCCAGCCGTATTATGTAGAGAACGGCGACGTGATGCTGGCGATCAAGCACTTTACGCTGGAAAGTTACCGTGAGGCTGTCAGCAAAACAGGAATCTGGCTGGCATATGGGAATACGATTTTCTACACAGTGGCAGGCGTGGCGGTCAATATGCTGTTTACGACCACGATGGCATATGCCCTCAGCAAGAAAAAGCTGATGTTCCGTAAATTTTTTACGCTGTTTACGATTTTCACCATGTGGTTTAACGCAGGTATCATTCCGATGTACCTGACATTCAAGGATTTTCACCTGCTCAATACGAGGACGGCGATCATCCTTGGGTTTGCGATCAATACTTATAACCTGATCATTATGAAGAGCTTTTTTGAGCAGCTTCCGGAAGCTTTGGAGGAGGCGGCATTCATAGACGGGGCAAACCACATTATCACATTTTTTAAGATTTATCTGCCGCTTTCCAAACCGGCTCTTGCGACGGTGGGACTGTTTTATGCGATCAACCGGTGGAACAGCTATTTCTGGGCGATGCAGCTGCTGAACGACGACAGAAAAGCACCTTTGCAGGTACTTTTGAAAAAGATGATCGTTGACAGGGTGGCAAACGCATCGGAAGCGGCTATTGTAACACAGAATTCATTAAGTTCTCCAACTACGGTAATTTATGCTATGATAATCATAGCCATTGTGCCGATGCTGGTCGTATTTCCGTTTGTGCAGAAGTACTTTAAGACCGGCGTTACTGTTGGAGGCGTGAAGGGTTAATACATATCAAATTCATTCAGGAGGAAAGAAGATGAAAAAGAAAAGAGTAATAGCAGCAGCAATGGCAGCAGTGATGTTGGCCGGGACACTGGCCGGCTGTTCGTCAAAGAGTTCCGGTACGGCGGCGCCGGAGACTTCAGGAAGCAGCAATGGAGCTGCAGAGGAGAAGCTGGAGGGAAGCCTGGTCAGCGCAGAGCCGAAGGAATTTACCGTATTTTTGAATTTTAACAATATGCCGTTTGATTCCAACTGGCAGGCATGGCAGGAGGCTGCAAAGAGGACAAATGTCAGCCTGAAGGGAACCATATCCCTCTCGAATTCCAATGAGGAAGAGGCGTTTAACCTGATGTTGAGTTCCGGCAACCTGGCCGATATTATCGGGTATGTAGATGCAGCGGCACTGGAAAAGCTGGGACGCGACGGCGGTATGATCCCCCTGAACGACCTGATCGAGGAGCATGCTCCCAACATTCAGCGCGTGCTGGAAGAGGATGCAAGATTCCGCCAGACGGCATACTCCCTCGACGGGAATATCTATCAGATTCCAAAGAGCCAGGAGCTGAAGGCTGCGGAGTTCTGGTGGATCAGACAGGACTGGCTTGACAAGCTGGATTTAAAAGCTCCGACAACTGTGGACGAGCTTCACGACGTTCTCTATGCATTCCGCAATGAGGACCCGAACGGAAACGGGCTGAAGGATGAGGTTCCGTTATTCGACCGCGCAGGATGGAAACAGCCGGATGAGTATCTCTATCTGTGGGATACCAGCCTGGAATTCTATCCGAGAGACGGGAAGATGACCTATGAGCCACTGGAGGAAAACTTTAAGACAGGCGTCAGCAATATGATCAAGTGGTATCAGGAAGGTCTGATCGATCCGGAGATCTTTACAAGAGGCGCTTCCTCCAGAGATACCCTGCTTGGCGGTGATATCGGCGGATGCACTCATGACTGGATCAGTACGGCTAACTACAATACGACGCTGGCAGAGACGATACCGGGCTTTCAGATGGTTGCCATCGCTCCTCCGGCAGACCAGAACGGTCTTGTGAAAGAGCGCGTGTCAAGATATCCGGGCGTAGGCTGGGGAATCTCTTCTCAGTGTAAGGATCCTGTGACTGCTATCAAATTTATGGATTATTTCTTTACCGAAGACGGCAATGAGCTGATGAACTGGGGAATCGAAGGAGATACCTTTACGAGAGACGCAGACGGCAAGAAACAGTTTACGGAGAAAGTGCTCCAGTCTGAGCTGACTCCTCTTGGCTACCTTCGTTCCATCGGCGTTCAGTACCGCATCGGTATGTGCCAGGATGGGGAATATGAGTACGCCGTTATGCAGGAAGACGGAATTGAAGCAAATAAGATGTACAACAGCCATGACGAGTGGTTTGATGATACCCTTCCTCCTTACCTGGATGGAAAGATGGCATTAAAGTATACGGCAGATGTCGAGACAGAGTATAAAAACATCATGGCAAGCATTAAACCGTATGTGGATGAGAAGTTCCAGTCCTGGATTCTGGGCGTCAATGATTTTGATGCAGAATATGATGGATTCATCTCTGAGCTGAAAGCGAGAGGCATCGACCGTGCACTGGAAATCAACCAGACGGCATATGAGACATTTCTGGGAGCTGACCGCTAATGAAGAATAAAAACCTGATCTATATTTTTGCCGACCAGTGGCGGGCCCATGCCATTGGGGCGGCAGGCGAGGATTTTGTCCGGACGCCGAACATGGACCGCTTTGCGGGGGAGAGCATGGCATTTGACAACGCAGTCAGTACTTATCCGCTGTGCTCGCCCCACCGGGCGTCTCTGCTGACGGGAAAGTATCCGTATAGCTGCGGGATGTGGACCAACTGCAAAATCGGGCTGGATGAGACTGTGATGCTGAAACCGCAGGAGGTGACGATCTCCGATGTGCTCCACGAGCATGGATATGAAACAGCCTATATCGGAAAATGGCATCTGGATGCAAGCGAAGAAAATTTCAAAAGGAATCCCGAGTCGGGGGCAAGACACTGGGATGCCTTTACCCCGCCCGGGGAAAGGCGGCATCATTTTGACTTCTGGTATTCGTATGGAGCGATGGACTGCCACCTTTCGCCTCATTACTGGGGCGATGGACCGGAGATGATAAAACCTGGGCAATGGTCGCCGGAACATGAGACAGACGTTGCGCTAAGCTATTTGAAAAACCGGGATCCAAAGAAGCCGTTCTGTCTCTTTTTGTCCTGGAATCCGCCCCACCCGCCTTATGACCAGCTTCCTGAGAAATACAGAGGCAGGCTGCAGGGGCAGGATGCGGCGTTTCGCGAAAATGTGCCGGAGTCTCTGAGAAACGATGAGAACTTTAGGAAGACATTTGAGGAATATTACGGCGCGATCGAGGGGATTGACGATAACTTTGGAAGGATCATGGAGTATCTGGAGAAGGAAGGGCTTAGCCAGGATACCTTTGTCGTACTTTCTGCCGATCACGGGGACTGCATGGGTTCCCACGGTCTGATGGGAAAGAATATCTGGTATGAGGAATCCATCCGGATTCCGTTCTATATCAGGGGACCACACATAACGCCGGGAACATGCGACGCCCTGCTTGCCAGCCCGGACCATATGCCGACTTTGCTGGAACTGCTGGAGACGGAAATCCCCGATACGGTACAGGGGAAAAGCCTTGCTCCGCTGGTTCTTGGGAAGCATATGGAAGAGGAGCCGGACAATGCCTTTTTGTGCATGATACCGGGAATGCCGGAACTGGTGGAACCATACCGGAAAGCCGGGATGAACCATAAGGCGTTTGGATGGCGGGGAATCAGGACAAAGGAGATTACTTACATTGTCAACAATGGAACGAACCCGTCAGAGAAACAAACCAGATTTTACTATGATAATAAAAAAGACCCGTATCAGATGAATCCGATCGCCCTGGAAAAAGAGGACGAGTTGGCTAAGTTCTGGGACGCAGTGCTGAAAACGTATTTAGAGGAAACTAAGGACCCCTTCCTTCTGTGACACGGAAGGAGCATGAAAGGAGAATGGAGTATGGCACAGACTATGGAACAGCTCCGGCAGTATCCGGGAACAACCCCGGAGATGATGAAAGACTATATGGACAAGGCTGTTTCGATTGTCCGGTCCAATCTGGCGGAGTTTTCTGAATTTTTTCAAAGTTCAAACAGTGAGAATGGATTTTATCTGCCCACAGAAAATGTGGAATGGACGACGGGATTTTGGACCGGAGTCATCTGGCTCGCTTACGAATATACCGGAGAGCCCTGCTTTAAAGACGCCGCCGACTGGCAGGTGGAAAGCTTTTTAAACCGAATCCGGGAGAAGATCGATGTCAATCATCACGATATGGGCTTCCTCTACAGCCTCTCCTGCGTGGCGGCCTACAAGCTGACAGGCAGCGACCATGCAAAGGAAGCTGCATTGCTGGCGGCGGACCATCTGTCCGAACGCTACCGGGAAAACGGGAAATTCATACAGGCGTGGGGCAATGTAAATGAGCCGTCTGAATACCGCCTGATCATCGACTGCCTGCTGAACCTGCCTCTGCTCTATTGGGCGAGCGAGGTGAGCGGAAACCCGGAGTATGCCTCTAAGGCCGAAAACCATATCCGGACGGCGATGAAATGTGTGATGAGACCGGACTGCTCCACTTACCACACCTACTTTATCAACACCAAAACAGGGGAACCGGACCACGGAGTGACCCATCAGGGCAACCGCGACGGCTCCGCATGGGCCAGGGGCCAGGCATGGGGAATCTATGGGATTGCTTTGAGCTACAGGTATTTAAAGAAAGAAGAGTATCTGGATCTGTTCTGTAAGGTTACCGATTATTTTATCGAGCATCTTCCCGAGGACCTGGTTCCATACTGGGATTTCGATTTTGATACCGGAAGCACAGAGCCGCGCGATTCTTCGGCGTCTGCAATCGCTGTCTGCGGAATCCTTGAGATGAGCAGGCATTTGGAAAAAGAGAAGGCAGAGAATTATTTAACCGCCGCTGACCGGATGCTGTATGCCCTGATGACCCGCTGCGCCAATACTGACATATCGAAGTCCAACGGACTTTTGCTGCACGGGACCTATGCAAGGGATTCAGAGTTCAACACCTGTAAAAACAGGGGGGTAGATGAGTGTAATACATGGGGTGATTATTATTATATGGAGGCGCTGACCAGGAGACTTGGGGATTGGAATCCTTACTGGTAGGATGGGCGCAAAAAATCGGCACATGGATGGGGTATCCTTGTGCCGGTTTTTTTGCGCCTAAAACAGGAAATCAGACATTCGCAGCCCGAAACACCTCATACATCCCCTCTTCATCCAGCACACAAAAACTGCCAATCGTCCGTGTCCCGCCGTTTGAACAGCTGTGGGCCAGCTTTCTCAGCACTTCTTCGTTCTGGATTCCCACGTCCGTGTTTTCGCTGAAACAGGTCGGCATTCCGATGGATTTGAAATATTCTTCGGTGGCTTTGATGCCGTCAAGTGCCAATCGGGTCTCATCGGTTCCGGTCAGTCCCCAGACGTTTCTTGCATACCGCGCAAAGCGGGATGGCTTGAACGGCAGGGCATGGCGAGCCCAGAATCCCCACACGGTAGAGAGGGATGCGCCGTGGGCGGTATCAAACATGGCGGAAAGCTCATGTCCGAACTGGTGGGCGCTGAAATCCCGTACACCTCCAAGGCCGGTCAGGCCGTTGTGGGAGAGGGAGCCAGCCCACATCAGTTCGCTCATGGCGTCGTAGCTGTGCGGGTTCTTTACTGCGTCTGTGCCTTTGGCAATCACAGTGCGGAGAAGTGCTTCTGCGATCGAATCGGTCAGTTCGTTCTCGGCTGGGTTAAAATACCGGTCCAGAGTATGCATCATGATGTCGGTGACACCACAAGCCACCTGATAGGGCGGCAGCGAATAGGTCACTTCCGGGTTCATGATGGCAAATTTGGGGCGGTTGAAGTCCGTATTCACTCCGCGTTTCTGTCCATTATCCTCATTGGTCAGCACGGAAGAAGTGCTGGTTTCACTGCCGGCAGCAGGAATTGTCAGGATGACTCCGGTAGGAAGAGCCCTTTTCACCGTCAGTTTTTTTGTCCAGAAATCCCATAGGTCTGCATCGGGGCTGGCGGTTCCGATTGCGATTGCTTTTGCGGTATCGATGGCGGAACCGCCGCCGATGCCCAGAATAAAATCAGCCTCAAATTGGCATGCTTTTTCAATACCGGTTCTGGCGTGACTGAGCGTCGGATTGGGCTTTGCTCCGCCAAAGGCCTCATATGCGATATGGCTTTCTTCTAAAATTTTGCAGACCCTGGCGAACAGGCCGCTTCGGATGATGCTTCCGCCTCCGTAGACGATCAGGACACGGCTTCCACCGTACTTGCGGATATATGCAGATACTTCTTGTTCTGTGTTTCGCCCGAAGACAACTTCTGTCGGGCAGGAGTAGTTAAATGCTTCCATGCTGGTCTTCCTTCCTTTGTTTATAGTTTTTATCTTAACATATACCGGAAGAAAAACAAGTGGCAGAACCATAATTCTGTGCCCTGGATGAACATTTTAACTGCTCTGTGAGGGTTGGGCGACCAGCTCGTCGAGGGAATGGAAGGAGTAGCCCATTTCTTCCCATTTGGTGAGGAGTTCATCCAGAATCTCGCCGTTTGTCTTTGACGTGCTGTGGAGCAGGACGATTGCGCCGGGGTGGATTCTGCCCAGCAGTTTTTTGAATGCCTCTTCGTGAGTGGGCTGTTTATCTTCGTACCAGTCTACGTAAGCCAGACTCCAGAAGAAGGTTTTGTAGCCAAGTTCCTTTGCCATTTTTAAGTTGGATTCGCTGTATTTTCCCTGGGGCGGGCGGTAGAACCGCTTCATCGGCTGACCGGTCGTCTCCTGGTAGAGCGCCTCCAGAGACTGCAGTTCCTGGGAAAAAGAATCCATTGTGGAGATTTTCGACATGTCAGGATGGTGGAAGGTGTGGTTTCCGATGTTATGACCTTCTGCGACCATGCGTTTTACAAGGTCGGGACTTGTCGATAAGTAATTGCCTACCAGAAAAAAGGTAGCCGGGGCATTGTGTTTTTTTAATGCGTCCAGGATTGCCGCGGTATTGCCGTTTTCATAGCCTGCATCGAAAGTCAGGTAGAGGATTTTGTCATCCGTGTCGGCAGCGTAGTAAGCATCGAACTGCTTTAGATAGTCTGCGGTGGCGTTAGCGACAGGAGGCTTTCCTTCCTGCTGAAAGCTCAGCCCCCAGTTGCCGTCGGCGGAAGCCGATACTGCCTTTTCGTTATGTATGGTCACGTAGGCAAGCCCGTGACCGAGGAAGAAGGAGAGAAGAAACAGAGCGGAGATTTTTGCAATCCGCTTGCAGTAAAACCGGTTTTTCATATGCCCTGCCAAAAAATATTTTCTTTATATGTATATCGCTGATACAAGATATTCATGCGGATGATTGGGGAAGAATCAGGAACTGTAAGAAAGTTGACAGATTTTGGCGGAAAAATTTATGATATACTGTTCCATATCATTGTAAACAGGAGACAGATCTATGAGAAACTGGAAAAAAATATTGAGTTTATTCCTTGGCATGAGCCTTGCATTCGGTTCGGTGGCTTATGCTGAGATTACGATACCTCCTCTTCCATTTGAGACTGGGGCAGGAAGTCAGACTGACAGTACATATCCGGGCGGTATTTCGAGTACCGGACCGGGAGGCATGGCAGAGAACGGGACAGGTGTACAGACACCGCTGGGGAACAGTTCGGGAGAAGCCGGAGGTTTAGCACCGGGGAACGGAAGTGGAACCGGTACGGCAGAGGGTAGTAAAGAATCGACGGCGGAGCCGGTTGTAGAAGCGGAGGGCGCTGTACTTATGGATGCCTCCACCGGACAGGTTCTTTTTGGGAAGAACCAGGGCAAACAGTTTTATCCTGCCAGCATCACCAAGGTCATGACGGCGCTGGTTGTGTTGGAGCGGTGCAAATTGACGGATGTGGTGACATTTTCCGCTTCTGCTACGACGAATCTGGAGTCGGGGGCGGTGTCTCTGAACATCACCGAGGGCGATCAGCTGACGGTAGAGCAGGCGCTCTACGGGCTTTTGCTGAAGTCCGCCAATGAGATTGGCAACGGCCTTGCCGAGCATGTGGGCGGCAGTATCAGCGGGTTTGCGGATTTGATGAATGCAAAGGCGAAGGAGCTGGGATGCAAGAATACGCATTTTGCCAATCCACACGGGTTGAATGATTCCACTCACATGACGACGCCTTATGATATGGCGCTGATTATGCGCGCGGCGTTACAGAATGAGACGTTTCGAAAGATTGATACGACACTGACATACAATTTCCCGGCTACTAAAAAAGCGGGAGCCAGAACCATCACGATGGGGCACAAGATGATGTATCCGTCAGATTCCAGATATTATGAGGGGATCATCGGCGGTAAGACAGGATATACCTCCAAGGCGGGGAATACGCTGGTGACTGGTGTGCAGCGAAATGGGGTGAGTCTGATCGCCGTTGTGTTGAAGAGCAAGGGTACCCAGTATACGGACACCAAAGCACTTTTGGATTATGGTTTTGCCAATTATGAGGCTTTGACCGGAAGCGGCGGTGGTTCCGGGGTGGCAGGACCGGCCGGAAACAGTGCAGGTTCCGCCGGATGGATGAAGGATTCCAAAGGCTGGTATTATATCAAAGCCGACGGAAACCGTGCCTCAGGAGAGTGGCAGACGATCAACGGCAGGGAGTATTGGTTTGACGATAACGCTTACATGGCGGTGGGCTTCCGTCAGTTTTCCAATGGTGACTGGTACTATTTTAAGGAGAACAGCGGGATGGCAAAGAACTGCTGGATTGAGGATCAGGGCGACTGGTTTTATCTGGGGGCGGACGGCGTTCTTTTGAGGAATACGACTACGCCGGATGGGTATCCGGTGGATGAGAATGGGATTTGGCGGCGTTAAATCATCTGATACAATTGCGGAAGAATATAATAAACGGGAGAACTATGAGCCATGAAAGAAAAACTATATACCATTGAACTGACGGATGCTGTCAACTCCGGCGATGAGTGCTGTTTTTGCTGGCTGGAGCGCAAGTTGGAACAGCAGAACCTGGAATTTGTTCTTGGTTCCTCCTACATGGAGAGTGATATCAGGGATGAGACGGACCGCCTGGGATTTTGCAGACACCATACGAAGATGATGTACGACTATGGCAACAGCCTTGGCAATGCCTGGATTTTAAAATCTCGTCTGGAGTACCTGAACAGCAATCTGAAAAAGCAGATGAAATCTTATGTGCCCGGAGAGCCGTCCGGAGGAGGACTTTTGGGAATTTGGAAGAAAAACGCTAAAAAAGCAGGCAGTCCGCAGGGACAGACATCTTCCAATGTGGAGGCATGGATCAGGCAGGAGGAGAGCCACTGCTATGTATGCGGCCGGATGCAGGAAATCTATGGAAGGATGCGGGATACGTTTGTGTATCAGTTGAAAAATGACCCGGTGTTCTGTGAAAAACTGATGCAGTCGCCCGGTTTTTGTATCCATCATTTCGCGGATGTGCTGCAGGTCTGTGAGGAAAAACTCGGTCAGCAGGAAAAAGCGGAATGGATTCCCAGGCTTTCGGAATTGATGAGCCGGAATCTGGACCGGATGCAGGAAGATATCGACTGGCTGATTGAAAAGTATGACTACCGCAACAAGGATGCGGACTGGCGGCAGTCGAAGGACGCGGTCCAGAGGACAATGCAGAAGATTGTGGGCGGACACCCGGCAGACCCGGTGTTCCAGTGCAGGAAGTAACAGGACGGACGCAGGATTCCGGAACTGTTTTCTGGTATATTCTGGAGTCGGTGGGAAATACTATATAGAGAGCAGCAATGCAGACAAGGATATGACAGGAGGGCTTTCTATATGAAGGATTTTAAAGCGAGTGAGACAGCAAAGAACCTGATGCGCGCCTTTGCGGGCGAGAGCCAGGCAAGAAACCGTTACACGTTTGCGGCAGGGGCGGCAAAGAAGGAAGGGCTGCCTGTGGTACAGGCCGTATTTACTTTTACAGCAGGTCAGGAAAAAGAACATGCAGAGATTTTTTATGACTACCTGAAAGAGCTGAACGGGGATACCGTATGGATCGACGGCGGTTATCCGGTCAATGTCTATGATAAGAGCCTTGACCTTTTAAAGGCGGCAAGGCACAACGAGTATGAGGAATATGAAGATGTATACCGCAATTTCGGAAACATTGCAAAAGAGGAAGGATTTGCACAGATTGCGAACAGTTTTCATATGATTGCGGAGATCGAAAAGATACACGGAGACCGGTTCCAGATGTTTGCGGATTATTTGGAGAATAACAGCCTGTTTGTCTCGGAGATGGAGACTGGATGGATGTGCCTGAACTGCGGATATGTATACCATGGGACGTCGGCGCCGGTGAAATGCCCGGTATGCCATCATGAGCAGGGATACTTTATCCGGTTGGAGCTGGCACCGTATATCCGGTAAAGAAAAGCTTAAGTACAAAAGAAAAAATAGATAAGGCGAGGATATCTGATGGGAAGAAACATAAAAGCAGTGATTTTTGACCAGGACGGCGTTATGTTCGATACGGAGCGCATGTCGGCGAAAGCCTGGGAGAAGGCAGGTGAGGAACTGGGCGTGGTGATGGAGGAATCTTTTCTCTGTACCATACGCGGGATGAATTATCAGGATGCCACAGTCCGGTTTGAGGAGTGGTCAGCAGGCAAGGAGATTGACTGCGAAGAACTGCGGCGCAGAAAAAAAGAATATTTCACCAGGATGCGGAAAGAACAGCCGCTTCCGGTAAAGCCCGGGCTGCATGAACTGCTGTCCTATCTGAAGGAGCAGGGATATAAGATTGCGCTGGCGACAGGGAGCACGAAGGAATATTCGCTTGGCAACCTCAGGGAAGCCGGCGTTGCATCCTATTTTGAGCACATCATTTCAGGAGACATGGTAGAACACGCCAAACCAAGCCCGGATATGTTCTTAAAGACGGCGCAGGTGCTGGGAGAACTTCCAGAGCATTGCCTGGTCCTGGAGGACAGTTTAAACGGCGTGGAGGCGGGAATCCGGGGCGGTTTTATCACTGTGATGGTGCCGGACATGACCCAGCCGGATGAAACCCTGAGAGCGAGGGTTGACCAGGTTTGTGAGTCGCTGCTCGGAGTGAAGGCGTGGCTGCAGGCAATGGGGCAATAAGATATTTGGATAAAAAGCATTTGTATCTATGGAATTCTATGGATACAAATGCTTTTTTGTTATGGGGATAAGGATACAAAAAATAAAAAAATTGGAAAATCGGAAAAAGTGTGTTAGTATAAAATTATTATTTTTGTTTTCAAAAGAAAGAGGAGGTTTGTCATGAATAAAGCAGAAGAACGCTATTGTGAAATCATAGAAATACTAAAAAGGAACCCGATTGTGACGGTTTCCGAATTTGCAGAATACTTGTCCGTATCACCAGAGACAATCAGGAAGGATCTCAATGTCCTCGCTGATAAAGGTCAGGTAATGCGGATACACGGAGGGGCAGCGCTGGCTGGAGATAAAACGGTAATATCACCGTTTCAGTTCCGGGAGACGGTCAACCAGAGAGAAAAGCAGGCGCTTGCCTATGCGGCAGGTGATTTGATAAAACCGGGGGATTCCCTGATCATTGAGAGCAGCACGACGATGGTAGAACTGGTGAAAATTCTTTTAGAGCGCCCGGAACTTTTAAAAACACTGACGATTGTGACTAATTCCGTCCATATCATTACGCTGCTGGAGATGGGGGCGCTGTGCGCCCGTCTGTTTCTGTTGGGTGGGTGGATGAGGGAAAGTGAGCAGTCTACCCAAGGGCAGATTACGGCAGCTGAACTGAAAAATTTCCATGTGGACAAATGTTTGCTGAGCGGTGCGGCTCTTGGGAAAAATCTGTTTTTGACCTCTTTCTATGAAGATGATATGCTGTTCCAGAAACAGGCGATGAAGAGTGCATCCCAGACGATTCTTTTGCTGGAAGCAGGTAAATATCCGTCTACTGCCGTGCTTGCTGTAGCTCCGCTGACGCAGTTTGACCGTCTGGTTACAAATATTGCATTCGATGAAGAGCAGAAGAAAAAGTTGGGAGATTCCAATCTGGAAATCATCTATATCGACACAAAGAGCTAAAAAGATTGTAAAAACAAAAAAAGATGTAAATTTTTGTAATAAAAAACCAAAAACTATTGACTATCGAGTGGGAAAATGGTAAATATTAGGTATAGATATTTTGAAAAACCAATTTTTGTATTAAAAAATTGGAAATAAATAAGAATGGAGAAAACCTATGATACCAAACCCATTTGGATTCGCCTATAGCGATGATGTGGCTGTAGAGGAAATTGCACAAGGAATCCAGCGTTTGAAGCGGCCGGAAGGGCAGGTGGACGTCGTTTTGGATACGGATACCTACAATGAGGTGGATGACCAGTATGCGCTGGCATATCTGCTTCAGTCCGGTGACAGGCTGAACTTGAAGGCAATCTATGCGGCTCCTTTTGACAATCATCATTCCCAGGGACCACTTGACGGGATGGAGCGCAGCTACGAGGAAATCCGGCGCGTGTTGAAGCTTGTGAAGCGGGAAGAATATTGTGACTGCGTCTATAAAGGGGCGGGGAGTTTTTTGAAGAGCGAGAAAGAGCCGATTGACTCTGAGGCGGTCCGTCATATGATACGGCTTGCGATGGAACATACCAAAGAGTCACCCCTTTATGTGATTGGAATTGCAGCTTGTACCAATATTGCATCGGCACTTTTGCTGGAGCCGGAGATTAAGGATCGGATCTTTGTCGTATGGCTGGGAGGACTTGGCATGGACTGGCATGATAATTTTTCCTTCAATGCCAAACAGGATGTGGCGGCTGCCCGGGTACTGCTGGGAAGTGGCGTTCCACTGGTGCTCTTACCAGGGCGCGGAGTGGTGGATCATTTTTCTACGACAGGACCAGAGCTGGAATACTGGCTCAGGGGAAAGAATGAGTTTTGCGATTATATTATTGACAAGACACGATACGAGGCGGAGATTATGAGCGGAGAGACATGTTGGAGCCGTCCGATATCGGATGTGACTGCGGTCGCATGGCTGCTTGACTGTGACTTTATGCTGGACCGGCTGGAGCCAAGTCCGATCATGGAATATGATCATCATTACAGCGTTGACAAGAGAAGGCATTTTATCCGATATGTATACAGCATAAACCGAGATCGGCTGATGAAGGACCTGTTTGACAAGCTTGCAGCTATCTGACCCCTGTGAAAGGAAGTGGGAACCGGATATGAAACAGAAATGTTTTTGGAAGAAAATAGAACCGTATCTATACCTGTTGCCGGCAATGATTTTCTTTGCCATGTTTGTCTATTATCCATTTTTTAAAAACGAAATACTTAGTTTTTTTACACTGGATAAATTCCGGAATGTGAAGGGATTTGCGGGGATTTCCAACTATGTGAAGATTTTTGGAGACCCTAAGTTTATACAGGCGATTGGGAATACGCTGGTCTACGTATTTACCACCGTGCCTGTTTCTATGGTGATTGGATATTTTCTGGCGCTTTTATGCCGGAAAAAACGGCGGTTTTCCGTTGTATATGAGGCGATGTTTGCCCTTTCCATGGCAACATCCGCATCGGTGGTGGCGATGATATTCCAGCTGGCTTACAATCCCTCCATGGGAATCATCAACAAGCTGACCGGGCTGGATATCAACTGGCTGAATGACCCCAAGATGGCTCTTATCAGTATTATGATGATTCAGATATGGGCGAATATCGGCTATAATTTCATCTTTATTCTATCCGGGCTCAGGGGGATTCCGGAAGATGTGATTGAAAGCTCCAGCATCGACGGAGTCAGGGGGATCAGCTTGCAGACAAAGATTATCCTTCCGATGATTTCCCCTACGCTTTTGTTTTTGTGTGTGAAGGATTTTGCCTATGCAATGACAACAGCAAGTTTTACCCTGATTTTAACAAACGGCGGTCCCAACGGAGCGACGGAAACAATCTTTTCCTACATTTACAAAAAGGCGATTGCAGGAACGAATTATAATGCTGCCTTTGCCGCAACGACGGTTTGTTTCCTTTTGTCGGCTGTCCTGCTGGCTGCAAGCATGGTGTTTGAGGGAAAGAAGGTGCATTATGAATAGGAAGAAGGCGTTAAAGAGTGCGCTGCACCAGATATTTTGTCTGGCACTGGGAATGGTGGTCATTTCTCCGGTGATTTACTGTGTGCTTGTGTCGTTTATGGAGCCGGCAGAAATTTTGACAAAGGACTTGCATTTGATGCCGAATTATCTGTATCTTGTAAATTATATCAAGGCGATTACAAAAACGGATATTTTTCGGTTTATGTTTAATTCATTGGTAGTGGCTCTTGTTTCCAGCATTGTGAGGATTGTGACATCGAGCTGCGCGGCTTATTCTTTTGCATTTTTTCAATATCCGGGGAAAAAGTTGTTGTTTTACTTGACGATCGGGACCATGATCATTCCGACAGATGTGCTGCTGGTGCAGAATTATTTTACAGTGTCGAAGATGAACCTGATCAATACGTATACGGGAATGATGGTGATTTTTTTCGTATCGGCAATGAATATTTTTGTGATCCGGCAGTATTTTATGAGCTATTCCACTTCTCTGAAGGAAGCGGCGCATATGGACGGGTGCGGAAATTTTCGTTTCTTTATTGAGATACTGATACCGACGACGACTCCGGCGCTGGCGACGGTATTTATCTCTTCTTTTGTAGGAACATGGAATACATATCTCTGGCCGCTGATCGTGACCAATGTAAATGAGATGCGGACGGCACAGGTGGCGATCACCATGTTAAACAGCGAGGCGTCCAGTGATTATGGGGTAGTGATGGCGGCGGCGACTACGATTCTGCTCCCATCGATCATAGTATTCGTGCTGTTCCAGAAGAAGATTGTAGGCGGGCTGATGAGCGGCTCAGTGAAAGGGTAATGAGATAGGAGGATATCTGTGATGGGAAAGAAACAAATGACGGGAAAAAGTTTCATGGCAATGGGGATTGCGGCAGTTATGACGGCGGGACTTATGGGTTGTGGCGGCATTAAGACAACGGAGGACGGAACGGCTGCGGAAACGGTCAAAAGCGAGACGAAAGGTCTGGCAGAAGCGGCAGAGACGGCGGCAGCGAATGGACAGACGGAAGTTACTTTTTGGCACAGCATGAACGGTTCGGCAGGAGAGGCGCTTAATGAAGTCATTGCCAATTATAATGAGGGGCAGGGACTGGAGAAAGGCATCCATGTAAATCTGGTGTATCAGGGTTATGAAGGGACGGACAAAGTAATTCTGGCATATCAGACGGGAGATACGGCAAATGCGCCGGATATTAACCAGGGGCTTACTTCCACAATTCCCGGTATGATGGATTTGGACTGGACTGTTGATTTGAGCGATATGGTGGAGGACGGCATCTATTATGATTCTATGATTCGTTCCTGCACGGCAGACGGAAAAATCATGGCAGTTCCATTTGCCAATTCGAACCTGCTGCTATATTATAATGAAGATGCGCTGAAAGAGGCTGGATTTGACGGACCGCCGGCAACCTGGGATGAACTGGCACAGTATACAGAGGCGCTTACCAGGAAGTCTGCGGACGGTAAGGTGGAGCGCTATGGTTTTGAAACCCAGATCAAGCGTTATCACCTTTGCAATTATATTGTTCAGCAGTCCGAGAATTCTTTTGTAGGGGACAATGAGGGCGGCCGTGCCGGTGAGATGAGAAAACTTACGGTCAAGGAAGACGGTACATTAAGGACGATTCTTGAAAAGGTAGATGCAGTCAATAAGACGGGCGGTTACAAATATGTGGAAGACAGTCTGAATGAGGAGTTTGCCAATGAAATGACGGCGATGTGCATGATGTCTTCTTCTCGGCTGGCTACGGTGAACAGCCTGGTAGGTGACAGCTTTCGTTGGAACGTGGCGCCGATCCCAAAGGTGACGGAGCAGGATACCAGCGGTGCAGCCCTGGGTGGATCTTGTCTGACTCTTTTTAATCTTGGAGACGAAGCAAGGGTCCAGGCAGCGTGGGATGTGCTGCAGTACTGCAGTTCCCCGGAGGCACAGTATATCCTTTCTACAAAATCCGGTTATATTCCTGTAAATAAACAGGTAGAAGAGATGGAAGAGATGAAGGCGTATTATGAAAAGAATCCTCAGTTCAGAGTTCCGTTAGACCAGATGAAGGCATCCTCCCCAATGGCGCAGGAACCGCTGGATTTGGTGTATAATGACATCAACGGGGTTATGACAGACGTTATGGTCCAGTTTTGTGAGGGAAGCCTGAATGTGGATGAGGCAGTAGATAAGATCGTGGATGAGTGTAATGCCCTGCTGGATGAATATCATGAGGCGAATGACTGATTTCTGGCTGAAGTTATATGAGGAGAGCGTTTATGAGAGCGATTAAGCTGGTGGTGAGCGATATTGACGGTACTCTGATTCGCAGAGGAGAGCCATTTCCCCAGGCGGTGAAAGAGGTAGTGAAGGAACTGAAAAAAAGAGGGATTGCGTTTACCTTTGCCTCCGGGCGCCTGCCTTATATGATCAGCCCTTTTATGGAAGAAATGGAGCTGGATGTTCCTGTCTGTGCCTGCAATGGAACGCTTTTGTATCAGGGAAGCCAGATCATCGAACGTCATCCGGTTAAACTTGCTCTTTTAAAGGATCTGATGGAAGCCGCGCTGAGTATGGGGATGACAGTATTGTATGCAATAGACGGAATAGAATATTGTCTGGAGGAAAATGAGGCGGTAAAAAGAAAGCGGAAAGAGCGGGGAAGCTATCACAAGATTCGCGGGATTTCCAATGGGGAATGGGAATCGCTTGAGGTGGATAAGGTGAACATTCTGGATGAGAACAGGCTGACATCAAAGCTTACTCCCTGGGAAGATCCGCTTGCAGGAATATGTGATATCACCCATTACGGGGATTCAGGCATTGAGATTGTGGCGGCAGGTTATGGGAAACAGTATGGTCTGAGCCGTCTTGCTGAAATTATGGATGTGTCTCCTGACCAGATCCTGGCAATCGGTGACAATGAAAATGACAATGAGATGATAAAGTTTGCCGGTGTTGGCGGCGTAGTGGCTAATGGAATCCCGGAAACGAAAGCATGTGCCGACATTGTGGCGGAGCAGGAATCCGGGGAGGGCGTGGCAGAAATTATCAGGCGTGTATGCTTACAGGAGGAGAAGAAATGAGATTATCAACGTCTACCAACATGCTGTTTGAGCGGATCGGAATGGAGCCGGTGGAGCAGAAGACAGCGATAGAGCTCTGTGCCGGGGCAGGATATGAGGTACTGGATTTTTGCTTCCATGATCTGATCACTTATGCAAGTCCGTTTCTTGGGGATTTATGGGAGTCCTATACAGAGCAGATGAGGGAGACGGCGGATGGAGCCGGAGTTTCGTTTGGACAGGCACATGCCAATGTCTATGATTTTCTGAATCCGAAAGCAGATCATGAATTTCACCGCATGGTAATGGAGCGGTGTGTACTGGCATCGGAGCGGTTGGGGATTCCCTGGCTGGTGATTCACCCCTCGACAGATTTCTTTGCCTCAGCTATTGTCCGGGAGTCCCGGCTTGGGAATATCGATTATATCAGCAGGCTGGCGGAATTTGCAGGAAGGCACCATGTGGGAATCGCGGTGGAAAATATGTGGGATTTGCATATTGCACCCAAACGGTATTATGCAGATAATGCGGAGGAACTGGTGGAACTGGTGGATGCGGTCGGCATGGAGAATGTAGGCATCTGCTGGGACCTGGAACATGCCAGCATCATGAAACAAGATCAGCCAAAAGCGATGAAGCTGATGGGAAAGCGGCTGAAGGTGACGCACGTCTCAGACCAGACCGGCGTCGATAATATCCATGTCATGCCATTTCAGGGCGTGACGGACTGGAATGCGGCTATGGAGGCGTTGGCAGACATTGGATATGAAGGGAATTTGAATTTTGAGGCGCAGTGGTTTTTAAATAAGGTACCTATGGGACTTGTCATGCCGTCTCTCAGATACAGTGTTGAGGTGGGGAACTACTTGATTGAACTGTTTGAGAAACGGAAGGCATGGCTGGAAGCCAAAACTTGAATACGGTCAGCAACGCTTATTTTTTAAGATTGAAAGATCCATCCTTTAATGATAATATAGTTTTGGAAAGGCGCGCACAAGTGGGTACAGTAAATATGCGCCATCTTACTAAATTATCAGGAGCAGAAAATATGAATTCATCGATATGGCTGATTCCCGCTGCCCTCGCCGCTGCCTGCACAGGCGGGTTTTTGCGTTCGCAGTATGAACGAAATCATTTTGTGTCGGAGGAGACGGTGATCACGTCGGAAAAGATTAGATTCCCCAAAACGCTGGTATTTCTGTCGGATATACATGACAAGGAATTTGGCCCGAAAAATACCCGTTTGCTGAGTGCAATTGCAGAGATTTCGCCCGATTTGATCTTGATCGGCGGCGATACGATGGTGGCAAAGAGGGACCGCGGGAGCCTGGAAGCGACAGAGAACCTGGTGCGAGGTCTGGTGGACATCGCTCCTGTATATTATGGCAACGGAAACCATGAACAGAGACTGAAAGCAGAACGTGCGGTTTATGGTGACAGATACCGCCAGTTCTGCCGCTTGCTAAAGCGTTGGGGAGTCACGTATCTGTCCGATGCATCGGTGGATGTGGGGGAAGATCTGACTGTCAGCGGACTGAACCTTGACAAAATCTTTTATAAGGACTTCGTTCCGGCGAAGATGAGGCCGGAGTATATCAAAAAGCATCTGGGAACGGCAGATGAGAGGCGCTTTCAGATCCTGTTGGCCCATTCGCCCATGTTTTTGGATGCTTATAGTGCATGGGGGGCGGATCTGACCCTTTCCGGGCATTTTCATGGCGGGACGATTCGACTGCCGTTTGCCGGTGGCGTGATGACGCCTCAATTCCAGTTTTTTCTCCCCTGGTGTGCCGGAGTGTTTGAGGAAAACGGACGTCATATGATCGTGAGCCGTGGGCTGGGAACTCATTCTATCAATATCCGTTTTCATAACAAGCCGCAGGTGGTTGTGGTAAATTTACAGCCGGCATTGCAAGGATAGGATATTTGTATTATAATAAAACTCAGTGTAAAAAACAAAAGAACCAGGGGGATTTTATACATGGAGAGAAAAGTAGGAACGACAGTAAGGGGCATCCGCTGCCCGATCATACGCGAGGGCGATAATCTGGCGGATATTATTGTAGAAAGTGTATTGGAGGCAGCCGGGAGTGAAGGATTTACGCTGCGTGACCGTGATGTGATCGCGGCGACGGAGTCCATCGTGGCAAGGGCGCAGGGAAATTATGCTTCTGTGGAGGCGATCGCCAGGGATGTGAAGGCAAAACTGGGCGGCGAGACTATCGGCGTCATCTTTCCAATCCTGTCCCGAAACCGTTTTTCTATCTGCCTGAAAGGCATTGCGATGGGCGCAAAGAAGGTCGTACTGATGCTCAGCTATCCAAGTGATGAAGTGGGCAACGAACTGGTCTCTCTTGACCAGCTTGATGAGGCAGGGGTGAATCCGTACAGTGATGTCCTGACCCTCGAGCGCTACCGGGAACTATTTGGCGAGAACAAACATCCGTTTACCGGTGTGGACTATGTGGCTTATTACAGTGAGCTGATCCGTGAGGCGGGAGCAGAAGTTGAAGTGGTATTTGCAAACGATCCAAGGGAGATCCTGAAGTATACAAAGAATGTCCTGACCTGTGATATCCACACCAGGATGAGAACGAAGCGGCTGTTAAAAGCGGCTGGTGCGGAAGCGGTATGCGGTATGGATGATATTTTAAACGCTCCGGTAGACGGAAGCGGCTGCAACGAGAAGTACGGTCTGCTCGGCTCCAACAAGTCAACGGAAGATATGGTAAAATTGTTCCCGCGGGAGTGTACCGGTCTGGTACTGGATGTCCAGAAGAAGATTCTTGATCAGACAGGAAAGCATGTGGAAGTGATGGTGTACGGAGACGGGGCATTTAAAGATCCAGTTGGGAAGATATGGGAACTGGCGGACCCGTGCGTGGCGGTTGCCAATACAGAAGGCCTGGAGGGAACTCCCAATGAAGTGAAGCTGAAATATCTGGCGGACAATGATTTCAAAGACCTGTCCGGCGAGGCATTAAAGAATGCGATTTCCGCGCGGATCCGGGAGAAGAAGGAGAATCTGGTCGGAGACATGGCTTCTCAGGGGACGACACCGAGACGGCTGACCGATCTGATCGGATCGCTTTGTGACCTGACCAGCGGTTCCGGCGATAAGGGAACTCCGGTGATTTTGGTCCAGGGTTATTTTGATAATTTTACAAATTAAGCTGACAGAGATACAGATGAGCAGGAAATGCCGTTTCAGACATTTTCCTGCTCAAATTGTTTCCGAAAGGAAAGGGCATCTTCCATCGTGGAATGCCAGCCATATTTTTTTAAGTCCACCCGGTTGTCAGATGATACGGGAATGCCCTCCGATTCCAGCATGTTACGCTGGGTGTCCGCCTGGAAAAAAGCAGCGGAGCCGCTTAGATATCCCTGGCTGTTTACGATTCGGTGAGCGGGGACATCTCCGGCCAGATCCTTTCTCAGGGCATAACCTACCTGCCTGGAATTGTTTGGTCTTCCGCACAGCAGGGCAATCTGACCATAGGAGGCGGCTTTTCCAAACGGGATGGCTTGACAGACGATTGCAACACGGCGGTAGAAATCCATAGTGGCATTTGACTCCTTTTTATTGTTGATCGGTGATTCATGTTAAAAGCATATACGTGAAATGAGGGAGTTGTCAAGGTTTTTCCGTGTTTACAGGTCGGATAAAGTTTGTTATACTGGACTCTGTGCAACATTGGAATGGAGGCGGAGATAGCGTGGCGGAAACAATATCATATAAACTGGAAAAATTTGAAGGTCCGCTGGACCTGCTTCTGCATCTGATCGATAAAAACAAGGTGGATATTTATGATATTCCGATCGTAGAGATAACCAGGCAGTATCTGGATTATGTGAATCAGATGGAAAAAGAGGATTTGAATATTGTAAGCGATTTCCTCGTCATGGCGGCGACGCTTTTGAGCATCAAATCGAAAATGCTCCTTCCCGCAGAGGTCAATGAAGAGGGGGAGGAAGAGGATCCGAGGGCGGAACTGGTAGCGCGCCTTTTGGAATATAAGCGGTACAAGCTGATGGCATACCAGCTTCAGGATATGGAGGACGGAGCACAGCTTTTATTGTATAAAAAGCCCACGATACCAAAAGAGGTTGCCAAATATGAGCCGCCGGTGGATCTGGACCTTTTGCTGGACGGCCTGACCCTGGCCCGGCTGCAGAGGATTTTTGACCAGGTGATGAAGCGGAGGGAGGAGAAGGTTGACCCGATCCGAAGCACATTTGGGACGATAAAGAAGGAGCCGGTAAGCCTGGAGAGCCGGATTGGCTCGGTGATGGATTACGCGAGGAAGCATCGCAGGTTCAGCTTTCGGCAGATGCTGGAACGGCAGGCGGACAAACTGGATGTGGTGGTGACGTTTCTGGCGATTCTGGAACTGATGAAGATTGGGAAGATCCACCTGACACAGGAACACACGTTTGATGATATGTTGATAGAGACTCTGGAGCCGGAAGGCGAAGAGGAAGAGCTGGACCTGGAAGGTCTGGATGATTTTGAAGGATAGGACAGTATATGGGAAGTATTTTTGAAGAAGATGAGGAAGCATTTGATCTCGCGGCAGTAGAGGCAAGGCATGAGGGGATGGAGGCAGAGGCGATACTGGATGTGCTGGAGCAGAGCGGGGGAAAGGAGGTTCCTATGATGGCCGAGGATCAGGGCGAAGGGGAGCAGATGGTGATTCCGGGGATTTATGAGGCAAATGACTGGGAGGCGATCGTGGAAGCCGTGCTGTTCACTATGGGAAATTCCGTGGAGCTGCGTCAGCTTGCAGTGGCGATAGACCAGAGTGAGAAGGTGGCAAAGCGGGTCGTGGAAAATGTGAAAAAACGTTATGAGCAGGAAAACCGCGGCATGCAGATCATCGAGCTGGAACAAGCCTATCAGATGTGTACCAATGCGAAATATTATGA
Source organism: Lachnospiraceae bacterium (assembly GCA_030825115.1). Lineage (GTDB taxonomy): Bacteria > Bacillota > Clostridia > Lachnospirales > Lachnospiraceae > Brotaphodocola. Next base: position 27,072 of record JAPJQL010000016.1, read on the forward strand.
GAATCTGATCCGGGTGGCATCAGCTCCGAAGAAACAGGTGCTGACCGAAGTTGTGCTGGAGACGCTGTCCATCATTGCCTATAAGCAGCCGGTGACAAAGATGGAGATATCCAAAATCCGCGGTGTTTCTTCGGATCACGCGGTAAACCGCCTGGTGGAGTATGGTCTTGTATATGAAGTGGGGCGGCTGGATGCGCCGGGGCGGCCGGCGCTGTTTGCAACTACGGAAGAGTTCCTTCGCCGGTTCGGTGTTGGTTCTACGACTGACCTGCCGACGGTGAACCCGGAGCAGGAGGAGGAGATCAAGCAGGAGGTAGAAGAAGAGCTGCAGTACAGGCTGGATGGGGAGCCTGGTACAGAGATAGCTCCGGAAGCTGATCAGAAGCTTGGTTGATAAGGAGATTTTTATGGATGTTTTAGTCAGGATTCGGAACGAAGCGGAGGCCGACTATAGACGCGTAGAAGAGATTACGAGACAGGCATTTTGGAATATATATATTCCCGGATGCATAGAGCATTATCTGGTGCATGTGATGAGGACGCATGAAGATTTTGTACCGGAACTGGATTTAGTAATAGAAGTCAATGGACAGGTCGTCGGCAGTATTTTATATACGAAAGCAGCATTGATCGATGAATCCGGGAGGGAAAAGAAGATCCTCACCTTTGGCCCGGTCAGCATTTTGCCGGAGTATCAGCGTATGGGATATGGCAAACGTTTGATGGAGCAGTCCTTTCAAATGGCGGTTTCGCTGGGGTATGATGTGATCGTAATCTTTGGGGATCCGGGAAACTATGTGAACCGTGGGTTTAAGAGCTGCAAGAAATATAATGTCTGTATCGATGACGGGACATTTCCGACAGCGATGCTGGTGAAAGAGCTGACTGACGGGGCGCTGGATGGAAGACAGTGGATCTACCGCCAAAGCCCGGTATTTCACATTGATAAGAAATCAGAGGAGACCGGCCGGGAGATCCGGTGTTTTGATGAAACGTTTGAACGGATGGAGAAAAAATATCAGCCAAGCCAGGAAAGCTTCTATATCTTGAGTAATTCTGTCTTGAGGTAGGGAACAGGGGGCAGCATTTGCTGCCCCCTGTTGATATAAATTCTTAATGAAATCCGATTAACACCGCGGCGATCACCGCGATGGAAGCAGTCGTAAACAGTACAACCTGCATCTTGATCTGAAACTTCACCCATTTCCCCCAATCGAGTTTAGCCACACCCAAAACGCCCAGCAGGCAGCCTGAGGTCGGAACGATCAGATTAGAAAAGGCGTCTCCAAGCTGGAAGGCGAGGACGGAAACCTGCCGGTTGACGGACAGCAGATCGGACAGCGGCGCCATGATCGGCATCGTCAGAGCCGCCTGGCCGGAGCCGGAAACCACGAAGAAGTTGAATACGGTCTGGAACACATACATCAGCCATGCGGAGACAACCGTCGGAAGACCATGCATGGCGTTGCTGATTCCATGAAGGATTGTGTTCAGCACAGTCGGCTCAGTGGCGCTGGTGCCGCCCAGAACGATGATGATTCCCTGTGCCATACCAACGACCAAGGCGGCGCCAACCAGGTCTGCAGCTCCGCTCTGAAAAGAGGAGGCAATGTCGTTGACCGTCATATCATTTAATTTAAAGATTACTCCGATGATACCTGCGGCAATTCCCATGACAAAGAACTGGGATGCAATCTCCGGGATATAATAGCCTTTGGCGATCACGCCCCAGATGGTCCACACTAAGGTCAGGGCGATGACGGCCAGCACCAGTTTATGGCCCAGGCGGAAATCTGCATGGCCGCTGTTTTTTCCATGAAACTCATTCCGGTAAGCCGCATCACTTTCATATGCGACAGAGAGCCTGGGGTTCCGTTTGATTTTCTGTGCGTATATCATGGTAAATCCCGCTCCGATGGAGGTAAATACCACCCATAAAAAGATGCGGAACCCTGCCCCTGACATGACCGGAACTCCTGCAATCCCCTGGGCGATGGCAAGGCTGAAAGGATTCATCCAGGATGCGCCAAAGCCAATCTGGGTTGCCACATAGGTTGTGCAGATACCGACGACCGCGTCGTATCCCATGGCGATAAACATCGGAACCAGTATCATGGCAAACGGGATTGCTTCTTCCCCCATGCCAAACACCGCTCCACCCAGCGAAAAGAGGATGAAGAGAGCCGGAATCAGAAGGGCTTCTGAGCCGTGGGTCTTGTCGATCATTGCCAGGATACCCTGGTCCACCGCTCCTGTTTTCAGTACGATTCCGAAAGCGCCGCCGATTACAAGGATAAAGGCCACAATCCCGACTGCCGCTCCGTATTTATCTCCGGCAGTGATGCCTTCAAATACATAGTTTAAAATTCCCTGTCCGCCAAAATCTTCTGTTCCAAACAGAGGGGCGGCTTTGGTGATCCGGTTTCCGTTTTCGTCCAGCGCATAGTGGAAACTGTCCGGGTCCAGGACAGTGCGGCTTTTTTCTTCGCCGTTCTGGATATAGGTGATCTCCTGGGTCTCATATTGCCCCTGAGGAATGAACATGGTTAATAACGCGGCAAAAATGATTACCCCGAAAATGATAACATAGGTGTGCGGAATCTGAAATTTCTTTTTTGTTTTGGTTTCCATAGTGATTCTCCTGTTGTAAATTTGATTTGGTGAGGGAATGGAACGTGCCCGGCGCGCGTTTATTTTGCGCATTCGAACGTTCCGTGCACAACCGGCATTCCCTTTACCACCATCACCCGTCCTTTTGCAAGGACGGTGTCGATCGCCAGCGTATCTTTGTCTGCCAGGATCAAGTCGGCATCCATCTCAGGGGCGATTCTTCCCTTGCCGTTCAATTTGAGGATGACGGCGGGATTTTTAGTGACCGGCAAAAGCGCCTGATATAGAGGCACTCCGTCCTTGATCACGGCGTCCCGAAACTCCCGGTAAAGGGAAGACACCTTACCGACGCCAAGCCCGATGAATTGTCCGTCCCGGTCAAACAGGGGCAGGCTGCCCTGACCATCGGAGGAAAACGTGATCTGATGTTCCAAAACGCCGGCATCCAGAGCCATTTTAAGACCGGTACTTGCCTTGACTTCATCTTCATCCAGATGATCCGGATCGGAGCTGGTGGTCAGGTCGATCAGCCCTCCCAGTGTCCGGGCATAATCAATGCCATCCTGCATCAGAGCCACGGAACGGTTGATATGGGTTGGAACCATATTGGTGGGCGGGATTTCCGTCTCCTCCAGCACATGACGTAAAAAGGAGAGCCTGCCCTTTCCGTCGCCCATATGAACGTTGACAATGCCTGCTTTCCCCGAGAGGATACCGCCTACCCGGGTATCCGCAACGATTTTTGCAAATTCTTCTTTCGTGGGCTGCGAAGACCGGTGGTCGGAGACAGCAATTTCACCCGTTCCGATAATTTTATCGATCAGGATCAGATCATCCATCACGGAGCCCGTCACGGTCCGTACCGGAACCTGATAGGAACCTGTGTATACATAGGTTGTGATCCCTTCTTCTTCCAGACCCCTTGCCTTTGCAAGCAGGGCAGTCATCGTCCGCGTCGTCCCGTCAGTGCCAAGACAGCCAACCACTGTCGTAACTCCGCCCGTTATGATATCTGTCAGCATGATTTCCGGTGTCCGGGTATGGTAGCTGCCCTCTCCGCCGCCGCCCAGGATATGCACATGGGAATCAATGAATCCCGGGAACAGGTATTTGCCGCTTCCATCAATAACCTGAACCTTGTAATCAGGACAGGCATCCAGGGAATCTGCAATCTGGTGGATCGTGCCGCCACAGATCAACACATCTTTTTTGCCTAAAAAATGGGGGCCATAGATTTCAGCCCCTTTTATCAAAGTCAGCATAAAAAATCCTCTTTCTATTATAATTGATATAATGTAATTCTTTCCGTAACAAGAGTAATGGAAACAGGAATCAATGTCAAGCTGATCTTGTTGCTATTTTTACCATATTCTCATGAAAAAATAAATGCGGCGATATCGTATCGCCTGATCTCAGGCAGCACGATATCGCCACATATGCGAAAGACGGTATAAATATGCAGGTTTACCCTGTTAGATGCCATACTCCTCAAACAACTTCTGCTGATACGTTTTATCAATGGCAGCCCGGACAATATCATCGGTTCTGGATTGTTCTGCCAGGAGACGGTTTAGCTGATTCACCCGCTCCAGTCCGGCTTCCAGCCCAGCTCTATGTCCGGCTTCCATACCGGCCTTCTGTCCTTTTAAAAACCCCTCCTGCCGGCTCTCTTCCTCCAGCATTCTTCGATATTCCTCTTCGTCAAATTCTCTCAGGATTGAATTCATAATTTCCCCTCCATACTGTGTAAGTATATCTGACAGGATATCATGATCTGTGCAAAATTTAACTGCATAGCGCATTGCCTCCTCAATATCCAGGCCTTCTGACAGTTGCTCCCGGATCACAGCGATAAATCTGGAGTAGTCCTGAAGTTTTTTGCACTTCTCCATCAGTTCCCGGTTCTTCCCCCAGTTGATGTTCAGGACCGTGGCAATGCACTCGAGCGCAGGAGCCTGCCCGTCTTTTCCAGGGAAGCTGTCTGACAGCCGGAGCTCCTGCCGTTCCTGCCTCTCTGACACTCCGTTATAAAATACGAGAAAGCGGGGGAACGGGAGGCTGATACGGCTGGTGGAATACAGATTCCGTCCTTCCCGTTTTACATAATTCCGGTACAGCTCCGAAAAGTAAAACAGTCCGCGCAGGGGCAGATTGGGTGACCATGTGCTCTGATGCTCATACAGGTTCAGGACGTCGCCGATCAAAAAAGAGACATCATTTTTAACGCCCAGATAGATGACGTCTTCCAAGGTATGGATCTCCAGTTCATCCGGGTCTTCATATTGTGTCCCGTTGACTGCGTTATAGAGCTCCAATAAGCTTTCCTTATCATGGAAAACAATGCGGAAAACCCTGTCTTTATACTTTTTATTCAATTGTTTTTTCATGTTTCTACCTCCATTATAAAGTGAATGTAATACAAATGCAAGGAAGGTCAGAAACTTTTCATAGGCAGCACCTCGATTCTTCTGTGCGGTTAAAAAATGGATTTGTCCGGATGAAAAATCCCTCCGGTACGTGAAGTTCTTTTCCGCAGAGAAATCTGCGGGATGTGTCCCTCCGGTTTTACAACTGCAGGGAAATGATACTTTGTGTTCAGGCGCATGCATGCTTCGCTGAATGGGATTATTATACTATAGAAAAACCGGAGGTTCAAGTACTTTTCAACTGCCGAAGATCTGATATTTCTGAAAACAAAGAAAAGCACAGAAAAACAAAGAAAAACCTTGCTTTTTTCGCTTGGGCATATATAATAAAATCATAAGGAAAAAACACAGGTGTATCGGCATTATGCACCGGAAAAGAGAGGGAATTATGAAAAAAAGGTTTCTAAAGACGATGATGACGGCAGCGGTTCTGACAACGGCGCTGATGTCAGGCGGCTGTGGCAGCGGTAGCGGCAGTACGGCGCCGGAGACAACGGCGGCAGAGGAAAGACAGAGCGCGGCGGAGACGGCAGTGGATGCGGTGGAAGCTGAGCCGGAGGAGACGAAGGAGGAGCAGATACGGGAAGAAAGGCAACAGGAAGCGACTGACGCAGATTATTTAAAGACCTGGTTTGATGTAGAACTGACCGGGGACGGGCTGAACGCAGGATCATTTTCTGAGGCGCTTAAGTCTGTGGCAGGAGAGACGGCTCCTGTGATCACCGACGGGCTTACCTGGTGGAATGCCATCGGCGCTGCAGTGGAAGCTGCCGATTATGAGGAGCTGGCGCTCAGCTATCCGCAGGAAAAAGCAGCAGAGCGTCTGAAACAGCACGGCGTCAACGTACCGGCAGAAGAGGCAGATAAACTGTATATGACAAAGGTGGCATGCGCTTTGGATGTGTCCCTGGTTACGGCAGAAGATGTGGCCAGAGCGGAAGCCGGAGAGGCATTTACTGCAAACGACGCCGTAAAACTTCTGATGAAGGTTGCAGATGCGAACGGAGATGCCCGGAATTTCCTTGGAATGGCAAGTGACCCTGATATTTACGGAAAAGTAGATCATGCCTGGAATTCTTTTATCCTGTTTGATGATGGCAAGCTTGCAGAGGTGGGAAAAGAGGCGGTGCTTCGGCAGATCAGCACCGGATATGGCATCAAGTCTGCCGCATATGACGCCCGGTTTTTGCCGAACCTGACCTTGCAGTACGGACACTCCGATATCAAACATGCCCACCAGCTTTTGGGGCTCTTAAACAGTGAGGATATCGATGCGAAAGTACAGTTAGAGCCAAAGATCAGTATCTACCAGTATTTGCTGGAGTGGGGACCGATCCCGGAAGCGACGCCGACCTACGAGGTGAAACAGTTCGACGATCTGTATCTGGTGTATGCGGTGGAATATGATCTGCAGCTGGAATTTGACAATACCGATGATATGATGCGTTTTGACAGCGTGATTAAAGAGTTTGCCAAGAAAAATGAGGGAAATGAAGAGGCCGAAGGTCTGATCTACGCCTCCTGGTGGCAGCCTCTTTACAGCACGACAAGAACCGATATGCCAAAAGAAGATTATCATCAGATGTTCGACTGCGTGGTGACAAACGGCATCTACTCCATCCATCCGTTCACACTGCCGGAAAATAGAGACATGGTAGTGGAGGAGCTGACAAAACTGGCAGACGGTCTGGATGTCAAGACGGTGGAGCGGTACTGCAACACGGCATTTTACAGCTATTTAAAAGGCGAGGATTACCAGTAAGGAAAACGGAGGACAGCCATGCATGCGATTGAACGCGCCGAATATATTCTGGCTATGTTGGAAAAAAATAAGGTAGTCATGGTGGCAGATCTGAGCCGGGAAATGAACGTTACGGAAGAGACGGTCCGAAAGGATCTGGAAAAGCTGGAAAAGCAGGAACGGCTGACCCGGGTACATGGCGGCGCTTATCTGAATGAGGGCTATGGCAATGAGACGCCGGTCACGGTCCGCAGCAAGATCATGCGGGAAGAGAAGGCTTTGCTTGGCAGAAGGTGCATGAGTCTGATCAAAGAAAAGGAATCCGTCTTTTTAGACTGCAGCACGACGGCGCTGTATCTGGCAAAGGAACTGGCGTCGTATGACAAGAAGCTGACCGTCATGACCAATTCCCTGGCGGCGGCATCGGAACTGGAAGGCAATCCATCCATCCGCCTGATCGTCTTTGGAGGGGAGCTGAACCGGGACCGGGCGGCGTTTGAAGGAGAGAGCGTGCAGCGTGAATTAAAACAGTGTTTTATCCACAAGGCGTTTATCAGCAGTGCCGGAATCAGCCCCGAAGCCGGAATCACAGATTCCACAAGGGAGGAGGCGGAGATCCGAAGAGCTGTCATCCGTCAGGCAAAGGCATGTATCCTGATGGCGGACACTACCAAGATCGGAAGAAACGGAGTCTATGTGATCGGCGGGATTGAGGATGTGGACTGCCTGGTGGTGGACCGTCCGATTGATAAGGAAAATCCGGTCCTGTGGGAGCAGCTGGAAACTCTGAAAGTTCCGGTTATCGACGGAACTCATTCCGGGAAGACAAAAAAGGCGGCACATGAATGAAAAAGAAAGAGGGAAGAGGAACGATGGAAGATTTAACATTGCTTAAGCAGGCAGTTTTGCGGATCGCAAAGAAGGCTTACGATGAGAAGCTGATGGCGGGAACGAGCGGCAACATGAGCGTGTACTGCCCCGGAGAGCGGCTGATGGTGATCACGCCCAGTTCCTATGATTATAGCATCATGGAAGAACAGGACATCGTGGTGACCGACCTGGACGGAACTGTGGTGGAAGGCCATTTAAGGCCGTCCTCTGAGTGGAAGATGCATGCGGAGATTTATAAGCATCTGCCCCATGTGGGCGCTGTGGTGCATACCCATTCGCCCTACGCCACAAGCTTTGCAGTCACCCATCAGGAGATTCCCGTGATCCTGATTGAGATGATACCGTTTCTCAAGGGGAAGCTGGAGATCAGCCCTTACGCAGAGCAGGGGAGCGCCCAGGTCGGGCTGAACGCGGTTCCGATCCTGGAACGGAAAAATGCCTGCCTGATGGCCAATCACGGTGTGGTGGCGGTGGGAAAGACTCTGGATGAGGCTTATATGAACAGCGTTTATACGGAGGACACCGCGAAGATTTACCATATGGCGCTGGCAGGCGGACAAAAGCCGGTGGTGATTCCGGGGTATGAAGAATGATTCAGGAATGACAGCAGCAAAAAAGACAGGGCAAGAGCCCGGACAGGAGAAGACGATGAGCAGAGCATATGAGAGATTGTTGGAATGTTACCGTTGCGTGAAAGAAAAAGTTGATTTTCAGCCGAAGGTAGCGCTGGTACTGGGATCAGGACTGGGCGATTATGCAGACTCCATAAAGGTGGAGGCAACTCTTGACTACCATGAGATCAAAGGATTTCCGGTATCTACGGTAAGCGGACACAAGGGGCGTTTTGTATTTGGCTATGTCGGAGAAGTTCCGGTGGTGATCATGCAGGGAAGAGTCCACTATTATGAAGGTTATTCGATGGAGGACGTGGTCCTGCCAACCCGCCTGATGAAGATGATGGGAGCCGAAATCCTGTTTTTGACCAATGCCGCCGGAGGGGTGAATTTTGACTTTGCCGCCGGAGATTTTATGCTGATCACAGACCAGATCAGCAATTTTGTGCCGTCTCCGCTGATCGGGCCGAATATAGAGGAACTGGGCCTGCGCTTCTCCGATATGAGTGAGATTTATAAGAGAGAACTTTGCGATATCATCCGCGAAACGGCAGAGGATTTACAGATTCCGCTTAAAGAAGGCACCTATATACAGCTCAGCGGACCGAATTTTGAGAGCCCGCATGAGGTGAAGATGTGCAGGATCCTGGGCGGAGATGCGGTTGGGATGAGCACGGCATGTGAGGCGATCGCGGCAAACCATATGGGGATGAAGATCTGCGGTATCTCCTGTATTTCCAACCTTGGCTGCGGTATGAGTGACCAGCCTCTCAGCCATGAAGAAGTACAGGAGACTGCCGACCGGGTAGCGCCGATGTTTAAGAAGCTGATCACGGAGTCTGTGATCCGGATGGGAAAAGGATGAAGTTATGAAAGGGATTTATTTTAACGGGACCAGTGCCGTGTACCGGGAAGACCTTCCGGTCCCGGTCCCGACGGATACGCAGAGCCTGATCAAGGTCATCTATGCCGGCGTATGCAATACGGACCGGGAGATATTAAAAGGATACCGCCCTGATTTTAAAGGCGTGATGGGGCATGAATTTGTCGGCGTGGTGGAAGCCTCCGACAATCCTTTGCTGGTTGGCAGGCGTGTCGTCGGTGAACTGAATGCCGGTTGCGGCCATTGTATTTACTGCAGGACGGGGCGGGAAAAACACTGCCCGGAGAGAAAGGTCATCGGGATGGAAGGAAAAGACGGCTGTTTTGCCGAGTATATGACGCTGGAAACCCATCTGCTCCATGAGATTCCCGACAGCCTGCCTTCCGATCTGGCGCTTTTGACAGAGCCGTTAGCGGCAGCTTTGGAGATTCCAAAGCAGGTGCATCTGGATCCGGATACAAAAGTTGCGGTCATCGGAGACGGGCGGCTTGCGTATCAGATTGCCGGAGTTTTGCATCTGCACGGCGTAGATCTGACCATTATCGGGAAGCATCCTGAGAAGCTTGCCAGGTTTGCGGATTTTGGAAATACGACAGAGCTTGCGGCAGCAGAGGAAGCGGGAAAACTTGCATCAGGAGAGGCGCTGGAGGCGGCGACCTACGAAATTGTGGTGGAAGCCACCGGGGCTCCGTCAGGGCTTTCCCTAGCTTCGCAGCTCGTGCGAAGACAGGGGACGATCGTGCTGAAAAGCACGTATGCGGGCGCTGTTTCCCTGGATATGAGCTATTTTGTGGTGAACGAAATAACGCTCATCGGAAGCCGCTGCGGTCCTTTTGAGCCGGCGCTCAGACTGCTTGCCAAAGGGCTTGTAAAGCTTCCTGAGGTAGAATTCTACAGCCTGGAAGACTATGAGAAGGCATTTGCCTCCCGGGCATTTAAGGCGGGATTCTGCCTCAGGTGAATAAAGACAGAAAAATAAGAAGAACATAAAAGGAGGAAGAGAAATGGACGGATTAAAGCAGATCACCCATATCGATAATGTAAAGCTGAGCGACGACAAACGCGCGGTGATCATTATCGACCAGACCAAGCTGCCGACAGTAACGGAATATCTGACTCTGCATACGGCAAAAGATCTGTACGATGCCATTTTCGAATTGAAGGTCAGGGGAGCGCCTGCCATCGGCATCTGTGCCGGTTTTGGCATCTATATCCTGGCCCGCTCGATCGAGACGGAGGATATGGAGGTATTTTGCAAGAAGTTCAGCGAATATAAGGAATACCTGAATTCGTCCCGTCCTACGGCGGTCAATTTAAGCTGGGCGTTGAACCGGATGGAGAAGGTCGTGCAGGACAACCGCGGACGGAAGGTTTTGGAAGTCCTTGATCTGCTGGAACAGGAGTGCCGGATGATACAGGAGGAGGATATGGCGATGTGCCGCGCGATTTCGGAGCACGGTCTGTCTCTGATCAAAGACGGGGACGGCATCCTGACTCACTGCAATGCAGGTCCCCTTGCGACCTCCCGCTACGGCACTGCGCTTGGCCCTTTGTTCCTTGGGAAGGAAAGAGGGATGGAGTTCAAGGTGTTTGCAGATGAGACAAGACCTCTTTTGCAGGGGGCGAGGCTGACGTCCTATGAGCTTCAGAAAGCCGGAATCGATGTGACGCTGATCTGTGACAATATGGCGAGCCTTGTGATGAAGAACGGCTGGGTGCAGGCGTGCTTCGTGGGCTGTGACCGGGTTGCAGCCAACGGAGATGCGGCCAATAAGATCGGCACCAGTGGCGTTGCAATCCTGGCAAAGCACTATGGGATACCGTTCTATGTGCTGGGACCCAGCTCCACGATCGATATGAACTGCAAAACGGGGGCGGACATCGAGATTGAACTTCGCAACCCCGACGAGATCAAGCGGAAGTTTTACGAAAAGCCGATGGCGCCTGACGAGGTCAAGTGCTATAACCCTGCATTTGATGTGACGGACCACAGCCTGATCAGCGGTATCGTGACGGAACACGGCATTTGCCGGGCGCCTTACACGGAAAGTCTTGCAAAAATATTTGAAAAACAGGAAAGTTAAAAGAATTCGGTTGTAATTCGTCGGATTTCGTAGTAAAAATATAGTGAGGCACTATTAATTGTGTTTATCAAAAGAATAAGGAGAGAAGACATTATGAAGAAAGTTTTAAGCGTGTTACTGAGTGCAGCCCTGGCAGGCGCCCTGCTGACCGGATGCGGCGGCAGTGCTCCGAAGGAGACGGCAGCGGCTACCGAGGCAGCCACTACAGCAGCAGAAGCTAAGGCAGATCAGACTGAGGCGGCCGAAGCAGCAGGCGGCGAGGCAGCTTCTGCGGCACTTAAGATCGCGATCGTCAGCAGCCCGTCCGGCGTGGATGACGGTTCCTTTAACCAGGACAACTACAATGGCATTCTGGATTTCATCGCGGCAAACCCGGATGCAACTGTGACTCCGGTCAGAGAAGAGACCGGCGATACTGCTGCAGCGATCCAGGCAGTAGCTGACATCGTTGCCGATTATGACGTTATCGTGTGCTGCGGCTTCCAGTTTGCGGCGATCGGCGGGATTGCAAATGATAACCCAAATGTAAAATTTATCCTGGTAGACAGTTTCCCAACGGATGCAGAGGGAACAGAAGTGACCTGTGACAATGTATATGCGATGACCTTTAAGGAGCAGGAGAGCGGCTTCTTTGCAGGGATTGCGGCTGCGCTTGAGTCCCAGACCAAGAAGGTTGCAGTTGTAAACGGCATTGCATATCCGTCCAACGTAAACTATCAGTATGGCTTTGAGTCCGGCGTAAACTATGCAAATGCAAAATATGAGACAGGCGTTGAGATTGTCGAGATCGCGTCTTATGCAGGTACTGATGTGACCAATGCAAATGTAGGCGGCAACTACGTGGGAAGCTTCGCTGACGAGGCAACCGGCAAGGTAGTCGGCAAGGCGCTGATCGACCAGGGCTGTGACGTTCTCTTCGTAGCGGCAGGCGGTTCCGGCAATGGCGTCTTCACCGCAGCAAAGGAAGCGGCAGGCGTAAAGGTCATCGGCTGTGACGTAGACCAGTATGACGACGGTGCAAACGGCTCCGACAACATCATCCTGACTTCCGGCCTTAAGGTTATGGGCATGAACGTGGAGAAGCAGTTGAATGCAGTTGCAGACGGCTCCTTTAAGGGCGAGAACGTACTGCTGGGCGCTGACACGGATTCCACCGGATTTGTAAAAGCTGGGGGAAGAAACCAGATGTCCGCAGAGACGATTGAGAAACTGGATGAGGCATATGCGCTGGTAAAAGACGGAACCATCGTTCCGGCAGCCAACTTCAACAACATCCAGCCAGACGATTTTCCGGGGCTGAAATAAGATCAGAGTCTGAGAATCCAAAAATCCGGCTTGTAGGGTTACTATGAGCCGGTTTTTTGATTCAGGCCCCTGTTTGGGGGAATCCTGAGAATATATGGAAAAAGGAGGAAGGTCATGTCGGAATACATCATCGAGATGAAGCATATTACGAAACGTTTTCCCGGCATTGTGGCAAATGATGATGTGACGCTGCAGATCAGGAAAGGGGAGATATTCGCGCTGCTCGGCGAAAACGGCGCAGGCAAATCCACCCTGATGAGCATGCTGTTCGGAATGTATGAGCCGGATGAGGGAGAGATCTGTATCCGGGGGAAAAAGGAGCGCATTACGTCGCCGAGTTACGCAACAAAGCTGAATATCGGGATGGTGCATCAGCATTTTAAGCTGGTGCAGAACTACACGATCACGGAGAATATCATACTGGGACTGAAAAGCAGGGATAAGCTGTTTGGGATCCTGCCATATGTAGATATCAAAAAAGCGGATCGGGAGATTGAGGCGCTGTCTAAAAAATATGGTTTGGAAGTAAACCCCACAGATGTGATCGAGGATGTCAACGTATCGATCCAGCAGCGTGTGGAAATCTTAAAGATGCTTTACCGGGAAGCGGAAATCCTGATTTTCGATGAACCGACGGCGGTGCTGACACCCCAGGAGATTACATTTTTGCTGGGAATCATCCGGGGATTGCGGGAAAACGGCAAGACCATCATCCTGATCACCCATAAACTGGAGGAGATCAAGCAGGTTGCGGACCGCTGTGCGATCTTAAACCGCGGCAGGCTGATCGATGTCCTTGAGGTGGCAGAGACAACGACAAAGCAGATGGCAAACCTGATGGTTGGGCGTGAGGTTTCCTTTGAGGTGGAGAAGGACGAGCCGGAGTTTCAGGATACGGTCCTGGAAGTGAAAAACCTGACGGTAAAGAACCAGGATCATTTTGAGGTCGTGAAGGATGTGTCTTTTTCCATCCGGGGAGGGGAGGTTTTTGCGATCGCAGGCGTGTCGGGAAACGGGCAGGTTGAGATTGCGGATGCGATTGCCGGGCTGGAAAAGGCGGCGAAAGGTTCGATCCTCCTGAATGGAAAAGACATCACCCATTACAGCATCCGAAAGAGGACACTGGAAGGAATCTCCTACATCCCGGAGGACAGGCAGAGCTTTGGGCTTGTGCTGGATTTTACGCTGGAGGAGAATCTGGCCCTTAAGGATTATTACCGGGAACCGTTTTCAAAGAAGGGGATTTTGAATCAGGCAGAGTTTGACCGCTATGGGGAAGAACTGATCGGGCGGTATGATATCAGGAGCGGACAGGGAATTAAAACTGTCGTGCGTTCCATGAGCGGCGGAAACCAGCAGAAGGCGATCATCGGCAGGGAGATTGAGCTCCAGTCGCCGCTTATGATTTTTGTGCAGCCGACCAGGGGACTGGATATCGGCGCGATCGAGAATATCCACAGACAGATCATCAAAGAGCGGGATGCGGGAAAGGCTATCCTCCTGATCTCGCTGGAACTGGATGAGATCATGAACTGTGCAGATACCATCGGCGTTATCTACAACGGGCAGATCCAAAAGATTGCGGATGCAAAATCACTGACCACCAACGAGGTGGGAGAATTCATGATGGGGGTGAAGTCGGATGCAAAAAAATAAACATCATATAAAGAGCGGCTTCGTCCGGCTGCTTGGCAACGAGCGGAAGCAGGCGATCACCATCCCGCTGTTTGCAATCGTGCTGAGCCTTCTTGCAGGGGCGGCAGTCATCCTGTTTTTGGGTAAGAATCCGCTGGTGGCTTATCAGAACCTGCTTCAGGGTTCGGGCCTGCTTCCAAAGGCAAGCTACGCCGGGTATAAGAGCATGCTGACGGATTTTACCAGCTTTATGAATGCGTGGACACCGATGCTGTTTGCGTCCCTCTCTGTGGCGGTGGCGCTGCGGGCGGGGCTGTTTAACATCGGCGTGTCGGGGCAGATGCTGACGGCGGGCTTCGTCACGACGCTCGTGGTGGGCTACAGCTCCATGAGCGCCCCGATGGCAAAACCGCTGGTGCTGGTGGTCGGAATCCTTGCAGGGGCGATGGTGGGCGGTCTTATCGGATGGCTGAAGCACCAGTTCAACATCAATGAGGTGGTATCCTCCATCATGATCAACTATATTGCCCAGTATGTCATCAGCTTTTTCATCAATACTTATTATGTAAATCCGGTATCCAGGCAGTCCAATGCCGTATCCAAAGCAGCCAGGCTGACTTTGATGGATACGCCGGTCGGGAATCTGAAGATGGATATCCCTCTGGGAATCGTGCTGGCGGTGCTGACGGCATTTCTGGTTAAGTTCCTTTTGGACCGGACGACCTTCGGGTATGAGCTTAAGTGCGTGGGGACCAGCCGGAATGCGGCGCGGTATGCGGGCATCAACGTGGGAAAAAATATGGTGCTGGCGATGGTCCTGTCGGGCGCTCTCGCAGGTCTTGCAGGCGTGACGTATTATCTCGGGTATTTTGGCTCGATCCAGCCGAGGGTCCTGCCAAGTACGGGCTTTGATGCGATCGCAGTGTCTCTGCTTGCAAACAGCAACCCGGTCGGAATCATCTTTTCTTCCTTTTTGATCACGGTGATCAGCAAAGGAAGCACGTATATGAATTCTGCTTCAGGGCTGGAGTCGGAGATCGCGTCCGTGATCACAGGCGTGATCCTGCTGTTCTCTGCCTGCGGCGCGTTTATCCGCTATAAGGTAAAGAGTTTTCAGGATGAGCTCAAAGAAGAGGATGAAGGGAGGGAAGGCTGATGGAACGGATTATTATTGATGGTTTGTCATTTTCCCTGCCGCTGTTTATCATGGCGATCGGCGGTATCTACAGTGAGAAGAGCGGTATCACGAACCTGGCCCTGGAAGGTCTTCAGGGCGTGGGGGCGTTTACCGGAGCGCTGATGGCGGTGCTGGTGGCCGGTAACTTTGCCACCGGATCCCAGGTTCCTTATTATCTGGCTATGCTGTTTGCAGTGATCGGCGGGACACTTTATTCCCTGCTCCATGCGCTGCTCTGCATCCGGTTTAAGGCGAACCAGGTCATCAGCGGCGTGGTGATCAACATCCTGGCGATGGCGCTGACGGCGTTTTTGACGAAATATTTAAACCGCAGCATCTTTGGGGCTGCTTCGGATAAGTTCGTGCTGGGCGTGTCGTCGCGGATCACGGTTCCGGGACTGTCACAGATTCCGGTAATCGGGGCGGTGTTTAAAGATATCTATCCGTTTGAGCTGATCATCGTGGTTGTGGCGGTTGTGGCATGGTATGTGATGTATAAGACCAGATATGGCATGAACCTGCGCGCCTGTGGGGACAATCCCCACGCGGTGGATGCGGCCGGCGTGGATGTGGGCAGGGTGCGGCTGATCGCGGTCATGGTATCCGGCGGCCTGTCCGGTCTTGCCGGTATCAGCTTTGCCTATTCGATCTCCGCGAATTTTTCCTCAAGTATCTATGTGGGATATGGTTATCTGGCGATTGCAGCGTTGATTTTCGGCAACTGGACGATCCTGCCGACACTTGGCTCCTGCCTGCTGTTCGGGTTTGCAAGGTCCGGTGGATATTATCTGGTGCAGAAGATGCAGATGCCCAGCAGTTATTCAGATCTGGTCATGACGCTGCCCTATGTGGTGACATTGCTGCTTTTGATCTTCTTCTCCAAGTATAACCGCGCGCCGCGGGCCCTTGGGGAAATCTATGATAAAGGAAAGAGGTAGAGACAGGATGAATATTCGGTTTTATCATGCAAGAATCCTTACGATGGATGGGACGATGGACATCATTCAGGGCGAGGTCTGGGTGGAAGGAAACAGGATCACCTACATCGGTCCCGGGAAGGGAAATCCTCCTGTCTGGGACAGGGAGATTGACGCAAAGGGCAATCTGATCATGCCGGGGTTTAAGAATGCACACACCCATTCCGCGATGACGTTTCTGCGGTCTTATGCAGATGACCTGCCGCTGCTTGACTGGCTGAATGACCAGGTGTTCCCGATGGAGGCGAAACTGACGGCGGATGATATCTACTGGCTGTCGAAGCTGGCGGTCATGGAGTACCTGACCAGTGGGATCACGGCGAATTTTGATATGTATTTTCACCCGGAGATGATCGCAAAGGCTTCTGTGGACTGCGGCTTTCGTACCGTCCTTGTCAGCGGGCTGAATGATTTTGTCTCTTCGGCGGAGGAACTGGAGGCGGATTATCTGAAGTTTAACCAGTATCATGAGCTGATCAGTTACTGCCTTGGATTCCATGCGGAGTATACGACTTCCGAGGAACGGTTAAAAGACGTGGCGGCTCTGGCTGAAAAATACCAGGCGCCGGTGTTTACCCACAATTCGGAGACAAAAGCGGAGGTAGAGGGCTGTATCGAGCGGCACGGGATGACTCCGACGGCCTACCTGGATTCCCTGGGAATGTTTAACTATGGCGGAGGCGGTTATCACTGCGTCCATATGGCGGATGAGGATTTGGATATTTTCCGGGACAGGGGGATGACGGTGGTAACAAACCCCGGTTCTAATGTGAAGCTGGCAAGCGGGATTGCCCGGATCACCGACATGATGGAGAAGGGGATCGACCTGGCGATCGGTACGGACGGTCCGGCGAGCAATAATTGTCTTGATATGTTCCGGGAGATGTTTCTGACTACCGGGCTTGGAAAGATCCGTGAGAATGATGCTGCGGCGGTAGCGGCGGACAAGGTGCTCTTGATGGCGGTGCGCGGCGGTGCGCGGGCGATGGGGCTTTGGGAGTGCAATTGCCTGGCGGTTGGGAAGCTTGCCGATCTGATCATGATCGATTTACAGCAGCCGAATATGCAGCCTCTCAACCATATTGTGAAAAACCTGGTCTACAGCGGCAGCAAGCAGAATGTGAAGCTGACCATGGTAAACGGACGGGTGCTTTACGAGAACGGCAAGTTCAATATCGGTGTGGAGCCGAAGGCGGTTTATGAAAAGGCAAATGAGATTATCAGCCGGATGAAATGATCCTGCGGCAAAAAGCAGAGGATAAATCCTGTCCTGGATTTGTTCTCTGCTTTCTTTGAGGACAGAAGAAGGACGGAAAGGAAAAGGACAGGTATGAACCAGGAAAACAATCAATTTGTCAAGTATGGTCTGTCAGCGGAAATCATAGAAGCGCTTCAGGTGCTGGGATATGAAGAGCCGACGGAGATCCAGAAGCAGGTGATCCCGGCAGCGCTTGCGGGGCGGAGCCTTGCGGCAAAGTCCGGGACAGGTAGCGGGAAGACGGCGGCATTTGCAATCCCGCTCTGTGAGATGGCCCATTGGGAGGAGAATCTGCCGGAGGCGCTTGTGCTGGAGCCGACAAGGGAGCTGACGGCGCAGGTTAAGCAGGAGATTTTCCATATAGGGAGAAAGAAACGTCTGAAAGTGCCCGATGTGTTCGGCGGTTTCCCGATCGACAAACAGATCCAGACTTTAAAGCAGAAATCCCACATTGTGGTGGGAACGCCCGGGCGGGTGGCGGACCATATCCGCAGGGGCAGCCTGAAGCTGGACCGGATCCGATCCCTTGTGATTGATGAGGCGGACCTGATGCTTGACATGGGCTTTGCAGAGGAGGTGACGGAGATCATCCGGCTGCTTCCCAAAGGGTTGTCCATCATGCTGTTTTCCGCCACGCTCAGCGACAGAGTAAAGCAGTTGGTGGCGGAATATATAGAGCAGCCGCTTACGATCACGGTGGAAGAAGACAGCGAGACTGTGGATGCGGTAGAGCAGAAGCTGTACCGGGTTGCCACGGAAGAAAAATATGAGGCGTTTTTCACGCTGCTGATGCAGAATAACCCGGAGACGTGCATGATCTTCTGCGGCACGAGAGAGATGGTGGATGTGCTGGGGAGGAAGATGAAAAAAGACGGGATCCGCTGCGGGATGCTCCACGGGGAGATAGACCAGCAGACAAGGCTCAGGACGATCGACGGGTTTAAGGAGAACAGGTTCCGCTATCTGATCGCCACGGATGTGGCTGCAAGGGGCGTGGATGTGCAGAATCTGACCCATGTATTCAACTATGATTTTCCGACCGGGCGTGAGACCTATGTCCACCGGATCGGACGGACCGGGCGCAATGGACAGAATGGGACGGCAGTCAGCCTGATCAGCGAGTCGGATGAGAAGATGGTGGGAATGGTGGAACAGTACCTTGGCCGCGAACTGCCGTTTTTTGAGATGCCGCAGCGGGATGAGGCGGCCGCAGCAGAATTTTGGGCCCGGCAGAAGGAACGTCCAGTGCGGAAGGCGGCAAAAGGAGAAGGATTTCGAAAGACGATCATGCGGTTGTCCGTCGGCGGAGGAAAAAAATCGAAGATGCGGGCGGGAGATATCGTCGGTGCGGTTTGCAGTGTTGACGGGGTGACATCGGAGGATATCGGGATCATCGATGTGCGGGACAGCCTGACGTATGTGGAGATTTTGAATGGGAAAGGCCCGGTGGTGCTGGAAGCGCTGCAGGGGAAGACGATCAAAGGGAAGATCCGGAAGGTGCGGAAAAATTAGTTTTTATTGAAATTGTTTCAAATGTTTGGTAGAATAGAGACGTTTACGCCTGATCAATGGCGATACTGAATATAAGTGGGGAAGAAGAGATGAAGCAACGAGAGACATTTAAGTCAAGACTTGGATTTTTACTGCTTTCAGCAGGATGTGCGATTGGAATTGGAAATGTATGGCGGTTCCCCTATGTGGTCGGGGCCAACGGCGGCGGCGCATTTGTGCTGTTTTATCTGCTGTTCCTGGTGATCATGGGCGTGCCGGTGCTGTCGATGGAGTTTGCAGTCGGACGCGCCAGCAGAAAGAGCCCGGTCAAGGCTTATCAGGAACTGGAAAAACCGGGACAGAAATGGCATCTGCACGGCTATGTGGCGTTGATTGGAAACTATGTGCTGATGATGTTCTACACGACGGTGGCAGGCTGGATGCTTTACTATTTTTACAGCTTTTTCACCGGAAAGTTTGAAGGTGAGACGACAGAGGGCGTACAGGCGGCGTTTGGCGAGATGCTGGCAAGCCCGGGGGTCAATGTATTCTGGATGGCGCTTGTGGTAGTGATTGGGATCTTTGTATGTTCCATGGGGCTTCAAAAAGGCGTGGAGCGGATCACGAAGACGATGATGATCGGCCTGCTCTCTTTGATGATCATCCTGGCTGTGCGCGGCGTGACGCTGGAAGGCGGCATGGACGGGCTGAAGTTTTATCTGCTTCCTGATTTTGGGAAGATGGCAGAGGCAGGCATCGGCAATGTGATCGTGGCCGCTATGAACCAGGCGTTCTTTACGCTGAGCCTTGGTATCGGCGCGATGGCGATCTTTGGAAGCTATCTGGAAAAAGACCATACCCTGCTCGGCGAGGCCGTGAATGTGGCGGTCCTGGATACATTCGTGGCGATCGTAGCCGGATTGATCATTTTCCCGGCATGTTTTGCCTTTGGCGTGAGCCCGGACAGCGGACCGAGCCTGATTTTCATCACGCTGCCGAATGTGTTCCTCCATATGATCGGCGGAAGGCTGTGGGGGACTTTGTTCTTCCTGTTTATGTCGTTTGCGGCATTTTCAACGGTGATCGCGGTGTTTGAGAATATCATTGCCTGTGGCATGGAGCTGTGGCAGATCGAGAGAAAGAAGGCAGCATGGCTGAACGTGGTTCTGATCATCCTCTTGTCCCTGCCGTGTGCGCTGGGGTATAATGTTCTTAGCCACATCCAGCCGCTGGGAGCCGGAACACAGATTCTGGATCTGGAGGATTTCATTGTCAGCAACCTGCTGCTGCCGCTTGGTTCTCTTGTCTATCTGGTATTTTGTACCTGGCGATGCGGATGGGGATTTGAAAATTACCGGACAGAGGCAAACCTCGGAACCGGTCTTAAAGTGCCGAAATGGTGCCGGGTGTATGTGACGTATATCCTTCCGGTCATGATCTTTGGCCTGTTCTTCCAGGGAATCTGGGGATATCTGATGAAATTATTTGCGTAGATAAGATATGGAAATGAATGATGGGGAGAGCCTTATGACGGGTTCTCCCTGTTTTGTATAAACTGGCATTGCATTTTTCATGCAGGAAACGCCATTCTCCTTGTAATCTCTCTTACTTTGTACTATAATGATTTAGATTATTTTGCAGGAGAGGAGTGGACAGCCATGAAATTTGCAAAGAGAATGGACCGTTTTGGAGAGGGGATCTTTTCCAAACTGGCTGAGATGAAAAAACAGAAGCTGGAGGCGGGTGACGAGGTCGTGGACCTGAGCATCGGCGCGCCGAACATCCCTCCGGCCGGACATATCCTGGATGCGCTTTGTGAAGCGGCAGCGGATAAGAATAACTATATTTATGCCATAAATGATAAACAGAGCCTGCTGAACGCGGTGGCTGAGTGGTATCAGAGACGCTACGGCGTGACACTGGATGCAGGGACGGAGATATGTTCTCTGCTGGGCTCCCAGGAGGGACTTGCCCATATTGCCATGTCCATCGTGGACGACGGCGATACTGTCCTGGTGCCGGACCCCTGCTATCCGGTATTTGCAGACGGTCCGCTGCTGGCGGGGGCAGAGCTTTTTTATATGCCGCAGAAGAAGGAGCACGATTATGTGATCCAGCTTTCCGATATCCCGGAGGAAGTGGCCGGACGGGCAAAATTCATGATCGTATCCTACCCGAACAATCCGACGACTGCGATGGCGCCGGATTCCTTTTATCAGGATTTGGTAGCGTTTGCAAAAAAATACGATATCATCGTTCTTCATGACAATGCATACAGCGAACTGGTGTTTGACGGCAAAACCTGTAAAAGCTTCCTGAGTTTTCCGGGGGCGAAGGATGTGGGAGTGGAATTCAATTCCCTGTCCAAGACATACGGGCTGGCAGGGGCGCGGATTGGGTTCTGCGTCGGCAACCCGGAAGTGGTAAAACATCTGAAGCTTTTAAAATCCAACATGGATTATGGCATGTTTTTGCCGCTGCAGCAGGCGGCGGTTACGGCGATCACAGGAGACCAGGCGTGTGTTGCAGATACCCGCAGGGCATATGAGCAGCGGAGGGATATCCTGTGCGACGGTCTGAAAGAGATTGGCTGGGAGATGGATAAACCGCCTGCCACGATGTTTGTATGGGCGCCGGTTCCTGAGCGGTTTGAGAGTTCGGAGGAGTTTGTCACGGAGCTGATGGAGCAGTGCGGAGTCCTTGTGACGCCGGGCAGCGCCTTTGGTCCGTCCGGAGAAGGCTATGTGCGTATGGCGCTGGTGCAGGATGAGCCGGAACTGAAAAAGGCAATCGCGGCAATCGACCGGAGCGGAATTTTAAAGTAGAGAAAGAGGATAAAATTTGAGACAGAACTATAAAATAACATTACAATATGAAGGAACCCGGTACGACGGGTGGCAGAAACAGGGAAACACGGACGATACGATCCAGGGGAAGCTGGAGAACGTCCTTTCCAGGATGGCGGGGCATGAGGTGGAGATCCACGGCTCCGGCAGGACAGACGCGGGAGTCCATGCGACGGGGCAGGTGGCCAATTTCCATCTGGACGGGGATTTTACGCCGGAGCAGGTCAAAGAATATCTGAACCGGTATCTTCCGGAAGATATCGCCGTTATAAAGGCAGAACGCGCCCCCGAACGGTTTCACAGCAGGCTGAGCGCGGTAAAGAAAATCTATACGTACCAGATTGAGACGGGGGCTAAGCGGGATGTGTTTACGCGGCGCATTCAATATGGGCTGGGACGCCCGCTGGATCTGGATGCCATGAAGCAGGCGGCGTCCATGCTTTGCGGAACCCATGATTACAAGAGCTTTTGCGGCAACCGGAAGATGAAAAAATCTTCTGTCAGGACCGTGGAGACCATCCATATCAGACAGGACGGCAGCCGTGTGGTCCTGACCTTTGTGGGCAATGGATTTTTGCAGAATATGGTGCGGATCATGACAGGGACTCTGATCGAAGTTGGGTTGGGAAAACGCAGCCCGCAGTCCATGAAGGAGATCCTGGCAGCGCTGGACCGGCAGGCGGCGGGAGCCATGGCCCCGGCAGAAGGGCTTTGCCTGGCGGGAGTACTGTACGAGTAAGACGGAATAAGAGATATGACATGAGGAGAGGAAACAAGGCATGACAGAACTGCTTGTGAGAAAATTCATAAAAAATTACGAACAGACGGAGAATCTTCAGGTACGGACCCATTACGGCCTGCTGGCCGGCATTGTGGGGATCTGCTGCAACCTGGTGCTGTTTGCGGCAAAGCTTCTGACCGGGGTTTTCATAAACAGCATCTCCGTCATGGCAGATGCATTTAACAACCTTTCGGATGCGGCGTCCTCGATCATTGGATTCGTGGGCGTGAAGATGGCAGAGAAGCCGGCCGATGCAGACCATCCGTTCGGACACGGCAGGATTGAATATATTGCGGCGTTTATTGTGGCGTTTATCGTGATACAGGTGGGTTTTTCTCTGTTCAAGACTTCGGTTGGAAAGATCCTCCATCCGGAAGAACTGGCATTCAGCCTGGTTTCTGTCTTTATCCTGCTGCTCTCGATCGGGGTAAAACTATGGATGGCTGTATTTAACAGGACGCTTGGAAAACGGATCAATTCGACGGTGCTGCTGGCAACCTCTGCCGACTCGCTCGGAGACGTGGCGGCGACCTCTGCAACAATCCTGTCTATTGTCGTTTTTGGGATCTGGCATGTAAATATCGACGGGATCGTCGGTCTGATCGTGTC
This sequence comes from Lachnospiraceae bacterium, assembly GCA_030825115.1. Classification (GTDB taxonomy): domain Bacteria; phylum Bacillota; class Clostridia; order Lachnospirales; family Lachnospiraceae; genus Brotaphodocola. The sequence continues at coordinate 50,400 of JAPJQL010000016.1, forward strand.
GGTGCTCGTTATGATAGCGGGCTTAAACATCGCAAAAGATACGCTTGCGCCGCTGATCGGAGAGGCCATCGACCCGCATGTTTATGAGGAAATCACGAATTTTGTGGAAAGCTATGAGGGAATTGTAGGAAGCCATGACCTGATCGTACATAACTACGGTCCAAACAGGAGCATGGCATCTATCCATGCAGAAGTGCCGCGGGATGTAGATGTGGAAGTGTCCCACGAGATCATCGACCGGATCGAGCGGGAGGCAGGAAGGCAGCTGGGGATTTTTCTCGTGATCCATATGGATCCGATCGAGACGAAGGATGTACGGGTGCAGGAACTGAGGGAACTGGCCAAGGAGGTCGTCTCTGGTCTGGACTCCAGGCTGAAGCTGCACGATTTCCGGGTTGTGGACGGGACAAAACGGATCAACCTGATCTTTGATCTGGTCGTGCCGCGGGATTATACAAAACAGATGCAGGATGCATTAAAACAGCAGGTCAATCAGAAAATACATGAGAGAGACAGCAAATGTTACTGCGTGATCACGACAGAATGCAGTTACCGTGTGGAAAACTGACAGAATTAAAAAATATTACCAGATGGTGCAATAAGAAGTGCTTTTGTTGCATTAAACTATCAGAAAGGGAATTCGATTGAACGACGAGGAACTTTTAAAACGAGTGGGCGTCGGGGATCAGGACGCTTTTCGCCAGCTCTATCAGAATACAGATCGAGTCTTATACAGTTTCATATTGTCTATCCTTAAGAATCCTCAGGATGCGGAAGAAGTGATGCAGGAAACCTATCTGAAGGTCTGGACCTCTGCCTCGTCTTACCAGTCACAGGGCAAGCCGCTTGCGTGGATGTTCACGATTGCCCGTAATCTGTGCTACATGAAGTTCCGTGACCAGAAGCGGCAGGCAGATTTGGGGCTGGACGAGCGATCGGGAGAAGAGACGGGAGAAGTCTGCCCTCAGATTGAAAATATGGCGGATGCCATCGTACTTCGCGCCGCCCTTGATATCTTAAAAGAAGAAGAACGGCAGATTGTGCTGCTGCACGCGTCTGCGGGGCTGAAACACAGGGAGATTGCTTCCAGTCTTCAGATGCCGCTTGCTACCGTGCTGTCAAAATACAATCGTGCCATGAAAAAGTTACAACAATATCTAAGAGAGGAGTGAGTGAGCGATGCAGGAAAGCGACAGGAAAAAAAGGAACAATACGCAGATGGAACTGCATTTGAAGTCAGCTGTAGACGCGCTTACTCCGAATGTCTTAGACAGGATCGATCTTTCAACGCCTCAGGATGCAGCGCCGGGACAGGAGTCCGGGCCGCCTTCGAATATCGTGGCATTGAACCGCAGGATGCGGGGGATCGTGCTTGCCACGGCAGCCTGTCTTTGTGTGATGGTCATGGGCGGAGGCGCATTCCACTACCAGTACCAGAACAGGAAGATCGAGTCGGTGATTGGGATTGATGTAAATCCAAGCGTAGAGCTTTCCATCAACCGCAAGGATAAGGTCCTGAATGCCCAGGCGCTGAATGAGGATGCCAGGGAAGTGATGGAAGGTATGGATCTGAAAGGGGTTGACCTGAATGTGGCGGTCAACGCCGTGATCGGTTCTATGGTGACGCACGGATATCTGGATGATTTAGACAACGCGATCCTCGTGACCGTATCCAACGACAGCATCAGCAAAGCCTCTCAGCTTCGCACCAGCGTGGTAGGAGATATCGAAAAGACCCTGCAGGAGAATCAGGTCCGGGCAGTAGTCTATGACCAGCAGGTGATCGAACGGGACGAGATGAAGGCGCTTGCCGATGAGTACGGGATCTCCTATGGAAAAGCCTATTTTCTGAAAGAACTGATCGATCAGAATAAAGACCTGACGATGGATGATATGGACGATCTTTCTTCCCTGTCCATGGAAGAAATCGCAAAAAGGATCACCGACAGCTCATATGCGCTGGGTGAATTTGCAGATAAGGCTTCGGAGAACGTGACCGTTCCGTCGGAAGAGACAGAGACGGAGACAACGCAGGAGACCACGGAGACAGAGACGGAGACCTCCACGGAAGAAACCGCGGAGGAGACGACGACCGCTGCGCCGGAGACGACCACGGCCGCGCCGACGACAGAGGCGCCGACAGAAGAGGAAGTGGAGCCGGACCGGGTGGAGATTGACTATGTGGATTATGAAGACGGAAAGGTATATGTATATTTTGTGACCAGGGTCAAATGGAAGAATCCGACCGTATCCGTGAGGGATGAGGAGGGCAATTCCTACGCAGCCATGGTGGATGAGACTTCCGGCAGTGAATGTGTGATCGAGGTAAACGGGCTGGAAGGCGGGAGAACCTACTCCTTCGTACTTGGCGGGTTGATTCCGGTGGAAGGCGGCAGGGCGACAACCGTCAAAGGCTACTTTGACAAGCCTGAGATAGCCGGTGAAGTGCCGAAGCCGGATGACGAAGATGACGAGGATGAGACTGCGGCTGTGCCGGAGACGTCCAAACCGGAGGAGACGACTGCCCAGGAGACAAAACCGTCGGCAGAAGAGACAGAATCCCCATCGGAGAATGAAGAGACAAAAGCCACATCAGAGATATCAGATGGCTATCCAGAAAAAAATACAGAGACAGAAAAACAGACCGTACCGGCAGCTTAGCCGATGCGGTCTGTTTTTTTGTCGGATACCATTTGGCAGGTAAGAGAAATTAAAAAAAGTTGAGGGAAATGATGGGAGATATATAGAAAATCCCGCGGTTTTGTGGTAAAATCAAAGAAAATGGTTTCAAAATGGAAGAAGGAAAGTTACATGAAAAAGGATAAGAGGACTCTAAAGATAGATATGCTGGGGGGTCTGTCGATCACCTTTGAAGGCAGGCCGCTGATTCTGGCAAAGAATATCACCAGCAAGATGGTGCATCTGTTTTTAATGCTGCTGTATACACGGAACAGCGGGATCCGGCGGGAAAAACTGATCGAGGCTTTGTACGGCGACTGTGACTCGGAGCAGGCGGCAAATTCCTTCCGTGGCATGGTTTTTCGACTGAGGAAAAATCTGGTGGCGGCAGGTCTCCCGGACGGCGAATATATCACGAACCGGGCCGGCGTATACCGCTGGGATTCCGGCGACATCGAGATCTGTCTGGACGTGGAAGAGTTTTCTAACGCAGTGGAGCAGGGACTGCGGGAGGAAGATAAGATGATCCGGCAAAAACTTTTGGAAAAAGCGGATTTTCTGTACCGCGGAGAGTTTCTTCCGACGATGATTTCCGACGAGTGGGTCGCGGTATCGGGACGCAGATTCCAGGAACTGTATTTTGAATGCATGAGAGAGCTGACAGAACTGCTGAGACAGCAGGGGAACAGTGAAAAACTGCTGCGTTGCTGTGATAAAGTAGTGGGAATGTATCCTTATGAAGAGTGGCAGCTGGCAAAGCTGGACTGTCTGATCGACAGGAAGGACTATAAAGAAGCGCTGAGATATTATGACGAGGTTGTAGTTTTTTATCAGGAAGAATTTGGTCTTCTTCCATCGGCGGAGTTAAAGCTGCGTCTTCAGTCTGTCCGGGAGCATATCAATTATGACATTCAGAGCATTCAGGAGATCCAGGAGCGCTTTGTGGATGAAGAAGAGCCGGGCGGGGCTACTTACTGCGACCTGAATGTATTTACGGCGGTATACCGGTATATGATGAAAGTACTTGAACGCACCGGCATGTCTGCATATCTGATGCTGTACACGCTTACCGATAAGGAACGGATGCCGATTGAGAAGGCAGAGGTACTTGAAAATGTGCGCGGGGCCATGTTTGATGCGATCAAGATGTCGATTCGGAAATCGGACTTATATACCAGATATGGGAAAAACCAGTTTTTGATTCTGCTGGTGGGGAGCAACCAGAGAGGATGTGAACGGGTTGCCGCCAGAGTCCGGAAGAATTTTCAGAACTTGAACAACCATAAAAAGGTGGACGTCTGTTATACCATCAGTTCCATCGTGGATGTGAAGCCTGACCTTATTAAAAAACGATTTGATAAAAGCAGCCTGGACTGGAGATAGATATGGAGAAATTAAATGTGAATATTTCTGCGCCGAATCTGGTCGCAGTGTGTATTGATGCAAAAGAAGAGACAGGGAGACTGTACCACCGGTATATGGAAAAGCCGGTGGTATTTCATCAATTTGCCGAGCTTATCCTCAAGATGGAAGAACTGTTTGACCGGATCGGCTATCCACAGGCAGCTCTGGAGATCCGTCGGTTTGAAGGCTGTAAAAGCGGTGAGGCCATCAAGGATGCGATGGAGCTGGTTGTGCCGGTGGAGAAGCTGGCGGAAAGGAGAGGGGAGCTGGCTACATTTTTAGTCCATGTGAAGTGGAGGCAGCTGGCCACCTGGCAGGGAGAGGCCCTTTGGGTTGAGCAGGATGAGAAAGAATTTTTTGAGAGCGAATTGGATTTTCTGAAGATTCTGGATTCCGCAGTCCGGTAAAACGGTTATTTTTTTTGAAAAAACTTTACAAATAAAACGTAAAATAACGGTTCGCATAACGTGTGGAATTGTATAATGTAGGAAAGACTGGAAAAAGACAGGAAGAGAGGTGCCAAGATGACGAAAAAAAGCCAGTCCGCCTGCAGCAAAGAAGGCGCTCGTTTTATCGTAGACATACGGTATCAGGAGAATGCCACCTGGCAGGGAGAGGTACTCTGGGCAGAGCAGAATAAGCAATGCAGATTCCGAAGCGCACTGGAGCTGCTGAAGCTGATCGACGGGGCGTTGGACCAGAAAAGGGCTAAAGAGGATACCGACAGAGAAGAAATATCATTTTAAATATAATAAGACTTACCAGCTGAGGGTAAGAGAAAAGGAGAGAAGGGTATGAAAGAGATGAGAACAAGCCTGGAGCGAAAGATCAGACATGAATACAAACGTGTTCTGGCGTTCATGCTGTCATTTCTGATGTTTTTCACGAATGTGGGAAGCAATGTCAGCATCGCTCTTGCAGCAAACACGATCCCGGCCATCACAGCGACGTTCAGGCTGAGTGGTGAGGACATTCGGGAAGCGGCACAGGAAGCGGTTGAAGGAGGAGAGTCCTTTGATCCGGCTTCGTTGGAGCTGAGTACAAAAGACGCGACATTGATGTCGAAATATGAGCGGCTGCTCGGCGGCGGAGATGTGTATGAGATATTCCCGGATATGGATGAGGACGCGGTTTCGGCAGGGACTGAACTGCGGGCTTTTATTCGTATTAATACGAACGCGGAAGAGGAGTATCAGATTACCGGGGAGGAAGAGATCGTATTCCTGTTCATCAACAGTTCTGACCAGAGAGTTCAGTTCTATGCAGATGTGGATGGGTATATCACTGCCAGAGTGACGGTAGACGGGCATAAGGCAGCGGTCCAGACCCCGAGCGACGCGGCACCGGTTCCTGAGAGACCGGAGACGCCAGAAGAGACTGAGGCGCCGGAAGAGGCAGAGACGACAGCACCGGAAGAGACAGCCAGACCGGATGGTGAGACAGCAGCGCCGGAAGACGGGGCGGCAGAATCTGAGACACCAGAACCAGATGAGACGTTGCCGGAGGAGACCACCCAGGCAGAGAGCAGCGAGGCTGACGAGAGCGCCGAAGCGCCGGATGAGATGACGGCCGGGGCAGAGCAGGAGACATCTGCTGAAGCAGAAGTTGAAGAGACCGGGGAAGAGACAGAAGCGGCAACGGAAGCAGAGAGCGAGCCGGAGACGGAAGCCGCTGTGGAAGAGGAAGAACTGGTCCTTGGAATCTCCCGCAACGTAGCAGCAGTGGTGATGGCGCCGGAAGGCGAGGATGCAGCGGACGCGGAAGCGAACGAAGCAGTCGTGGAAGAGGAGCCGGAAGCTGAAACAGAGGAAGAGACAGAGACAGAAACAGAAGCAGAGACAGAAGCAGAAATAGAAACAGAAACGGAAATAGAAAACGCTGCAGGTCCAACGGAACCGACCGATGCAGCGGACGTAAACGGCGACAAAACCGATGCAGCCGTGACCGCACCGACAAAGGCAGAGAAAGAGACGACAGCAGCGGCAGATGATGATGACTATTTCATTCCGGAAGATAAAGAGTATTATGACGGGATCGAACTTATCGATGACGTGACTCCGGAGGAAGAGCGGTATGAAGAAGAGAGCCGCGGAGGAAGCATTAAAGGCACTACATACAACCAGATCGAGCTGGGTGGGGATGCATACGCCAGAGCATTTAAAACGACGCTGAATGCGCTGCATGTGGACGCGGCTGTGGAAGGTCATTATTCGGTAAGCTATACGATCGATCCTTTAGGCGGCGCGGACATTATAAATAGGAAGAATTCTGTTGCAGAGGGCGGGAGCCTGAGCTTCGGGGTCAGATCACAGATCGGCTATGAGATCGAGGAAGTTACGGCGAACGGCGTGAGCCTGGAGGCGGTGGAAGACGCCAGCGCGTCGGATACCTCGGCTGCTGCCTATTATGTGGTGGATGGCGTGACAGAAGACCTGGAGATTGAGGTTACGCTGGCTGAGACAGGGATGCATTCCGCATTTTATGATAAGGTAACAGTAGGCGGTGTGACAGTTACGGCCGAGGCATTGCCGGGCCTGATCCCGGATGGCACGGTTCTGGATGTCAAGGAAGTTACGGCTGAATTAGAGGACGTTATCAAAGAAAAAGTGGAAGCGGAATCTGATGGGGAAAAAGAAGTAACATCTGTGCTGGCGTATGATATCAATCTGCTTTATAACGGTGAGAAGCTGGAGAATGATTGGGCCGGCGAGGACAATTTTGTAAAGATCAGCTTTACTGGGAATAAGATTGAAGATAACCTTAAAAAGGCTGAGACGGTTGAGGTGTTGCATGCGGATACTGTGATAGAGGAACCTCTGCAGGCAGATAATGCTGAAGAAGTAACTGTTGAAAATTTGATTCTCGATGATGAAGGCCGAGAGGCAATTGATGTCGCAGGTGACAGCGGTGATGCCAAGGTCGATTTTAATGCAACACATTTTTCTGTATATGTATTGGTAGGAACCCAGAATGTGACTACTACATCAACAGGGCAGTATACGATGTCTGTTGGCGATACCATAGAATTGAAGCCGGATAACAGTGGTTATTATTATGAATGGGGGATAACCAATAGTAATCCGTCAGGTGTTGTTGAATTATCTAACAAGACACATGACACGGTGGATGTGACGGCAAAAAAAGCAGGCACCGTTACCGTCAGGTATAGAAAGTACAATCAATATTCCTGGGGTTCTTGGCAGTACTTTTATATCACAGTAAATGCTGTTTCGGTCACCAGCTTGAATGTCGTACCAACATCAGTAACGCTGAATAGAGGTCAGACCCAGCAACTTACGGCGGAAGTTGTCCCTTCTTCCGTAAAGGTAAACTGGAGCAGCAATAATACTGGCGTGGCAACTGTAAGCGAGAATGGGTTAGTTACGGCAAAATCAGCAGGGACTGCTTCAATAACCGCAAAGGCTGGTGATAAGACGGCAATAGTTAAGATTACGGTTACGCGGCAATACACGATAACATTTGACAAAAACGAAGGGAGAGGGGCGGCACCGGCTGCGATCACAGCAACAAACGGAAGTGAAATCGTCCTTCCTGATTATAGTGGAAACAGGTCAGGTTATGTGTTTGTCGGATGGAGTCGAAACAGTAATGCAAATGGGGATGGACAGTATAAGCCTGGTAATAATGGTACTGTTTATGCGGCAGGGGCGAAATATGACGTACCTGCAGAAGATGTTACGCTATATGCAACCTGGTCAAAGCAGAATGTAAATGCACAATTCTTTATTCGCTTGGATGGGACAATTCCAACTGAGCCACAAGGACATGCGGCAAGTGAGTATACATCGGCGATTGACATTGCAGGTGCAATTAAAGTCGCAACATTTTATACAAACTCCACTTACCCAGGTGTAGAGGATCGATTGAATAAGACACCGACAGATGCACAGATAAAACAGGTTTATTCCTCATATAATCCTGGTACACAGTATGTTCTCTGGTACGTTATTAAAGCCGAAAGTACATGGCATGTTGATGGTGTGCTTTTGAAACGGTCTATGGTCAATCTGAGCTACAATGCCAACGCACCGGAAGGCACATGGGCTAATATGCCGGATGGAATGCAGTATAACAAAGGGGATAAAGCGAAGGTCTCAGACTTAACGCCAACAAGAAGTGGATATACATTTACTGGTTGGAATACGAAGGCAGATGGCACGGGTAGCGCATATGCCAGAAATGCAGAATTTGTAATTAATGAAAATACAACGCTGTATGCGCAATGGGAAGCCAATTCAAGGACAGCTTATAGTGTGGAGTTCTATTTTGAGAAAGATGGGCAGTATCCAATCGAGGCTTCTAGTAGTGAGACGCGATGGGGGCGTACGGATGCTACAGTGTCTGTTACAGCGGCTGATAAAATTAAATCAGGCTATGTATATGATGAAAATGCAGCTAATGTAGTGTCTGGCGTTGTCCTCGGCGATGGAAGTCTGACATTAAAGCTTTATTTTAAGCAACAGTTCACCGTTACTTATGTAAAAGGTGAGCATGGTAAATTTACAGACAATATTCATCTGAACCAAAGTTATAATGATATAACACCTGTTTTTTCAGGAACAACAGACGCTAATGGAATGCCGTTAGGAGAGCCGGGCTACACGTTTATCGGCTGGGATCCGAAAGTTGCGGGGACTGTGACAGGTGATGCTCTGTATGAAGCACAATGGGGAGCTAATGATAATACCAAGTATATAGTGAAGCACCATATCCAGACATTGGATGGGATATTTGAAGAATTGGAAACAGAAGAAGAAGAACTGAACGGAACTACAGGAGAGAAGGCGGAGTATACTCCTAAAAGCATCACCGGATTTTCGTACGATGCGACATTGACAACTCCGACGGATGTAACGATTCTTGGGGATGGAAGCTTAGTAATACGTTTGTATTATACTAGAGATAATCAGAAGTATACGGTGAACCATCTTGAGAAGGGGACGAATAAGGTCCTGAGGCAGCCGGATAAAAAAGGCAGCAAATTTGGCCAGGTGATCACAGGCGAGTCAGAGCAGAGGCAGATAACGGGTTATAGTTATGAATCAGTGGACCCGGAAGAACTGACGGTGGGGGCAGCCGATGAAGAGAATGTGATCAACGTATACTATACGGCG